>DASUFT010000099.1:0-135020 GCA_036274395.1 Candidatus Polarisedimenticolaceae bacterium | reverse complement strand
CCACCGATGTCCTCGTCGCGGTTTCCCCCTGCCCCCGGCACCTCGGCGGGGCTGCCGGTGGAAAAAGAATATCCGGCGCACGAACCGGGGGCGGGGTAGCGAGAGCCGCGTAGGAGGTAGTACCTCCCTTCGCCAGGAGCGGGGATGGACACGTCCTCGAGCGAGGACCTGTTCGAAACCTTGAAGTTCCAGTAGGTCGACGGGCTGAAGTAGCCCCCGCTGGCGCGCAGATCACCCAGGTCTCCGCGGACGGCCGAGATCCTGCCGGGAGTCCCCCAGGAGAGGACGGACTTGCTCTCGAAGAGGATCGGCCTGGGGAAATAGAGGAGCACGGGGCAGGAAGCCTCCACGGTGACCTCCGACGTCGTGCTCCCTCCACAAGCGGGGAGGGCCGAGCAGCGAACGTCCACACGGTAGATGTTCTCTTCGAAGGTCTGTGCGGGATAGGAGAGGATCGCGTTCTCGCTCCAGTCCTGGAGCAGGGCGGCATAGAACGCGTTCAGCGTTCCACCGGGTGGCAACGCGCGCCAGATCCACCAGAAGCGGTACTGGAGCGCTCCTCCGTGACACTGGTCCACCGTGGAGCCGGAAGCGTCGAGGGTGAACGTGTCGCCACATCGGGCGATCGCCGGGAACACAACCAGAGAGGGGGTCACGCTCGCGCACACGGGACCGCACGCGGGCAAACCGGATCGATCCGCGGTGTCGATGGAGACCATGGCCGCGCTGGTGAGGGTGTTCGTGACCCTCACGTCGTCGATGTACCAGCCGTCGTCGCCTTGGATTGGGTTCCAGCCTTGAGCCACCTGCCACGTCGGCGCGTCCACGATCTCGATCGAGGTCGCGAGGAAGCGGAAGCGCACGCGCCGGCCCCGCCAGCGGGCCAGGCTGAACTTGGACTCCACCCAGGTGCCCGGCCCGCGTGAGCCCTGGAGCCCTGGCCCGTCGCTGGCGTCTCCAACGTCGGTCGGACTGAAAGGCGCGCTGAAGAACGTTCGGCCCAGATTGGAGAAGGCGAACTCGGGCCTGCAGGTGGAGGATGGGCCCAGGCGTCGCGCGGGGTCGGCGGGATCGAAGTAGTCGTCCTCGTCGCTTCCGTCGTCGGTGGGATCGAACAGGCAGTTGGCGTAGCGGTCGTACGTTTCCGCGTTGTAGACGTTCTCGTAGGGGCTGATCTTGCGCCAGCTCCCGGTCGCCTGGCCGGCCGAGGTCGCAAGCTGCACCTGGACGATTCCGCGGTCGACCGTTTCGCCGTAGTCGGGCCCGGTCAGGTAGCCGCCGTCCACGAGCGCCACCTGGTGCTTGAAGGTCAAGTCGGAGGTCACGCCGTTCCAGCCCAGGTTGACGGGAAGGAAGGTGCGGATGGCGTCGAGCTGCCGCAAGCGCGAGGTGTCCTGGCTGGCCGCACCCCCATGGACGCCCCAGTGCAGGGAGTTGTTGCCGAGATAGGCGCGCCCTCCGTCCGGCGAGGTCAGCCCGTGGACGTGCCAGTCGTAGGCGTTCTGGACGGTGGTGGCCGCGCCAAGGAAGCAGTCGGTGTAGCCGTAGGAATTGGAGTTCACGAAGTCGGGGTCGTTGTACTGGCAGCGATGGCCGTCCGAGCCCAGCAGGGACTCCCGCCCCAGGTCCAGCGACTGCGTGGTGAAGGAGCCGAAGCCCGCGTTCTCGAACCCCTCGGTGTAGGTGGTGGGAAGCAACCCTCCGCTCACGTTCAGGTCTGCTTCGAGGGTCACGCTCTGGGGCTTGGTGGTGGTGCCGAAGTCCTCCCCCGAGATCGCGAAGTCGAGGGTGACCAGCAGATCCTGGGAAACGTCGACGCGCGCTGCGTTCGCCATCTGGAAGACCAGCGGCAGCGCCGCCTCCCGGACTTCCCCGGCGAGAAGAGAACCGAAGGAGACGACGGGAGTCGGGATGCAGGCCACCGTGGGATCGGTGCTTCCCATGCGGACGACGATCTCGTTCTGGTCGCTGCCGCTGTTGTTGCGCAGGGTCACATAGACCTGCACGGTCTCGTTGGGATCGGCGAACCCGTCGTTGTCGCCGTTGTCCACGAGGCGGAGGCTTGTGACGAGGAGGTTCGCCTGCAATGCAGCGTAAGGATCCGGTGAGGCGCTCGATGCCAGCGAACGCCAGAGGCCAAGCAGCACAGCCGTGAGCAGACGGGCCCTCGAACGCACCGCCTCACCCCCCCGGGCGATGCCTCAGAAGATACGCCGGTCCTACAGCTTCCAACCGGGAGAAAGAGGAACGAGCCGCGGACGGCACGTCCGCGAGGAGGAGGGCGACCGTCAATTCTTCAAGGTGCCTGTCCCCTCAGGCCGCCTCTCCGACCTCCACCTTGGTGGCGAGCAACCGCAGCAGGTCCCGCATGGACACGATGCCCACCAGGCGGTCCCCCTCCACGACCATCAAGCGCCCGCGGTGGCTCATGCGCTGCAGCGCGTGGATGGCCGCCGTCTCGGGCGAGATCGAGTTCTCCGGCGAGGGGGCCTCGAGCAGCGAGGCCACGCTCCTGCGACACCACTCCTCCTTCGGGATCTCCCGCAGGCGGTGCGTGGTCACGCAGCCGATCAGGCGCTCTCCCTGGAGCACGGGGAACATGGTGTGGTGGAAGCGCGTGACGTAGTCGCTCACCAGCTCCGCCACCGACAGCGAGGGCGGCACGCTGATGGGGTCGCGCCGCATGAAGTGCTCGACCCGCTCCCCTTCCAGCGCGGTGCGGAGCAGGAGCTGCTTCCAGGACAGCGACGCCGCCCGGCGGAGGAACCAGCCCAGCACCGCCGTCCACGCTCCCGCCAGCAGGCTGCCCGTCCAGTAGGCGATCACGGCACCGGCGGCGATGAGCAGGAAGCCGAAGCCCTGCCCGAGGAACGAGCAGATGCGGGTCGCCTTCCGCATGCTCCCCGTGATCCCCCACAGGGCGGCGCGCAGCACCCGGCCGCCGTCCAGCGGGAACGCCGGGATGGCGTTGAAGGCGATGAGCAGGGCGTTCGCCCAGGCCACGTAGAAGCAGACGTCCGCGGCCAGATCCGCGTACGGCAGCGGCACGAGACGCAAGGCGAGCCCCGCCAGCAGCGCGAGCACCGCCACCGCCACGCTGACCGCCGGCCCCGCCACCGCCACCAGGAACTCGGCACGGGCGTTCTTCGGCTCGTCCTCCATCTCGGCCAGTCCGCCGAAGATGAACAGCGTGATCGTACGGATGCGCAGGCCCATGCGCCGCGCCATGAGCGCGTGCCCCAGCTCGTGCAGGACGATGGACTTGAAGAGGCCGAGAGCGGCGGCCACGGCCATGCTCCAGGCGGAGAGAGAGGACAGCCCCAGGTGGTCGCGGGGGAAGAGGCCCACGGCCAGCGTCCAGGTGACGAGGGCCGCGACCAGGAACCAGCTCGCGTCCACCTTGATCGCGATCCCGGAAACGCGGCAGAGGCGAAGGCGTGGCCCGAACATCGTCGAGGTGCCCCCTCCCAAGCAGTGCGGCCAGCGTAGGCCCGCCTCCCTAGGCTGTCAAACTCTCCAACTATTCGGGGAAAGCGGTGTCGAGCGAGGTCACGCAGTGGAGCAGGGCCCGCTGCGCCGCCACGTGCTGCAGCAGCTTGAACCGGTCGCCGCGCACCTTCATGTGTCCGGCCAGCATGGCGGTCACGGCGAGCTGGCGCCCCTCCAGGATCTCTTTCCAGAGGGTGAACGGCGCCTCCAGGGCGAAGCCTGCCTCGGGGTGGTCGATCCCTTCCACGAACTCCGCCCCGCCGCAGCGCCCCTCCGCCACCCGGAGCAGCAGGTGCTTGGGTTCCGCGAGCTTGCCGTCCGCGCCGAAGCTCAGGAGCAGCGTGCCGTTGAAGTCCTTCCCCCACTTGGAGGCGGCGTTCCGGTACTCGCTGGAGCCGTTGATGTGGGCGCAGAGGGCCTGGGCCCAGGCCTCGGTGCCGAAGGGGATGGCCATGGCGCTACCGCTCCGCCGCCGCCGGGCGCTCGACCTCGTCGGGCACGAACCCGGGATTGAGGAGGTGATCGGGATCGAAGCGCCGCTTGCAGGCCTTCATCCAGTCCCAGCGCTCGCCGAAGTGCGCCTTCCACGTCTGGAGATCGAACTCGATCCAGCCCGACAGGTAGCGCTTGCCCCCCATGAGGATGGCGAGGTCGCTGGCCCCCGCCAGCATGGGCTTCATCTGCGCCCAGTACTGGGGCGGGATGGCGGGAAGGATGCCGAAGCCGACCACGTTGTCCCCCTCCGGGCGCATGAAGAGGCGGGAGCGGGAGGTGGTCCCCTTGGCCGGCCAGAGCAGCACGTGCCCGCCCACCTGCACCGCCGGGGAGAGGTCCACCAGCACCTGATCGATGTAGGTGGCCGCGGTCTCCCAGGGGAGCACGACCTCCATCCAGGGGTGCACGTGCTCCCAGGTGCCGGCGCGCTTCCACAGCTCGAAGACGGGCAGCAGCCGCTCCAGGAAATCGATCGTGGGGAGGTCGTCCGTGTACAGGTGCTCGTAGGGCGTGAGCGGCGCGAGCAGGGCGCGGTCGTCGGGCGGGCTCCCCGGATCGAACTCCACCGTGAGGTGGAAGGGGAAGAACCAGCGGGCGAACACCTGCCGCCGTCCCTCCACCGGCTTCGTCCCCTGCACGCTGGGGCTGGCCCAGGACTCCAGGTGGTCCCACACGCCTGCGTCCATGGCCCCCCTGGCGTCCTCCAGGAAGCGGCGGATGTCGTCGTAGAGCAGGTAATAAGTGCGCGTCATGGCCTTGATCGGCCGCAGCTTCAGGCGCGCGCGTACGATGATGCTCACCTGCCCCAGGCCGGCGATGGTGGACCAGAAGAGATCGGCGTTCTCCTCCGGGCTGCAGGTGACGAGGTCGCCGGCGCCGGTGACCACGTCCATCTCCACCACGTTGTCCCCCTGCGAGCCGTACTTGAAGGAGGCCACGCCGATCCCGGCGATGGAGAGCGTGCCCCCGATCGTCACCCCCAGGTTGTTCGTGAGCACGCGGGGGACGAGGGAGAACTTCTTCAGGAAGTGCACGAGGTCGCGCCAGACGACGCCGCCCTCCACGTCCACCGTGTGCGCCTCCCGGTCCACGTGCAGGATCTTCCGGAGCGACTGCATGGCCAGCAGGATCCCGCCCTGGCTGATGGCGAGCTGGCTCTGGCTGTGGCCGGCGCCCCGGGTGGACACGGACAGCCCGTGCTCGCGGGCGAAGCGCACCACCTCGACGACGTCCTTGGCCGTACGCGGCTCCACCACGAAGCGGGGCATCCAGTGGTGGATGTGGCCGAAATTGGTGAGCAGGTCGCGGCCGAACTGGTCGGCCGTGAAGACGGCGCCGGTCAGCCTCTCCTGGAGTGGGGTGTACAGGGGGTCCATGGCCGCATCATAGCCGCAGCTCCCCGGCCGGGCCCGCCTCCGCCACCGCGATCCGCCAGGCCGGCACGGCCTCCCGGTCGAAGAGCTCGAGGAGCGGCGCCACGTGCTCCGGGCTCACCGCGGCGAGCAGCCCGCCCGACGTCTGGGGATCGAAGAGCAGCGCCGTCACCCACTCGGGGACGTCCGCCCCGCGCACGTGCGCTCCGTAATAGCTCACGTTGCGCCGGGCCCCGCCGAAGGAGAGCCCCTCGCGGGCGTACGTCTCCGCTCCCGGCAGGAGCGGCACCCCCGGCCAGTGGAAGCGGACCGCCAGATCCGACGCCAGCGCCATCTCGTGGGCGTGCCCGCCCAGGCCGAAGCCGGTGATGTCCGTGAGGGCGTGCACCGCACCCGGGGGAAGCGAGCGCAGGAGGCGCCCCGCGTCCTGGTTCAGGCGGCTCATGGAGGCGATCGCGGTCTCGAGCTCGGCCGGCGTGGCCCGGTCACGCATGGCGGCGGTGGTGATCAGGCCGCTCCCGATCGGCTTCGTGAGCACGAACACGTCCCCCGGCTGCGCCCCGCCCTTGGTCAACACCCGGTCGGGATGGACGAGCCCCGCCGCGGCCAGGCCGAACTTGGGCTCGGGGTCCGTGGTGGTGTGCCCGCCCGCCACCACCGCCCCGGCCTCGCGCACCTTGTCCGCCCCGCCCCGCAGGATCTCCGCGAGGACCGCGGGGTCGAGATCGGCGGGGAAGCTCGCCAGGTTCAGGGCGAAGAGCGGCACCGCGCCCATGGCGTAGAGATCGGACAGGGCGTTCGCCGCCGCGATGGCGCCGTAGGCGTACGGATCGTCCACCACCGGCGGGAAGAAGTCGGCGGTCAGCACCAGCGCGCGCTCGGCGTCGAGCTTCCAAACCGCCGCATCGTCGGGCTCGCCGAGCCCACGGAGGAGGTCCGGCCACGCCTTCGCGTGGAACATGCCGGCGAGGGGGCGCAGGACCTGCGCCAGGGCCTCGGGCCCCATCTTGCTCGCTCAACCGGCGCAGGACGCGAGGCTGGTCAGCCGCTGCTCGTTGCCCTTGGACACCAGGCGAAGGCTAGCACCTAGGGAAGCGCGGTGACGAGCACCACCAGGGCCCGGGGGACGTCGGCATCCACCTTGGCCGTGGCGGGGACGAGCGAGGTCCCCAGCACCACGGTCTCCCCGCGCTTCATGGAGAAGGAGGTCCCCAGGAGCTGCGCCCCCGGCACGTCCCTGGCCGGGGTCCGCACCAGCTCGAACCCCGGCACCTCCACGTTTCCCGTGCTCTGCGGGCGCGCGTCCAGGCGCACGCCGAACTCGTTCCCCAGGCTGGCCATGGCGCTCCGCGCGGCGGGGATCACCGCCGTGTGCCGCTGGCGGTAGCCCTTGAAGGGAAACAGCGCCCTCACCTCGGCGAGCGCGCTCTGCGCGCCACCCGGGAGGTCGGGTGCGGGAAGCGGTGCGTCCACCGCCTCCAGCAGGATGACCTGCAAGCTCACGGCCGGCGGCGCCACGTCCTTCGCCGCGAGGATGCGCGCGATCGCCTCCATCTCCCTGGCGGGACCGATCACCCGCAGATAGGACGCCCCCGACGCCCGCTGCGGCTGCATCTCCACGCGGGTGATGGATTCCGGGTACGCCGCCTGGACCTCCAGCATGGCGCGCTCCGGTTCCATGTTCTGGAGCGGAAACAGCCGCGCCACCTTGTCCGACTCGGATTCCGCTGCTCGCACGGTCAGGCTGCCGGCGACCAGAACGCAACACAGAAGGATGGCGATGCCGACGCGTCTCATGCTCCCTCCTCGCTGGACCGCACGGTCCAGAGGATCTGCGTCCCACTGGCGGTGACGAAGCGGATCTCCTTGACCTGCGCCGGCTGGGCAAGGGGCGGGGGAACCGTCCCTGTCGCACGCCGCGGCAGCCGGACGCCCCGGGGGCGCGGGAGCACCGGCGGGGCCTGCGCGACCTGGAGGCTGGGAGCGGGCGCAGGGACCACGACCGGCGCCGCCATCGGGACGGGCACCGGCGCGGACGGCGGATCCGGCCACAGGACCAGGAGCGCGACGGTGCCGAGCGCGGTCACGGCCAGGGCGAGGCCGGCGGCGAGGCGCCAGCCGCGCGGCCCCGGCCGGACCGCGGCCATGGCCTGACGGATGGCCGCCATCTCCTCGGCATCGAGCGGCCGCGCCGTGCGGGCGGGATCGCCGGAGCGGAGGCGTTCTCGCAGGCTCTTCATCGCAGCACCTCCCGCAGGCGGCGGCGCGCGGCCAGGAGATGCCACCGCACCGTGATCGGGGACACGCCGAGCAGCGCCGCCACGTGCGTCACCGCGTGCCCCTCCACCTCGTGAAGGACGATCGACGCCCGCTGGCGCGGAGGGAGCGCGGCCACGGCGCGCCAGAGGTCGAGGTCGGGGCCCGCCGTCGCCGCCTCGGCCTCACCCCGTCGCTCGGCGGCGTGCCGGTCCCGGACCCGCTGGCGCCGGCGCCGGTCCCGGCAGAGGTGGACCAGCACCTGCACCAGCCAGGCTTCGGCGTTCCCGGGGAGGGCCGGCGCTCCGGCAGCTCTCACGAAGGTCTCCTGCACCAGGTCGCGGGCGTCCTCCCTGTCCCCGGCCATCCGGCAGGCCAGGGCGAACAGCCGCCGGTGGTGCGCGTCGAAGAGCCGGCCGAGGCGATCGGTCGCGTCGTCCGTCACCGTCTCCTCGCGTTCGGGAAGGGCAAGGGTCCACGTTCCGTCCACACATGGATAGACGTGCGACCGGGCGGGAACGTTGGGGGGAATCGAGTGCGGGCTCTGGATCACCACGGTATAAGAGAAGGCACCCAGGAGGGATCATGAGGGGGTTCACCGGACTGGCGCTCGCCTGCTTCGCCGCGGCCTCGGCCGCCCAGGCCGCGGATTGCACCGGGGTCTCGACCGCCAGCAACACCACGCTCAATGCGGTCACCGTGGCCAGCGGCCTCACGCAGCGGCCGCTCTTCGTGACCTCCTCCCCCGGAGACACGAGCCGCATCTTCATCGTGGAGCAGAACGGCTACATCCGGATCAAGAACAAGGGGGACGGGGCGAACGTCTGGAGCACCTACCTGGACATCGACGCCCGGGTGGACAGCAGCTCCGACGAGATGGGGCTGCTCGGTCTCGCCTTCGATCCCGACTTCGCCACGAGCGGCTACTTCTACGTGAACTACACGGAGACGCCGGGCTCGCGCTACAGCGTCATCGCCCGCTTCCACGCACTCGATGCCACCCACGGCGATCCCAACAGCGAGCTCCGGCTGATGCGCTACATCCAGCCCGAGATCAACCACAACGGGGGGTGGATGACCTTCGGCCCGGACGGCTACCTCTACATCGCCACCGGGGACGGCGGAGGCAGCGGCGACCTGCACGGCACCTGCGGGAACGGGCAGAGCCTGACCACCCTTCTGGGCAAAGTCCTGCGCATCGACCCCCGGGGGATCGCGCCCACGTCGCGTGCCCCCGACTGCGGCCTGGGCGGCCAGGGCTACGTGATCCCCCAGGACAATCCCTTCGACGACGGCCCGGGCGGCAACTGTGACGAGGTCTACGCCTACGGCCTGCGCAACCCCTGGCGCCCCAGCTTCGACTCCGGCACGGGCGACCTCTACGTCGCCGACGTGGGGCAGGGCTGCTGGGAGGAAATCAACTACGTGGAGCGGCCGGGGAACGGCGGCTACAACTTCGGGTGGAGGCAGATGGAGGGCACCCACTGCTACAATGCCGCCCAGGGCTGCTTCGCCAGCAGTTCCGCCGGCTGCTCGCCGGCGTGCAACGACCCGAGCCTCACTGACCCCATCCTCGACTACAGCAACTCCGGCGCCTCCGAGTGCGCGATCACGGGCGGCTACGTGTACCGCGGCTGCCGTATGCCGAACCTCCAGGGCAAGTACTTCTACTCGGACTACTGCACGCGCTTCATCCGGTCCATCACGGTGGTGAATGGCACCATTCAGGGCCTGCCCACGACCTGGTCGGGGCTCGATCCCGGGGGCTCGCCGGGAGGGCTCACGAGCTACGGCGAGGACGCCCAGGGCGAGCTGTACCTGACCTACCGTAACGGTCTCGTGCGCAAGTTCGTCCCCCCCATGGATGCGCTGGAGCTGTCGGCTCCCGCCGCGGGCGCGCCCTTCCTGCTGGACAAGACGGGGGCCTGGACCTGGGAGAACCTGACCGCCGCCTCCGACATCCCGGTGAGCTTCTACCGCGTGTACCGGGGCGTGCCTAACGGCGAGTTCACCTGCGTGCTGAAGACCCCGACCAGCTCCTGGCCGGCGGGAGGGGACCCGGCCATCCCCGCGCCGGAGACGTTCTTCGCCTACCTGGTCACCGCCATGCAGTCGGCGCCGCTGCTGGAGACCAAGACCGGTCACCCCGGCACCTTCGACGCCTCCACGTGTCCGTGAGCGGGTGGAGCTGAGGAGTCGGAGCCCCCTTAGAATCGGCCGATGGGAGACAAGATCCTCCTGGTCTGGTCGGTCGTGGCCTTCGTCACTTTCGCCACGGTCGCGGTCCTGGGGTATCGCGCCTCGCGCGGCCTGACCGCACTGGTGGACGTTCCCCCTTGGCAGGGTCCTCACTTCCCTCGGATCTCCGTCGTGGTCGCCGCCCGGGACGAGGCGCGGAACATCGAGCAGGCGGCGCGCTCCCTGCTGGCGCTGGACTGGCCCGACCTGGAGATCGTGATGGTGGACGATCGATCCTCCGACGGCACGGGAGAGATCATGGACCGGCTCGCTGCCGCCGATGCCCGCTTGAAGGTGGTGCACGTGACGGAGCTGCCTCCGGGATGGCTGGGGAAGAATCACGCCCTCCAGCTCGGGGCCGATGCCGCCACCGGCGGCTGGATCCTCTTCACCGACGGCGACGTCCTCTTCCACCCCGAGACCCTGCGGCAGGCCGTCGCCCACGCCAACGCCCGCCAGCTCGACCACCTGACGGTGGGCCCGGAGGCCCCGGTCTCGGGCCTGCTCCTGCAGGCGGCGATCGCCGGCTTCGGCGTGTTCTTCTCCGTCTTCACGCGGGCCTGGAAGCTCCGTGATCCCGGCAGCTCCGCCCACATCGGGGTGGGGGCGTTCAACCTGGTGCGGCGAGCCGCCTATCTCCGCGCCGGCGGCCACAGCGCCCTTCCCCTGCGGCCCGACGACGACCTGAAGCTGGGGAAGCGGCTGAAGCAGACCGGCTGCGCCCAGGAGATCGCCATGGGCCGCGGTCGCTTGAGCGTGGAGTGGTACGGCAGCCTGCGCGAGATGGCGCGTGGCCTGGAGAAGAACGCCTTCGCGTCCATGGAGTACAGCGTGCCTGCCACCGTGGTCGCCGTCCTGGCGGTGCTCACCCTGTTCGCGTTCCCGCTCGTGGGGCTGGTGATCTCGGACGGCGCCGCGCGCGTCCTCTTCACCGCCACCTACGTCCTGCAGGCGCTGGCCACCGCCGAGAGCGCACGCCGCCTGGGCCTCGATCCCTGGCTGGGACCGATGTTCCCCTTCTCCGCCGTGTTCCTGGCCTACGTCGTCGTCCGCTCGATGGTGGTGACGCTGCGCACGGGTGGGATCCGATGGCGGGGTACCTTCTATCCGCTGGCCGAGCTGAGGCGCAACCGCGTCTAGAAGAACTACGTCTCCCCTTCCAGCTCCAGGTTTCCTTCCAGGAAGGCGAGATCGAAGGCGAAGCGGTCGATCCGCCAGCGCCGCTCGAGGCGAACCAGGTGGATGCGGTAGCTTCCCACGAACACGCGCGTGCGCTGCGGAGAAGCGACCTTCCGGTGATGGAGCGCGATCCCGTAGCAGGTCGCGTTCGCCTCGTCCCCGCCCACCGTGACGACGAGATTCCCCACTTGATGGTGCACATGGTCGATGGGGGCGAGCCCATCCCGCCACATGGCCGCCAGCGCCGCCCCCGTGACCTCCTGCGGCGTGCCTCCGGCCAGGGACGTCATGTCCAGCATCAGGCGTGGCGCCAGGCACGCCTCCACCTTGGCCCAGTCGCGCCGGTCGGTGGCCACGAAGAGATCGATTACCACGCGCGCGGCGTCGCGCTCGTCCAGGAGCTGCTGCAGGGCGTCCTTCATCCGAGCACCTCCACTGGATCTCCGAGCCGTAGCGTCCCCGGCCGCAGCACCGCGCAGTCCAGCGCCACCTTCCCCCCGAACTCCTGCACGATCCGCCGCAGCACGGTGGGGTCCTGCACCTGCGTGTCCGGATGATAGGTCGTCATCACGCAGCGGTCCCGGAGCTTCGCCACCTCGACCATCACCTCGCCCAGGCGCAGGCGGCGCCCCGGCCAGGTGCGCTCCGCCAGGCCTTCCACCCCGCCCACCACGACGTTGGGGCGCAGGCGGCGGCCATCCTCGCCCAGCGCGGCGATGGCGCCATCGGTCGCCACCAGCAGCGGCAGCACGTCGAAGCGCGCCTCCACGTCCTCGAGGAGCGCCAGGCGAGCGCCGGGCCCGGCTGCGCGCCTCACCGACGCCAGCGCTTCTGCCGTGTGCCAGGGCACCCCATCGATCCGGGGTTCCTCGCAGTCTGCGTCCCACACGGCGCGCAGCGAAAGGAGCTTGGGCTTGGTGCGCGAGGTTACGATCCTGTGCCCATCCCACACCTGCACCAGCCGGTCGCCAACGAACCCGTGAGGGGTGACCTCCACCTCGCTCAAGCGCTCCCCGGCCAGCGACTTGACGGGATACCTCCACAGCTCGGCCACGTGCATCGCGCTTGCCTCCGGCGCGGATCGGGTGCACATTCCCGGGACCGCGGTCATTGAGGTGTGAGGTAACTGGTAACCTGCCGCACTGTTAATGCGGTCATGGTGGTTCGAACCCACCCGCCTCAGCCATCCCTCCGCGCGCGAATCCACGCCGGGTAGCTTTGCTCGATGCCGTGAGGGAACTCCGGCACGCCGCTGCCCAGCAGATGCCCCACCGCACGCTCGAGGTTGACCTCCACCCGCTCCAGGGTTCCGAAGGACTCGAAGCCTAGCGTGGCCCAGCTGCCCCGGTGGCCAGGAACCGAGACCTCGGTCAGCTCGAGGTTGCATCCTTCGTCGGGGACCGCTCCCTGCAGCGGACTCTCGTCCGCTCCCAGCGCGATCTCGCTCACGTGGGCGCTCCCCGTGTCGAGCTTTCTCAACCGGCGCACCTTGTGCACGACCAGGGAAGGAAGGCCGTCGAGCCGCAGCGCCTCGCTCGTCCACTTCGACCAGATCTCGATGTGGCCCGCGAACGGTCCGGCGGCCAGGGGCTGCTCCGCCCGGCGCACCAGGCCCTTGATCTCCACCGCTCCGTTGCGCGCCCGGTGCTTGAGCCCCACCTCCGCCTGCGCCGGATCCAGGAGGTAGACGTCCTCGCGGGGCTTCCCGCCCCCGGGCGGGCACCCGGAGCCGGCGAACCACCGCCGCAGGGAGGGCGGCGCCGCCCCTTGCCAGAACCAGCGCAGCTCGGCGGACACGATCATGGGAGAATCTTGGCACGAGGTCATGAGGCGCGTGAACGCATCCTACGTGTGCGGCTATTGCGGCCAGGTGGTGGAGACCATGGTGGACGTCAGCGCCGGGGGAGTGCAGCGGTACGTCGAGGACTGCTCCGTGTGCTGCCGCCCCAACGTTCTCCACGTGACGCTCGACCCGGAAACCGAGGAGCCGGAGATCCAGGCCGAGTTCGAGGGGTGAGCGGTCTCATTCATTTCGCCGGAGCGCCCGCTCCATCCCGGCGATGGCGACGCCCACGCACAGGAGGACACCGAGCCAGCAGGCCATCTCCAGCGCCACCAGAATCGCCGGTTCCCGCATCACGTTCCAGGGCAGGTAGAACTCGAACCAGGGCACCATCAGGACCCAGGCGATCCCCCCGAAGCGGAGGCCGCGCCGCCACCACGCTCCCGTCCAGGAACGGGAAAGCCCCACGTAGACCCAGCCCCAGAGGGTGGTGATGGCGAGGATGCCCGCGATCACGATCCAGGGCGCCTCGTTCATGCGCGGTGGCGGCGTGCCTCCGAAGACCTCCAGGAACTTCGCGCTCTGCAGCTCGGGGTCGGTGAGGATGCGCTGGGCCGGCCCGAAGATCGCGAGCATCGCCCCGATCCAGGCGATGCCACCGGCGAGACCGCTCAGAGGCCCGCGCATCCATGGGCTCATGCCGTCTTCCCCCGGATGCTCAGCCGCTTCTCGCAGCTCGCGCACACCACGCCCTCGCCGTCCACCAGATCGACGGTGTAGCTCCGCTCCGTCTTTCCCGCGGCGGCGACCTCGGCGCGGATGACGTCCAGCTCCGCGTCGTCCACCCGGAAGGTCGCCCGCAAGGTGGACCGGCCCGGCCGCAGAAAGCGGATGGCCGCCGCCTTGTCCCAGACCTGGTAATCCGGCCCCAATGCCTTGATGAGCAGGATCATGTAGATGGGATCGACGGCACCGTAAAGACTCCCGCCGAAGATCGTCCCCACGTAGTTCCGCGTGCGCCAGTTGAGGGGGAGGCGGATCCGCACCTCTCTCCAGTCGGAGGCGACGTACTCGATCCGCGCCCCCGTGCCGCGGTAGGCGGGAAACCAGTTGAAGCCCCACCGGCTGAGGCGCGTGCGCCAGGACTCCGGCAAGTCAGACGACCGGACGCAGGCCGTGCCGGCGCATCACCTCCGCGATGCGCTGCAGGTCCGGTGGCCCAGCGGGCGGCAGCACCGCGGCGATGTCGCGGAAGTATTCCGGTCCCAGGAGGCCGGGCGTGATCACGCTCAGCATGCGGGCATCCCCGGGGTCGAGGTTCTCGAAGCGGTGCACGTGCCCGCGCGGGATGAAGAGGACGTCGCCGGGGCCGACGCGCCGCGTCTCGCCGTCGAGGGTCCAGGTCAGGACCCCGTCCAGGCCATAGACCGTCTCGTCGAAGGCGTCGTGGCTGTGGGCCACCGGCACGTGCGCCCGCGCCGGCACGAGGAACTCGAACATCGTCAGGTTCCCCGCCGTCTGGGCGGCCTCCAGCCGGTAGCGCACCTGGATGGGGCCGACCCGGATCACGTCGCTGGCGGCTACAGAGCTCATCGTCCACCTCCGGTGGCGCTTTCCTACGCTCCCCCGGTGGTGAAGTCAACTCGACGGACGCATCCACCTCCGGGGCTAGAGCGTGAGCTTCTCCGTGTAGACGCGTCCGAAGCGGTCCGTCGCCTCCACGGTGATCGTCCTCGCCCCCGGACGTGGCTTGGCGACGAAGAGATGGTCCGTCACGAAGGGATCCACGAAGTCGTGCTTGCGCGGCTTCTTGGGGCCGGCAAAGAGCTCCTCGCTCTGCGGATCGGTGCCCCGCCGGCGCTCCATGGGCCCGCGCGCCTGCCCGTCCTCGAACCAGAGGACCTTCCATGCGGGATCCCAGTCCCACACGTTGGCCAGGACCTGCTCGCGCAGCTCCGGCAGGGACCCCGGCCGGTAGAGCCGCATCTGGTGGGTCGAGGGCTTCCCGGTGGACTTGTACTTCCAGGAGACCTTCTCACCGGAGATCTCGTAGACGGCATAGCCGTTGGGGGTCCCGTCGGCGCAGATCGGCCCCGTCCACCAGGCGCCACAGACGGCACCGCCCACGTGCTCGTGATAGCCGCGCCCGAAGCCGTGCTCCGTCTCGTGCGTGTGCCCGGCCAGCAGGTGCGCGCGGTAAGGCTCCAGCAGCCGGAGCAGCATGTCGCGGTTGGTGAGGGTGTACGAGGGGAGCGGCTTGGCCTGACCTTCCCGGAGCTGGTGCGTCCCCAGGGCGGGGATGTGCAGGAGCACGATCACGGTGCGGCCGGGCTCGATGAGGCGCAGGTCGGCGGCGAGCCACCGCAGCTGCTCGGCCTCCAGGTGCCCGATGTAGGCGTCGCCGTACCAGAAGACGTCGTCCAGCACGACGTAGTGCACGAGGCCCCGGTCGAAGGAGTAGTAGCGCGGGCCGTAGCGGGAGACGAAGGTGCGCGTGGAGAGCGGATCGGTGCCGGCGGGGCGGTCGAGATCGTGGTTCCCCACCGCCTGGAAGAAGGGAAGGGAGACCCTGCCGGCTCCGCGCTCGTAATCCGGGAACAGCTCCAGGTGGTCGTACATGATGTCGCCGCAGGACACGGCGAAGCTCTCCACCCCGGCAAGCGCGCGCGAGGTCTCCTGCAGGTCGGGCACGGTCTCGTCCTGGAACCGCTTCATCTCCTCGGCGTCCTGGGTCTGGATGTCGGCGAGGAGCAGGAAGGCGTGCCGCTCGGTCTTCTCCGCCAGCCGCTCCAGGTCCCAGACCGCCTCCCCCTCGCCGTTGCCCTTCGGGCGCACGGGAACCGCCGTCTGCGCCATTCCCCTGGCGTCGCGCGCGATGCGGTACTGCGAGGGCAGGCAGATCTGCAGGCGCTCGCAGGGCTCGGAGGTGATCAGCTCGTAGGTGCCGTCGGCGGCGGTGGGCACGACGTCGAGCCCATCGCTCACCGCCACGCCGGGAACACCCTTTCCTCCGGCCCGCACCACCCCGCGCACGCGCAGCGGCTTGCGCGCCCAGGCCGGGCGCGCCAGGGGAACCGCAGCCCCGGCCAGGCACAGTGCTCCCAGCTCGAGGAGCTGGCGTCGCGTCAGCTTGGGGCGGTAGCTCACCGCAGGTGCTTTTCGAGAAAGGCGAGCGTCCGCTCCCAGGCCAGCTTGGCGGCGGCGGCGTCATACCGCGGCGTGGTGTCGTTGTTGAACCCGTGCTGGGTGCCCGGGTAGAGGAAGCGCTCGTACTTGACCTTCGCCGCCTGCAGCGCCTTCTCGTAGTCCGGCCAGCTGGCGTTGATGCGGTCGTCCTTCTCCGCCGAGTGGATGAGCAGCGGTGCCTTGATCTTTGGGACGTCGGCGAGATCGGGAGCGGATCCATAGTACGCCACGCCGGCGGCGAGATCGTTCCCCAGGCGCGTGGCCAGGTAGTTCACCATGCCCCCGCCGTAGCAGAAGCCGACCGCTCCCACTTTTCCCATGGTTTCGGGGCGCTTCTTCAGGACCTCGAAGGCGGCGACGAAGTCCTCCTTGGTCTTGCCCTGGTCGAGCTTGCCGAACTGCTCCCGCGCCACGTCCTCGTCGCCGGGGTATCCGCCCAGCGAAAAGAGGGCATCGGGAGCGAAGGCGACGTAGTTGGCGAGCGCCAGCCGGCGCGTGATGTCCTCGATGTGCGGGTTCAGGCCGCGGTTCTCGTGGATGACCAGGATCGCCGGCAGCTTCTTCTTGGCCTGGGCCGGCTGCACGAAGTAGCCGCGCGACTTCCCGTTCCCCTTGGGTGACTTGAACGTCAGGAGCCTACCCTCCACGCGAGGGTCGTCGGGCGCCACCACCTGCGCCGCGAAGTTGGGGCTCAGCTCGGAGAGCAGCATGGCGGCGGTGACCCCGGCCACCGCGAACTTGCCGGCCTTGTCGAGGAAGGTGCGCCGGTCGATGGCGCCGTGGACGTAGGCATCGAAGAGGACGAGCAGCTCCTGGTCGTAGTCGTGGGCGGTCTTCTGCGGCATGGGTCCTCCGGGAATTACGGAGGAGCATACACGTCTCCGGCCTCGGCTCACGCGAACAGCCACAGGCCGCGGGCCATGGCCGCCGCCGCGAAGGGGATGAGCACGATCAGCACCAGCTCCACCGTGTTGATCCGGGCCAGCAGCGCCGCCCGGCTCGTGTCCACCGTCCTCCCCGAGCGAGCGGCGGCACGCCAGCGCACCAGGGTGAGCATGGGAACGATCTCCAGCGCGAACACGGACGCGAACAGGCCCATCTTCACCCAGAAGAACCCGTTGTAGAGGTAGAAGTCGACCGTCTTCTCCACGCCGCCGAACAGGCGCGCAAGCCCGGTCACGATCCAGAGCAGCGCCGCGATCCCCCACAGGCTGTCGGGGAGGAACGCCGCGCGTACCGCGGCCTGCCCCGACGCCGCCACCGCGCGCAGCGCACGTCCGCGTGCGAACACCGCCCCCAGTCCGATGCCCAGGCTCAGGACGTGGAGTGCGGAGAGAACCGCGGCGAGCATGCGAGGAGGATAAACGCTCTGCGCATTACGAGCGGCCGCAGCGCAATCGCAAGCTCGTCACCCGCGTGATCTCGCCTGGCGAGCAACCGCAATCCGGCGTATGTCCGAGATCTCGGCACGCAGCATGCCTCTGCTCTCCGCGAGATGCCGGCTCGAGCGCTGCTGCCGTCCCTTGCAGGGGGACCGTTTTCTTGGGTTTCTGGAATTCATGGATCGGCTCATGCCCTGCGCCGATCGCGTGAATCTGGCGAGTGGTGTGTCGCGACACCACTCGCCAGCGCTTCTCCTGCCGCTCCAGCGCTTGCCACCACCCCATCACCGTGCCGCGACCGTAGCGCAGTGCGGGCGAGAGAGTCTCGTCCTACGATCGTCAGCAACGCTTTTCCTCAGAAGCTGGAGAGTCCTGCATGAGCTCGATGGATCGTCATCCTTCAGGTCGCCAGGCTACCGTGGAGAAGATCAAGGAGATCGTGAGGAAGTCGCCGAACTGCTTCTTCTGCACCGCCGCGGTGGCGGGCGCCTCGAGCGGCGCGCGCCCCATGAAGGTGCGGTGGGTGGACGACGAGGGGAGCCTCTGGTTCCTGAGTGCCAGCGACAGCCGCAAGAACCGCGAGCTGGACATGGACCCCGCGGTCACCCTGTTCTTCCAGGGCTCCCCGCAGGAGGAGTTCCTCCACCTGTGCGGACGGGCCACCATCTCCCGGGACCGCGCCAAGATCGAGGAGCTGTGGGAGCCGGTTCTCCGGAGCTGGCTCACCGATGGAAGACACGACCCCCGCATCACGGTGATCAAGGTGACCCCGACGCACGGCCACTACTGGGACAGCGGGCATCGGGCGGCGGTCGAGATCTTCCTCGGCTCGGCGATCCGGACCAGGATGGCCGATGCCGTGGAGGCCGGGGCGCTGGTCTAGGGATCCTCTACTCGAGGGACGGCACCTTGCGGGCCTTGGTCGCCTGCTCGAACGCGTAGGCGAGCTGGATGAGCGTGGGCTCCGACCAGGCCGTTCCGATGAGGCTGATCCCGACGGGAAGGCCCGCCACCTCGCCCGCGGGCACGGTGATGCTGGGATAGCCGGACACGGCGGCGGGGCTCGTGCTGGATCCGAGGAAGTGGTCGCCGTTGACCAGGTCGACCGTCCATGCCGGTCCGCCCGAGAGCGCGAGCAAGGCGTCGAGGTTCTTCGACTTCAGCGCCTGGTCGATCCCCTCCCGGGAGAGCTTCCGCGCCTTGGCCAGCGCGTCCCTGTACGCCGCTTCCGTGAGCGGTCCCTTCTTCTCGCATTCCAGGAAGAGCTCCTGGCCGAAGTGGGGCATCTCCTTGTCCGCGTTCTTGTCGTTGTACGCGATGAGATCGGCGAGCGTCTTCACCGGCAGCCCGGGACGGCCCGCCAGGTAGGCATTGAGGTCGGCCTTGAACTCGTACTGGAGGACCTCGAACTCGGCGCCGTCGTACTTCCCCGCGTGCGGCAGCTCGACCGGGTCGAGCACCTCGGCCCCCAGCGACTTCAGCTTGGCCACCGCGGCGTCGAGCACGAGGTCGGACTTCGGGCTGTAGCCGGCGAAGGGACCGCGCAGGATGCCGATGCGCTTTCCTCGCAACGCTCCGGCATCGAGGCCGGCCACCAGATCGGCCGGCACCTTCCCCTCCCCGGCGGACGTGGCCTGGTCCCGGGGGTCCGGCCCGGCCATGGCCGCGAGCAGCAGCGCCGCATCCCGCACCGTGCGCGCCATGGGACCGGGCGTGTCCTGGGTGTGCGAGATGGGCACGATGCCGGAGCGGCTGGCCAGGCCCACCGTGGGCTTGATCCCCACCAGGCCATTGGTGGAGGACGGACAGATGATGGAGCCGTCCGTCTCCGTTCCCACGCCGACGGCCGCGAAGTTGGCGGCAATGGCCGCGCCCGTTCCTGAACTGGATCCGCAGGCGCTGCGGTCGAGCGCGTAGGGGTTGCGCACGAGACCGCCACGGCCGCTCCACCCGCTCACCGAGCGCGTGGACCGGAAGTTGGCCCACTCGCTGAGGTTGGTCTTGCCCAGCACCACCGCCCCCGCGGCACGCAGGCGCTCGACGATGAAGGCGTCCTGCGCCGGCGCCGGCCCCACCAGCGCCAGCGATCCCGCCGTGGTCATCATCTTGTCCGCGGTGTCGATGTTGTCCTTGATCAGGACGGGGATGCCGTGGAGGGGACCGCGGGCACCCTTCTCCTTCCGCTCCTCGTCCAGGGCATCCGCGATGGCGAGGGCGTCGGGATTGGTCTCGATCACGCTACGGAGCGCCGGTCCCTTCCTGTCCAGGCCCTCGATGCGCGCGAGGTACTGCTCGGTGATGGCCCGCGAGGTCAAGGTCCCCTTGGCCATGGCGTCCTGCATGGCCTCGATGCTCATCTCCTCCAGCGGGAAGGAGGCCCGGGGCTCCGGCGTTTCCGTGGATTCCGGCGCGTTCGAGGTCTTGCCCTGGCAGGCGGCGAGCATCAAGGCGCCCGCGAGCACCGCGCCGGCACTCCGCATCTTGCCGCTCATCGAGCCTCCGGTTCTTCGGTCGTCAGGATGACCTTGCCCCGCGCATGGCCTTCCTCGAGATAGGCCACCGCCTCCCGGACCTGCGCGAGCGGATACTGGCGGTCGATCACCGGCGTCACCTTCCCCGACTGGATGAGGCCGGCCAGGGCGGTCAGGTCCTTGCCGTTCATGCTGGCCATGAAGAAGCGCATGTCCTGGCTGACGAACCTGTCCTTCACGGCGGCGCCGAGCACCTTCCACATGGGGCCGATGATCCCCTGGTCCTGCGGGCCGCCGCCGCCGATCAGGATGTACTTCCCGTCCGGCACGAGCGCGCGGCGGCACTCGGCCAGGGATCGGTTTCCCACGTTGTCGAGAATGACGTCGAACTTCCGGTCTCCCTGCGTGAAGTCTTCCTTCTTGTAGTCGATCACGTCGTCCGCTCCCAGGGAGCGGACGAGGTCGACGTTGCGCGTGCTGCAGACGGCCGTGACGCGGGCGCCGTAGGCCTTGGCGATCTGCACGGCGAACGTGCCCACCCCTCCCGAGGCCCCGTTGATGAGGATCCTCTGCCCCGGCCTGGCCTGCGCGCGGTCCCGGAGCGCCTGCAGGGCGGTGATGCCCGCCACGGGGATGCCCGCAGCCTGCGGGAACGTGATGTTCGTGGGCATCGCCGTCACCGCCCTGTCCTCGCTGACCGTCAGGTACTCGGCGAAGGCGCCGTCCCGGCCTCCGAACACGGCGTCCCCGGGCTTGAAGCGCGTCACCTTGCTCCCCACCGCCTCCACCGTTCCCGCGAAGTCCACGCCCACCTGGATGTCCTTGGGCTTGCGCAGCCCGGCCATCATGCGCATGAAGTAGGGCGTGCCCCGGATGATGTGCCAGTCGAGCGGGTTCAGCGACGCCGCCCGCACGCGCACCAGGAGCTGGCCCTCCTCGGGCACCGGCTTCGCGACGTGCTCGAGCCGGAGGACGTCGGGCGGGCCATACGCACAGTGGACGACGGCCTCCATGGGGTGCGCGGGAGAAAACGTCCCCGGCTCGTCGCAGACGTTGTCCGATCGGACGTAGGCGACCGCGAACGCGGCGCAGCCCAGGAGGAGCCCGGCCCCGAGCACGATCCCGGTCCAGCGGAGCAGGCGCCGCACGATCCCTCGCCGTCTCTTCGCCACGGTCCCACCCCCCGGCCGGAGAGCATACTCCCGCAAGGCGCGGCCGTTTTTCCGGGAATTCCGGGGGCCATTCCACCCCGCCACCTTTTTTGCCATGGAGGGGGGCGGAAACCTGCGTACCTTCCCAGGCCGAGGGGGACAGGGAGGAATCGGGTCCATGGTCTCCTCGGCGCGGCCCCCCAGCCCGGACGAGTTCGACGCCTTCCACGCCCGCGGCTACTTCGTGCGTCCCGACGTCTTCACGCCAGCGGAGGTCCGCGGCATGTGCCGGGCCTTCGACCGGCTGGAACGGACGGCGCGGCGGCTCGCGGAGCCGGCGCTCCACCGCGGCGCCTACTTCGTCGTGCACGGCAGCCGCATCGATCGCATCGTGTGGTGCGGCGCCGCCGAGCCCGTCCTCCTGGAGATCGGCGCCGATCCCCGGCTGCTCGCGCTCGCTGCGGGACTGCTCGGCTCGGCGGAGATGAGCCAGCTCGTCAACCAGGCGCACTTCAAGCTCCCCGGCGACGGCGTGGCTTTCCCCTGGCACCAGGACAGCACGCACCGCCGCTACGGCACACCGGAGTGGAGGGACGTGAACGGACGCGGGAGCTACGTGCAGACCGTGATCGCGCTGGATGACGTGACGGAGGAGAACGGCCCCCTGGAGTTCATCCCCGGAAGCTGCCGGCGCGGGCACCTCGGCCTGCTGCAGGGCGCCCTTCCTCCCGGCGTGGACGGAGGCAACGCCGTGGCCGCCACCATGAGCGCCGGGAGCGTGCTCGTCTTCGGCCCGTACACGATCCACCGCAGCCTCCCCAACGGCTCGACCGTGCCCCGCCGTGTCTTCATCAACGGCTACGCCTACCCGGGCGCGAACGCCCGCGTCTACCCGGGAGAGGGCGCGGGGCGCACGCTGCGCTACGAGGGCGGGCCGTTCCGTCTGGCGGTCTGATCGGCGCTCCCGCACCTGCGGAAGGCCGCACCACCACGGAGTAGAGCGGGTCTTGACGATCAGCGGTACTCCGCGTAGAAGGTGCATGGCACTGCGACAATTTTTCTCCGCTTTTCCAGCCGTTTGCCGCGCGCTTGCCGGTCCAGGGGGGAACTCAGATGGCACGCCTCCACCTTCGCGCCGGTCTCGGTCTCTGCCTGGCCCTCGCCTTCTCGGCTCCGCGCGCGGCGGAGGATGTAGAACAAGAAACCCGAGACTTGTTGTTGAAGTTGGATCGCATTCTCGCCCCAACGTGTAGCGAGCGCACCGCCGTCGAGGTCGAAGAGCCCCGCTGGGTCGTCGACCGCTGCGGGACGCCGGTGGCCTGGGACGTGCGGCGCACCCCCACGAGCCTCGCAGCTTCCCTCGCAGGGGAGACGCCGCCCGCGCCGCACGCGCCCACCGTCCCCTCGACCGTCCCCGACCTCCCCGCGCGGACCTTCGTGGTGACGAGCCTCGGCGACTCCGGTCCCGGCTCCCTGACCCGCGCCCTCCTCGACGCCAATGCGACGGCCAACGGCCCCGCCCCGGACCGGATCCGCTTCGCGCTCCCCGACGGGGGGCCGCGCGCCATCGAGCTGCTCGCGCCTCTGCCTCCGATCACCGAGGCCGTCGTCCTGGACGGAGAAGGGATCGAGCTGGATGGGAGCCGCCTGCGGGATGCGGCCCCGGCGCTGCTGGTCCTGGCCGGCGGGAGCACGGTACGAGGCCTACGGCTGCGCGGCTTCGCCGGCGAAGGGATCCGCCTCGAAGGGGCGGGCGGGAGCACGCTCGAGGGGAACACGATCGAGGGCGGGACGATCGGCATCGCGGTGGTGGACTCGCCGGACAACCGCATCGCGGGGAACGCGCTCACCGGAACCTCCGGTCCCGCGGTCCGGGTCCGCGGCGTGGCCTCCACCGGGAACCGCATCCTGGGGAACCGCATCGTGCGGATCGGGAAGCAGGGGATCGACCTCCAGGCTGATCGCCCAAGCGCGCTCGAGGTGCCTGGCCCGGGACCGAACCTCTTCCAGCCCGCGCCCGCGCTGGACACCGTCGCCTTCGACCGTGTGGACGAGGGCAAGAAGGTCGAGGCCCGGATCGAGGGGACGCTCACCGCAGCACCGGGCGCGACCTACCACGTCGAGCTGTTCGCGACGGACTTCGAGCAGGCGAAGGAGGGCGCGCTCTCCGGCGACCGGCTCCTCGCCTCCGCCGAGGTGGCCACCGGAGAAGATGGCTTCGCCGGGTTCGTCTTCCGCCTGCCGGAGGGGATGCGCTCCAAGGACCGCATCACCGCCACCGCCACCGACGCCGGCGGCAACACCTCCGAGTTCTCGAACGGGGTGGACGCGCCCAGCCTCGCCATCGCCTGGAACACCGGCACCGGGAACTGGAGCACGGCCGGGAACTGGAGCCCCGCTCAGCTTCCGGCGGCGGGGGACACCGTGACCATCGCGGCCAACGGCGCCAACACCACGTTCACCGTCACGCTCGACGTGGACTCCACGATCTCGGGGCTGACGGTGGGGGGCGGGAGCGGCGTGCAGACGCTCTCCATCGTGAACGGCCTGCGGATCCTCACGTTGAATGGCGCCTCCACCGTGAACGCGGGCGGTGCCCTGGCGCACAGCGCGGGGACGATCGGGGGGACGGGCACCCTCACGATCAATGGTGGCTACGACTGGACGGGAGGCGTCCAGACCGGCGCGGGAACCACCACCGTGAACGGCACCTTCCACTGCGCGGGGGTGGTGGGGATCAACGGCGGCCGCACCCTGAACAACGCCACCACCTTGGCCTGGAACCCGGCGACCGGCTCGGGCTTCCGCACCGGCACGGGCTCGATCATCAACAACAGCGGGACCTGGGACTCCCAGTCCGACGGGGTGATCGTCAACTTCTACGGCGGGACCTCCACCTTCAACAACACCGGCCTGTTCAAGAAGTCGGCGGGGACGACCACCACGATCACGATTCCCTTCACCCATACCGCGGGCACGATCGAAGCCGCGGCGGGGACGATCACCTTCAACGCCGGCGGGACCAGCGCGGCCGCCTGGAACGCCTCGGCGGCGGGAGGGACCCTCCAGTACGGGGGCGGCACCTGGGAGCTGAATACGGGCACCACCTGGGCGGGGCCGGGGAAGATCTCCATCTTCACCGGCGGCAACGTCAACGTGAACGCGGCCCTGACGCTCCCCGCCGCCACCACCCTCGATTTCAGCGCCGGACTCCTGGGAGGCACGGCCACCCTCACCCTGAACGGACCCTTCCTGTGGAGCGGCGGCCGCATGACTGGTGCCGGCACCACCACGGTCAACGGCATCTTCAACGTTTCCGCCACCGTGGAGATCAACCTCGGCCGCACGCTGAACAACGCCACCACCCTGACCTGGACCGGAGGGAACGGCTCCGGCTTCCGCACGGGCACGGGCTCGATCATCAACAACACCGGGACCTGGGATGCGCAGGCCAACACGGTGATCGTCAACTTCTTCGGGGGGACCACGACCTTCAACAACAGCGGCACCCTGAAGAAGTCGGGGGGAACGGGGACCACGAGCATCGACATCCCCGTCCAGCACTCCGGCGGCAGCATCCAGGCGCAGACGGGCCTCTTGACCATGAACGGCGGCGGCACCAGCACTGCCCCCTGGAGCGCCTCGGCGGGGGCCACCCTGCAGTTCGGCGGAGGGGTCTGGGACCTGAACGCGGGGACCTCGGTCGCCGGTGCTGGCACCTTCTCCATCTTCACCGCGGGCACGGTCAACGTGAACGCGGCGCTGGCGGTGCCCGCCGGCACCACCCTGGACTTCAGCGCCGGGACGCTGGGCGGCACCGCGACGCTGACCGTCAACGGAACTCTGCTGTGGTCGGGCGGTTTGATGACGGGCGCCGGCACCACCCAGGTCAACGCCCCCTGGACGTGCACCGGCGTCGTGGGCATCAACGGCGGCCGCATCCTGAACAACGCCACCACGGCCAGCTGGAACCCGGCCACCGGCTCGGGCGTGCGCATGGGCGGCGGGGGCGTGATCAACAACTCCGGGACCTGGGACTCCCAGAGCAACGGGGTGATCGTCAACTTCTACGGCGGGGCGGCGACCGTCAACAACACGGGCACCTTCAAGAAGTCGGCGGGGACCGGCACCACCTCGATCGGCGTCCCCTTCAACCACAACGGCGGCACCGTGGACACCCAGAGCGGCCTCCTGACCCTGAACGGGGGCGGCACCAGCGCCGCGCCCATGGTGGTCTCCAATGCAGCGGCCACCCTGCAGTTCGGGGGCGGAGTCTGGGACCTGAACGGGGGGACGAGCTTCTCCGGCCCGGGCACGGTGTCGATCTTCACCGCCAGCACGGTGGCCGTGAACGCCGCCGTCTCCACGGCGGCCGCCACCACGCTCTCCTTCACGGCGGGCACCCTCCAGGGCACGGGGACCTTCACGCTGAACGGCCCCGTGCTGTGGAATGCCGGCCTCATGACCGGGGCGGGTACCACGCAGATCAACGGCCCCTTCAACTGCGCGGGGGTGGTCGGCATCAACGGCAATCGCGTGGTGAACACGGCGGGCGCCACCACCTGGAACCCGGCGAACGGCTCCGGCATCCGCATGGGAACGGGCGCGGTCATCCACAACGCGGGCGTGTGGGACGCCCCCACGGACGGGGTGATCGTCAACTTCTATGGGGGAACGGCCACCTTCGACAACACGAGCACCGGCACGTTCAAGAAATCCGCGGGGACGGGAGCGACCGCGATCAACGTGACCTTCACGAACGCGGGGACGGTGGACGTGCAGAGCGGCACGCTCCAGCTCAATCTCTCGAGCTACACCCAGACCGCGGGGATCACGAAGCTGACGGGAGGAGCGATCAGCTCGACGACCGTCCTGACCTTCCAGGGCGGAACCCTGGGAGGCTCCGGAACGGTCACCGCCCCCGTCACCGTCACGGGCACCGGCTCCGTGGCGCCCGGTCTGTCCGCGGGAACCCTGAGCCTGATCGGCCTCTACACGCAGAACGGAGGCGGGGCCTACAAGGTGGAGCTGGGTGGGCTGACCCCCGGCACTCAGCACGACCGCGTCAACATCTCCGGGGGCGCCGCCATGCTCGCGGGAGGCCTCCAGATCAGCCTGATCGATGGATTCGTCCCCAGTCCAGGCGACACGTTCACCGTGCTCACCTATCCCACGCGCAACGGAGCGTTCACCGTGGTGCCGCCGGCCATCCCCTGCCTGGGCTGGAGGGTCGACTACGGCGCCACGGCGCTGACGCTGACCGCGCTCCAGCTTCCCGGCGAGGTCACCGGATTCGGTGCGGCCGCGAACAGGGACCTGGTCTGGGACGCGGTCGTGGCGCCCGGTGCCGTGACCTACGACGTGCTCCGCGGCAACCTGCGGAACTTCCCCGTGGGCACCGGCCCCGGCGAGGTGTGCCTGGCCCCCAACATCACGGCGGCAACCGTGCCCGACCCCGCGGTTCCCGCCGCGAACGGCGGCTTCTGGTACGTGGCCCGGCGTGAGGTGGCAGGGTGCGGGCTGGGCGGCTACGGGACCGCCACGGGGGGAGCGCCGCGGATCAGCGCCGCCTGTCCATAGGCCGAGCCCGCAGATACCGGGGGATGGTCATTCCGGCATGAATGATTGTCATTCACGTCGTGAATGATCCGCTGCCCCGGCTCTTGACCCGCAACCTCGTGGTGGAAGGTGCTGTAGGCACGCGCGCGCCTTCCATGCGGGCCGACCGGCGCGCCATCGGCCACTCCCGAACGATCGGCGGCACCAGGCGCCGCCCGGTGTGGAGCAGCGCCGTCCAGCGCCCGAGCGCCCGCGCATCCCGCGGGCGCCAGGCGAACCCGTAGGCTCGGCGGATCGAGGGAGGCAGCGTGCCGACCGTGAGGAGCCGGAGCGCCCGGAACGCCGGCCACGCCACGTACCCGTGGGGCGGATCGAGCACCGCACGGGCCAGGGCCCGGCTGGTGTCGGTCACGACGAGACAGCCCCCTTCCAGCATCCCGCGCAGGTAGAGGTCGAGCTGCGCCGTGTCGCGGGGAAGCCAGCCCTCGGGCATTCCCAGCAGCGGCTCCATGATCGCGGCCTCCGCGCAGTACCGGTCCCGCTCGAGGAGCGTCAGGGGGCCGACGAGCCGCTCGTAGAGCAGCGGCACCGACTCGAGCAGCGTGGCGTGCACCCACCGCTGCAGCTCGGGATCGTGCGCGGAGTAGCCGTCGCCGCGCACCCGGTCGTGGACGGCCTGGATGCGGGCGGCCGCCTCGATCCTATGCTCCGCGTCGCCGAAGGCGATGGCCTGCATCGCGCCCACCGTGGAGCGCAGTCGGCGGAAGCGGGTGAGCAGGCTGCCGCGGAAGCTGCTGTGGCAATGCACGCCCTCCGCCACTGCGGGATGCGCGAGCTGCAGCAGGATGGCGCGCCCCCAGCCGGCGGCCACCAGCACCTCGCGGTTCACCTGCCAGAAGACGCTTCCAGGCCCGGGCGGCACGCCGTCCCACCGAAGGAGGCGCGCGCGAATGGCCTGGCGATGCCGCTCCACGCAATCCACTTCCGCAATGTACTCTGCAATATAGAGTTGTCAAGCTGGGCCAAAATCATGTTGACAACAAATATTGTCAATGGTGCAATGCGGCCTCCATGCGGGACATCGAGGTCATCGACTCTCCGGCGGCGGCCGCCGCCGTCCTGGATCCGATCCGGAGCCGGCTCCTGGCGGAGCTGGCCGAGCCCGCCTCGGCGGCGGCGCTCTCGGAACGGATGGGGATCCCCCGGCAGAAGGTGAACTACCACCTGCGCGCGCTGGAGACGCACGGCCTCGTCGAGGTGGCCGGGCACCGCAAGTGGGGTGGGCTCATCGAGCGCCGGATGGTGGCGAGTGCCACCTCCTACGTCGTCTCCCCCGGCGCGCTCGGCCCGGTGGCCGCGGATCCGGGCCGGACGCGGGACCGGCTGTCCGCCGGCTACCTCATCGCCCTGGCGGCGCGGATCGTGCGCGAGATGAGCGATCTCGGGCGGCGCGCCCGCGAGACCGGGAAGCGCCTCCCCACCCTATCCGTCGATACCGAGATGCGCTTCCGCTCGGCGGCGGAGCGCGCTGCCTTCACCCGTGAGTTGACGGAGGCGGTCACGGGCCTGGTGGCGCGCTATCACGACGCGCGGGCGCCCGGGGGTCGCCTCCACCGCCTGGTGGTCGTGTCCCATCCTCTTCCCCAAGAGACGAAAGGAGCCTGAACATGCCGGTGAAGAAGGACGCATCGGGGCGTCGATGGATCGCGGTGGAGGCCGAGGTGCCGGGAACGCCGGAGCAGGTCTGGAAGGCCATCGCGACCGGGCCCGGGATCTCCGCCTGGTTCGTCCCCAGCACCCTCGAGGAGCGCGTGGGCGGAGTCGCCACCGCGAGCTTCGGTCCGGGGATGGATTCGGCGGCGACGATCGCCACCTGGGAGCCACCGCGCCGCTACGCCCTGGACGGCAAGGAGGGCGGCATGGGCCCCGGCTCTCCCGCGGTGGCCGACGAGTGGACCGTGGAGGCGAAGGCGGGAGGCACCTGCGTCGTTCGCGTGGTGCACAGCCTGTTCGCCGAGGGGGACGACTGGGACAACCAGCTCGAGGGATTCGAGAGCGGCTGGCCCGCGTTCTTCCGCATCCTGCGTCTCTACCTCCAGCACTTCCCCGGCCAGCCCTCCTCTGCCTTCGCGGCCATGGGCATGGCCCCCAAGCCGCGCTCCGAGGCCTGGAAGGCGCTCACCGGAGCGCTGGGCCTCGCCGAGGCGCGTCAGGGGGACAGGGTGCGGAGCGCCCCCGGGGCTCCGCCCTTCGCCGGCGTGGTGGAGCACGTGGGGACGGACCACCACCCCGAGCTGCTTCTGCGCCTGGAAGAGCCCGCGCCCGGGGCGGCGCACCTCTTCCCCATGGACATGGGAGAGAAGGTGTTCCTCTCCCTGCGCCTCTACCTCTACGGGGCCACGGCCGCAGCCGCCGCGGCCCGCGAGGAGCCGCGCTGGCAGGCCTGGCTCGGCGAGCACTTCCCGGCGGGGGATGCCGTCTTCAAGTGCTAAAGATCAGGGGAACTTGGGACACGTCACGCACTTCTCGTAGCAGGCGTACGGCGGCGCCGTCTGGCAGACCATGACGTAGCAGCACCTGGCCGCGCGCACCTCCGTGGTGGACAGTAGAGCCACGCCCGCCGTCACGCCGGCGGCCACGCAGCAGAGCAACACGAGCGCGCGCACTCTCCGGAGAGCATGCATGGGTTCACCTCCCGCGCGCGACCCTAGCACCAGTGCGGCCCATCGCGTGTTTGGCAATGCGACAACCAGGCGAGCCCGCGATCCCGATTCGCGGTACCTTCTCGTGAGACCTTTTCGCGGGGGCATCCCATGATCCAGCGCGCATTCGTGCTCTGTGTGTGCGTCCTCTTCCTGTCGAGCCCGGCCGCGGCCGTGATGTTCGATCCCAACGTCACGGAGACCTCCTGGATCGCCGTCCCCTCGGGGGCGACCGGCATGGCCTGGGCGCCCGACGGGTCGGGCCGCGTCTTCGTGACGATCAAGACGGGCACCGTCCGCATCGTCAAGATGGGGTCGCCGCCCACGCTGGTGGCGACGCCCTTCGCCACCATCACCCCGATCTACACGAACAGCGAGTGCGGCCTCATCGGCATGGCCTTCGACCCCGACTTCCGCGAGAACGGCCACGTGTACTTCTTCGTCACCGTGTCGTCCGCCGAGCAGCAGATCATCCGCTACACTGCGGTGGGCGACCTGGGCACGAACAAGACCGTGATCATGCCCGGCCTTCCCACCGCCGGCGTCAACCATGACGGGGGAGGGATCGGCTTCGGCGCGGACGGCCGGCTCTACTGGTCGATCGGCGACAACGGCAGCGGAGTGGGGGTGGACGCCAACCTGACGTCGCTCGCGTCCAAGGTGAGTCGCGCCAACGTGGAGGGGACGGCGCCCAAGGACAACCCGTTCAACGACGGCCCCCTGGGCGTGAACAACGACTACATCTGGGCCCGCGGCTTCCGCAACCCCTTCACGCTCACCTTCCAGCCCGCGACGGGGAAGCTGTGGGTGGACGTGGCGGGGACGAGCTACGAGCAGATCTTTGCGGTGGGCGTGGGGGAGCACGCCGGCTGGAACGACTACGAGAACAACCAGCCCGCCGGGTTCCTGCCTCCCTCGATCAAATACCGCACCAACGGCACCGACACGCGCACCATCGTGGCGGGTGGAGCTTCGCGCAGTGCGGGCGTCGCCACCTACACGACATCGGTGGCGCACGGGTTCCGGCAAGGGGAGAAGCTCGCCATCGCAGGCGTCTCGGACCCGAGCTTCAACGGGGACTTCTTCGTCGCCTCCAGGGTGAGCGACACCGTCTTCACGGTGGTGCAGGCCGGGGCCAACGCCGTGAGCGGCGGAGGCTCGGCCACCACGCAGAACCAGGGAGGGGCGGTCACGGGGGGCGCCTTCTACGACGGGACGGCCTTCCCCGCGCCCTACCGCGGGAACTTCTTCTTCGGCGACTACAACTCGGGGCGCGTGCAGCGCGCGGTGGTGGGGCCGGGGACGACCGTCACCAGCGTCGACTACTGGGCCGACAACACCCAGAACATCGACGTGGCCCCCGGGCCCGACGGTGCGATCTACTACGTGCTGAGCGGCGGCGCCATCCTGCGCGCCACCTACAACGCCACGGCGCAGGGGCTGGTCGTCTCCCAGACCCATCCCTGGATCACCGAGGGGCACACGGCCGTCCTGTCCGTCAAGCTCGCTCTGGCGCCGGCCTTCGACGTCACCGTGAACGTCGCCCCCACCGGCGGATCGCCCGACGTGTCCGTGGTGTCCGGCGCCTCCCTCACTTTCACGCCCGCGAACTGGGACCAGGCGCAGACGGTGGTGCTGGCGGCGGCAGAGGACCTGGACATCGTCCCCGACTTCTCCACCCTCACCGTCTCCGCCACCGGCCTTCCTTCGGAGAGCGTGGAGGTGCGCGTGGTCGACAACTCCGGGAGCTTCGGCGGGGGCGCGCCGGGCCGGGTCCTCGCCCTGCACGTGGACAAGAGCGTGCTCTCCCCCGGCCAGCTCGACCTCGCCTGGGATCCGAGCTGCTCCCCGGCGGCGACGGACTACGCGGTGTACGAGGGAACCATGGGCGACTGGTACAGCCACCACCCCGTGCTCTGCACGACAGGAGGCACGCAGGTGGCGACGATCTCCCCCGGCGCGGGGGACCGCTACTACCTCGTCGTGCCGGAGAGCGCGGAGCGGGAGGGCAGTTTCGGGACGGACTGGGCGGGAATCGAGCGGCCACGTTCGGCGGATCGTTGCCGCACCGAGCGCGACCCGTCCCCCTGTCCGTGACCTAGGGGCGCTCCGCGAGCGCGGCCACGATGGCCTCCCGCATCTTCCAGTAGTCCTGCCGCGCCTGGGCATCACCGTCCCGCGCGAAGACGCCCCCTTCGTGGACGTGCCGCAACCGGCCGGTCCGGTCGATGAGGAGGGAGGCCGACGTGAAGCTTGCCCCGGGCACGCGGTCGAGCCAGAGCGCGCGCAGGGCGCCCCAGTCGGCGTCCACCGCCACGGGGAACGTGAACCCGTAGGCCTCGACGGCCTCGCGCACCTCCGAGACCGGCGTCGGCCGGGGGCGAGGCTTCGGCGTGTACATGCCGATCACGACCAGTCCCTGAGGCCCGAACTCCCGGTGGAACGCGTTCAGCGCGGGGGCGGTGGCGGAGCAGTACGGGCACTCGGTGGCCGTGAAGAAGCGGACGAGCACGACCCTGCCGCGCAGGCTCTCGAGGTCCAGCGGACCTCCTTGCACCCACTGAGCTTCGGTCTTCGCCGGCCAGGCCGGGACCGGTTGGCCCAGGATCGCGGAAAGCGCGGCCACGAGCGACAAGATCACCATGTGCCAAGGCAGTCTGCTCGGCTCCGGGCGGACGGTCAAATGAACGCCTGCATGGGAGCCGCGAGCATGGGCCGGATCCGGCGCGCCGCCGTCCACTGGTCTTGAAGTCGGACAGGAAGTGTTACCGCCGGCGGTACCACTTTCTGCAAGTCCCGAACCCGCGGAACACCCGAGTCCCTGAGACCCGCGCCACCACGAGCCCTATACTCCGCCCCGTCGTGTTGACTCCGGGAACCCGCCTCGGTCCCTACGAGGTCGTGGCGCCGCTGGGCGCGGGCGGCATGGGAGAGGTGTACCGGGCAAAGGACCCTCGCCTCGGGCGCGAGGTGGCGATCAAGGTGCTGCCGGAGTCGGTCGCCAGGGATCCCGACCGCCTGGCCCGGTTCGAGCGCGAGGCGCGCCTGCTGGCCGCGCTCGGCCACGCCGGGATCGCGGCCATCTACGGCGTGGAGGATGCGGGCGGGACGCCGGCGCTGGTGATGGAGCTGGTGGAGGGACCGACGCTCGCGGAGCGGATCGCGCAGGGCCCGCTCTCGCCGGACGACGCGCTCCCCGTCGCGCGCCAGCTCGCCGAGGCGCTGGAGTACGCGCACGAGCACGGGATCGTCCACCGCGACCTGAAGCCTGCGAACGTGAAGCTGCGCCCCGACGGCACCGTGAAGGTGCTGGACTTCGGCCTGGCGCGCGCCCTCGAGCTGGAGGCGAGCGGCGCGACGGGCAACTCCGCGCACTCCCCCACCCTCACCCAGGGAATGACGCGGGACGGGATCATCGTGGGCACCGCGGCCTACATGGCCCCCGAGCAGGCGCGGGGGAAGCCGGCGGACCGGCGGGCCGACGTGTGGGCGTTCGGCGTCGTCGTCTTCGAGATGCTGGCCGGCCGCCTGCTCTTCGCCGGGGAGACCACCTCGGACACGCTGGCCGCGGTCATGCGCGACGAGCCAGACTGGTCGGCGCTGCCGCCGGGGCTCTCTCCTCGCTGGCGCGCGCTGCTCCGGCGCTGCCTGACCAAGGACCCGCGCCAGCGCCTGCAGTCCATCGGCGAGGCGCGCATCGCGCTCGAGGAGCTGGCGAGCAACCCGAGCGAGACCACCTCGAGCTCGATCAGCGCCCCACCACCCACGACGCCCACCTCGCGCACCAGGCAGCTCCTCCCCTGGCTCGTCGCCGCTGCGGCGCTCCTCGCGCTGGCCACCCTCGCGCTCTGGCCCAAGCCCTCGGCCCCGTCCATCCACACCGAGCTGGGCGTGGTGCCCTACGGCGGGCAGAAGGTCGGGCTCGACCTCAGCTACATTCCGATCGCGCTCTCCCCCGACGGGAAGACCCTGGCCTACACGGTCCGCCAGGAGGGGACGCTGCGCCTCCGCCTGCGCCGCCTCGACGCCCGTGAGGACGTGGAGATCGCCGGCGCGGAGGGCGCACGCAACCTGTTCTTTTCCCCCGACTCCCAATGGGTCGGCTTCTTCGACACACGCAAGATGTCCAAGGTGTCGGTGCACGGGGGCACCCCCATCGCACTGGCAGACTCGCTCCAGGATCGCCTGGGCACCTGGCTCGACGACGGGACGATCGTCTATGCGCGGGAGGTCACGGAGCCGCTCTTTCGCATTCCGGAAAACGGCGGCACCCCCGTCGAGCTCACGAAGCTCGATCCCACCAAGCGCGAGCGCACGCACCGGTGGCCCTGTGCGCTCGATGGCGGTCCCTGGATCGTCTTCACCGCGCAGACGGTGGACAGCCCCGGAGGCTATGACGACGCCGCCATCGACGCGGTGAACGTGAAGACCGGGGAGCGCCGCCACCTCTTCCAGGGTGCCCGCCGCGCCGCCTGGGCGCCCGGCGGCACCCTCATCCTCGTCCGCGGCAGCGACCTCTATGCCGTGCCCATCGATCCCAGGAACCCCAGGCTGACGCAGGAGCCCGTGCCGGTGCTGGCCGACGTCAGCGGGGACGCGTCCAGCGGGGCGTCGTACTTCAGCATCGCCAGAGACGGCACGCTGGCCTGGATCCCGGGGGGCGAGCCCGACAAGACGCGCGAGATCGGCTGGTACGACCGCGCGGGACGCTGGACCCCGACCCAGATCCCCGCCGGTCCCTATACCAAGGTGAGCCTGGCGCACGATGGCCGGCGCTGCTTGGTCTCCGTCGGTCCGGGGGGCGGCAACGCCGACCTGTGGCTGGCCGACCTGGAGACCGGGGGCATGAACCGGCTGACCCACGGGGGCCGCTCCGGCAACGGAGCCCTGAGCCCCGACGGCGTGCACCTCGTGTACGCCAGGAGCGACGGCAAGGGGAACGAGATGGTGGTGGTGCGCCGCCTCGACGGCCAGGGCGGCGAGCGCGAGCTCTACCGCGCACCCAACCCGCTCATGGTCACCGGCGTGACCGCGAACGGGAAGGACGTGGTGTTCAGCGACTACGGGATCCGCACCGCGCGCATCCACGTGGCCGCGCTCGACGGCAGCTCCCCCGCCCGTGCGTTGCCGGTGGAAGGGGACGGCTACGAGCAGGCTGCCGTGCCCTCCCCGGACGGGAAGTGGCTCGCCCACTGCTCGACCAAGACACGGCGCGAGGAGGTCTGCGTGCGCCCCCTGGACGGCAGCGGCGCGAGCTGGCAGCTCTCGTCCAAGGGTGCGGGCGGCGCCCGCTGGGGGCGGGACAGCGGGGAGGTCTTCTTCGTGATGGGGGAAACCCTCTACCGCAACGCTCTGGGAGCCCACGGGGACACGCTGAGCCCCGGCCAGCCGCAGGAGCTGTTCGAGGTCCCTCCTTCCCCCACCGAGGCGTCCTACCGCGACTACGACTACGACCCCCGCACCGACCGCTTCCTGTTCACGCGGCCTCCGAAGGGCACCAGCGAGCGGCGGGAGATCGCGCTGTCGCTGGGGTGGGCGGGGAGGTTGGGGCGGTCGGGGGACAGGCACCCATGAGTCCGGCCTTTCAGCACACGGGGAGCCGCTCATGGCTGCTGAATGGCCTCGATCTCCAGGGTGATCTCGATCTCATTGCCCACCAGGATGCCGCCGGTCTCCAGGGCCTCGTTCCAATGCATCCCGAAGTCCTCACGGTTCACGGTGGTCGTGGCGTGGAACCCGTAGCGCACGTTCCCCCAGGGGTCCTTGCCCTTTCCCACGAACTGCGCGTCCAGGGTGACGGGTTTCGTCACGCCGTGCATGGTGAGCGCGCCGGCGATCCTGAGCGTCTTCTCGGAAGTTGCGCTGACGGAGCTGCTCACGAAGGTGATGGTCGGGAACGTGTCGGTGTCGAAGAAGCTGTCACTCTTCAGGTGCTTGTCTCGTGCCGCCACGTTGGTGTCGATGCTCGCCGCACGGATGGTGGCCTGGACGGTCGATGCTGCCGGACTGGACTCGTCGAAGGTGATCTTGCCCTCGAACGTCCGGAACATCCCCTGCACACGCGTGTAGAGATGACGCACGGAAAAGCCGATGGTCGAGTGCTCGGCGTCGATCTTGAGCGGCGCGGGGGTCGCGCCAAGGCGAGAACCTGGCGCGGTCAGGGCCATGGCGAGAGCGGCGGCGGAAAGCGCGGGCAGAGAGCGCATCACGGAACTCCTTGCTGGCTGGGTGGCCGGCTCCCGCCGGCCACCCGGGAATTACGAGGCCTTCGACTTCGTCCGCTCCTCTGCGGACTTGACGGGCTGGGGGTTCTCGGTGAGCCGGCCGCCCTCGATCTTGAGGCACAGGTCCCTGCTCATCTCCAGGTAGCCCTGGCCCTTGCACGCGTTCTCTCCGGCGCAGGAGTGACCCTTGCCCCCGCAATCACCCACTCCCTTGCACTTGTTCACGCCATAGCAGTGGATCGCGCCTTCCTTGCCCTGCGCGGGGGCGTCGCCGGCCAGGACGAGACCGGGCGCCGCCAGCGCACTGGCCAGGGCGGCGATGAGCAGCCTTCTCGAGTTCATGGGACCTCCTTGGAAAGCGGAGCGCCGTCGGCGGCTCCGGAGTGACGAAGGGAGCGAAATGCCCCGTAGCTCACGACGCGCTGGAGCGCGCGGACGAGGCGCAGGGAGGCGTCGGCGGCATGGCCGAAGACACCCCGCTGGAGCAGGGAAGCCGGTGACACGCCCTCCTGGGCCCCCCGCACGATCGCACGCTCATCGGCATCGATCGATCGCCAGCGCGGCTCCAGGGCCTGCCGTGTGACCAGGATCACCGAAGGATGTCCGGCCAGGGGGATGTCGACGGCGTGGTCGGGCTGGTCCTTCGCGAGCCAGAGAGCGGCTAGGGGCCAGGGAGAATCGAGGAGGATGGTGGCGGGGGCGAGGGACTGCGGCGTCTCCGCGAATCGTTCGGCGGGCATGGCCTCGACCTCGCCCCAGCGCAGGGGCTCGTGATCCGGTGACACCATGGCTTGGACCAGCGCGAGCTCCAGCCGCGCTAGGTCGGAGAGAAAGGGGAGGTCCGTGGCGAGAGGATCGCTCTGCAGGTAGTCAGGTAGCCGCTCTCCCGCCCGGCCGATGTCGTAGGAGTAGGGTGGGCACGCTGTCAAGAACCGGTGGCACAGCTCAGCGAAGACGTGGGCGCCCGTGATCCTCGCCACCGCCGGGTAATCGCTCTCGATCGCCTCGGCCAGGCGAACGGTGTAGGCGTTCCGGTAGATTGCCCAGCGCCGCTCGATCGATCCCGCAGGCGGCGCCAGGAACAGGCCGGACTCGACCGGATCGGCGATCTCTCCGGGTGAGCGCAGCGCGGCGAGAACCCGCAACTGGATCTCGCGGACCGATGCGCCAGGCGAGGAGTCAGCGCCCCTGGCGGCCCGCATCGAGCACCTCCTGAGCCTGGGCGATCTCGACCAGCAGGACCGGAAATGGAGGGATCTCCTCGTCGCGCTCGATGATCGTCGGCTGCGGACCGAATCGGTCCACCGCCGACCGGAAGAGATCCCACACGGCGCCGGCGATTGGTCGATCGTGCGTATCCAGAACGTGGTCACCGTGGTCCTGGTGGCCGGCGAGGTGGAACTGCCGGACCCGACCGGCGGGGAGCGATGCGAGATAGTCCTGGGGCGCGAAGCCGTGGTTCCTGCCGTTGACGTACACGTTGTTGATGTCGAGCAGGAGGCCGCAATCCGCTTCCTCCGACACCGCCGCCACGAACTCCCATTCCGTCAGGGTGGAGCCCGCAAATTGAAGGTAGGTGGAGACGTTCTCGACCAGGACCTGCCGGCCGAGACGGTCCTGCATCCTTCGGATCTTGGCGGCCGCCACACCCACGGCCTCCTCCGTGAAGGGGAGCGGGAGCAGGTCGTGGCTGTTGTGCGCACCCAGGCGCGTCCAGCACAGGTGATCGGAGACGATGACGGGATCGACGCGGCGGACCAGCTCCGCCAGCCGCTCCAGGTACTGGGGATCGAATGGCTCCGCGGAGCCCAGCGACGCGGACACGCCGTGGAGCGCCACCGGGTAGTCCGCACGCACGCGCTCCAGGACCTGGCGCGGCCGCCCGCCCTCGACCATGAAGTTCTCGGAGATCAGCTCGAACCAGCGGATCGGCGGACGGTCTTGCAGGACCGTGTCGTAGTGCTCGCGGTGGAGACCCGTGCCGCACCCCAGGATGGACGTCGTCATCGGCTCGCTCCTCTCTCTCCGGCGCAGGAGCCGCTCATCGCACGACGCATGCCCGCTCTCGTCTGTTGCCAGAGGAGGAACGCCAGACGCGGCGATGCCGGTATTCGACGAAATGTCGACTCGATGCCCAAGTGCGGGCACATCAACGTGCACCGGTGCCCAGCGCGCGCACGAAGGCGACGAGGTCGGTCAGATTCCCTCCCGTCCCGTCCGGCTGCACGCCGAGCCGCTCGGGAGGGAGGTTCGCCCGGTTCACCCAGTAGGTGGGGAAACCGAACCACTTGGCACCCGCGGCATCCCAGCCCGCGAAGGCGACGTAGAGGATGGCTTGGGGAGGCAGCCGGAACGCCTCGGGCGCCATCCGGTAGGCACCGGGGTCCGGCTTGAAGGTCCGGATGGCGTCGGTGCTGAGGACGTGCTCGAAGAGGCTTCCCAGACCGGAGCGCGCGACACCTGCAGCCAGAATGCTCGGCGTCGCGTTGGAGAGGATGGCCAGCCGCATCCCAGACTGCCGAAGCGCCTTCAACGCCCTGGCTGCATCGGGCCATGCCTCGAGCTCCAGGTGAGCGTCCATCAGGCGCTTCCGCTTCTCGGGCGTGAGCTCGAGCTGAAGCAGCTCGGCTGCGAACTCCAGGCTGTCTTCCGTGGCTTGCCAGAAGCTCGCGTAGCGCGATGAGAGAGCGCGCAGCCACTGGTACTCGAACTGGCGCGTCCGCCAGGCGTCGCCGAGAGCCACGCCCCGCCCTGGGAACAGGCGCTCGGCGAGCGCGACCACGGAGCGAGGGTCGAGGATGGGAAAGGCATCGAAGGCAACGGCCTCGATCCTGACCTTCCGGGCCCCGGGGAGCGGCATCCACCGTGCGGACAGAGCGGTGGCCACCCCGGCCGCGGTGAACCGAAGGAAGCTGCGGCGGTTCACGACGGGAGCTTGACGGCGAGGACGTCCACCCTCTCCACCCCGGGCGGCTGCGCCAGCAGCTCGGAGCCCCTGGCGCCGAGTGCCACCGCCACCTCTCCGGCGAGATGCGCCAGCCGCCCCTCCTCGTCGGGGAACACGTCGAAGATCCCGAAGGACGACGGCCCCAGCCGAAGGGCGAACCAGGCGGTGGTCGCCGGCTCCCTCCCCACGGCCTCCGCACCGCTCTCCAGGAATCTCTCGACCTCTTCTTCCTTGCCGGGCTTGGCCACCAGGCGCACGAGCAGACCGACCTTCACCATCACGCACCTCCGTTCTTCGCTGATTTGCTCCGATCGCGTCGGGCGCGATTCACGGTCTGCGGGGGGGCGAAGCAGCCGCGACGCGCGCTCGACGCGATGGAACTCGAAAAAGGTTTCTCTTCAGTCCACCCGGATTCCTTCGGCCTTCAAGACGCTCGCCACCAGATCCGAGCAGCCGCCTATCGCACAGCCCATGCCGCGCAGCCGCTTCAGCGCCTGGACTCCGGAACGATCCACGAACGTCACGCCGGAGAGGTCCAGGGTCGGGGCGCCGGAGAGCGCGTGGAGGGTGGAGCACTCCTGCTCCAGGAGACCGACGAGGTCCTGAGCCAGGCGTCCCTCGAGCTTGAGCGTGATCTTACCCCGCTCGGTGTCCTCGCGTGTGATCCGCAGCATCATGAGGCGGGGTAAGGCACAGGGCGTGCCAACCCCACGGTGACGGCAACGGCGAGAAGTTCGCGGTGGGCGACGTTCTGCGCAGCCAATCGCTTGGCTCGGTGACGGCAGGACAGCACCGCCTACAGGATCCGCGATCTCGCGCCGTACACTGGCTTCAGGGAGGCGCCGATCGCGCTCTCCGCCTCGTGCAAGAGAGGAGCGCCGTAGGAGTAGCCGAGCGCGACCGCGTCCACCGTCGTCGCGTCGGGCGACACGGTGTCGGGGCGCTGGGCGCGGCCGCTCGGCACGGCCGCAGATGAAATGCCGGGTACGCAGGTTCCGCGTCACCTCGATCTGCGCGCCGCGCTCGGTCTGATCCTCCGGCAGGCGGCGATCACCATGAAACGGTTGACCGACTCGAAGCGCTCTCCGGGGAAGGCGTAGCCGTGCGTGCCGGCGAGCCGCCGGCAGAGATCGTCAGGCCGTCGCTCCTCTCAAAGAAGCAGCATTCCCGACGCGGCGGACGCGCCGCTCGTGGAACTCCTCGATGGCGGCGGCGATAGGCTCCAGCGCCTCCTCCAGGGCGAAGTGCCCGGTGTCGTAGAAGTGCACCTCGACCTCGGGCACGTCCCGCCGGAATGCGGTCGCCCCCTCCGGCGTGAAGATCGGGTCGTTTCTCCCCCACACCACCAGGGTGGGCGGCTGGTGCTTCCGCAGCCACGCTTGCCAGGCCGGATAGAGCGCCACGTTGGTTCGGTAATCGTAGAACAGGTCGAGCTGGATCCGCTCCGCCTCGGGCCGTTGCAGGCTCATCTGGTCCACGGTCCAGTTGTCCGGGCTGACGAGCTCGGGGTCGGCCGTCCCTTCGGTGTAGATCCACCGCAGGGCGCCCGGGGTGAGGAAGTCTCGCAGGGGAGCCTCGGTCTCCGGCGACGGCGCCTGCCAGTACTGCTGGCGCAGATGATTCCAGAAACCCGTGAACCCCTCCTCGTAGGCGTTGCTGTTCTGTACGATCAGGCCTTCGACCCTCTCGGGGTGGCGGGTGGCGATGCGGAACCCCACCGGTCCGCCGTAGTCCTGCATCACCAGGGTGAACCGCGGAAGCGCCAGTTCCTCCAGCAGGAGCTTCTCCACGATCTCGCCGAGGCGGTCGAAGGTGTAGGGGAACGCCCGCGGCGAGGGCGCCTCGCTCTGTCCGAAGCCCGGATAGTCCGGCGCGATCACGTGGAAACGGGAAGCCAGGCTCGGGATGAGATGCCGGAACATGTGGGACGAGGTGGGGAACCCGTGCAGGAGCACGAGGGCGGGATCGCCGGCGCGGCCGGCCTCCCGGTAGAACACTTGGACCCCATCGATCGTGCGCGTGCGGTGGTGGACGTGCATCGTTCTCTCCTTCCGCACCTACCGTCTCGGGCCCGGCGGATCCGTTACAGCCGGCGCCAAGATCCGCGCCGCCCTGCGCCGCGGCGAGGCTGCACGATCAGCGAGCGCTTCCCTGGAGCAACCAGCCGGGGTGGGAGGGGCGCTGGATGCCGAGCTTCTTCATCCGCGCCTCCAAGGTGGTCCGCTTCATGCCCAGGATCCTCGCGGCACCCCGCTCGCCTCCCACGCGCCACCCCGTCTCCTCGAGCACGGAGAGCACGTGCCTGCGCTCGACCTCCTCCAAGCTGCGGTCCGTCCGCTTGGGTTCTCGGCCGGCCGGGGTCACGAGCACGTCGCTCGGCTCCAGCCGGCCCCTGGAAGCGAGGATCACCGCGCGCTCGATGACGTTTTGCAGCTCCCTCACGTTTCCCGGCCAGTGATAGGAGCGCAGGCGGCTCAGGACCTCCGCGCTCGGGGCGCCGATCTTCTTCCCCATCTTCGCCGCGTAGAGCATGATGAAATGCCGGACCAGTCGCGGCACGTCATCCAGCCTCTGGCGCAGTGGAGGGATGTGGAGGGGAAACACGTTGAGGCGGTAGAACAGGTCGGCGCGGAACCTGCCCTCCGATACCGCGGCCTCCAGATCGCGGTTGGTGGCGGCGACCAGCCGGACGTTGACCTTCAGGGTCTGGGTTCCTCCCACGCGCTCGAACTCGCCTTCCTGCAGGACGCGCAGGAGCTTCGCCTGCAGGTCCAGGGGAAGGTCGCCCACCTCGTCCAGGAACAGCGTCCCGCCGTGGGCGAGCTCGAAGCGCCCGATCTTGCGGGTGAGCGCACCGGTGAAGGCTCCCTTCTCGTGTCCGAACAGCTCGCTCTCGATCACCCCCGCTGGCAGCGCCGCGCAGTTCACCTTCACCAGGATCTTGTCCTTCCGCCGGCTCAGGTCATGGATGGCTCCGACGATCAGCTCCTTGCCGGTGCCGGTCTCTCCGGTGACGAGGACCGTGGAGTCGGTGTCGGCGACCTTGCGCACGCCGGCCAGGACCTGCTGGATCCCGCGGGACTCGCCCACCACGTCCCCGAACGTGAACTCCGTCCTGGCCTCCTCCTGGAGATAGAGTTTCTCCTCTTCCAGCCGTGCCTTGAGGGCGGCGATCTCCTCGTAGGCGAGAAGGTTCTCGATGGCCAGTGCCATCTGCTCGCCGATGGCCAGCAGGAGGGAGGCGTCCTCCTCGCCGTAGCGCCCCGCCGTGCGGCTCACCACGTTGAGGGTTCCCACGGCCTTCCCCTTGATTCTCAGGGGTACCGTCACCGCGGAGAGGAACCCTCGCTCCAGCAGGAAGGCGTGCTCGAGGAAGCAAGGCGGCTCCCGCATGTCGGCGGTGACCAGCGCCAGGTCGTGGTCGAAGGCCCAGCCGGATCGGCTCCCCTCGCGCGGCCACTCCGGACGAAGCGGGGCGATCGGCGGCGCCAGGGACGGATCGGCGGAACCCAGCACGGTGAAGACGTCGCGGGCCGGGTCGTGGAGGACGAGCGCCGCCCGGTCGAACGGGATCACGCGCCCCAGCGCGGCCACCGCGGCCTGGAACAGGGATCCCCGATCCAGGCAGGTCACGACCGCGTTGTTGACCTCGAGCAGGACGCGCTGGCGCTCCCGCGCCGTCCGGAGCTCGGCCGTGCGCGCATCCACGGCGGCCTGCAGGCTGGTGCTCAGCGTGCTCAGCTCGCCCGCCAGCCGTCGGAGCTCGATCTCGGAGATTGCGGAGCTGGCGAGCTCGCGAAGGACGCCGATCTCCTCTTCGGTCCACGCATGGGGGGTTCGGTCGAGGACGCAGAACGTGCCCAGCGCGTGTCCATCGGAGGTGATCAGCGGGACCCCCGCATAGGCGACGAGGCCGTGCTCGGAGACGGCGGGATTGTCCCGGAGGTCCGGGTGCACCCTTGCGTCGGCAACGAGGAGCGCTTCCCTGGATTCCACGACGTGCTTGCAGAACGACTGCGAGAGGGGCGTCTGGCGCGCCCGGGCGAGCGGCTCGGGCAGCCCCACCTGGCTCTTGAAGAACTGCCGCCGGTCGTCCAGCAGGGCGACGTACGCCACGGGAACCCGGAGAAGGGACGTGGCGAGCGTGGTCAGGCGGTCGAAGGCCCCCTCCGGAGGGGAATCGAGGAGGAAGGTGCGCCGCAGCGCTTGCAGCCGGGCGACGTTTTCGAGGGCGCTCGGATCGGTGAAGCCTCCGGCCTCGATCGTCGAAGCGTCCATCCCCTCCCCTCCTTGCACACGGTTGGAGGCCGGTCCCCGTCAGGAAGACGGTCTCGGGAGGGCGCGGAACGTTACAGGCGTCGCTCCGAATAGAGCTCTTCCGCCGGCACGTAGTGCTCGTTCTGCCGCACGACGCCGCGGCGGACGGTCCAGGGATGGCATTCCAGCCCGGCCAGGAGCAGAGGCATCCCCGGGGTACTCCGGACGTCGTAGGCGCACATGACGACCGCGGGCAGGTTGTGGATGGCTGCGGTGACCTGCGCCTCGAGGCGGATCAGCTCGGAGTCGGTGGGCCATCCGGGCCGGCCCCATCCCAGATTGCCGAGGATGCGCACCAGGGGCTGGCCGCCATCGACCGCGCCCTTGATCCGGTCGCCGAGCTCCTGGAGAAGGGCCTGACCGGAAGCAGCCTCCGGGGACAGGAAGTGCAGCAGACCCTTCCCGCCCAGGGAGGTCGTGTCGAGGCCCGCGCGCTCCAGAATGCCCCGGAGCCGGGTGTTGGCCTCCTCGTGACCGAGAAGCAGGCACGTCTCGCGCTTCCCGATCCCGGCGGCAATGAAGCCGGCCGCCTGATCGAACTCTCCCTCGGTATCCCAGAAGTAGGCCAGGTGGTCTCCGGGGGCCACGGCCGCTCCGTCCAGACCGAGAGGCACGCTGCGTTGGCGCGGTCCCGCGCGGTGGAGGCCGTGCTGGCGGAAGAGATGGAGGAGGCTGTCCCGTTCCGCCGCCGACGGCGCCGGCAGTGACCCTCGCGCCCGATCGAGCTCGCCCAAGAGCACTCTGGTCTCCGCCAGTGTGCCCTGACAGCGGGAGCAGGTGCGGCAGTGGGCCTCGAATCGCCGGCGATCCTCCGGGGAGAGCATGCCCTCGAGGTAGCCCGTGACCTCCCTCTCCACTTCCAGGCAGGACTCTCGCCGGCGGGACGCCATGTCACGCTCCTTCGACGTAGGCGCGAAGCGCCGTCCGGACCTTCCTCCGCGCGCGGTGCAGGAGGACACGCTGGTTGGTCTCGGTGATGCCCAGGACGTTACGCACCTCCGCGCTGGAAGACCCCTCCACGTCCCTCATTGTCAGGACCAGCTTGAGCTTCGGCGGAAGGGCGGCGATGGCCGACCGGAAACGCTCACTCGTCTCCTGCGCCAGGAGGCTGGCCTCCGGGGACGGTGCAGGATCGCGCAGCGGCGGGCTCGGGGCGCTGCCGGGGACGTCTCCAGGTCCCTCGGGACCGTCGGTCCCCCAACCCGCGATGGCTGCGGTCCGGCCCTCGTGCAGGGCGCGGGTCTTGGCGCGATTGGTGAGAATGCGCAGGATCCACGTCTTGAGCGAAGACCGACCCTCGAAGGCCCAAACGCCCTGGATCACTCCCAGCCAGGTGTCCTGCACCACCTCGTCGGCCACGGCCGCACTTGAGAGGTAAAGGCGTGCGATCCGGCGCAGCGAGGCATGATGCTCCTCCACGAGCCGAGCGAAGGCGGTCTCGTCGCCCCGGCGAAGCGCCGCCACCAGGGCGAGATCGGCCGCGGACGCGGAACCCTCACGTCCGAGCCTCCCGGCCTCGGCCTCCACGTTCTGGTTCATCACGACCCGTTGCGCTGAGCACGGATTATGCCACGCCATCCGCCGGCGCTGCGCTCTCGAAATGAGGAGAGCGCAGCGTCCAGCCGGTCAGATCACTTCCCGTGCTCGGCCAGCAAGCTCGGCCAGTTCGCGTCCGCCTTGGCCACGTTGCCTTGGAAGTCGGCGTCGAACCTCTCGCGCACGTTGGCGTCGTGGTTGAGGTAGAGCTTACCGTTGCGCACCTGCCAGGTGCTGATCTGCACCGGAGCCAGGGCACCCCTGGATGCTCCATACGCGCAGTAGCCTCCGTACTGGGGCAGGTACCGCTCCGGGCTCGCCTGGAACAACTTCCGGTGTTCCTCGGTGGCGAAGTAGTAGGTCGCCCCCTGGTGCGTGGCGGAGATGGCGGAATTGCCCTTCACCGGCTTGGCATCGGTGAAGAAGGCCACGGGATCGTAGCCACTGACGCCGACGTTGCCCGACACGTTGACCAGGTCGGCGGCGAGAAGCGGGGCGGACAGCAACAAGAAGACGAAGGCAGCTCGCAAGACCGCTCTCACGACGATCTCCTTTCCAGGATGCTCCCCTGTGGACTTGTCTCGGCCGGGCCCCGCCCGTTACGGCCCCAGGGCACGCTCGATGCGCGCCACTCCCTCCTGCCAGGCCGGAGTGTTGCGATGCAGCTCGCCGATGTGACGCCAGAGGATCGTGCCGTCCCGTCCCACCAGATAGGTCGTCGGCCAGTACCGGTTCCCGAACGCGTTCCAGATCCGGAAGTCGGTGTCCACGGCCACCAGGTAGGGGATCTCCAGGCGCGCGACGGCGTCGCGGACGGCGGCCACGTCCCGCTCCTGCTCGAACTCCGGCGAATGCACGCCGACCACGACCAGGCCCCGGCCTGAGTAGAGCTGGTGAAGCTCCCGGATGGCGGGAACCGTGCGCACACAGTTGATGCAGCCGAAGGTCCAGAACTCCACGAGACGGACGCGGCCACGCAGGCCGTCGGCGGGCGACCCGTTGAGCCAGGTGTCGGCGCGGACCTCGGGCACGCGCGCCGCCGGCGCCGCGGTGCAGGCCGCCGGGAGCAGGATCGCCAGGACGAGGGCCAGGGTTCTCATGACGGATGGGATGCCGGTGGGCGCTCTCCGGTTTCGAACGAACCGCCGGGGGCCGGCGCAGCACCGGCCCCCAGCGGCCGCGAGGTCACAGGAGCCGGAAGGCGACCGGGCAGTTGATGACGAGAGCCGGTGGACCCGAACGGCGCGCCCCCTGGTCCCGTCAGGAATCCGTGCTCGACCAGCCCGAGGATCTGGAACTCCTCGCGCAGCTGGGAGCGGTAGCCCAGATCGATGGATTCCTGCGTCCACTGGTAGAGGTTGGCATCCCAGATCGGGCTGTAGTCGAGGGCGATGGTGGGGATCCCGCCGAACGTGTTGTTGGGCCTGAACCCGTCGCTCAGCGTGGCGAAAAGCCCTTGGCGCTGCGGGTTGTGGCAGGCGTTCTGCGAGGGCCCGTTCACCGCGATGAAGAGCCGCTCCACGGCAGTGGAGAAGCTGTCGTCCTGCCCGAGGGGCAGGTTGCGCAGCCGCGGCGCCAGCGTGGCGTGCTCCACGGTCGCCGCCAGGGGATCGCTGGCGTCCATGGAAACGTAGAGGAGGGGCCGGCCGAAGCTGAAGCCGGAAATCAGGTTCAGCGTCACGGTCCGCGCCACGGGATCGATCCGGACCACTTGATCATGGACGATCGCGTAGTCCGGGCTGCCGTTGGGGAACGAGATCCCGGGTTCATCGACGCCGAAGGCGATCATGGGAGCGTTGTAGGTGGAGCCGCCGGCGTTGAGGAGCCTCACCAGGGGGCTGTAGTAGGTATCGCCCACGGCGCCCGGCTGCGCGGTGACTGGCGGGAAGGGGGCGTTGGCAGGACCGGGAACGATCCGTCGCTCGGGCGAGAAGTCCACCTTTCCGCGATCGAACACGATCTCCCCATTGGCATCGAGGTTTCCCGTGCGCGCGCCCACCGCGGAGAACGACAGCTTCTGGGAGAAGTTGAGCCCGAGACTGTGGGCTGCCTGCTCGTCGTCGGTGTCGGTGAGGATGAACCAGACGGTCTTCCCGCCGCTCTTCATCCTCCCCTTGTAGAGGGGCAGCGTGATGGTGCCCTCCTGGAAGTCGACGGTTCCCGACCGCAGGAGCTGCAGGGGACCGACCAGGCTGGGATTGGACTCCGAGGGTGGAGGGCCGAAGTACGAAGGGTCGACGCCGGCGCCAACCGCCGCGCTGGGCGGGAACAGGTTGCAGCCGGGACCCGAGGACTGGAAGGGTCCGGGGCCTGGCCCCGACTGCGCTCGGGCGAGGAAGGACGTGGAGAGCAGCACCACGGCCAGGAAGACTCGGACGGGGGGGTTCATGACGACTCCTCTTCGCAAGGGCTCTCGATCCATTTCAAGACGCCTCGCCGCGATTGGTCCCGCCGCTCCGCGCTTCGTTACCTGAGAATCTCGGCGCCGTCTCCGCGCTTGGCCGCGTGCGTCACGTCCCGTTGGCACTTCGTCAACCGGTTGGCGCAGACGCTGCTCTCCCCTGGGAGAGCAGCGAGGGATTCCCTGCCGTGACCTCCTCTTCCTGAAATGGCACGGCCGTTGCCAACTCCGGGCGCGGAGGAGGGCTCCCGCATGCATACGACCGATGGGCACGTGCCCGTTCGCCTCCTGCTCGTGGTCACGGTGCTCCTGGGTGTGCAGCCGCTCGTTTTCGCTGCGTGGCCGGAGCTGGGGAGGCCGATCACCACCGCCGCCGGCGACCAGGACATGCCCAGGATCGCAGGGGATGGCTCGGGCGGGGCGATCCTCACCTGGCAGGACGGGCGCAGCCCGATCATCAATGTCTTCGCGCAGCACGTGCGCTCCACGGGCGATCTCGATCCCGCCTGGCCGGTCGACGGACGCGCCTTGCTGACGGATGCACCCGCCCTGGCGCATGCGCTCTCCGGGCAGGCGTTCCCTGTGATCGTTCCGGACGGCGCCGCCGGTGCCATCGTCGCCTGGCAGGACGGGCGCAGCCAGACGACCGGGGTCGACATCTACGCCCAGCACGTTCTCGCCTCGGGGGTCGTGGATCCCGCCTGGCCCGCGAACGGACGGGCCCTGTGCACGGCCCCGGGCGGCCAGTTCCGTCCCAGAATCACCACCGATGGCGCTGGAGGCGCCATCGTCACCTGGACGGATGCGCGCGTCGGCGTCGATATCTTCGCCCAGCGCGTGCTGGCCTCCGGAGTGGTCGACCCGCGGTGGCCCGTGAACGGGCTCGCCATCTCCATCGCGCCGGGAGATCAGTTCTTTCCCGAGATCGCTTCGGACGGCTCCGACGGCGCCCTGGTGACGTGGATCGATGGGCGGTCGACTTTCGGGAGTACCGACATCTTCGCCCAGCACGTGCTGGGCCAGGGCGCCGTGGACCCGAGATGGCCGGCCAATGGACTCGGCGTGTCCGTCGCCGCGGCCGACCAGCTCAACCCCGCCATCGCCAGCGACGGGGAGGGCGGCGCCATCGTGACCTGGGAAGACCTACGCGACGTGACGAGCCACATCTTCGCGCAGCGCGTGCTGAGCAGCGGTGTCCTGGGCGCGGGCTGGCCGGCGAACGGGCGCGCGGTGTGCACGGCCCCCATCGGACAGAAGGACCCGGTCCTCGTCCCGGACGGCGCTCACGGGGCGATCGTGAGCTGGGCAGATCTCCGCAACGGGGGGAACTTCGCCCAATTCGCCCAGCACGTCCTGGCCTCGGGGACCGTCGATGCCGCCTGGCCGGTCAACGGAACGGCACTGAGCCGCTCCAACGGGGATCAGCTCAGCGGCTCCCTGGCCACGGACGGCACCGGGGGCGCCATCGTCGCCTGGGAAGAGGATGCCTTCATCGTCGCGCAGCACGTCGCGGCTTCCGGGCTCCTGGATCCCGCCTTTCCCATCAACGGCCGGCTGCTGAGGCCCGTGCTCACCTTCCAGGAGACGCCGGACCTCGTTCCCGACGGCTCGGGGAACGCCGTCGTGGCCTGGTCGGACCGTGCCGGGGGGGAAGGCGCGGACGCCGACATCTACGCCGTGCAAGTGCGAGCCGCCGCCACCGTGACGGTCTGTCTGGGCACCCCCGGGGATCTTCCCGGGGAGGTCGACGACGGGGTGCGCCTCTCCCGGATGGGCCCGGACGCCGTGCTGGAGTGGAACCTGGCCGCCAACGCCAACAGCTCGGACGTCCTGCGAGGAGGGGTGCGCAGCCTCCCCGTCGGCTCGGGAGGCGCCGGGGAGCGTTGCCTCATCCACGACACCGTGGCTCGCACCCTGACGGACCCCGATCTGCCCCCGCCAGGTCAATCGTTCTGGTACCTCGTGCGCGGCGAGAACCTCTGTGGGAGCGGGACGTACGGCTTCGAGGCCCGGAACGGAACGCCGGCGGCCCCGCGCGTGAGCGCGACATGCCCATGAAGCGATTTCGTGCATCGTCATGGATCATCCCGGTCGTCGTCACGTCGTTGACTTCCCCGTCCACCGCCTCCGCTCCCACTCTGGCCGTGGTCGCTCTCTCCGGTCAGCAGGCCGCAGGCGCGCCTCCCGGGACGACGTTCTCGACGTTCGGTTCCGCGTCGTTCGACGGGGCGCCGGCCGTCGGTTCGGATTCCACCGTCGCCTTCGCCGCAATCCTCTCGGATGCCACGATGGGCTTCTGGCTCGACCACGGCTCCGGTCCCGAGCTCCTGGCGCTGTCGGGCAGCCCCGCTCCCGGCACGGAGCCCGGCGTGGTGTTCAGCCAGAGGGTTTCGGAGGCCCCCCTCGTCACACCACCACTGCTCGCTCCCGGGTACGCGGTCTTCGCGAATACCCTCCGCGGTCCAGGGATCGGCTTCAACAATGACGAGGGCATCTGGCGCTTCGACGGCTCCGGTCTCGTCCTGGTCGCGCGGGAGGGGGCGTCGGTTCCCGGTCTTTCTGGCGTGCAATTCACCGGGCTCGTCCCTCGCGCCCTGGACGGCGCGGGCCGAGCCGTCGTCTTCTCCACCCTTGCCGGGGCGGTCGTCGAGGGCAACAACGCATCCCTCTGGCGCGCAACGCCGGGCGCCGGACTGGAGCTGCTCGTCCGTGAAGGCGACGCCGCTCCCGGCGCCGGCTTCGGTGTGGTGTTTTCCGCTCCCTCCGGGCCCGCGGCGTTCCTCACCACGAGCAACACTGGCGGCGATCTACTCTTCCAGACCAGCGTCCATGGCCCGGGCACCAGCGACACCAACGACGAAGCTCTCTACATCCGGGATGCCGCGGGGACGCGCCTGTTCCTTCGCGAGGGAAGCCCGGTGCCGGGATTGACCGGCTTCGTCTTCGGCAACGGCACCGGTGCCGGGTTCGACGGCGCAGTCTCCTTCAGCGACGGCGGGAGCGTGGCGCTCACCGCGAACATCACGAACGGCACGGCCACGGCCACGGCCATGCTCTCCGACCGCACCGGCAGCCTCGGCGTCCTGATTCGATCGGGCGACCCCGCACCCGCCGGCGATGGATCCTTCGACCTCCTCGGCCGCCCGTTCATGAACAGCGGCGGTGAGATCGCCTTCCTCGCCAGCACCACCTCGAGCGCGACACGCCTCGGCTTGTGGCGACACGGCGCCGGTGGCCTGCGCGCCCTCGCCCTCCCCGGTCAGCCGGTCCCCGGCCAGTTGGACGGCCCGTCCTTCGACACCGTCCAGAGCATCCAGGGCTTCAACGACGATGGTTTCGTGCTCTTCACCGCCATCCTCCTCGCGCCGAACGGCTTCGGCAGCACCGCGCTCCTCCTGGCCGACCCCGCGGGCAACCTCGGCGTCCTGGCACGCACCGGCGCCACGCTCACGGTTACCGGTGGCGACCTGCGCACCGTCAGCGAGATCGCCGTCCGACTCGATGCGCTGAGCGGCGATTCGCATATTGCCTTCGGCGTGCGCTTCACCGACGGTTCCGGTGCCGAGTTCCGGGCCTTCGCCGAGACGCAGGAGGTCACGAACGTGCAGGTGTCGAGGTCGACCGTGACCTGGGACGCCGTGACCGACCAGGATGCGGGAACGCTCTACCAGGTGGTCCGGGGCTCGCTGGCGGCGCTTCCCGTCGGCAGTCTTCCCGGGACCGAGACCTGCCTGGCAGAGGAGACGTCCACGTCGGTCGTCGAGGCCACCGTGCCCGCCTCTCGGTCGGGCTTCTGGTACCTCGTCCGGGCGAAGCACAGCGGCGGGACGGGCACGTACGGGTACGCGCGGCAGGACGGCGTTCCTGCTGCGGAACGCGTCAGCGAGGCGTGTCCATGACCCCGGTGGCGTAGGTCCAGGAGGTCCCATGAATCCGAATACAACAGCTCGCCCCGCCCTCTGGTCCGCCGGCCTCTCGTCCCCCGGGGTCCTGGAGCGGCTCCGGCGGCTCGCCTCCACCGCCGCTCCCGCTTCCACGCTCCTCGTCCGCGGCATCGTCGGCGCCGTTTTCCTCCTGGAGGGCACCCTGAAGTTTCTCGACCCCCCGGGCCTGGGCGTCGGGCGATTCGTGAAGATCGGGATCCCCTTCCCTGGGTTCTTCGCACCGTTCGACGCGACCTTCGAGATCGTGTGCGGTCTCTGCCTGATCGCCGGGCTGCTCACCCGCCTCAGCGCCATCCCCATGATCGTCAACATGGTCGTGGCCATCGGGAGCACCAAGGTCCCGCTTCTCCTCCACGAGGGCTTCTTGAAGGCGGCGCATGAGGCGCGTCTCGATTCCACGATGCTCTTCGCGAGCCTGTTCCTCCTCATGGCTGGAGCCGGGCCCCTCTCGCTCGATTCGCTCCTCGTCGCGCGATGGAGACCAAGACCATGAGGACGGACACGAGGCTGCGGATCGCCCGGCCGACCGAACAGCTGGAACGCGTGGTGCGGTTCTACAGGGAGGGGCTCGGTTGGAGGGTCCTTGACGCGTTCCAGGGCCACGAAGGGGTCGATGGCGTGATGGTGGGTCTCCCCGGCGCGCTTTTCCACCTGGAGTTCACCAGGGCGAGGGATCGGGGGGGCAGAGCACCCGCGGCCGAGCACCTGCTCGTGTTCTATCTTCCGGACGAGGAGGAGTGGCTGGCCTCGGTCGACCGCATGCTGGCGGCGGGCTACACGGCGGTGCCCGCATCCAATCCGTACTGGGATCGGAACGGGTTGACCTTCCAAGACCCTGACGGATATCGCGTGGTTCTGGAGAACTCGGGAAGCGCGTGATGTCCCTGCACGAACATGGCTTCGCGGTACTGCCGCCGGACGCTCAGCGCTGGCGCGCGTCGAACATCATGAAGATACCGAACGCCGACCTCCTTCAGGATCTCGGAGAGCGGGACCGGCTGGGCGGCCGTCTGTGGCGCCTCCCGCCCTTTTCGGCGAGCACGTGGCACAGGCATCTCGACTCGTGGGAGCTCTACTTCCTCCTCGAAGGGTTGGGGAGAATGCGCGTCGGCGACCGGACAGTCAGCGTGCCGAAGTACGGCTGCGTCCTCGTCGCCCCGCCGACGCTCCGGCAGATCTTCAATGACACGCCGGCGGCGTCGCTCTGGCTTGTCGTGGCGGCGCCGCAGGAGAGGTCCCACGTGTCCGGCGCGGACCTTTCCCGCTTCTATCCCGAGGATCCGAGGAGTCTTCCTCCGGAGCTTGCCGATCGGGTTTGGCCCCCCGGACAGGTGGCGCCGAAGGGCGGGGAGAGGCCGCGGTAGTCTTCCCACTCCGCCGCTGCGGTGGAACGGCGGATGCTCAGAACGACAGCGAGAGCACCGAGAGCCGGTCGATCCACACCGAGTCGAGCGCGTTGGGGGACAGGCACCAATAAGAATTGGAGGCTGCCGGTCGGCTGCATCCTGTTCATTGTGTTAGTGGCATTTCAGCCCCTGCCGCGTACTTCTCCTGGAAGCCTTGGGGGGTACGCATGAGAACCCGGTCGCCCTTTCTCCTCGTCTGCCTGCTCTGCCTGGCCGCTCCCGCCGCCGCAGCCACCCGCGTGCAGATCGACATCCTCCCTGGGGAGCCCGGAAACCTGATCTCCCGCACGCCGGGGGAGGTGGTGGAGGTGGCCGTCCTGGGCTCGGCCCAGCTGGACGTGGCCGCACTCGTCCCGGAGTCCCTGCGCCTGGCGGGGGCCACCATCGTCAAGGACGAGGCCGGCAGAACGCACACGCTCGCGGACGTGAACGGCGACGGACGCCTGGACCTCCTCGTCGGGTTCCTGGTCAAGGACCTCCGGCTGGCCGAGGCCGCCACCCGCGCGGTGCTGGACGGCACCACCCGGGAGGGCCTCCCGATCGAAGGGGAGGACGCCCTTCGCACGGTGGCGGCCGCGCTCCGCGCGGACCTGGAGCGCGCCTCCACGGCCGACGAGAAGCTCCCGCACGGGACCCTCGAGGTGCAGGCGGTCCCCGGCAAGGCGCACGCCCTGGCCATCCTGGGGAGCGATGAGGTCCGGGCAAGGGAGATCGTCCTGGGGTCCGTGCGCGTGCACGGGCAGCGCATCGCCAAGGGTGAGGCCGGCGAGCTGGGGACCTACGCCGACGTGAACGGCGACGGCCGGGAGGACCTCCTGGTCACGGCGCCGCCCGGCGTGGAACCGGAGGATGCGACCGCCCTGAGCGCATTGACCCGCACCGGGCGCATCCTGGACACAGCGGACACCACCGCACCCCAGGCCGAGAGCACCGAGCCGAGCGCGGTGGACCTCGCCCCCCAGACGCCCGACAGCCCCTTCACCCTGTTCGGCGTGAACCCGGCCGTGATCACCATCCCCGACTCGGGCCCCGCCAGCCCCTACCCCTCCACCATCGAGGTGGCCGGCGTCAGCGGCGTGATCTCCAAGATCCGGGTCACCCTGGACCGGATCCAGCACACCTGCTTCAACGATCTCGACATCCTTCTCGTCGCCCCCACCGGGCAGAACCTCCTGCTCACCTCGGATGCCGGCGGATGCGGCGGGACGGCCACGCCGACGCGGCTCACGTTCGACGACTACGCTCCCAGCACGCTCAACCCCGCGCAGGCGCAGCCTGCCTCCGGGAGCTACCAGCCGACCAACTTCAATCCCGACAGTTTTCCGGCACCGGCGCCCGTTCCCTCCCCGGCCACGGCCATGTCGGTGTTTCAGGGAATCAACCCGAACGGCACGTGGAAGCTCTACGTGTTCGACGACGCAGGCGGCGACTCGGGCTCCATTGCGGGAGGCTGGACGCTCGACCTCGTCACCAGCACGCGCGTCTGCAACCTGAACCCGGTCGCGATCCCGGACGCGGGCGCCTCCGCGACCTCCTGGATCGACCTGTCCGGGCTTCCCCACCGCCTGGTGAAGGCGACCGTCACCTTGAACGACCTCACCCACCTCCGGCCCGACGACCTGGACGTGATGCTGGTGCCTCCGAGCTCCTATCGCATCATGCTGCTGTCCGATGCCGGCGGCGTCGGCAACACCGTCGCCCAGCTCACCTTCGACGACGACGCCTGGGGCCCGGCGGCGGACGATTTCGGCTTCAGCTCCGGGACCTACCAGCCCGTGGACTACGAGCCCGGCGAGTCGCTCCCTGCCCCCGCGCCGGCGGGAGCGGGGTTCACCTCGATGAACTTGCTGCGCGGCGGCGACCCCAACGGCACCTGGCAGCTCTTCATCGCCGACGACACCGCGGGAGCCACCGGAACGCTCGCCGGCGGGTGGTGCCTGGACGTGACGGCGATCGCTCCCATGGAGGCGTGCGCCCCGGCGGTGGTGACGATCCCGGGGGCCGCCGGAGCCACCTCCGGCCCCGCTGCCCCGTATCCCAGCACGATCCCGATCACCGGAACCACCGGCTACGTCGAGAACGTGGAGGTCAAGCTCCTCGGCCTTTCCCACACCTTCCCGGACGACCTCGACATCATGCTGGAGACCCCCTCGGGGAGGGCGCTCCCGCTCCTGTCGGATGCGGGGGGCGGGGCCGACACGACGAGCCTGGACATGACCATCACGACGGCGTTCGGGTACGACACGGCACCGGACAGCACGCTGCTCGGCGTCGGGCCCTACTACCCCACGAACTACGACGGCGGCGACGGCGATGCCTATCCTGCCCCCGCTCCCACGCCCAACGCCACCGGCTGGTCCGACCGGGAGATTCCCAACGGCAACTGGAACCTGTGGGTGAACGACGATGCCGGCGCCGATGTGGGAGCGCTCTGGGAGGGCTGGTGCCTCGCGCTGTCCCTCTGGGAGCCGACCTACTCGGCGTGCACGAACGGGGCGAACCCCATCACGATCCCGGGCTCCGGCACCTCCGGGCTCGCCTCGTCCTATCCCTGGTCGTTCCAGAACCCGAACGACGGGATGAGCATCCGGAAAATCGTCTTGCGGATCGAGAACCTCTCCCACACCTGGCCCGACGATCTCGACATCCTGGTGGTGGGCCCCACGGGGCAGAAGGCCATCGTCATGTCGGACGCGGGAGGAAGCGCCGACATCGTGGAGCGAACGCTCACCTTCGACGACGACGACTTCAACGCGCCGCCGGTCCCCGACGCCGGCCCCCTCGCCACCGCCACGTACCACACGGCGGACTACGACGGAGGGGACGTGGACAACTGGTTCCTGCCGGGCCCCTTCTTCCCCGGTCTCTACAACTTCCGGGGCACGGATCCCCGTGGCCAGTGGAACCTCTACATCACCGACGACGCCACCTCGGACGTGGGGGGTGCCATCCGCTGGTGCATCGACTTCTACTCGGTCTTCCCGCCCGCCGTTGCGACGAACGTGCGCTGGCTCAGCAAGACCCTTCTCCTCTGGGACGTCGCACAGAACGCGAACGAGTACGCGGTCCTGCGCGGCACCCCCGCCGACCTGCCGAACCTGCTGACCGCGGCGACCGACAGCTGCAATGCGACGGGCGGGCCGGGACAGGGCGGGGTCGTGTCCAGCGAGCCCCCCCCGGGCTCGTTCTTCTGGTACCTCGTGCAGGGAAGGAACAACAACGGGGGGGAGACGGGACCGGTGGGCCCCGCGCGCATCGCGGGGACCGAGATTCCGCGGGCAGTGAACGAGACGGGCTACTGCGACGCGCCGTAGGAGGGGACAGGCACCAAGAAGAATTGAAGGAGCCGGATCGGCGACCGGGTCGAGCTTCAGGCCTGCCCGGCCGCCTTCATTTCCACGTGGTGCGCGAAGCGGTTCAGGATCAGCTGCCAGCCCTGGCGCTGGACCTCCGGCGCGTTCTCCGCTTCGGCCTCGAAGGTCTCCCTCACGAGGGTGCCGCCGGCGACGGGGGTGAACTCGACCTTCACGCTCCGCCCATCCGTCATCCGGTACTCGATCCGCTCGTGAGGCACGACCTTCGTGTACACCCCCTCGAAGTCGAACCCCTCGCCGCCTTCCTTGGCTTCCATCCGCGCCGAAAAACGGCCACCCTCTCGCAGGTCGACCGAGCTCCTCGTGGTGTGCCAGTCGTCGGAGGCGGCGTTCCACTGCTTGATGTCTTCCGGGTCGTTCCAGGCCTTCCACACGGTGGGCGCCGGAGCGTTGACCACGGTCTCCACGGTGATCTCCACGGGCGTCTCCTTTCTCTCGAGCGCATGGGGGTGTGCTGGAAGGATACGCGGAGGGCGGGGGGCGCGGCGAGTCGCGCGGGCCGCTCCATCCCTGCCCATTGGGAAACGGCAGAAAGTGCTACCGCCGGTGGTACTACTTTGTCCGCGCTACTCCGCCCCTACGTAGGGGTGGTAGGCGCACACCTGCAAGCCTCCCTAGGCCGAGCGGGTGAGTAGCGGAAACCCCTCCCGCTCCGCCGCCAGCGCAAGCGTCTCGTCGAGACATACGAACGTCAACGCGGATGGGTCCCCTTCCGCGACGACCAGAGCGGCTCCGAGCTGCGCCGCATCCGCAGCTCGCAAGGAGTGCCGGGACAGCAGCGCGATCGCGCGTCCGCGAACCGCGGCGAGATCGACGACCTCGTCCCAGAGCTCCGCGACCCCGGCGAAGGCGTCGAGACACGCACGTCTCTCGGTGCGGGTCAACTCGCCGCGGCGAGCGCGCCTCTCCACCGCGCTGACCAGTTCCACCCGCGTCCACGCCCAGGTCACGATGCCCGGGTCCTGCGAGAGCCACTCGCGGGCGATCGCGCTCCGGTCCTCGGAGACGATCAGGGGAACGATCGCGGAGGCATCCCAGTACCTCACACGCGATCGGACCGCTCTTCCTCGAGGGCGGCGAGGACGCTCGTGTGCACGGGGATCGGGTCGCGAGCGAGGATCGCACGCGCATCCCCTTTTCCGGCGCGCACGATCCCGGCCTTGATCAGGCGCTGGCGAGCTCCCTCGTCCGTTGCGGAGCGAAGCGAAGAGAGACCGGTGAGGCGGGCGACCGGCACGCCGCGATCCAGCACCTCGACCTCTCCGCCACGCTGGACCTCTCTCAGATAGCGCGAGAGGTTTGCCTTGAGCTTGGAAATGGACACGCGCGTCATATGACTATAATGGTCACGTCACCAGGACCTGTCAAGTCAGTAAAGCACACGCGAGGTTCATTGAAGCGAGGAGCGCCAAATCTGGGGCTGCGCAACGCCCTCAACGATCCACGGGCCCCAGGCTCGGCCGCTTCGGCTTGATGCCATCGCCCGACGACCTCCCGGTGAGCCGGCGCAGCACCCACGGCATGAGGTACGCGCCCACCCATCGGGCTTCGCCCACAACCCGGCGCAGCGTCGTTCCCACGACATCAGGCGGGAGCGGCTCGTTCCACGCCCCGTCGAACCCCGGCAGGCCGAGCACCTGCGCGAGCCCGGCGGCGGTGCGCCGGTGCCCCTCGGCGTTCGCGTGCAGGCGGTCCTCGTGCCAGAGCCTCCGGTCACACGCCATGGGATGCGCCTCCACGTCGAGCAGCAGGGTGCCCGTCTCGGCGCAGAGAACGCGCACGGCAGCGTTGAAGGCCTTCAACCGGGGCGAGACCCGCCTGGCGAACGGCGTCAGCTTGCCGATGTCGGGCATCGTCAGAGTGAGCACCGTCGCCCCCTGGCCGCGCAAGGCGAGATGCAGCCTCCGCAGATCGCCGATCACCGAGGAGAGGTCGAAGCGCCGGCGGATGAGGTCGTTCGTGCCGCTGAAGACGGTCGCCAGGTCGGGGCGCATCGCCAGCGCTGGCTCCAGCTGCTCGTCCAAGATTTGCCGGGTCTGGCGCCCACGGATGGCGAGGTTGGCGTAGAGCAGCGGCGCCTCCTGGGCGCGCGCCACGTGCTGCGCGAAGCGATCGGCCCAGCCGCGGTGATGCCCATTCGGTCCAGGGTCTTCGAGACCCTCGGTGGAGGAGTCGCCGAGGGCGACGTAGCGGTGGTAAGTGGGTGTCATCGACGGGCGGCCCGAGCCTGAGGAGCGATCTCTGCGACCTCAGACGTGCTGTTCGACGAGGATGGGGTTCCCGTCCGGGTCCACGGTCAGGAAGCTGGCCGGCCCGCTCGTGCTCTCGTCCGCCTCTTGCACCAGCTGCACCCCTTGCGCCTTGAGCTGGCGCTGCAGCTCGTGCACGTCGGTGAAGGTGGCGAGCTTCCGGGCGTTGCCGTCCCAGCCGGGGTTGAAGGTCAGGATGTTCTTCTCGTACATCCCCTGGAAGAGGGCGAGGACGTGATCGCGATTCCTCAGGATCAGCCAGTTCCGTGACGCGTTCCCGCTCTCGACTTTGAACCCAAACTTCTCGTAGAACTTCCGCGAAGCCTCGAGGTCCTTGACCGCCAGGCTGATGGAGAATGCGCCGAGGTCCATGGGCTTGCTCCGTTGCCCCGCACTGGGCGCGAAGCATTCTATGCGCGCACTGGGAGTCAGCCACTCGGTCGAGAGAGGTCCCACAACTCCCTTTGAATGGAGCCACTTGGCGCGGCAGGTCTTGGGACCTCCGCTGGAGGAGGACCGGGTCTATTCCCGCCCCTGGTGGCGTCGCAGCACCCACAGGTCCAGGGGCGCCCGGACGACGATCCTGTCGCCTGGCCGCCCGGCGGCCACCGCCCGCTCCGCACGGCGCAGCAGCCACGCATGAGGGGCAAGACTCTGCAGGGCCTCGAAGTTCCGGAGCCAGGAGCGAAACATCTCCAGGCTCGAGGTCACGCGGTCGCAGGGAACGAGGGCCCGGCTTGCGATCTCGAAGTGACCCGAACGCATCACGGCACGGACCGCGCGGTCGGACGCGCGCTCGTCGTCGAACCGTTCCCGTGTCACGCCGAGCAGGCGCTCAACCTTGCCGCGGACGTGGTAGACCCGACGGTGCACCGCCGCCGGCCGGAGGTCGACCAGCAAACCGTCGGGGCTCAGCACCCGGTGCGCTTCCATGAGGGCATGCACCATGCCCTCTGCGCGGACTCATCAAAGGGACCAGGCGAACACCACGCGCTCGAAGGTGCGGTCGCGGAACGGGAGCGGGTTGACGCTCCCCACGCGGTAGCGGACGCGCGTGGAGAACCGGGCGGGAAGGGCCTGCCGCGCCGCGCGCACGAGCTGCACGTCCGGGTCGATGGCTTCCACCTTGGCTCCCAGGCCGGCGAGGCGGAGGGTGAGCCGGCCATCGCCGCAGCCGATCTCCAGCACGCGCCTGCCGCGCCAGGAGCCGGCCCGCGCCAGCGCCCGGAGCTCGTTTCCTCGAGGATCAACCTTCAGCGTTGCCACATCGCCTCCCAATGCCGCCCACGAGGATACTCCTCCGCATCCGCATCCACCTGGTGCTGCGGCGAACAGAGCGAGCCTCCGCGGAGGGCGGTCCTGGTGCTGGACCTCGGCGCACCTGCGCGAGCCCACTGGCGATGCGTCGATGCCCCTCAGTTCTCTTCCAACAGCCAAGCCGAGGCCGCCGCCCACGCGATCCGCGGCGGTAGCTCCCGCTTCGGTGGGTCGGTGTCGAGCGTCAGGAGCAAAGGGCGGGCATCGGCGTGCACCTCACCCGCTGACTGGAGCGCCCGCAGCTCTCGTTGCCAGGTCTCCTCACCCTCGGTCTCCAGGCACACCTGCACCAGGAGAGGCCGATCCCCGGCGCGATGGGCGAGGAAGTCAACCTCCAGGCCTTCCTTCGTGCGCACGTAGGTCACCTCGTATCCGCGCCGCTCCAGCTCGAGGAGGATCGCCGTCTCCAGGGCCCTGCCCTGGTGCTTCCGCCCACTGCGCTCGAACAGGGCGATGAGCCCCGGATCCACGGGGTACGCCTTGCGGGGGTTGACCATCCGCTGCCGCTCCGACGCACTCTGCATGGCCACGGTGCGTACGAGGAACGCGTCCTCGAGATGTGCGAGATAGGCGTGCAGGGTGTCCTTGCCCACGGCGACCCCTTGCGAGCGCAGGGTGTCGTAGTGCTTCTTGACGGAGAAAGGGCCCCCGGGATTCGCCAGGAGCTGCCGCTCGATCCACCGCAGCGCCAGGGGATGGCTGACCGCATGGCGCTCGATCACGTCCCGCAGCACCATCACGTCCACGTACCCCGCGAGCAGCGCCGCCCGATCGCGAGGGGTCGTGCCCTGGGCCTCGGGGAACCCGCCCTCGGCCAGATAGCGCCGGAGCCGCCGGTCCAACTCCACGCGCTGGGCCGGACGCAAGGCCGCGACCGGCCCACCCGGCTCCTCCCCCGTGTGCCGGAGCGCTTCGCGGAAGCTGAACGGGTGGACGAGCACCTCCATGGCCCGACCGCGGAGGCTGGTGGCCACCTCGCGAGAGAGCAGCCTGGCGGACGACCCCGACACGAAGATCTCCATCCCGCCCTGATCCATGAGCCGGCGGACGAGCCCCTCCCATCCCGGGACCGTCTGCACTTCGTCCAGGTAGAGCGTGCTACTTCCGGCCTCGCGATTCCCGAGGAGCCGGCGCCCGTACTCCTCGACCATCCAGGAGAGATCCGCAACTGACAGTTCGGCGAGGCGCTCGTCCTCGAGCGAGAGCAGGAGCTGACTTTCCTGCGGGCGTCCGGCAGCGATCCGGTCGGCGCGGCACTGGGCCAGGAAAGAGGTTTTGCCCCCCCGCCGCACGCCGATCACCGCCCATGCTTTCCCAGGGATCGCCGGCACGCGCACATCCCGTCGGGTCAGTGGACTGGACTCGGGCGCCAGAGATTCATCGAGCTTGAGGCGAAGGAGGTCCCTGGATATTGTCATTTTCAGAAGGACAATATGACTGATATTTGTCCTTATGGCAAGGACAACTTTTTGGGATCAGCGGTCCTTATTAAGGGTTTTGGCCGCGAAAACTGAATAGCGGGTCAGTCAATTCAAGTTTCCTGAGAGCCGGAGGACCGATCCACAGGCCCCAGCGCCGGCCGCTTCGCCGTGATGCCCGTCGCCCGAGGACCTCCCCGTGAGCCGGCGAAGCACCCAGGGCGCGAGGTAGGCGGCCACCCACCGGGCCTCCCCCACCACTCGATGCAGCGCCGTCCCCGCGACATCAGGCGGAAGCGGCTCGGTCCACGCCCCGTCGAACCCGGGGAGGCCGAGCACGTGCGCGAGCCCCTCGGCGGTGCGCCGATGCCCCTCGGCGTTCGCATGCAGGCGGTCCTTGTGCCAGAGCCGCCGGTCACACGCCAGGGGATGCGCCTCGAGGTCGAGCAGCAAGGTGCCCGTCTCGGCGCAGAGCGCGCGCACGGCCGCGTTGAAGGCCTTCCGTCGCCCCCTGACCGCGCAGGGAGAGATGGAGCCTCCGCAGATCGGCGATCACCGAGGAGAGATCGAAGTGCCGGCGGATGAGGTCGTTCGTGCCGGTCGCCAGGTCGGGGCGCATCGCCAGCGCCGGCTCCAGCTGCTCTTCCAAGATTTGCCGGGTCTTGCGCCCACGGATGGCGAGGTTGGCGTAGAGCAGCGGCGCTTCCTGGGCGCGCGCCACGTGCTGCGCGAAGCGATCGGCCCAGCCGCAGTGATGCCCATTCGGCGCCGGGTCTTCGAGGCCCTCGGTCGAGGAGTCCCCGAGGGCGACGTAGCGATGGTAGGTGGGCGTCATGCGAACGCAGGAGCCTCGGGCGGACGCGCGAACTCGTCTTGCATCGGTACGCGGATTGTCGCACGCGGAGGGCGGCCTGCCCCCCGGAGAGCGCGCTCGATTTTCTTCCAGTGAGTTCGGCACGCTCCCTGCCCGACGTTTCCGAAGGCAAACGGTTACGCACGGGCGCGCCTACGGGACGCCCGCGTCTTGCTGAGGGCTGAGCGGTACGAGGCGGCCGCCTACCTCAGCGGCTATGCAGTGGAGCTCGCCCTGAACGCCCGGTTCTGTCGGTCCGTCGATTGGACGGAATTCCCGAGCACCACGGCGGAGTTCAACGCCTACCGCAGCCTCCGCACGCACGACCTCGAAGTCCTCCTCCACCTCTCGGGACGAGAGGTCTGGATCCGCCAGACCCACCTTGCGGCATGGACGGCCGTGACCGCCTGGAGTGCCGAACTTCGGTACACTGATGCGGGTTCCGTGCGCTCCGCCGATGCACAGCGGATGGTCGAGGCGGTGGAGAAGCTCCTGGAGGTCTTGTGAACCGCTATGCCATGGCCGAGCGCTTCCGCGGGCTCGAGGCGAGCCTGTCTCTGGAACGCGGCGGATTCTTCCTCTTCGCGCTCTTCTCGCGCGAGGGCTCGCCGGACCGGTGGGACCTCATGGTCTCGGCGCCCTGGCTCCCGGAGGACCGCCACGAGGCCGTGACCTATCTGGTCGACCAGATCAAGCTGCGCCTGAGCCCGCAGGATCTCGTCATGCTCTCCCGGATCATCGTCATCGACCCCGCCAATGCCGCATTGCAGGACTTCACCCGGTGGTTCGACGTGGAGCACGGGCGGATGGAGGCGCATGACGCGGACTTCTTCGGCCTCACCGTGCGCCACGCCGTCATCATCACGTCGAAGGCCCCGCCGGCTCCCGCCGCGGCCTGAGCCTGACTGCTGAGACGCGGTCGCTACGACGTTCGGCCGAACTTCGCGCGATACTCACCATCCCCAGCGTGCGGGTGTTCCGGCGGCACTTCGAGGACCTACATTCCCCTCCTCACGAAGGAGCCGCCGTGCGCAAAGCCCTCGGGATGGCCCTGGTCGCTGGAGTCGCCCTCGCCGGCCGCGCGGACCGTGCCGCCTCCGATCCGGCGGTGGACACGGTCCTTCGCATGAAGGTGATCGCTGCGGCGATGGAGTCGGAGGCTGGGGAGACGGATCCCTACCCCGGCACACCCGGCGTGTTCCAGGCGGTGACGACGCTTCGCGCAGCGCTCGCCCCGGAACGCCGCAGCTACCTCGGCGACGGGAAGGACGCCTGGGGCCGGCCCCTCCTGTACTGGACCGGCGCACGGCGCATGGTGCTGCTGAGCTACGGTGCCGACGGGCGACCCGACCGCACGTACGATGCCTTCGCGCCCTGGGCCGGCGTGCCACAAGGGCCGACGGCGCCCGATCCCAACGCGGACCTGCTGCTCGTGGACGACGAGGTCTGGCGCGGCCCCGGATCCTCGAAGGACCGGCTCCGCTGGGCGATGGTGGACCTTCGATCCGTCGGGATCGCGATCGAGTCGTACTCGGTGGACTTCTCGCACTACCTGGCGGCCACCGACGGTGTGGAGCCCACCGAAACCGCCGCCTCCGAGCTGGAGCCGGTCTACATCAAGCGCCTCCCCCGCACCGATCCCTGGGGGAACCCGTACCTGATGTGGTCGAGCCCGGCCGAAGGCTATGCCCTCGTCAGCTATGGCTCGGACGGGCAGCCGGAGTATCCGTACTCCACCTGGACGCTCCCGCAGTGGAGCGCGCTCTATGAACCCGAGACGACGCAGACCGGCCGCGACCTTGTCTTCTTCACCGGCGGGTTCGTGCAGTGGCCGGCGGGGGTGGAGGCGCGACCCTGTCGGTGGTGATCCAGGAAAGATACGGAAGACGGGAAACCGCCAGTCCTTCAGGGTGCCGCGGTTGTCCTACTCAGAAGCACAATTCCGCAGGCAGCTGTCCTTGTGGCAGACAGCTAGAGGCACGTGGTGGGTTCGGACCAACTTCCGGAGTGCGCGGTAGACGAACAGATGTCGGCTCATGGGATCGGTCGCGGCAGCGGGTTCAGGCGGACCACTCCCTAACTCGCGCTCGCACCGCAGCGAGCTTCGCCTCATCTCGCTCGACGACGTACAGCCGGGTCGTGTGCAGTCTGAACTCGCTCAAGTGATGCACGAGACTGTCTGGATCCGCGATCAGAGGCTCACTGGTGCCGTCCTCCCTCACCACACGAAGCAGCTCATCGGTCTCTTCCGCCGTCTGTGCCGCCGTAATTCCGACGAACGGGCCTACCCGTTCGAGCGACACATCCTTGGGGTTTTCCCACAGGAAGCACTCGATCGGGATCCCGACGGCCTTTGCCAGCTCTGGAAGCTGGTCTGACAGGCGTGTCCGGAATCTCGTCATCTCCTCCGGGGCATTGTCATCCCTTCGCCTCAAGACCCGGAACTCCTCGAGTAGCACAGGCGGATGCCGAAGCCGGAGAGCTCGGCACAGCCAACCGACCGAGTCCGGTCGGCCGGCCTGCGCATCGATGAGCTCATCGATGTGCCCGTCGTGGAAGCGCGAGAACTCCTCGTCGTTCCGCACCGCGTTCTTCACTGCGGCACCGTCCATCCACAGCTTTCCCTCCTCGCGCAAGAGGAAGAGGATCTGTCGCATCAGTGACTCGAACGCGAAAACGGTCTTGTGCAGGTAGACGACCTTGGACATGAAGTAGCGAGCAAGCATGAAGTGCTCCGCCGCAGTGGCCGCCTTTCGCTCGAGACCCAACATGCCCTCCCGGTCTGCATTCAGGTGGCTCAGCAAATACTCCAGGTCGATTCTGCCGAGGGGAACGCCGGTCGCGATCGCGTCCCGGACGAGGTAGTCCATGCGATCGAGATCGAGGGAGGAGTGTACGAGCCCGTTGTAGATCGGGCGATGATGCTGCCCACAGAAAATATCGGCAATCTCGACGATCTCTTCGGCGCCGAAGTCCGGTTCCAGCGCGGTGCGAATATCGTCTCGCTGCGTAACGATCAGGCGCCCAAGTGTCTCGTGATCGGGGTACCGGTCGCGACGAGGATCCTTCGACGGGACCTTTTTCAGCCACCGCGGCCGCAATGGATCGGTGTCGAGTTTTTCTGTGAGGTGCGAGTAGGGATAGTGACCCACATCGTGAAGAAGTCCCGCCAGTCGGAGTTTCTGCTTCTCGGTTTCCTGCAGGTGCCCCTTGTGAATCAGGGTGTCGATCGCGCGGCCCATGACGTGGAACACTCCCAGAGAATGAGCGAACCGGGAGTGGCCAGCACTCGGATAGACGAGGTGGGCAAGGCCAAGCTGCTTGAGGCGTCGGAGGCGCTGGAACGTCGGAGTGTCGATGACCCGCGCTTCGATCTTGCTGAGGCCGATCGAACCGTGAACGGGGTCCGTGATGACTTTGTACCGAAAGTCATCCAAGGTCTCGATCCTCGAGCGGCTCAGGGGGCCGGAAGGACCTTCCGCTGAATCAGACCCACCTGCTCCAGGCGTCCCCATGCCAACGCGGCGTCGGCCCTGCGATCACGGAAACGCGGCTTGCTCTCGATCAAGGCGGCGAACACATCTTCGAAGTCGCGTCCACGAGCCTGCGGCCAGAAGGAGATGTGCTTGAGGTAGTGCAACGAAGCCAGCAGCTCGAGCCAGTCATCTTCGGCTTGGCCGGCGGGCTCATCCGCCCAAATCTTCGTCGCCTTCGCGGCCAGCCCGCGAGTGGTGGCGGTGAGGCTTCGAGCCTCATCCTCCGGTGCGCGCTCGCGGACCTGCTCCATCAGACGGAACGCGTCGCTGGTGAGCTCGCGACAGTAGGGCCCATGGAGGTACCAACTGAATCGATAGCCGAGATCGAGTCCCGTCAGCTGCGTGAGATACACCTTTTTTTGCAGCCGAAGCCGTTCTGGAAAGGTGCCCAGCCTCAGTTCCTGACCAATGGAATCGAGGACCAGCTTCAACTCGATCTGGGAAGGGGTCACAAGGTTCCCTCTCAACGACGCCCGAGGTTAGGCCAGGTGAGGAGAAGAGTCAATGTCGCTGGCGTCCATCACCGCTGACCAAGCGATCGGAACCGCTCCCACCGGATCTCCAGCCGCGCGGGATCGGGCTTCCAGTCCCGCCGCCCGGGTACGAGGAGCGGCCTCCCCTGCATCCCCTTCAAGCCATGGAGGAGCATCGGCCCGTCCTCCTCCTCGAGGAGGTCGCGGCGCACTTCGATCACGTAATCGGGGCGAACACCGAGGAAATCCGTGTCGTACGCCGCATGGTGGAGCTTGCACAGGGCGAGGCCGTTGGACACGATCGGCTCGCCGTCGGTCTCGAGGTCCCCGATGATGTGCGCCGCATCGAGCAGCTCCTGATGCCGGAGCCGGCAGAAGGCGCAGTGCTCCCGATAGGCCTGGAGCACCCGCTCCCGGAACCCGCGCTGGTGCAGGCGCTGGCGCAGCGTCCGCGTGATGTAGGTCCGCCGAGCGTCCTCCGCCGCCGGATCGCCAACGGCGTGCGCCCCTTGCAGGAGCGCTGCGCTCGCGTGCCGCGCGTCGTCCAGGGCAACGGTGAAGCGGAGTGCCCGCGGGTTGTCTCCGACGACGAACACCGGCCAGGCCGCGAGGTACTTGGCGGGGACGACCGCGTGGAAGTAGACCAGCGGCACCTTGCCCGCCATCGCCTCCCGCAAGCCGACGTTGTCCCGATGCTGGACGTCCGTCCCGCGGTAGGCGTAACGAAGGAGGCCGCTCAGGTCGAAGGAGTCGTCGTACCGCCCCTCATGCGTGGTGCGGATGCTCAGCGGGATCTGGGGCAGGACCGCAGGCTTGAAGATCCCTTGCTGCGAAACAAGCGGCACCCGCCGCCCTTCGAAGGTGAACCCCTCCGCCAGGATCGACCACGGGAGAACGTCGCCATGGAGGGCGACCTGGCTCGCGAGCCAATCGAAGGCGGCCAGGCGGACCGGCAGATCGTTCGCCTTCGCCATCGGTCAGGCCAAGTACCGGTTCTCGTTGTGCCAGGCCAAGTGCCGCGGATCGGGCTTGGCTCCGAGCTGCGACGGCACCCACACCTCACGGCCGTCGAGCGCATAGTAATCCCGTCCGTTCTCGAAGTCCTGGCGGATGCGCCGGCTGACCGCCAGCCGTAGCTCCGGCGTGACCGTGAGGTAGCCGCGGTCGAACAAGGCGTGGAGGTCCCGTCGCAGGAGGAGACCATTGCTCACCGCGTGCTCTCCCTGCTCACTGTAGGGCCGGATGTGTCCCGCCTCGAGCGCCGGAAGCGTCCGCTCTCGAGTGATCGCGCAGCGTCGCTCATACGCATCCGTCACGAGCACGCGGAACGTCCCCTGCCCCAGGCGGGGCCGTACCAAGGTCGGCTCTCCGAACCGAGCAACGGGTTCGCCTGTGGCCCGTTCATCGAGCGGCCGCTCACCCAGCGCCGGTGGAGCCCGCTCCAGGCGGTCGCGAACGTCCTCCCACAGCCGTCTACCGAGGATGGAGTCCAGCGCATAGCCCTTCCCCTGCACGATGTTGGGCTTCCAGTCGGCGGGTGCTGGAATCCAGCGGTCGCGCGGGAAGAAGAACGGCTGCTCGAGCAGGATGCAGCCAATCGGAGAGTCCTCCCGGTCGTCGGTGGCGCCGCGGCGGTACTTTCCGACCCGACGGCGCATCTCGGAAAGCGACGTCGCACCGTTGGCGATTCCGAAGGTCTCCCACGCCAGGCTGAGGGGCAGCCGGCTCCAGTGTGCGAATACCCCGCCGCCCACCACGAAGTTCCGCGGGCTGTGGAGCTTGAAGAGGAACAGCGCACCGGGGGCCAGGGCCTTGAACTCCTGCCCACCCCCCGGCTGCCAGAAGTTGACCTCCTCTAGCGTCGGCTGCGACGCGAGCAGTTCGTACCAATCACCGTCCGTGACGCCGACCCAGAGCTTCAACGCGCTGCCTCCAACGGCGAATTCTAGGACTGATTCGATGTCGAGTCTGGGTAGGTCGGGTAGTGTTGGTCTTTGCCCGCAGACTATTGTTGGTGTGGTGCTAGTGTCGACGTCAAGTGCCTTTGCACACTGCATCGCAGGGGAGCTGAGCGCTCAGAGGCATCGCGACGCGTCCATGCTTCCATACACGCTCTCAGCACAGGATTGCGACAAGCTCACCAACGACTCTGAGCTCTACCGCGGCTTCGGGCTGCAATTCGATCGGTCGGTAGCCGGGCAGGTTGCTGTCTGGGCGTAGGGTAATGCGCTCGTGTCGCCAGCCGTCTGCGGAGACTCGCTTCTCACTTGAGTAGACCTTGATCGTGCAGTGCGTTCCGGTCTCCGCATCCTGGATGTCCCTGTGCTGCACGATGACAACCCTACCCTGACGAGAGCCTCCTGGATTTGCCTTGAACAGGCACCAGCTGCCATTCGGGATCCGGCGGTTCATCGACTCGCCCACTACTTGAGTCACAAACAAGTCGCGTTGTGGCCGAACGACTTCGGGTAGCTCGACCCAGTCGTAGCCTTCAACAGGCTGCTCGATACTGAAGTCCAGACCAGCGGCGACCTCGAGGTCGAACACCGGCACGCAGTTCTCGTAAGGCCGGATTTCGTCTATCGCCAAGATGCGCAGAGTCAGCCCAGGGTAGCGACCTCTCTCCGGCTGTGGAGAGACGGCTCCCCTGCCCGCGCGTCGTTTGAAGTACGCATTCGTCTCCGGATCGACGCAATACACGAAGCAGCCCCTCTGGCCGCGGCTCAGAAGCGTCCGGTAGGTGTTCTTGATCACCCGATCGGCGAGCGCGCGGGCGCGGTCCGGATCCGCCTTGAACATGGACTTGTAACCGCGAACAGACGTGTCCTGCTTCGCTCTCTTGGCGGCGTCCGTCTGCACTTCGCCATTTCGAACAACGAGGTCCAATCCGATGATTACCCCCACGTACTCGAGCTCGAGCCCCTGGCAGGTGTGGATGCAGCCAACCTCGTTGACCGATTCCGGCTTCACGATCCACAATCCGCCGTCGCTGCCCAAATTCCAGCGCATCGCGAAGCCGTGCTCCGGAATCGTGACGTCGCGGATGGTCCGGTCCTTCTTGCCTTTCCAGTCCCAGCAGTAGCCGGCTACGAGGCGGGCCTTGTTGGCCGATCCGTTCCTCGCCACGATTTCACGGTACATTTCATTCGGATTGTCGAACACGCGGAACTCGTAGTCGATTCCACCAAACGACTCGTGCGCGGTCTCCCGGATCTGCAAGGTGTGCTCCACCCAGGAAAGGTAGGCATCAGAGCCGTTGCACCGGAACTGCGAGGTGAGGACAGCCTCCTCGACCTCCGCGCCACATTGCTGCGCCCACTCTTGGATTTCGCGAACCTCACCGACATCCTTGAACGTGACTCGCTGATCCTCGTCCACGAAGAACACGGTGAGCTTGGCGGACCGTATGAGTTCCAGGATCTGGTTCTCCCCGAGGTTTTGGTAGAGGCCAGACTTTTCGGTTAGACGATGAGCCTCGTCCACGATAAGCGCATCAATGCTGCCGGGCTCGCTCTCGACATAGGATCCCGAGTTACGAAAGAGGTTCTCCACGTGGCTCTTTTGAAAGGACTGCGTGAGTTTGCTGTGGTATACCGCGCGCGGGGCGGCGTTTCGGGTCACGTAGTGCGCGACGAATCGCTGCCGGATCAATTCGACCAGAAGGTTGACTGCCACAACCGACTTTCCGGTGCCTGGCCCACCCGTGACGATTAGAACTTGCTTTCGGCCGGCCTGCGCCTTGCTGTTCAACGAGAGCACGCGCTCATAGACAAGCTTCTGATCGTCGATGAGCAGGAATTCGCGATTGCCCCTCAAGAGCATGTCGAGGTGGTCCGCCAGACTCTTCGATGGTCGGATCCTGCCGCTCTCGATCCGATAGAGGATCCTGTCTGAGTCTCCGTGGCGCACGAACTGACGGATGAATCGTTGGAGCCTCTCGGCATCTTCTTTGGCGAATACGGGGGCACGCTCGAGGTGAGTGCGGTAGAAGTCCGCACGGAGGGCTTCAGGCGTGATGCAGTTGTGCAGGTATGCGCAGGGGACCAGTTGGATCCGGTCATCCTGGACAGCCTCGTTGAAATCTCGGATCAGCGCCGCGTACGTCCACACTTGGTAGGAGGGATGCGGCGTCTCCTGGATTCCGCGGCCGATGAACGTCTCGACGATGCCGTCCAACTCTGTCGCCTTCACCTCAGTCCACTGCTTGAGCTCGACGATCACAGCTGTGTCGCGCTTCTCCTCGTCCTTTCCGGTAAGGATGAAGTCGATTCGCTTCGAGGTTTGAGGAATGTGGTACTCGATAGCCACTCCGGCATCCTCGGTGATCTCTCCGCGCAGCAGGATGTTGTTCATGTACTGCATGGAGTTCTTCCAGGCGTCCACCTCGTTGCTGGGGATGGACCGGCGCACCCGCGTTGCGAAGGCGTCACGGATCCTCGTCTCGATCTGATTGGAGAAGACGTCTTCGGAGAACTGGCCTCTTGTGGCGGCGTAGACGATCATTCGCCCGACTCGGCCTCGTGGTTGCGACGGCGCTTGCGCGCGCTCCCCTTGACTCGGTCGGCCGGGTAGCGGATCTCGTTCTCCGCGATCTTCGCCGTGGCGGCTTCCAGCAGGTCGATGCCCAGCTTGTCAGCTAGCCGCACCAAGTAAATCTGGACATCGGCAGCTTCCTGGGCAACCTCATTCTTCGTGGCCGGGGGGAGGTCCCTGGACTCCGCGTCGGAGAGCCACTGGAAGTGCTCGACCAACTCGGCGACTTCGACGCTCAGCGCCATTGCGAGGTTCTTCGGGGAGTGGAACTGGTCCCACTCGCGTTCGGCGGCGAAGCGTCTGAGTCGGTCTTTCAGTTCGTCAAGGTCCATGTCGCTGTTCTCGTCCGCCTATCGCCCCCACGGCCCCGCCTGCTTGCATCGACAGGGGACACCGAGTCATTAGCGTCGTGCTCAGCTTAGTTAGGCGCGAGAGCCTCAGAATGTGAATCCGCCAGAGCAGAGTGGGATGAGAGCCTAAAACGGAGACTATGCTTTGGGCCCCTTCTCCACCTCAATCACCTTCCCCGGCTGCTTCTCCTCCATCGCCGCCCTCAGCGCGGGGATCTGCTCGATCAACCGCCGGATGTCCACGCCCGACAGCGACTCCACCACCGCCGGCAGCTCCGCCATGATCTTGGCGATGTCGCCGGTGAGCTTCGAGGCACCGATCCCGTCGTTGCCGCCCGTTGAAATGAGGGTGATCTTGTCCGTCTTCGACAGCGGCTCTGCCACCGCCTTGGCGATCTCCGGCAACGCCGCCAGGAGGATCTGCAGCACGGCCGCTTGGTTGTACTCCTTGAAGGAGTCGGCCTTCTTCCGCATGGCCTCAGCTTCGGCGGTGCCCTTCAGGGCGATGATGTCCGCCTCACTGGTGCCCGTCGCCTTGATCACGTCGGCATCCGCAAGACCTCGCACCCGCCGCGCCTCCGCCTCGCCCTTGGCGATCTGCTCCGCCCGCTGGCGGGCGGCGGCGGCCTCGGTCTCGACGCGGTAGCGCTCCGCGTCGGCCTGGCGCTTCACCGTGGCCTCCAGCTCCTTCTCGCGGCGCGAGATCTCGCGCTCCTGCACGGTGATCTGCTGCTCCTTCTCCACCACCGCGATCTGGACCTCCTCCTTCTTCAGGGCCTGGGAGGTCTTCGCCTTCTGGATGTCGTAGGCGAGGTCGGCCTCGGCGCGCTTGAGGTTGACCGCGGCGTCGTACTCGGCCTTGCGGCTGTTGAAGTCGCGGTTGGCCTCGGCGATCCGGGTGTCGGCCTCGATCTTGGCGATCTCGCCGAGCTGCCTGGCCTGGGCGCTCTTGATCTGCGCGTCCCGATCCGCCTCGGCCTGGGCGATCACCGCGTCGCGCTTGATCTCCGCGGTCCTGGGCCGGCCCAGGGCGTCCAGGTAGCCGTGGGAGTCCCGGATGTCCTTGAGGGTGAAGCTGACGATCTGCAGGCCCATGTTGGCCATGTCGGAGACCGCCACCTCCTGCACCGAACCCGCAAATTGATCTCGATTGCGGTAGATCTCCTCGACGCTGAGGGTCCCGATGATGGCGCGGAGGTGGCCCTCCACCGTCTGCAGCGCCACCTGCTTGATCTCTTCTACTGTTTTGCCCAGAAACTGTTCGGCGGCCGTCCTGATGGACGCTTCGTCGCCCCGGATCTTCACCTGGGCCACGCCGTCCACCACGATGGGCACGCCGGGCTTCGTGTAGACCTCGGGCGTCGTGATGTCGAGGGTCATCACCTCCAGGCTGAGCGCATCCACGCGCTCCAGCAGCGGGAACACAAAGGCCCCGCCGCCCTTGCGGACGCGGTAGCCGGTGGTCTCGATGGTGCCGTCCTGGAGGCGCACCTTGTGCTTCCGCCCGGAGATCACCATCACCTGGTTGGGCCCCACCTTGCGGTAGCGCTTGGCCACCGCCATCACCAGGATGAAGAACGCCAGGACGGCGACCAGGGGCACGAGCACGGTGGCGAGGGATCCGATCATTGCGACCTCCCGGGGCCGACCTTGCCGGCTTCCGCGGCGCGGACGTGGACGGTGGCGCCGGTCACCTTCTCGATCACCACCAGGCGGCCTCGTCCCACGGCGGTGCCGTCGATGCTCCTTGCCGAGGCGGACTCGTGCTGGCCCTTGATCTCGAAGGCCACCTCCCCCGCGCCGTTCTCGGGGATGGGGGTGGTCACCTCGGCGGTCCGGCCGATCATGGCGTCGGCGGCGAACTCGGAGCCGGCCTGGGTCTGGCTGAAGATCAGGTCCAGGACCAGGAAGGCCGCGGTGGCCAGCACCAGGCCGGAGCCGGTGGCCAGGAGCAGGCTCCCCACGGTGCCCCACTTCAGCAGGTAGTGCCCGAGCGTGCCCCCGGCGCCGAACCCCGTGACGAAGACGGCGACGATGGTGCCCGAGATGGGGTGGGCGTGGCCGGTGTCCAGGTGGCCGGAGGCATCCACGTGGATGTCCCCCCCGCCCAGGTCGGAGAGCCAGCCCATCGCCCCCGACATCATCGCGAAGAGCACGCCGAAGATCAGGAGGGCGATGTAGAGCAGGCCGATGCTCACCGCGTGCCCCCCGACCAGCGCTGGAAGAAGCGGAGCAGCTCCTCGGGGATCTTGCCCGAGGGCATGGCGGCGACCTGCTGCTTGATGCGCTCGAAGGCGCGGATCACGTCCCGGGAGTCATTGCTGGCCTTGCGGGCGAAGGTCTCGAGGAGGCTCAGGCGGTCCTTGACGCTGGGGGCCATGGCCAGGTCCTGGCGGAGCTGGGCCACCTGGCCGCGCCACTGGCGCTTGGCCTCGAGCTGCCCCAGCCACTGGCCGAGGCCCGCCATGAGCGCGTCCATCTCCGGGCTCGGCGGGGGTGCGGCGGGGGTGGAGGCCCGGGAGGACGCTCCCGGGGCGACGATCGTGGGAGGCGTGATGGTGGCGGTCGCCCCTTGTGGTACCTCCGGCGGTACTACTTTCTCAGAATCCACCGGAGCCACCGGTGTCTCCGCCGCCTCCCCCCGCTGCACGAGCGTGAGCGCCCCCGTGGTCTCGTCCAGCACGAGGCCGGAGACGGCGACGTCCTTGGGCAGGTACGGGGCGGCTGCGATGTTCCGGATGGAGGCCTGCACGCCGCGCACGGGGTCCTGGATCGCCCCGGCCCACTCCCGGAGGTCGTCGGTGCCGAAGGCCTCGCGGGCGACGCCACGGCGACGGAAGAGGTCCACGAACTCGTTGTTCTTGAACATCGCCATGCGGCAGGCGGCGTGGCCGACCACCACGATCTCGGTGACGCCGAACATGAAGACGGCCAGGCCCAGCGAGCGCATCACCCCGCCCTGGGGCTGCACCAGCGCCCCGGCGGTGCGGAGGACGAAGGCCTCGCCCGGGGTGAGGCCGAGCGCGGGCCAGAGCAGCACGTCCAGGCGGGGGTCGTAGCAGGCGACGACTGCCAGGCGCCGCTGCTCGGCGGGGGGGAACTCCCGGGCGGGCGTCCGCGCCACGTGGGCGCGGTTGTGCTCGAGGATGCGGTCCACGGCCGACGTCGAGGCAGCCTGAGACCCGTCTGACATTTGCCCCATTCCCCTGCTAGGCCCGGTGGACCCGGGACGCTATCACGCTGGAATTGAGGGGGTCAACGCGGCGTCGGGACCCCTTTGGGCCGCTCCAGCCACGGAAAAAGAGCGAAAGATCAACAGTTTCGATCTGCCGGCATAATGAAGAAAAATTGGCATTTATTTTCGATAGATCATTGCAAACGAAAGTTTTTGCCTCGATACTTTCGATAGGTCCCCTCCAACGAAAGCGAGAAAAGGCTTGGATGAGACACGTTTTTCGGATGGGAAGAGCGGCCGACTTGTTCGGATCGCGGCCTCCTACGGAAGCGACTGGGCCTTCATCCCGGACCCCCTTCCACCCAAGTGGGACTTCCCCTCGGAGCTTTGGCCGCTCTTGAACGCGGCCCATGTCCTGTTGACGCGCCTCGAGGAACGTGGCCGCCACATGTCGAACCCTGCGCTGCTCGTCGCACCGCTGCAGAAAAGAGAGGCCCTCCGCTCTTCCAGTTTGGAAGGAACGCACGCCACCGCGAAGGAGTTGCTGCTCTTCGAGCTCAGCCCGCGGGACCCAGTATCGAAGGCGGATCCGGCGAACGAGTGGCGAGAGGTCCACAACTACGACCTCGCCCTCCGGCATGGCTACGAGAAGCTCCACGACCAGAGCCCGGCAGGGCTCCCCCTCTCCTTGCGGCTCATCAAGGACATGCACCGCATCCTGCTCACCGGCGTTCGCGGCTCTCAGCGCGCGGGAGAATTCCGGGATGGTCAAGTTCACGTCGGCTCGGACCGCCGGTACGTCCCTCCCCCGCCTGAGCGGCTGCAGGAGTGCCTGGACTCCTTTGAAAAATATCTGAACGATCACGGAGCGAGGTATCACCCCCTGGTCCTCGCGTACCTCGTGCACTACCAGTTCGAAGCGATTCACCCTTTCTTCGACGGCAACGGACGCATCGGCAGAGCGCTTCTTTCCCTCACCGTTCAGCGATGGAGCGAGCTGACGCTGCCATGGCTGTACATGAGTGCTTATTTCGAGCGCTACAAAGACGAGTACATCGACAACATGTTTAGGGTCAGCACGCACGGTGACTGGACACGGTGGATTCAGTTTTGTCTCCGAGGAACTATCGAACAGTGCCAGGATTCGATTCGAAGGTGTGACGCTCTGAACGGCATCCGGGCCGCCATGTTCCATGAGTTCGGCTCGTTGCCTCGCATGCACAGCATCATCGAGAACCTCTTCTTTTCTCCGGTGTTCACGGTCAATGACGTGGCGAAGTGGGGCAATAGCTCAAGGCCGACCGCGAAGGCGGACATCGATCTACTGATCAGCCGAAAGTACGTCCGACATCTCAAAGGGCAGCGGCCGAAGAACTTCTTCGCGCCTGCGATTTTCCAGGCGGCATTCTCCGAAGACGAGCAGGAGGGGGCGGAAGAGTCGGATAGGTAGGCCGCCTCGAGGGAGATCCCTATCCCCGGTGGCCCGCTCCTAGACGTTCGAAGGCCCCGCGCACCCGTCTTCCTTGTCACCTTTCCTCGCCTCGCGACTCTGTTGGAGTAGGTGCGGCGTCAGGTTGGGGACACTTCCTCGCCACCGTGCCGTTCGTTCCCTCCGCGTGGCGCCGCCCGGGTGTAGACCTAGAGCACAACTCCTCCGCCTGTTCCAGGGCCCAGGAGCATCGCCATGAAGCCCTTCGGTGTGCGCACGCCACGCCTCCGCCTCGTCCTCGGTCTGATCCTCTTCTTCGGGAGCCTGGGCGCGTTCTACGCCATGGGCACGCCCCGTGCGGCCCGCGAGTCGGGGCAGGTGCGCGGCTTCGACCGCGCGATCCTGGATAACGCCGAGGACATGCTGGCGGAGGGCCGCCGCATCTTCCGCTACGACACCTTCGGCGACGAGGACTTCTGGGGCGGGACGCTGCGCCTGCACGAGGCGGTGCGCCAGCTCACGCCGCGGCAGGCGCTCGGCCTGGGGCTCAAGGTGGATGCGACGGCGCTGCCCCAGCAGGTGCTGAACCAGATCCGGCAGGGGCGGGTGAACCTCGACGACCCGGCGGTGACGCTGCTGTTGCTGCAGCGGAACGCCGTGGTCGGGGTCACGGGGTTCTTCACCGGGAGCACGCTGACCTCGATCGGAATCCAGTGCGCGTTCTGCCACTCCACGGTGGACGACAGCGTGGCGCCGGGGATCGGGCTGCGCCTGGACGGCTGGGCCAACCGGGACCTGAACGTGGGAGAGATCATCGCCGCGGCTCCCGACCTCAGCCTGATCGCCTCACTGCTTGGAAAGACGCCGGACGAGGTGCGCACGGTGTTGCGCGGATGGGGGGTGGGGAAGTTCGACGCCGAGCTGCTGCTGGACGGGAAGACGGAGGGGCCGAACGGCTCCGCCGCCACGCTGCTCCCGCCCGCCTTCGGCCTGGCCGGGGTGAACGGGCACACCTGGACCGGGAACTGGGGGACGGTGTCGTACTGGAACGCGTTCGTCGCCAACCTGGAGATGCGCGGGAAGGGGACGTTCTTCGATCCCCGCCTGGACAACGCCGAGCAGTACCCGGTGGCGGCGGCGCACCCGGAGCTGTTCGGGCACAAGCGGGACGAGGTGGACCTGATCTCGTCGAAGGTCCCGGCGCTCCACTACTACCAGCTGTCCATCCCGGCACCGGCGCCGCCCCCGGGGAGCTTCGACGAGGCCGCCTTCGAGCGGGGCGATGCGCTGTTCTCCGGGAAGGCCCAGTGCGCGTCGTGCCACGTGGAGCCCACGGGGAGCGAGCCCGGGTGGAATTTCCACCGCGGCGAGGACCTCTGCATCGACAACTTCCAGGCCGACCGCGCGCCGGACCACGTGTACCGCACCTCTCCCCTGAACGGGCTGTGGACGCATACCAAGGGCGGGTTCTTCCACGATGGACGCTTCGCCACCCTCGCCGAGGTGGTGGACCACTACGACGACTGCTTCAACCTCGGGCTGACGGCCTCGGAGCAGCGCGACCTGGTGGAGTACCTGAAGGGGCTGCCGGAGGAGGAATAGAGGGACAGGCACCAAGAAGCTCCTGCGTTATTTCCCTCAGGGAAACGACGAGTTCGCCCCTCTTCACCTGGGCGCGTACGGAGGGGCCTCGGAATCGTAGGGCATCCCCTTCTCGACGCGCTTGCCGTCCACGTACCACGCGAAGTCGCGGACGTTTTCGACCGAGCGGAGGCGCCAGCCGTCCGGCATCTTCACCCAGGTGTCGTCCTGGGTCGTGATCGTCTCCACCTTGCGGACCTTGCCGTCGTCGATGCGCTGCATGGAGGCATAGGACGTGTGCACCGTGACCACGGCCTCGTCCTCCCCGTTCGGCTCGATCGTGCCGAGGGTGAAGGTGGCGTCGATCGGCGGCCGCGTCCGGGCGGCCTTGGCACGGGTGCCCGAGCGGGATGCCTCGGACCCGAACGTGCGGCCCTGGCAATCCTGTTCGCTGTAGTCGGGATGGCGGAGGGCGAGAACCGCCTCCACGTCGTTCTTCTCCAGCGCGGCCTCAAGCGCGCGGTACGCCTGCTCGAGGGCGTGGCGGACGGGCTTCGACTTGTCCTTCACCTTGGGCGCACCGTCCCCGGCCAGGGCCGGCAGGACGATCGACCCCAGGATGCAGATCGAGACCGGGAGGCCGCGGAGGCGCATGGCTGCTCCGTCGGGTGGTGCCCCCGGGGTATACGTTCCAGGCCTCAATTTCGACGCATCCCGAGGCCGCACATCATCACCATCACCCCCCAGTTGGCGAGGGTGGTGAGGATCCCCAGGACGAGGCCGATGCGGGCGTGCACCTTGCCGACCTGGCCGGGCACCCTGGGGGCAGCCTTCAGGCCTTTGATCCCGAGCACCAGCGCCAGCGGGCCCAGCAGCGCACCCAGGAACGGGACCAGGGCGAAGATGCCGAGATAGTAGGCGGTCAGCGCCGCAGGGTTCCCCGTGGGGATCATGCGCCCCACGGCACCGACCTCCTCCACCGCGCCGGGCACCGGCGTGAGCGGCGCGTCGCACATCACGCACGTGGTGCGCGCGTCGTCGTTGTGCGCGCCGCAGCGCGGGCAGAACACCGGACCGCTCAGCCTCTCATTCTTCTAGGTGCCTGTCCCCCTGAAATTCTCCGCGGCCTGGTCCCAGTTGACGACGTTCCACCAGGCGTTGATGTAGTCGGGGCGGCGGTTCTGGTAGAGCAGGTAGTAGGCGTGCTCCCAGACGTCGAGGCCGAGGACGGGCTTGCCCCCCTCCATCACCGGGTTGTCCTGGTTGGCGAAGGAGGCCAGCTCGAGCTTGCCGCCCTTCGTGTAGATCCAGGCCCAGCCGGAGCCGAAGCGCTTCACCCCGGCTTCGGCGAACTTCTTCTTGAAGTCGTCGAAGCTGCCGAAGGTGGACCTGATCGCCTCGCCCAGCTCGCCCGTGGGCTCGCCACCGCCCCCCTTCTTCATCAGGGGCCAGAACATGGAGTGGTTCAAGTGCCCGCCGCCGTTGTTGCGGACGGCGGTGCGGATGTTCTCGGGGACGGCGTTCAGGTTCGCGAGCAGGTCGTGGAGGGACTTCCCCTCCAGCTCGGCGTTCCCCTTGAGCGCGTCGTTCAGGTTGTTGACGTAGGCCTGGTGGTGCTTGCCGTGGTGGATCTCCATCGTCCGGGCATCGATGTGGGGCTCGAGCGCGTCGAAGGCGTACGGCAGCGGCGGCAGCGCGTGCGGCATCGGTCTCTCCTCTTCTTCTCTGCGTGTGATCGGGGTGGAGCGCATTCTAGCGCCGCCGCGGCGCGGTTGCCCAGCCCGGCTGCAGGTGGCGGTGCCCTTCGGGGTCACGGGACTGCGCCTGGGCCTGCGCGGCATGCTCTTCGCCATCGCCGGCGCCGCCATCGAGACCTGCCTGGCCTTCTCCTACAACCTCTGCCAGTTCTTCGGCTGGGAATGGGGGTGCTACCACGGCCCCGCGGGCGCGCCGCGGTTCACCCTGGCCTGGCTCCTCCTCCTCGCCTTCGCCGCCGCCGTCCTGCAGGAGGATGGGCTTCGTTGACGCCCGAGCGGGTTCCCCCGATGATCGGCCTCCATGACGCTCCCCATCGCGCTGGTCCTCCTGCTCCTGGTGGCGGCGATCGCCAACTTCGCGCGGGAGTGGCTCTCCATCGAGGTCTTCGCGCTCCTGGTGATGTGCGCGCTCATCGCCACGGGAATCCTCACTCCCCAGCAGACCTTCCTCGGCTTCGCGAACTCGGCGGTGGTGATGATCGCGGGGGTGATGGTGCTCTCGGGGGGCGTCCTCCACCACGGCCTGGCCGACCTGATCGCCCGCAACATCGCCCGCGTGGGCGGAGGCAGCGAGCGGAACAACGCCGGCCTCCTCCTGGCCAGCGTCACCGGCCTCTCCTCGGTGATCAACAACGTGGCCGCCACCGCCATGTTCATCCCGGTGGCAGAGGCCATGGCCCGCCGCTACCAGGTCCCGCGCGCGCGCTACCTGATGGCGATCGCCTTCGCCTCCATGACCGGGGGGATGTGCACGCTGATCGGGACCTCCACCAACGTCGCGGTGGCGGGGGCGATGGAGCAGCTGGGGATGGCTCCCCTGCGCTTCTTCGAGCTGACGCCGGTGGGGGTGGTGGTGGCGGTGGTGGGGATCGCCTACCTGCTCTGGGGAGCGCCGCGCCTGCTTCGCGCCGTGCCGGAGCAGGCGGCGATCGAGCTCTACGGCCTGAAGCCGTACCTCTACGAGATCCTGGTGCCGCCGGACAGTCCGCTGGGCGGCCGCACCCTCGGCGAGATCGATCCCGGCCGGCTGGGAGTGACCATCCTCGCCATCGAGCGGGAGGGGGAGCGCCTGGTCTCTCCCGGAGCGGAAGAGATGATCCTTCCCCGCGACCTCCTGTTCGTGGAAGGGACCGCGGCCACCATCCCCGCCGTCGTCGCCGCGCCGGGCCTCGACGTCAAGTCGCTCCCCTCCGACACCGCGCACCTGGTGACCCAGGACGGCCGCCTGGTGGAGGCCACCGTCTCCTACAACTCCCCCTTCCTGGGGAAGACGCTCCAGGAGCTCGATTTCCGGAGGCGTTTCGGGGTCTCCGTCCTCGCCATCCACCGGCGCGAGGAGGTGGTGGTGGAGAAGGTGGGGCGCATCCGCCTGCGCGCCGGGGACGTCCTCCTCGTCTACGGCCGGGAGGCGGCGCTCCGGCACCTGGGAGACCAGCCGACGTGGCTCCTCGTGGAGACGGTGACCTTCCCCAAAATCCACACGCGCAAGGCCGTGATGGCGTCGGCCCTGTTCCTGGGGGCCATCGTGGTCTCCGCCATGGGGTGGCTGGACGCCCCCAGCGCGTTCCTCGCCGGAGGGACGCTCGTCATCGCCCTGAAGGTGCTGCGCACGGAGGAGGTGGTGCGCTACGTCAACCTGCGCTTCCTCATCGTGCTCGCCGGGATGTCGGCGCTCTCCATGGCCATGGAGAAGAGTGGGGCGGCGGCGTTCCTGGCCGACGGGGTGGTGGAGACCCTGCACGTGCGGCAGCCGCTCCTGCTGGCGGCGGTGTTCTTCGTCCTGACGGTGGTGCTCACGCAGCCGCTGAGCAACGCCGCCGCCGCCCTGCTCGTCCTGCCCATCGCCGCGCGCGCGGCGGCGGCGGTGGAGATCGCACCCCGGCCGCTCGCCATCGCGGTGACGCTGGCCGCCTCGTGCTCTTTCATCACGCCGTTCGAGCCCGCCTGCCTCCTCGTCTACAGCACGGGAAATTACCGTTTCCTCGATTTCATCCGGGTGGGGCTGCCCCTGACGGGGCTCGCCTTCCTGATCACCATGGCGCTGCTGCCGCTGCTGTGGCCGTTCTGACCCTCGAGCGTCCGCGTCCCTCCCGCCGGGCGCTCCTCCTGCTCGGGGTGGGGACGGTGCTCCTGGCGGTGGGCGCGCTCCTCCTCCACTGGTGGATGACCCCCGGGGTGGCGCTCGACGTCTATCGCGCCGGCCCGCTCCTCCGGCCCTGGACCGCCTGGCTGCAGCAGGAGCGCCGCTGGAAGGCGGAGGGCCTGTCGCGCGAGGTGCGGCACACCTACGTGCCGCTCCAGCGCATCAGCCTGGAGCTGCAGGCCGCCGTCCTGGTGGCCGAGGACCTCGACTTCTTCGGGCACGGGCCGGTGGACCTGTCGGCGGTGCACGAGGCGGTGCGCGACTACTGGCGGGGCGGGCGCCTGCGCGGGGCCTCCACGCTCTCCCAGCAGCTCGCGAAGAACCTGTTCCTGGACGACGAGCGCACCTTCGACCGCAAGCTCCGGGAAGCGCGCCTGGCCTGGTGGCTGGAGCACGAGCTGGGGAAGCGGCGGGTGTTCGAGCTGTACCTGAACGTGGTGGTGTTCGCCCCCGGCGTGCTGGGGGCGGAGGCGGCGGCACGTCACTATTACCGCGAGCCCGCCGCCGCGCTCACGCCCGAGCAGGCGGCGGGGATGGCGGCCGCGCTCCCCTCCCCGGGGGTGGACAACCCGCGCACCGACTCCCCGCGCTGGCGGCAGCGGCGGGACGTCGTGCTGCGGCGGATGCGGCACGTGTCCTGGCTGCGGCAGACGCTGCTCGATCTGCAGTAGGGTAGGAGGCCATGCGCGTTGCCCTAGTGCTCCTGCTCTGTTCGGTGGGCTGCGCGGCCGTCTACCCGCCGGTGGAGACCACACCGGCTGCGGCCGCGGCTGCGGCGCCCTCTCCGAGCGCGGAGGGCGGCGCGCCCGCTCCGGCGCCGGCGGCCCGGGGCGCGCGGATCCAGCTCCTGGGGGCGGAGGACCCGGAGTACATCGCCCTAGTGGGCGCGGGAGGGGACCGCTCCCTGCCCGACGCCCCCGAGCGCCTGCTGGTGCTGAAGGACGGCGCCGTGGTGGCCGACCTCGGCATCCGCATGGTTCCCGCGGACGAGCAGGCGACCGCTCCCGTGCAGGAGCGGGTGGCGCTGGCGGACGATGCCAGCTCGGCCGTGATCGTGCGGCAGGAACGGAAGGCGAACGCCCGCGAGCAGACGACGGTGACGTGGGTCCCTGCCGAGGACCCGGGCAAGGCGTGGAAGAAGCCGCTGGCGCCGGGGAACCGCGTGCCGCTGGCGCTCCCCATCCCGCGCGGGCGGGGGCTGGTGCTGGTCAGCGACGTGCCGGACGCACCGGACGACGTGCGCGTCTACGACGCCAAGGGGGCGGAGGTGTACCGCATGGCGGGGGCCCCCGAGCGCGTGATCGAGCTGCGGGGGACGGACTCGGGCCGCTTCGTGGCCGCGGACCTCGCCTACGTGACCGGCAAGACCTCCCCCGGAGACCGCGCCATCTGGATCTACGACGTGGCGTCCCGCACGGCCTGGACCCACCCCTGGAAGTACGGCGACGACGACGAGGTCACGGCCTGGAAGCTCCTGGAGGACGGCACGCTCGAGACCGACACCGCCGAGCACCGCTTCACCTACGGCCCCGGCAACCGCCTCGTGGACCGGAAGAAGCGGGAGCTTTGAGGGGGGACAGGCACCTGGAAGCTGTGACGTCTTTCGGCCTCCTCCCCGAAAACTCCAGAATCTTATTGGTGCCTGTCCCCATGGTCGCAGGCGACGGGCAGCCGGCCGTACCAGGCGAAGGCCTGCTCCATGCGGTCGTTCCCCCAGAACAGCTCACCGCCGACCTCGAACGTCGGGGCCCCGAAGATCCCCAGCGACCAAGCGGTCTCCGTCGCCTCGCGCAGCCTTCCCTTGTGCTCGGGGGTGGTGGCGGCCGCCATCGCGGCCTCGGGATCCTGCCCCGCCGCGTGAAGCGCCTCCGCCACCACCGCAGGGTCGGCGATGTCGCGGTCCTCCTCGAAGTTGGCGCGGAAGACGGCGCGCGCGTAGGCGGGAAGCCACGGTGCACCGAGCGCGGCACATCCCACCCGCGCCGCCAGCACGGAGTTCCGGGGGAACCGCGCAGGCTTGCGAAACGGCAGCGCGCAGGCCGCCGCCTGCCGCTCCACGTCCCGCCACATGTAGCGCCCCCGCACCGCATTGAGGTTGAACGGCGAGTCGCTCCAGCCCTGCTTCTCGAAGATGGGCCCCAGGAGGAACGGCTGCCAGGCCACCGGCACCTCCCAGGAGCGCGCCTGCGCATCCACGCGCATGGCCGCCAGGTAGGAGTAGGTGCTGGCGAAGTCGAACCAGAAGCGGACCGGGGGCATGGCCTTCCTCAGTCCTTCTTCTTCAGCGCCGCCTGCAGCAAGGCGTCCAGGATGGGATCGGCGTTCCCGGCCGGGATCCCCGCCACCACGGCGAGCGCGCGGCCCTTGCGGCGAAAGGCGAAGGTGGGGCCGGCGCCGAGCGCGGCCTCGAACTCCTGCGCCTCCTTGGCGTTGTCCCACAGCGTGCCCAGCAGCACCGCGCGCTCCTCGCCGCGCTTCCACAGCTCCCAGTGGTCCCCGCCCCAGCCGGTGGCGGCGGCGTTCGTCCAGCCCGAGGAGCCCACGGCCCAGGCGGTGGCGAAGCTGTTCGGGGTGGAGGCCCCGGCGAGCACGGCGATCGTCATCTCGCCGAAGACGCCGTTGGCCGTCCGTGTCCAGCCCTCGCCCAGGAGCTTTCCCGCCGTGCCCAGGTCCACCTGCTGCGGCCGGTCCCGCCACTGCCAGTAGCGCTCGGGGTGGAGGATCTGCTCCGAGGAGGTGGGGCCGTCCTTGTAGAGGCGCTTCAGGTCGCCCACCGGGAACTTGTCACCGTAGGGCCCCTTGCCGCGGGTGATGAAGTTCGTCCCCAGCACGTAGGTGCCGATGAGCTGCCGGTAGAGCACCGGCGGCAGCGCCGCCAGCTTGTCCCCCCGGCCCGCCTCGGTCTGTGCGAAGGTCGTGAAGTCGTCCTGCTTCATCTTCCCCGCGTTCAGCGCCTCCGCCGCGTACATCGTCATCACCAGCGTGGCGCTCCCCTCGTGCACGGCGCTCACCGCGAAGGAGAGGTCCTCGTCCTTGGTGGAGGCGCGCAGGCGCGCGTCGAGGTCGTAGTGCTGGTCCTCCAGCGCGTGCGTCAGCTCGTGCGCGATCAGCGCCGGCTGCATGCCGCTGGGCATGTCGTCGAGGAGGAAGAAGGTCTTCTTCGAGGGATCGTAGAAGCCTCCGACCTGCTCCTCCAAGGCCCCCAGAACGCTCTCCATGACGTCCCCTTCCGGGACCATCTTGAGGACGCGGTAGACCTCGAGCTCATGATCGAGCGCGTCCTTGGCCTGCAGGTCCTCCAGGCGCTGCAGCGCGTGCTTGCGGGTGGCCTCGTCCCCCACCACCTCCATGGGGACCTGCTTCTTGAACTTGAGGCCGCGGATGCGCTCCACGTCGGCCGCCACCTGCTTGAGGGTCGCGGCGGGATCGGGGGGAGGCGGCAGAGCTTCGGCGGGTGCACCAAGGAGCGAGCTCAGGACCAGAAGGAGCGGCGAGGTCATGCGAACAGCACCTCTACGCGAGCGGAGCGACTTGCATCCGTCAACTCTTGGAGGCCCGCTTCCGGAAACAGCCCACCGCGTGGTCGTCCACCATGCCCACCGCCTGCATGAAGGCGTAGCAGATGGTGGAGCCCACGAAGCGGAAGCCGCGCTTCCGGAGATCGCGCGACATGGCGTCCGACTCCTCCGTGCGCGGCGGCACGTCACCCAGCGCCCTGGGCCGGTTCACCTTCGGCTTCCCACCCACGAACTGCCAGAGGTAGGCGTCGAGGGAGCCGAACTCCCGCTGCACGTCCAAGACAGCCCTGGCATTGCTCACCGCGGACTCGATCTTCAGACGGTTGCGCACGATGCCGGCGTCCCCCATCAGCGTCTCGATCCGCGCCGGCGTGAAGCGCGCGACGGCCGCGGGGTCGAATGCGCGAAACGCTTTCCGGTACCCCTCCCGCTTGTTCAGGATCGTGCTCCAGGAGAGCCCGGCCTGCGCGCCCTCCAGGATGAGGAACTCGAACAGGCGCCGGTCGTCGTGGACGGGCGTGCCCCACTCCTCGTCGTGGTAGCGGATCATGCGAGGATCGGTGCCCGCCCAGGCGCAGCGGCGGGGCTCAGTCATCGAGGTAGGTGTCGCGCACGGTGGCCAGGCGGGTGTTGCCGGCCACCACGTTCCCCCGGGCGTCGAGCACGTTCACGTCGAAGCCCACGTAGGCCGGGTGGAACCGGGTGTCGCGCCAGGCGCCCACCGTCATCGAGTTCTTGGCCATGCGGTCGTAAGGATACGTGGGGATCTGGTCCCGGTCCCCCCGGATGTTCCGGCCGTTGGGGTACTTGATCGCCACGTCGAACCCCTCGACGGCCCGGATCTTCCCTTCCACGTTCTTGAGGAGAGGCATGGCCTCGACTCCTTCCTCTATCCTCGCCGGTCCGGGAGGATTCTTGCAACCTGGTGGGATCGAACGGTGGCTGGAGTCCTTGGAGGAGCGGCACCTCCGCGAGCTGACCTTTCCCGAGGTGCGGCGCGCGCTGCAGGCGCTCTCCGCGCTCTACATCGGCGGCCGGGACAAGCTCCCGGGGGGCGTGGCCCTGGAGGGGCGGGGCAAGCGCGCCGCGTTCGCGCTGTTCTATGCACCTCTGCACTTCTTGACCACCGCCGATGTCGTGCGGGAGCTGGGCTGGAATCGCCCCGGTGCCCCGCGGAGGATCCTGGACCTTGGCTGCGGGACGGGTGCCGCCGGCGCCGCCTGGGCGCTGGGGTGCGGTGCCGCGCTCCTGGGGATCGATCGCAGCGGCTGGGCCCTCGAGGAGGCGGCCTGGACGTGGCGCGCCCTGCACCTGCGGGGCGCGGCGCGGCGCGGCGATCTGAGCCTCCTGCCGCTGCGCGCCGGGGAGGGCGTGATCGCCGGCTGGTCCCTGAACGAGCTGCCGCACGCGGAGCGTGAGACGCTGCTCCCTCGCCTGCTCGGCACGGGAGGCCCGGTGCTGATCCTGGAGCCGATCGCGCGCGGGCCGGTGCCCTGGTGGAAACGGTGGTCGGACGCGTTCCGGGCCGCCGGGGGCGAGGACCGGGAGTGGCGGTTCCGCAGCCAGCTTCCCGACCTCCTGGCGCGCCTGGACCGGGCGGCCGGCCTGGACCACCGGGAGCGCAGGGCCCGGAGCCTCTCCCTGTGGTCTACTGGAACCAGATCCGCCCCGAGGTGACCCATGCGTCAGCTGCTCGTCCTCTTGCTTCTGCTCGGTGCCGGCTGCGTGGAGCGGTCGAGCGTGCCCACGCAGGCGGGCTCCACCACGCCGCTGCCTCCTGCGACGACCACCGCACCTGCGGCCGGAATGCCGGCCAAGACCTGCCCGACGCCGAACCCCGACGTCATCTGCACCAAGGAGTACAAGCCCGTGGTGTGCGACGGGTGCGAGTACGCGAACGCCTGCATCGCCGGCGCCGCTGGCTTCAAGGCCGAGCAGTGCGTGCTCAAGGCGGAGGCGGACGCGAAGAAGGTCTGCCCCACCCCCGCGGCCAACTTCGTGTGCACGATGGAGTACGCGCCCGTGAAGTGCGACGGCTGCCTGTACCCCAACCTCTGCACCGCCGGCGCCGCCGGGTTCACGAAGGAGCAGTGCGTCCCCGCGCTGGGGGAGGACTGATTGGCTAAGATGCCCCGGTGACCGCGATCCCGCACTTCATCGGGGGCGCCTTCGTTCCCCCTGCTTCCGGAACCTGGCTCGACGATCTCGAGCCGGCGACGGGCCTGCCCTACGCGAAGATCGCCGACGGCAACGCCGAGGACGTGGAGCGGGCGGTGGCGGCCGCCGAGGCCGCCTTTCCCGGCTGGTCGAGCACGCCGGCGGCCGAGCGCTCGCGGCTGCTGCTGGCCCTGGCGCAGCGGATCGAGGCCGACCTCGAGGCCTTCGCCCGCGCGGAGTCGATCGACAGCGGCAAGCCCCTGCAGGCGGCGCGCACGCTGGACATCCCCCGCGCCGTCGCCAACCTCCGCTTCTTCGCCACCGCGATCCTGCACGAGCGGAGCGACCTCCACGCCACCGACCACACGGCGCTGAACTACACGCTGCGGCGCCCGCGCGGGGTGTGCGGCCTGATCTCACCCTGGAACCTCCCCCTCTACCTGCTGACCTGGAAGGTGGCCCCTGCGCTGGCCACCGGCTGCACGGCGGTGGCCAAGCCCTCCGAGATCACGCCCATGACGGCGCACCTCCTGGCCCAGGCCTGCAACGAGGTGGGGCTCCCTCCCGGCGTGCTCAACGTGGTGCACGGCCTGGGGAACAGGGTGGGTGCGGCGCTGGTGGCGCACCCGCGCGTGTCCACGATCTCCTTCACCGGCGGCACCGCCACCGGACGCGCCATCGCGCAGGCGGCGAGCCCCACGTTCAAGAAGCTGGCGCTGGAGATGGGCGGCAAGAATCCGTTCGTCGTGTTCGCCGACGCCTACCTGGAGGAGACGGTGGAGGCCGCGGTGCGCGCGGGCTTCAGCAACCAGGGACAGATCTGCCTCTGCGGCTCGCGCATCCTGGTGGAGCGCCGGGCGCTGGAGCCCTTCCTGCAGCGCTTCCTGGGACGGGTGCGCAGCCTCAAGCTGGGAGACCCGCTGGAGCCCGGCACCGAGCAGGGCGCGCTCGTCTCCGCGCAGCACCGGGACAAGGTGCTCTCCTACGTGGCGCTGGCCAGGGAGGAGGGCGGCACCGTCCTCCTCGGCGGCAGCCCGGCGAGCCCACCCAACGAGCGGTGCAAGGACGGCTACTTCGTGGAGCCGACGATCATCACCGGCCTCCCGCCCGGCTGCCGCACCAACACCGAGGAGATCTTCGGGCCGGTGGTGACGGTGCTCCCCTTCGAGACGGAAGAGGAGGCGATCGCCATCGCCAACGGCACGGACTACGGGCTGGCGGCGAGCCTGTGGACACGCGACCTCTCGCGCGCGCACCGTCTGGCGGACCGGATCGCCTGCGGGATCGTGTGGGTGAACTGCTGGATGCTGCGCGACCTGCGCGTCCCCTTCGGCGGCATGAAGGCCTCCGGCCTGGGCCGCGAGGGTGGGGAGGAGGCGTTGCACTTCTTCACCGAGCCCAAGAACGTGTGCGTGAAGCTATGAGCGAGATCCGCTCCTCGCGCGCGCCCGAGCCGGTCGGCGCCTTCCCCCATGCGCGCCGCGTGGGGGACTTCCTGTTCCTCTCCGGCATGGGACCGAGGAAGCGCGGCAGCAAGGAGATCCCGGGCGTCACCCTGGACGGTGACGGAAACATCACGGCCTACGACATCGAGGTGCAGACCCGCGCCGTCTTCGACAACGTGCGCACCGTGCTCGAGGACGCCGGCGCCCGCTGGGAGGACATCGTGGACGTCACGGTGTTCCTGACCGACATGAAGGGCGACTTCGCCACCTTCAACCGGCTCTACGCCGAGGCGTTCTCCGGAAACCAGCCCACGCGCACCACGGTGGAGGTGGGGGCGCTCCCCACCCCCATCGCGGTGGAGCTGAAGGTCGTGGCCTGGGTCGGGAAGTGATGAACCTGCCGCGGACCCGCAGCCTCCTCTTGCTGCTCACCGCCGTCCTGGCCGTGACCACCATTCCCGCCAAGACAAAGCGTCACGACGCAGGGAGGTTCCTCATCCGGAGGCGCAATGCCAGCGAGGAGGTCAGGAAGGACGACCCATCCTACGTTGCCGCGCGAAAAGCGCTGTGGGACTGCTGGAAGACCGGCCGGGCCTGCGAGCTGACGCTGCAGTTCGATTACGGCCTCGATCGCAGCCGTCGCCAGGACGTCTTCTTGGACGTGAGAGCGGACGGCACGCGCACGCTCCTGCTGCGAGATGAGCGGCGCTCGAAGTCGGCCGAGTCGGGAGTGGAGACCACGAGGGACGGTCCGTCAGACGTCACGCGCCGCTTCAGCCAACTCGAGCGAATCCCGATGGAGGGCAAGTGGGACAGTCCGGCACTGCCGGACGACGATGCGTCTCCGCCCGAGCGCTGGCGCTTGCGCTTCAGCGGCGGAGAGCCCGTCCCAGGCGCTCCCAGCGCGCAGATGCTCGGCGACTCGGGCTCCATCGCGTTGTGGTGAAGCAGGGGCCGCTCCCTAGCTCTGCCCGTACGTGCCCTCGAGAACGAAGCTCACCACGCGCGCGGCCGCCGCACGGAGACGCGGACCACGTTCCATGCGCTGCGGCGGATGGCGGTGAAGACGATCTGAGCGAGCTTCCGCGGGTCGCGAAACGGCCGGGGACGGACGGGCCGATCCTCGCCGCGGCGACTCAGCCTGGAAGCTCCTGATCGGGGGTGGGGATCCCCGCCGCCTCGAGATACCCGAGGCCGTGCTTGTGGGCGTAGGCCAGGCACTCGCGGATCTTGCGCAGGAGCACGGTGCAGGCCGGACCCTCGCCGTACTTCCCGGCGGCGCGGATCATGGCGGCGCCGCTGCTGGTCAGGAAGTCCAGGAGAGCGTCGATCTCGCTTGGGGCGACGTAGGCTCCCACCCCGCGCTCGCCGGCGATCTCGAGGGGCAGCCCCTCCGAGAAGCCGGGAAACTCCTGGCACACCTCCGTGAACAGCGCGTGCGCGGGCTTGAGGCAGGCCGGGGGATCGATCTTCGCCGCGCGGCAGATCGTCTCCAGGCCGTCCACCTCGCGTCCCTGCCAGAAGGGGACCGCCCGCGCGTGCAGGCACACGGCGCGCCAGGGCGCCTCCTCCGGCAGGACCGCCACGGCGGTGCGAGCACGCGTGCCGTTGCCGCCTTTCCAGGTCTCGCCCCGGCGGGCCGCCGACCCCAGGTCGTAGAGCGCGCGCATCTCGCGCAGGAGCGCGGAGCGGTAGGAGGCGTCGGACTCTGCGTCGTCCAGGTCTCCGGGCGGGAAGGCCGCCGGAAAGCTGGGATCGAGCCTGGCCAGCTGCTCGATCACCGCCGCCTCGGCCGCCGCCATCCCCTGCGCGGTGCGGAACTCGTGCACCACGGCGGAGACGCGCTCCACCGACTCCTCGCCGATGAAGAACGGCCGCCCGTGCAGGTGCAGCTCGGGGTCGAGCACCTCGAGCGCCCTGGCGGTCGCCAGGTCCACCCTGTGATCGAGGGCGACGGCGCCGACCTTGATCCGCTCCAGCAGCGACGCCCCCTCCGCCGCCCTGGGCGGTTCCGCGTCCTGGAAGGCCTGCTCGATGGTGGCCACGGTGCGGCGGGAGACGATCCACGGCGCGCGCACGCGCACCGCCTCGACCAGGAACGGCTCGGGCTGCACCTTGCGGCCCGCGAGCAGACCGGCGATCAGCCCCTCGAAAAGGGCGGGGTCCACCGGATGGAACGAGATCGTGCCGCGCACCATCTCCTCGACTTGAAAGGGACCCGGCCGCTTTCCGGAAACCTCAGGGGAGGCCATCGGCGCGCGCCGGGTCCTTTCACGGACCACGGAAACGTGGGTCCCGGTCAGGAATCCGTCAACCACGCCCAGGTAGACTGGGAAGCATGCGAGGGGTGGCGGTGGCGGTGGCCGGTCTGCTGGGGGCGCTGACGCTGGCCGGGACCGCCCCGCCCCAGGAGGCCCGGGCCCCCGCCTCGGAGACCGCCTTCCTCCTCGGCGAGCGCGACCTCATCCCGGAGGGGATCGCGTGCGATCCGCGCACCTGGACCTTCTATCTGGGGAGCTTCCGCAAGGCCAAGATCATCGCCGTCTCGCTCGACGGCCGGGCCCGCACCTTCGTCGCCGAGGGGGCGGACGGGCTGCAGGCGGTGCTCGGGCTGCGCGTCGACCAGGCGCGGGACCGCCTCTGGGCGTGCACGTCCACCGCCCCCCAGCTCGCGCCTGGCCGCGCGGCGCCGGCGCCGGGGGTGACCGGGCTGATGGCCTGGGACCTGGGGACGGGGAAGAACGTCTTTCGCTGGCTGCGCCCCAAGAGCGGGACGCTGGACGCGTTCAACGACCTGACGATCGCCGCCGACGGGACCGTGTACGCCTCCGGCTTCGGGGCGGGGACGGTGTACCGGCTGAAGCCGGACGCCACCGAGCCCGAGAACTGGGTGACGCTCGACAAGAAGGACGCGCCGAACGGGATCGATCTCTCGGCGGACGGGAAGCGCCTCTACGTCTCCACCGGCAAGCGCGTGATGGTGATCGACGCGGCGAGCGGGCGCGCGCAGGAGCTGACGGTCCCCCGGCGCGAGTACACGGCCGGCATCGACGGCCTCGCCGTGCACGGGTCCACGCTGATCGCGATCCAGCGCAGGAAGGGTGTGATGCAGGGCTTCAGGATCGCGCGCTTCCTGCTGGCCGGGGACGGCCTCTCGGCCACCGCGGTGGAGACGCTGGCGGAGAATGACCGGCGCTGGAGCCAGCCCACGACCGGTGTGGTGGTCGGCCGCTGGTTCTACTACATCGGGAACAGCCAGTTCCCGGCACTCAGCAGCAAGGGCGAGCTTCCTCCGCTCGACGAGCTGAAGGATGTGCGCGTCCTCCGGCTGGCGCTGGCGGGCCCGCTGCGCCTGCCGGCGGCCAAGGCCGCGTAGGTCCTTTGATGGCGCTCCCCTGGGTCCGCCTCGCCCGGCTCGCCCCCGTCGCCCTCGCCCTGGCGCGCGCCCTGCTCGACGTCCCTCCTCCTGCCTCCAAGGCGGCGACCAAGGACCTCCACGCCCGTCTGGCCACGCTCGAGGACGTGCAGCGGCGGCAGGCGGAGGCGGTGCACGCGCTGGCCGAGCAGACGGCGGCGCTCGGGGAGGCGGCGGAGGTGCTGCGTCGCCGGCTGCGTACGCTGCTCGTGGTCGCCATCGTGGGGGGTGTGCTGGCGCTCGCCGCGCTGCTCGCTGCGCTCCTCCGCTGAGGTAGAGTGCGCCGCCGGAGGGGCGTATGCCGAAGCTGATCGACAAGCCGGCCGTGATCCAGGCCGTGGGCACCCCGCCCAAGCGCATCGAGGAGTACGCGGGGCGCGTGCGCAGCGGGCACGCCGGCGTGAGCGTGGCGCGCATGATCTCGCCCGAGGGCTGGATCGAGCCCGCGCAGCGGCCGGAGTTCGAGGAGATCACGGTGGTGCTGCGCGGCGTGCTGCAGGTCGAGCACGCGGGCGGCGTGCAGCGCGTGCAGGCCGGACAGGCGGTCGTCACCGCCCCCGGCGAGTGGGTGCGTTACTCGACGCCCGAGCCGGGGGGCGCGGAATACGTCGCCGTCTGCGTGCCCGCCTTCTCCGCGGAAACGGTTCATCGGGAGACCGGTTCGTGAGATGATCCCTCCACCCCCTGGAGGAGGAGATCTCATGAAGCGTGTGTTTCCCCGCGTTGTTCTCGTGCTTGCTCTCGTTGCCACAGCAGCCGTGGGAACGGTGGCCTTGGTCTCCCAGGCGCAGGCCGGTCCGTGCCGCTGCCCGCTGATCTATGCGCCTGTGACTTGCGACCACGGCAAGACGTACCCGAACCTTTGCGTCGCCAACTGCCACAACGCCAAGAACTGCGTGCCGACGGGCGAGCTGTAGTCCTCGGTTCTAGCCCAGACCTTCCAGGCTCCGCAGCACCGCCCGCACGGGGCTGGCGTCGAACCCCTCGAGCTTGAGCGGCAGCGCGATCAGCTCGTAGAGGCCCTGGGGCACGTCCTTGAGGACGAGGCCTTCCAGGATCGCCATGTCGTGGGCGAGGAAGCGCTTGTGGGCGGGGAGGTCCCTGGAGGAGAAGAGGTCCACGCTCGGGGTGTCGATCCCCACCAGGCGGACCCCCAGCGCGTGCAGCGCGTCCACCAGGTCGGGCTCCAGCGCGGCGAAGTCCTCGTTCCAGCGTGTGGGATCGGGGAAGGTGCCGGTGACGAGGAGCACGCGCTCGGCGTCGATCTCGCTGCCGAGGTCCTCGAGGCTCACCCGCCGCCCGCGCTCCGCGCGCACCTGGATGACCTGGCAAAGGCCGAGATAGAGGTCGAGCGGGCGCTGCTCGATCGTGGGCGCCGGGTGCCCGTAGTGGCTGGGCGCGTCCGCGTGCGCGCCCAGGTGCACGGTGGCGCGCAGCGCGGAGAGCGTGAGGCTGTCCCCGCGCGCCATGTCCAGCAGCACCTCGCGCGAGGGCGGCGTGTCGCCGGGCCAGACGGCGAGAGCGGAGGAAACGAGCGGCGTGATGTCGTAGAGCATCAGTCGAGGAGGTCCCGAACGTGTGCGACGTAGACGGGGAAAAGCTCTGCGTCGAGCACCAGAGCGTCGAAGACCTTGCGATCGTCGGTCGCCGCGTACTGATGGACGAGGCGGTTCCGCAGGCCCGCCGCGGGGGCGAGCCGCTCCGCCAGCGGGATCGGCAGGTAGCCGCGACTTCCCATCTCCGTGAAGCTGTGGTGGTAATCGCGAGGCGCCGTTGCTGCCAGGGCGACCAGAACGTGGGCGTTGATGTCGATGGCCGCCTCGATCATCTCCTGGAGGATCTTCTCCGCGGCCTTGCGGCGCTCGAACTGGGCGGCATAGGCATCGAATCCCTCGGACACGTAGCGCTGCACGTGCCCCAGACGCTCCACGATCTGGCCCAGCTTGCGCTCGATCAGCGAGCGCTCAACGGGGCTCATGGCCTCGCCCGAATGCGTCGAGCACGTCTCTCTGTGCCCGGCGGAGCTTTTCCGTGTCGACGTAGCGCCGGAATGCCAGGGAGCGGAACTCCGCAAAGCTCGAAGGATCGGCCTCGAAGAGCACGATCCCACTTTCCGCGATCTGCATGGCCAGGAGGGGGTCGACGTGAGCCAGGTTGACCACGTCCACGTCGTTCCAGTGCGTGAGGCGGATCACCTCGGAGGTGAGCGAGGTCTCGTCCATCCCGTTCCGCGGCATGAACGCGAGATCCAGATCGGAATGCGGCCCGCCTCGGCCGGTGGCCCAGGAACCAAAAAGAACGACGAGATCAAAGGCCCCGGTGTCCCAGACGGACCGCAGACTCTCACGCAGCGTCTCCGGAGTTGGTGCGATCCTCGTCACGCTCGGATGGTACGTCAGATCGCGATCACGAGAAGGATCGCGGTGAGGGCTGAGGCGACGGACACGGGCAAGCCGACCAGCACCTTCCAGTGCTCCACTTCCAGGAGGAATCGCGCGAGGAGGGCCCAGACGAAGGTCACGACGAACCAGAGCAATGGCCAGAAGAAGACCCCCCCGAAGAGCCATGCGTAGGCCTCGCCCTCGTTGCTTGCACGGCCGATGCCCGAGGAGAACGCGAGATGGGTGACGGAGAGCCAGAGCACGCACTGCAGCACCGCGTTGGCGATTCCCAGCCCCAACGCCGAGGAGGATCTTCAGTGCCTTCGCTCCCACCCGACACCTTCAGATCTTCTAGGTGCCTGTCCCCCCTACAACCGATTCCGGATCGCCCACAGGTCGGGGAAGAGGGGCTGGAAGAGGGACCGCTTGAGCCACTCCACGCCGGCGGAGCCACCGGTGCCGAGCTTGTGGCCGATGGTGCGCTCCACGGCCTTGACGTGGCGGTAGCGCCACTCCTGCAGGCCCTCGTCCACGTCGGTCATCAGCTCCAGGAGGATCGTGGTCTCGGGCTGCGTCTTGTACAGGTGGACGAGGCCGTCCTGCACCTTCGCGTCGGGCGCGTTCGGGGCCGCCGGCTCCTTGGCGCGCAGCTCGGGCGGGATCCGCACCCCGCGCTGCTCCAGGAAGTCGTAGAAGTGGTCGACCAGGGAGCGCTCGGTGAGCCGCCGCACCAGCTCCTCCCGGTGCGGCGTCCCGGGCCGGATGGCCTCGATCACCTCCCGCCGCTTGTAGCCGAGGGCGAACTCCAGCTCCCGGAACTGCACCGACTGCAGCCCGGAGGCGCGGTCCAGGCGATCCCGGAAGGACGAGAAGGACATGGGCGTCATCGTCTCCAGGATGTCCACCTGCCCCACCAGCGTCTTCACGATCATGCGCACGCGCTTCAGGACATGCACCGCCTGCCACAGCTCGTTCCTGCTCAGGCAGACCTTCAGGTAGTCGAGCTCGTGCAGGACCTGCTTGAACCACAGCTCGTAGGTCTGGTGAATGACGATGAAAAGCATCTCGTCGTGCTCGGCGGGATCGCTCCTGGGGGCCTGCATGTCGAGCAGGCGATCCAGACCGAGGTAGCTGGAGTAGGTCAGCTCGTCGCTCATGTCATCCACCAGGCCAGGCCCGCGACCAGTACCAGGAGCACGGCCGCGGCCACGGCGAGCACGATCCGGTCCTGCCGCGCCGCCTTGTCCACCGCGTCGGCGTAGGGCGTGCGCGAGAAGGAGACCATGGAGTAGAGAGGGACGTACCACCAGGGAAGCGCCCGATGCAGGAGCTTCTCCGTCTTCTTGCGGAGCAGGAAGGCGCGGGAGGCCACCTTGTCGCGCATCTCGATGAAGTTCCCCACCGCCAGGTCGGCCAGGGCGTCGGCGTGGCGCTTGCGCGCCTCTTCGTAGGCGGCGAAGGCGGCGGTCCAGTCGGGCGCGTGCCGCTTCAGGCAGGCGTCGAGCACGACGCAATCCTCGAAGGAGGCGTTCGCCCCCTGTCCGTAGAACGGCACCACCGCGTGGGCGGCGTCCCCCAGCAGCACCACCTTCCCCTGGTGCCAGGGGCGGCAGCGCACGGTCAGCAGGGAGGAGGTGGGGTTGGCGAAGAAGTCCGCAAGCAGCGTGGGCATGAGGGGCACCGCATCCGGGAAGGTGGTCTCGAAGAAGCGGCGGACGTCCGCCTCTTCCTTCAGGCGCGCGAAGGAGGGATCCCCCTCGAAGGCCAGGAACAGCGTGCAGGTGAAGGACCCCTCCTTGTTGGGGAGCGCGATCATCATGAATCCGCCGCGGGGCCAGATGTGCAGGGCGTGGGGGTCGAGGGGGAAGGAGCCGCCTGCGCCCGCCGGGATGTGCAGCTCCTTGTAGCCGTGGGCCAGGTAGGCCTGGGAATAGTCGAAGCGGTCGCCGCGTTGCAGCGTGCTCCGCACGGCGGAGAAGGCGCCGTCGGCGCCCACCACCAGGTCGCCGCGCACTGAGCCGGCGGAACCGGTGACCGTGTCCTCGAGGTGGACGACACCGTCCCCCGCGTCCACCCAGGTGACGCGCTGGCCGAAGCGCACGCGCGCTCCCGCCCCCTCCGCGGCCTCCACCAGCGTCTGGTTCAGCACGCCGCGCGACATGGACCAGATCTGCTGGTCGGCTTCCGTGCCGTAGGGCTGGAAGGTGAGGGTACCGTCCACGGCGTGCATGCGCCGGCCCCGCATGGGAACGGCGATGGCGAGGATGGCCTGCTTCAGCCCCACCTGATCCAGGGCGTGCAGGCCGCGGGCGGAGAGCGCGAGGTTGATCGAGCGCCCCTCCGCCTTTCCCGTCCTCCGCGGGTCGCGCCGCCGCTCCACCACCTCCACGTCGAACCCGGCACGCGCGAGCTGGGTGGCGATGAGCGCCCCGCCGAGGCCGGCGCCGGCCACGACGGCACGGGTCCCCTTCACGCCGGCCGCTCCGCCAGCGCCAGCGCACGCGCGAAGCGCACCACCTCACCGAAGGTGTTGTAGAGCGGCACCGGGGCCACGCGGATCACGTCCGGCTCCCGGAAGTCCGTGACGAAGCCGCGTTCTTCCAGGCTGTGGAAGAGGTCCTTGCCCCCCACCCGCAGGGAGAGCTGGCATCCCCGCCGCGCCGGCTCGGCGGGAGTGAGGATGGCCGCGTGCGGCCGCAGCAGCCGATCCAGGAGACCGGTGAGCTTCTCCGACTTGGCGCGCAGGCGATCCATCCCCGCCTGCTCGAACAGGGCGAGCGAGGCGCGCAGGGGGGCGAGGGCGAGGATGGGCGGGTTGCTGAGCTGCCACCCGTCGGCCCCCGGCTGGGGCACGAAGCGCTCCTCCCGGTGCATCTGGAAGCGCGTGCGGGGATCGTTCCCCCACCACCCCGCCATGCGGGGGAGGGCGGGGTTCATGCCGTGGCGCTCGTGCACGAAGCAGCCCGCCACCGCCCCCGGCCCGGCGTTCAGGTACTTGTAGGAGCACCAGCAGGCGAAGTCGGCCCCGCTGGCGTGGAGCTGGAGCGGGACGTTGCCGGCGGCGTGCGCGAGATCGAAGCCCACCACGCAGCCCTGCGCGTGCGCCGCGCGGGTGATGGCGGCGAGATCGAAGAGCTGGCCCGTGAAGTAGTGCACGCCGGACAGCAGCACGAGCGCGATCTCCCGCCCGTGCCTCTGCAACATGGCCAGGATCTCGGAATCGGGGATCTCCTGACGCGGCGTCCCCACCTGCAGGAGGTCGAGCTCGGGATCCAGGCCGTGAAGCTGAAGCTGGGAGCGCACGGCGTAGCCGTCGGAAGGGAAGGCCGCGGACTCGATGAGGATCTTGCGGCGCGTGCCGGTAGGACGAAAGAAGGTGGCCATCATGAGATGCAGGTTCACGGTGAGCGAGTTCATGGCCACGACCTCGTGCGGGTGCGCGCCCACCAGGCGCGCCAGCAGCTTCCGCACGGTCTCGTGATAGCCGTACCAGGGCGTGGCGCCACGGAAGTGCGCGTCCACGGCGAGCTTGGCCCAGTCGGCCAGCTCCTGCTCGACCAGCGGTCCCGCGTCCTTCGGCATCAGACCCAGCGAGTTGCCGCAGAGGTAGACGGCGGGCTCGCCGTCGGGCCCGGGGGGGAGATGGAAGCGGCCGCGAAAGCCTGCCAGAGGGTCGTCGCCGTCGAGCTGCCTGGCCTCGGCCTCCGCGGCCTGCCAGTCGCTCACCGGGCCACCGCCATGAACCGGTCCTTGGGGATCCCCAGCCATTCCAGCGCGGTCCCAGAGTAGAGGCGCTCGCGCACCTCGGGCGTGAAGCTCTCCACGGACGCGATGAGCGCACCGGGCACGCGCTCTCCCAGCGGGAACGGGTAATCCGTCCCCAGGGCCACGCGATGCGCCCCCACCAGCTCCACCAGGTAGCGGAGGAGGCCGGCGTCGTGCACCAGCGAGTCGAGGTAGAAGCGGCCCAGGGCGTCGCGCGGGGAGAGCGTCGAGTGCACGGCGCAGAGGTCGGGCCGCTCGCGGAACCCGTGGTCGATGCGGCCGAAGGTGCCGGGGAAGGCGCCGCCCCCGTGGGCGAAGCAGATGCGCAGCCTGGGGAGGCGCTCGATCACGCCGCCGAAGATGAGGGAGCAGATGGCGAGGGACGTTTCCGCCGGCATCCCCACCAGCCAGGGCAGGCAGTACTTGCCCATGCGGTCCTTGCCCATCATGTCCCAGGGGTGGACGAAGACCGCCGCCCCCATCTCCGCCGCCGCCTCGAATACGGAGAAGAGCGAGGGGTCCTCCAGGTTCTTGCCGTTGACGTGGGTGCCGATCTCCACCCCGGGCATGTCCAGCTCGTGGACGCAGCGCTCCATCTCCCGGATGGCGAGATCGGGATCCTGCATGGGGATCGTGCCCAGGCCCACGAAGCGGGTGGGGCTCGCCGCCACCACGGAGGCGATGTGATCGTTCAGGAGGCGGGAGAGGTCGAGACAGTCTTGCGGCTTGGCCCAGTAGCCGAACATGACGGGCACGGTGGAGAGGACCTGCACCGTGACGCCGTCCCGGTCGCAGTCGCGCAGGCGCGCCTCCGGCTCGAAGGTGCGCTGGTCCACGTCCCGGAAGACCTCGCCGTCGATCATCATCCGGGTGCAGCCGGGGCCCGAGCGCTCCAGGGCCACGAACCCGCCGTAGCCGTAGCGCCGCTTCAGGTCCGGCAGCTCCGGAGGAAGGATGTGCGTGTGGACGTCGATCTTCACTTGGCGGGTGCGGGCACCTGCATCACGGTCCCGCACTTCTTGCAGGTGCGCAGGTCCTCGCGCGCGTAGAACTCCTCGATGATGGGCTTGAGCTGCTTCCCCAGGTCCACCAGGTGGAACTCGGAGTCGAAGAGGATCTCGCCGCACTTGTCGCAGTACCAGCGCAGGTGGTCGTCCTCGCCCTCCCGGCGCCGGCGCTCGATCACCATGCCCACGGTGCCGGCCGGACGCTGCGGGGAGTGAGGGATGCCGGCGGGAAGCAGGAAGATCTCCCCCTCGCGGATGGGGATGTCCCGGGGCTTGCCGTTCTCCATCACGCGCAGCGTGATGTCCCCCTCGATCTGGTAGAAGAACTCCTCCCCTTCCTCGATGTGGAAGTCCTTGCGCTGGTTGGGGCCGCCCACCACCATCACCAAGAAGTCGCGGTCCTGCCAGACCATCTTGTTGCCGACCGGCGGCTTGAGGAGGTGGCGGTTCTCGTCCACCCAGGCCTTCAGATTGTGCGGAGACAGCGGCATCATGGCGGGTCCTCCGGAAGAGGCCTAGAAGACCACGATTCCGGGGGTGGTGGCAAGTCTGGGGTGCCGCCTTCCCTACCCACCTTTCTTCGATTCGCTCCTTGTGGTACCGCCTGAGGTACTACTTCGAGCGCCGCCGCACCCCCAGGACGTGGGGGATGGGGAGCCCGCTGTCGAGGCTGCCCGCCATCTCGCGCTCGAACCCCTCGACGCGGATGTAGAGCTGGGCGGGGCCTCCTCCCTCGAGATGCTGGGCCGCCACCAGGCCGAGATCGGAGGCCAGCAGCTCCTCGATGAGGTCGTGCATCGAGAACGGCGTGGGCGAGAAGAGGAAGAGGATGCGCCCCTGCCGGTCCTCTCCCAGCGCGGCCTCGCTCCACGCCCTGGGCTGCGGCCCCCACCGGCTCACTCCAGGACGCTGCACGAGGCGGAGGTTCTGGATCAAGCACGCGTAGCGGGGCCGGAGCCGGTTCAGCTCCGCGCGTCCCTGGAGGTCGACGATCCGGAACGGCGGCTCCCCTTTCCTCCTGGGTGAGAAGGCCGCGACCGAGCGGTAGGTGTTGACCTGCTTGCTCTGCACCTTGCCGTCGCACTCCATGTAGCCGACGTGCGTGGTCCCGTCGGTGCCGTACATCCCGGCGTTGATCGCGGCGGCGAGGCCGTGCCGGCCCGCCCACTCCCGTGCCGATCGGCTCGGACCGCTCACGAGCGCGAGCTCCCAGCGAGAGGGGTCCATGCGCAGCACGACGATGGGCCGGCTCCCGGGCTTCCTGGTGGAGACGTCCAGCTCACGGAGCTCCATGCCCGGCGCGAGCATCCTCCAGGGCGCGGCGAGCAGCAGGAGGAGGGAAAGGACCATCGCCGGAGCCTACCACCCTGGCGTACGCTCTCCCGGATGCGCGGCGTGAAGCGGCTGCTCAAGGTCCTCGGGATCCTCCTCGGTCTTCTCCTCGTCGCCGGCTGCGCCACGGGCCTGTGGTTCTGGAGCGAGCTGCGGGGGAGCCTCCCCAGGTCCTCGGGCAGGGCGGAGGTCGCCGGGCTCGGCGCGGAGGTGCGGATCGAGCGCGACGCCCTGGGTGTGCCGCGCATCTCGGCCGGGTCCGAGCAGGACGCCGTCTTCGCCCTGGGCTGGCTGCACGGGCAGGAGCGCTTCTTCCAGATGGACCTGATGCGGCGCCGCGCCGCCGGGGAGCTGTCGGAGATCGTGGGACCGGCCACCCTGGAGATGGACAAGGCGGCGCGCTTCCACCGGTTCCGCTGGCGCGCGGGGCGCGTGCTGACCGGGCTGCCTCCCCGGGATCGCTCCCTGCTCGACGCCTACACCGCCGGGGTCCGCGAAGGCGTACGCGCGCTGCGGGCCAAGCCGGTCGAGTACGTGATGCTGCGCACGAACCCGGTGCCCTGGCGCGCCGAGGACAGCATCCTCGTCGTCTACAACATGTTCCTGGAGCTGCAGGACGACACGGGCACCACCGACCTGCGCCGGGCCGCGCTGCAGCGGCATCTCTCCCCCCAGGCCGCCGCGTTCCTCGATCCGCCGGGGACCGAGTGGGACGCTCCCCTCGCGGGCGGTCCCTTGCTCCCCGCCGGTCCGCCCCCGGGCATGGCGCTTCCGCGGACGGTCTCCGTCTCCCGCGCCACCGAGGCGCTCGACGAGCCGGTGCTCGGCAGCAACAGCTGGGTCGTCTCCGGCGCGCACACCGCGGATGGGCGCGCGTGGCTCGCCAACGACATGCACCTCGGGTTGCAGCTTCCGAACATCTGGTATCGCGCCCGGCTGCAGTGGCCGGACCTGGACGGGGCGGTGGACGTCACCGGCGTCACCCTTCCCGGTGCGCCCGGTGTGGTCGTGGGCAGCAACCGCCACGTGGCCTGGGGGTTCACCAACAGCCAGATCGACACCACGGATCTCGTTCCCCTGGACGATGCTCCGGTGGAGCGTCACCGCGAACGGATCGCGGTCAAGGGGGCCGCGGCCGTCGACTTCGAGATCGCCGAGACCGGCGAGGGCCCGGTCATCGCGGCCATGCCGTCGCCCGTCGTCGTGCGCTGGGTCGCTCACGATCCGGAGGCGGTCAACCTCAACCTGTTCCACCTGGCCCGGGCGCGGTCGCTCGAGGAGGCGATGCGGGTCGCGGCGCTCAGCGGGATCCCGGCGCAGAACTTCGTGGTGGCCGACCGCGCGGGGCACATCGGCTGGACGGTCTGTGGCCGCATCCCGCGCCGCGCGGCGGGAGCGCCGGGCTGGGCTGCCTACTTGACGCCGGACACGTACCCGCGCGTGGTCGATCCGCCGGAAGGGAGGATCTGGACGGCGAACAACCGGGTGGTGGACGGGGAGATGCTCGCCGCGCTCGGGGACGGCGGTTACGCGCTGGGAGCGCGCGCCGGGCAGATCCGCGACGGCCTCCTGGCGCTGGAGAGGGCCACGCCGCGCGATCTCCTGCACGTGCAGCTCGACGATCGCGCCCTGTTCTTCACGCGCTGGCGAGACCTCCTCCTCGAGCTGCTGAACCCGGAGAGCGTGGCGGGAAAGCCGCTGCGGGCGGAGGCGCGGCCGCTCGTGGAGCGCTGGGGCGGACGGGCGGCGATCGATTCCGTGGGGTTCCGCCTCGTGCGTGGCTTTCGGGCCACGGTGTCGCGGGATGCCTGGCTGGCGCTCACCGCTCCCTGCCGGGACGAGCCGGGGTTCACCGGCCCCGGGTGGCAGTTCGAGGGAGCGCTCTGGCACCTGGTGCGGGACCGCACGCCGGCCTCGAACGCGTTCCTCCTGGACGCGCTCGACCGCACCCTGGCGGACCTGACGAAGGATGGGACGCCGCTGGCGCAGGCGACGTGGGGCAAGCGGAACACGGTGCGGGTGGGGCACCCGCTGGCGCAAGGCATGCCCTCCCTGGCGCGGTGGCTGGACATGCCGGCCCTGGAGCTGCCGGGAGCCGATCACATGCCCCGCGTGCAGAGCCCGAGCGACGGCGCCTCGGAGCGGATGGTGGTCTCACCAGGGCAGGAGGAGAGGAGCCTCTTCCACATGCCGGGGGGGCAGAGCGGCCACCCCAGCTCGCCGCACTACGGAGACGGGCACATGGCCTGGGCCAGGGGCGACCCCACGCCCTTCCTGCCGGGCCCCGCGGTGGACGTGCTGGTGCTGGCGCCGCAGAGATAGCGGCCGTCAGAAGGCGGCTTTCACCGAAAGCTCCAGGCTCTCCAGGCCCGCGCGGCCACCCAGGACGACCAGCTCGTCCTCCGCTTCCAGCCGGAAGTCCGAGTCGGGGTTGGGGAAGAACTGCTCGCCGCGGCGGACGGCGACGACCCCGACCCCCCATCGGCGCCTGAGGTCCGACTCTCCGAGCGTGCTGCCCACCAGCGCGCTCCCCTGTTGCAGCCGCACCTGCTCGAGCTCCAGCGAGCGTCCCGCCGCCGGGAGCGACACGTCGAGGAAGTCCACCACCGCCGGCTTGGCCAGCATGTGCGCCAGGCGCAGACCCCCCAGCTGGTAGGGGTTCACCACGCGATCCGCCCCCGCGCGCAGCATGCGGCTCTCCGCGCTCTCCTCCCCCGCCCGGGCCACGATGAAGAGCCCGGGGTTGAGCGAGCGCGCCGTGAGCACCGTGTAGACGTTGTGCGCGTCGTCGTTCAGGCAGGCCACCAGGCCCCGGCGGGCGGTGCCGGCGGCGCGGAGCACCTCCTCCGAGGTGGCGTCGCCGTCCACCACGGGCAGGCCCGCGGAGATGAGGCGGCGCAGCTTCTCGGGACTGCGCTCGATGACGACCACCGGGCGGCCGCCGCGGACCAGCTCGATCACCACCGCCTCCCCCATGCGTCCGTACCCGCAGACGATCTCGTGACCCGACATCTTCTCCAGCATGCGCAGCCTCCGCACGCGGCCGAACACCTCGTTGATCTCCCCCGCGAACACCGCCCGCGCGGCCTCGGTGAGGAGGAACAGGAGCAGCCCCAGCCCCGCCGTGGCCAGGAGCACGGTGAAGACCTGCCCCGCCCGGGAGAGCGGGAAGACCTCGCGGTAGCCCACCGTGGTGAGGGTGATCCCCGTCATGTAGAAGGCGTCCCACACGTCGGCGCCTTCCAGGAGCATGTAGCCCAGCGTGCCCACCACGAAGATGGAGGCGAGGAGGAGCAGGCCCTGGCGGATGCGGGCGGTCAGCATCGGTGTGCAGGACGCCAATTCTTCTTGGTGCCTGTCCCCACTACACCACTACACCTCCAACCCCACACTTCTCATCAGCTCCAACGCGTTGCTGCGGCGCACGACGCCGGGGCGGAGCGTGTAGTCGAAGGTGAGCGTCGCCCCCTCCAGCCGGTCCTCGAAGTGGACGTTGGCGGCGGCGGGCCCCAGCTCCTCGGCGATGGCGGCCAGCGCCAGGTCGTGGGTGGTGACGAGGCCGATGGCGCCCCGCGCCAGCAGTCCCCGCACGATCCCCTCCGCCCCCAGGCGGCGGTCGTGGGAGTTGGTGCCGTGGAGGATCTCGTCGAGCAGGAACAGGAGCGGCCGCTCCCCGCGCGACAGCTTCACCAGGTCCGACAGGCGCTGCACCTCGGCGAAGAAGCGCGAGGTCCCCTCCTGCAGCGAGTCCTGGATGCGCAGCGTGGCGCCCACGGAGAGCGCGGTCAGGCGCAGCCGGCGCGCGCGCACCGGTGCTCCCGCCATTGCCAGCACGGCGTTGATCCCCACCGCGCGGAGCAGCGTGCTCTTCCCCGACATGTTGGAGCCGGAGACGAGCAGCACCTGGGGAATGGCGTTCCCGGCCCCGATGGCGACGTCGTTGCGCACGGCGGTGGCGGGCGGGAGCAGCGGGTGCGCGAGCCCCTCCGCCTCCAGGTGGGCTCGGGCCCCCTCCAGGATCTCCGGGAATGGATCGGCGGGGTTCTCGAAGGCGTGCCCGGCCAGCGAGGAGAGCGCCTCCAGCGTGCCCACGGCGTCGATCCAGCGTTCGACCGCGGCACCGTGCCGTGCGCGCCAGGCCTCGACGGTGAAGCCGAGCTGCGTCCCCCACAGCAGGAGGTAGGCGAAGGGCGCGAAGAGCTGGTTGCGCCGCGAGTCCAGGAGGGCGACCAGGCGCGAGAGGCGGCGCACCGCCACCGAGGGCGGGATCGCGCTCGAGCGCAGCGTGTCCCGCAGCTGGGCCACCGGGGGCGCCTGGAACCATTCCCGCTCGAATCGCTCGAGCACGGCCGCGAGCAGCTCCAGATCTTGCCCGGGCTTCTCCACCGCCCCGTCCACCCGGCGCACCCGCGCGCGGTAGAAGAGTCCGATCCCGCACTCCACCGCGGCGGCGAGGAGGAACGGCCAGGGCCCGGTCCAGCCCCCCCACCAGAGCGCGAGCGTCCCCAGCGTGGCCGCCACCGCCAGGGGGGCGACGATCCTCCCCGCGCCGGCGAGCAGCACCGGCGCCTGCGCCCACGCGCGCAGGGAGGACGCGTCCACCCCAGCCTCCACCTCCGAGGAGAGCACGGCCAGGTCCTCGCGCAGGTCGAGCCGGTCCCTCAGCTCGGTCACCGCCTGCTGCCGCTCGCGCACCTCGGCCGGAGAGGCGGCGTGGAGGAGCCAGCCGGCGAGCACGTCCTCCCCCATGCGCGTGCGCGCCGCGCTCAGGCGCTGGAAGAGCGACCCGCGCCCGAAGAGGTCGAGGTCGGCCGCGTAGGGGTGGTGGGGATCGAGGAAGCGCTCCCCGCCGCGGCCGCGCCCCGCCCAGGTACCGTCGAGGCGGGCCAGGCCCGCGTCGTAGAAGGCGATCGCGCGCTCCATGCGCTCCCGCGTCTGGATGGTGCGGGCGTGCGCGACCACGAGCATGGCGAACAGCGCCGCCGGGACCAGCAGCCACAGCCCCGGGACCTCCCAGCGGAACACGGCGAAGGCGAGGACCGCCCCGGCGGCGAACACCACCAGACGGATCCAGGCGAACCTCTCCTCGCGCGCCACCAGCCCGGCGGCGGTCGCGGTCCGCGCACGCTTCCCCGCCTGGTAGAGGCCTCGGACCTCCTCCACTCAGGCCTCCGCCCGCACGAGGCCGGCGCCTTCGCGGAACCAGACCCGCCCCTGGGAGACGTCGAGGTGCACGCCCGCCACCCAGGTATCGATCCCGTTGTGGTCCACGAAGTTCTTCCTCCCGGCGAGCACGTCCTCCCCGAACCCGGTGAGGACGAGATCCTCGCCCCGTGGCGCGAGCGTGGGGCGCGCCAGGCCGGGATCGGCGAGGCCACGCAGGCGCGCCAGCAGCGCCCGATCTCCCACGGGATCGAGCCACGCCTCGTTCGCGCGCAGCGCGCGACCCACCAGCTCGGCGGACGTGCCCGGCGCGTGGCGCAGCAGCTCCTCGTCCCAGCGCGCCAGACCCGTGCGGATGTCGGGGTACCTGGTGAGGAAGAAGCCGAGCGCACGGTGGAGCTCGGGGGACACGCCCTCGGCGAGGTCGATGGCGTCGAGCAACCGCTCGGGATCGGGCGCCGTGATCCTCTCCCAGACGGCGGGGAGAACGACGCGAGCCTTGAAGTTCAGGGGGAAGGACGTGGTGCTCCCCAGCTCCCCCACGGCCAGCGGGAGCGCGGGTGCTCCCGCCAGCTCCCCGAGCCGCGCGGTCGAGGGGAGCAGGAGCTGGTGCGAGAGCCCGCCCGCGACCCACAGGACCACCCCGGACGCCCCCGCGAGCTCCTGGGCCGAGGCGATCAGATCGAGCGGCATGGCGTCGAACGCCGGCGCCTCCGCCCACACCTCGGTGCGCCAGAAGCGCAGGCGTGTCTCGATCCAGGACGGGAGGTCGGCAAACGGGAGCAGCGGACCGACGGAGAGCACGTCGTGCTGGATGCGGATCGCCTCCGGCGCGCAGACACCCGACGCGCGCAGCGACGCTGCCGCGGCGTCCCCGCAGACCACGTGGAGCCAGCCCCCATCCATCGCGCGAGATTCTGTCATTTCCCGCCGGCACTCGCGGTACCTTTCGCCATGGCCCCCCTCCGGCCCTTCCTGACGGCGCTCCTCGCGGCGGGTCTCGGCCTCTCGGAGAGCGCGGCGCATCCCATGCTGGACGCGCAGCTCGCCCGCGCCGAGGGAGCATTGGCCGCGGCGCCGTCGGACCCGCGAGCCTGGCACCGGGTGGCCCAGCTCCACCGCTGGCGCAGGCACTGGGACGAGGCCGAGGCCGCCTTTGCACGCGCCCGCGCGCTCCCCGGGGCGCCGTCGGAGCTGGATCTCGATCTGGGCCGGATGCGCCTGGAGCAGGGGCGGCCCGAGGACGCGCTCGTCCCGCTCTCGCGGTACATCGCGGCGCATCCGGAGGATCCGGAAGGATGGGACGCACGTGGGCGCGCCCTGGAGAAGACCCGGCCCGAGGAGTCGGCGGCAGCGCTCGCCACCGCCCTCGCCCGCTCCGCCTCCACCCGGCCCGCCCTTCCCGACACCTACCTCCACTGGGCGCGTGCGGCGGAAGCGGCCGGCACGCCCGCGTCACGGATCCTGGCCGGCCTGGACGAGGGTGCGGCGCGCCTGCAGGGTGCCATCGCCCTGCGCATGGCGGCCCTGGATCTGGCGGAGCGGCACGGCCTCGTGGAGGAGGCGCTGGCCCGCCTCTCGAACCTCGAGGCGGACGCGCACCGCAAGGAGCCCTGGGCGGCGCGGCGTGCGCGGTTGCTCGCGGGGGCGGGGAGGACGGCGGAGGCGCGGGAGGCGTGGTCCCGCGTGCTGGCGGTGATCGACACGCTTCCCCCGTCCCGGCAGGACAGCCCGGCGCTGCTCGCGTCCTCCCTCCTCCATGCCGAGACGGTTCTGGTGCAGGCGGGAGCGTCCTGCCGCTACCGGGCCAACAGCAGCAATCCCGGGATCGGCACCACGTGGACCGCGGAAGGGTTCGCCGATGGATCCTGGCCGTCCGGCACCTACGGGGTCGGCTACGAGACGTCCCTCCCCGGCGCGCTGGGACTGATCGCCACCGCGGTCCCCAGCGGCACCGTCTCGATCTACACGCGGGCGCGCTTCACGGTCGCCGATCCGGCGCAGGTGACGAACCTGTTCCTGGGCGCCGACTGGGACGACGGCTACATCGCCTGGATCAACGGGGTGGAGGTGTACCGCTCGCCGCAGATGCCGGCGGGGACGCCGGCCTGGAACTCCGTCCCCGCCTCGCACGAGTCGAGCAACGGCGCCTCCCCCAACTACGGCTCGCTGGTCGATGTCTCCACGCTTGGGGTCCCCGCCCTGCACGCGGGCACGAACGTGCTCGCGATCGGCGTGTGGAACACCGGGTCCACCTCAAGCGATCTCGTGCTCGTGCCCAAGCTGGTGATGAACCGGTCGGGGGCCGCGGTGGCGCGCGGCCCCTACCTGCAGCGGGGGACGCCGACCTCCGTGGTGGTGCGCTGGCGCACGGACGTGCCCACCTCCTCGCGCGTGCGCTACGGCACCAGCGCCGGGAACCTGAATCAGCAGGTGAGCGACGCCGTGCTCACCACCGAGCACGTGCTCACACTCAGCGGGCTCACCCCGGAGACGCGGTACCTGTACCAGGTCGGCAGCACGGCGGGGGACCTGGCCGGCGATGCCTTCGTGACGCCGCCTCCGGCGGGCACGGCGCGGCCGCTTCGGGTGTGGGTGCTGGGAGACTCCGGCACCGACGACGGCAACCAGGGCCGGGTGCGCGACGCCTTCCAGAGCTGGACCGGCAGCCGCGATCCCGACTTCTGGCTGATGCTCGGGGACAACGCCTACCTGGACGGGACGGACCTCGAGTACCAGGCGGCGGTGTTCGACGCCTACCCGCAGACGCTACGCCGCTCCGTGCTCTGGCCCACCCTGGGGAACCACGACGGACACAGCGCGGACTCGTCCACGCAGACCGGCCCCTATTACGACATGTTCACGCTGCCCTCGGGCGGGGAGGCGGGGGGAAGGCCCTCCGGCACCGAGGCGTACTACTCCTTCGACTGGTCGGACCTGCACGTCGTGGTGCTCGACTCCTACGAGACGGATCGCTCCCCGGGGAGCGCCATGCTCGCCTGGCTCGAGCAGGACCTCGAGGACACGCTGCAGGACTGGATCGTCGCCGTCTGGCACCACCCGCCCTACACCAAGGGCTCGCACGACTCCGACCTGGAGACCGAGCTCATCGAGATGCGCGAGAACGTGGTGCCCATCCTGGAGGCGCACGGGGTGGACCTGATGCTCTCCGGGCACAGCCACTCCTACGAGCGGTCGTACCTGATCGACGGCCACTACGGCGACTCCGGCACCTTCGGTCCCCAGTACCTCGTGGACGCAGGCACCGGCCGTCCCGGCGAGACCGGCCCCTACGAGAAGCCGGCCCTTGGCTCCGATCCTCACCAGGGCGCGGTCTACGCAGTGGCGGGCAGCTCCGGGCAGATCGGCGGCGGCGCCCTCGACCACCCCGCCATGCTCGTCTCCCTGAGCGTGCTGGGATCGCTCGTCCTCGACGTCAGCGGCAACCGCCTCGACGCCACCTTCCTCGACGACCATGGCGCGGTCCGGGACAGCTTCAGCCTGATCAAGGCGCCAGCGACGCTGCCCGTCGCCGACTTCAGGGCCTCGCCCGTGAGCGGCCCTGCCCCGCTCTCCGTCACCTTCACCGATCGGAGCGTGAACGGGCCGCGGAGCTGGAGCTGGGACTTCGAGAACGACGGGATCGTCGATTCCAGCGCGCAGCACCCGCAGCGCACGTACACCACTCCCGGCCTCTTCGGCGTGAAGGAGACGGTGACCAACGTGGCCGGCTCCGCCTCGGCCACGCGCTCCCGGCTGATCTGCGTGACGGGCAGCGGCGCCCCCGGCGCCGTGACCGGTCTCCGGTTCGACGCCAACCGCACCACCGTGCGCTGGAACGCCCACCCTCGGGGAGGCTCCTACGACGTGGTGCGCGGCAACCTTTCCGCGCTGCGCACATCGGGAGGGAGCTATCCCGCGTCGTCCCCCATCTGCGCCGAGAACGACGGCACCGACCTCACCGCGAACCTGCTCCTCAACCCCGCCCCTGGACAGGCCCTTTACGTTCTGGTGCGTGCTGTCGAGTGCAACGGGACGATTGGGACCTGGAATGATGCGGGGACCAACCGAGATCCCGGTCTGGTCATCTGCCCATAGCTAAGAGAACACCCCGTGTGAGATCCTGCCGAGGACCGCCTCCACTTCGCACGCAGATCCCTCCTGCGCTCATGCCTTACTTCGTGGCTGCCGCCGGCTGCAGGCCCAGCACCTCCACCCCCTGCTCGAAGACGATGTCCTTGGGGATGCCGGCCTTGCCCACGCGGTCCAGATCGGCCTGGAGCGCCGGGTCCATCTTCCCCAGCTCGTCCATGAATCTCACCACGCCGTCGTAGTCGCCGTCCCCCTGGAACTTCAGAATCTGGGCGGAGAGCTTGTCCATGGCGGCGCGCATCTTCGGCATGTCCACCCGGTAGGTTCCCGTGGCCTCGTCGCGCGTGAAGGCCCCCTCGCGCTGGAAGAAGTGGAAGCGGGAGAGGTTGGCCTGGGCGTGGGCGTTCGACGCGCCCCAGCGCACGGAGCGGAAGATGCCGGCCAGAAAGGTCGTGTAGGCGTCCTCCAGCGACACGTCGGACAGGTCCCCTTTCTCGTGGAGCTTGGTGATCATGTGCAGGCCCAGGATGTCCGCCTTCCCCTCCTCCAGCGCTCCCGCCTGCTCCTTCAAGGCGTCGCGCACCGTGCGCTTGCCGTCGATCGTTTTCTTGATCCCCAGGCCGTGCGCCACCTCGTGAAACATCACGTCCGCGAAGAAGGCATCGAAGGTGATGTTCTTGCGCTGATCCTCGGCGATGAGGAGGTTGGCGATGGGCACCAGGATGGTGTCGAACTTGGCGCGCATGGCGTTCTTGAGCTGCAGGCGCCGCGTCCCCTTCTCGAGCTGGATCGTCTCGTCGTTGGGGAGGTTGATGGCGATGGTCTTGCTGCCTGCGTTGCAGTCGCCCGCGTAGTAGACGACGTCGTAGGCGTTGAGGTCGGAGTCGGTCCCCGGGACCTCCTTCTTGTAGGCGGCCTCCACGGGCAGCCCCTTCTGCAGCTCGGGGAGCATCGCCGCGTACTTCGCCAGGCGCTTGCTCCACTCCTGGTCCTTCACCAGGACGTACGCCTCGTGGGCCGCCTTGTAGCCGAAGAGCTTGTCCTCGTAGGTCTCGATGGGCCCCACCACCACGTCCACCACGTTGTCCTTCATGTCGAGCCAGGCGCGGTCGCTGGCCCGGAAATCGCTGGTCTCGAGCGCCCTGGCGCGCAGCTCCAGGTACTTCTTGAGCCCCTTGTCCGAGGCGAGGGCGGCGGCCTCGCGGAGCTTGGCGGCGGCGCGCTGCGTCTGCTCCGGCCAGGCCTCGTGGTACGGCACCGCCGCGAGCGCGCCGTCCTTGCGCACGATCCGCGTGTACTCGCTCTTGAAGGCCTCTGCCTTCTTCTTGTCGCCGGCGATCGCCTTCTCGAACTCTTCCTTCGTCATGTCGGCGGGATAGAACTGCGCCGCATCCGGCTTGGCGCCGTAGCCGGGGACGAAGGGCTTGTCCCCGTCCAGGCGATCCCAGGGGCCGTAGTTGATCTCGGCATAGCGCCGCAGGTCGGCGTCGCCGATCGCGCTCAGGAACGGGTCCTTGGGGCCGAAGGCCTGAAGCCAGAAGACCTCGTCCATGGCCTGTGCCGCCTCGATGAGGAGCGGCAGCATCTTCCGGTCGTTCTCGGAAAGGGCGGCGAGGTCGGTGGTGAGCCGGACCGGGGCATAGGCGGCGAGCTTGTCCTTCGCGCTCATGTCGGCGGGGGTCTCCTTTGCTCCTTCCGGCTCGGCCGTTGCCTCACCCGAGGAGGACGCGGGCCCGCAGCCGGCCACCAGGGCGGCCACGAGGAGGAGGGAAGCGGCGGTCAGCGCGCGGGCTGCGGTCATGGGCGGCTCCTTGACTTCCATGTCCGGGGACCCCCGCATGTTACGCAAAGTTCACGGGGAGTTCCTCACCCCGTCGCAGCCGGCTGCCAGGTTGTGTCCGTGAAGGAGGGCAACGCCATGGTGAGATCCCTGGAACGCGATCTGGAGGCGGTGGAGGAGGCGTCCATGCTGGGGCCGGTGCCGGCCGGCTTCCTGACCGGGCTGTCGGAGCCGGCGCTCCGCGAGTTCCTGCGCCGGAGCTTCCTCCGCGCCCGCAACGAGGGGGAGCGGAACCGGCTGCGGGCGCGCTACGCCGCGTTCGCCGCGTACTTCCCGGCTCTACAGGCCGCGTAAGGCGGCCGCCGTCAGCTCCCGCAGGGAGCGCACCACCCGCTCGGGACCGGCGGCCCGCAGGGTCCCGGCGTCCCGGCCGGTGGAGACCAGCGCCACCGCCTTCATCCCGGCCGAACGCGCGGCTTCGATCCCAGGCACGGCGTCCTCGATCACGACACAACGGTCCGGCGAAACCCCGAGCCGCTCGGCGGCGAGCAGGAACACCTGCGGGTCGGGCTTGCCGCGCTGCACGTCCTCGCCGGTGACCCTGGCCTGGACGAGTTCGCGGATCCCCAGTCGATCGAGGACCAGGCTCACGTTCTCCTCCGGCGCCGAGGAGCCGACCGCGATCCTCATCCCCTGCGCCGCGAGCGCCTCGATCAGCTCGCGGGCCCCGTCCATGCCCGGGAAGTCCTTCTCCAGGATCTCGCGGAAGAGCTTTTCCTTCCGGCGATCGAGCCGCGCCACCTCCGCTTCGGTGATGGACCGCGTGCCCTTGCTCCCGTTTCCACCGGCTGAAATGGAAATGGAAGTGTCCGACACCTTCTTGCTTGCCCAGTGCTGCCGGATCACCTCCCGGCTTCGCCGGCCGAAGCTCTCGGCGAACTGCTCCTCGGTGAGGGTGACGCCCGTCTCCCGGCCCAGGCGCTTCCAGCTCTCGAAGTGCGCGGCGTAGGAGTCCACGAGCACGCCGTCCACGTCGAAGATCACGGCCTCGATCATGTCCGCCCCCGGCTGGGAACCGAGACCGTGCGATCCTCCTCCGCGCACCAGGCGGTGAGGCGGCCGCCGTAGACGCAACCCGAGTCGAGGCCGAGCACCCGCTCGGTCCGGTAGGCGCCGCGCTTCCCCCAGTGGCCGTGCACGATCAGGGCGCTCCCTCGATAGAAGGCGTCCCATGGCCGGGTTCCCGGCGGGCATTGCTCCGGAAGGCCGGTGAAGCGCACGCGCTCGCCGTCCAGCGCGCAGCAGCGCACCCGGGTCCCGAAGTGCAGGTCCGCGCTCTCCAGGCGGTCGTCGTCGAACGGCGGTCCCGCCGTGCGCAGGGCGACCTTCTGGAGGTCCGTCCAGTCCGGGTGCAGGCCGGCGTGGACCAGCCAGGCCTCCCCGCCGCTTCCCTGGGCCGGGAAATGCTGCAGCAGCGGCAGCCTGCGCAGAGGCTCCAGCAGCGCGTCCCGCTCGGGATCCTTGCGCAGGGCCTTCAGCTGGTCCTCCTTCACCGGCCAGCGTCCGGAGGTGGAGAGGAGCGCGTAGACGTCGTGGTTGCCGATCACGCCCCGCCCGCCCAGGTCCCGCCAGAGGCGGAGCACGGCCACGCTGTCGGGCCCGGTGTTCACGAGATCCCCGATGGTCCACAGCGTGTCGCGCGCGGCATCGAAGCGGGTCGCGCGCAGGAGATCGTCCAGCTCGCGCGCGCAGCCGTGCACGTCCCCCACCACCCAGCGCATGCGGGCGACCCTAGCCCAAGCTATTCTCCCGCGCCATGGCGCGCACGCAGGCCTCCGCCCGCCTGGCGTTGATCGCCGCGGCGGCGCTCTTCTCCACGGGCGGAGCCGCCATCAAGGCCACCACGCTCACGGGCTGGCAGGTGGCGAGCTTCCGCTCCGCGGTGGCCGCGGTGGCGCTCGCGGCCTTCCTCCCTGGGGCGCGCCGGCGCTGGACCTCGGGGACGGTGGCCGTGGGGGCCGCCTACGCGGCGACGATGGTCCTGTTCGTCCTCGGCAACAAGCTGACCACCGCCGCCAACACGATCTTCCTGCAGTCCACGGCGCCTCTGTACCTGCTGCTGCTGGGGCCCTGGCTCCTGCGCGAGCCCATCCGCCGGCGGGACCTGGCGCTGCTCGCGGCCATGGCCACCGGGCTCGCGCTGGTGATCGCGGGCAGGGAGACCCGCTCGGCCACCGCCCCCGACCCCGTGACCGGGAACTTCCTCGCCCTCACCAGCGGCGTGTGCTGGGCCTTCACCATGCTGGGCCTGCGGCGCTTGAGCCGCGATGCCGCGCCGCACGCTCCCTCGCCTGCGGCGGCGGCGATGGTGGCGGGGAACGTCCTGGCCTGCCTGGTCACCCTGCCCATGGCGCTGCCGGTGTCCTGGACGCCGAAGGATGCGCTGCTCGTCGGCTACCTCGGCCTGTTCCAGATCGGGCTGGCCTACGCCTTCGTGGGGGTGGGGCTGCGGCGGGTGGGGGCGCTCGAGGCGTCGCTCCTCCTGTTGGTGGAGCCGGTGCTGAACCCTGTGTTCGCCTGGATCGTGCACGGGGAGCGGCCGGGGCCGCTCACGCTGGCGGGGGGGGCGGTCATCCTGACGGCGACGGCGCTGGAGGCCGTCCTTCCCGGGCGTGACAGAGCATCTCCCCCACCGTGAAGCCGTTCACCAGGCCCAGGAACACGTCCGGTGCCCAGTGCTTGTCGTCGTCGATGCGCTGGAGCGCGGTGAGGCCGGCCCCGGCGTAGAGGAGCGCAAGCGTGCCGCGCTTGAGCCAGCGAGCCGGCCTCCCGTCGCCCGGGCGCACGCGCAGGTACTGGCACCGCAGCGGAGGGACGATGGAGGCGGCGAGCGAGGCGTCCAGGGAGACGCCGTGGCCGCTGGTCCGGAAGAGGTGGACGGCATCGCCGTCCTCCGGCCGCTCGCTGGCGAGGACGAAGCTCCCCATTCCTGCGATCGCCGCGGACATCCCCGCGGAGGTCAGGAGGAGCTGTGCCGTCTCCTTCTCCCGCGGGTCGTGGGTGACGAACGAGGCCCCCCAGGCGCCCAGCGCCAGCACCGGGGCGGCCGCGCCCCGGCTCATCCAGCGCGCGTGCTGCAGGAGATCGGAGCGGTCCTCGCTGCGGCCCTCCTGGACCTCGCGGCGGATCTCGTGCCGCAGGCCGTAGAGGCCGAGCGTGGCTCCGGCGACGAAGAGGGCCTGGCGCTTCCCTGCCCGGTCCAGCTGGAACGGCTTCGTCGCCAGGAGGTGCACGTCCTGCTTCAGCCGCTCCCATCCCACGTCCGGCGTGGCCGGATCCGCGGCCAGGAGGAGCAGGGCCAGGATCACGGCAGCGACTGCAGGCGCCTGCGCGCTTCCTCGCGCTGGCTGTCGTTCCGCGCCGCCGCCTGCGCGCTCTCCAGCGCGCGGCGGGCCTGCGCCGCGTCCCCCTTGCCGGTGAGATAGGCGCGGGCCAGCTCCATCCGGCACTCGAACGCCTTCGGTCCCTCGGTGCAGCCGGAGAAGCGCGTCACCGCCAGGTCCACCTGCCCCTGCCGCAGAGCGGCGCGTCCCGTCTCGAGCAGCGCCAGGGGAAAGTCGGGCCGCAGCTCCAGCGCCTGCTCGAACCAGGAGGAAGCCGCGCGCGCATCCCCCCGCGCCTGCGCGAGCGAGCCCAGGAGGGCGAGCTGCTCGGGATCGCGCGCGCCGGCGGCGTGGGCGGCCTCGAGCACCCGGCGGGTCTCCTCGAAGTCCTTGCGCTCGAGGGCCAGCTTCGCCAGGTCGAGGGCGGCGTCCACCGCGCGCGGATTGGCGGCGAGGATCCCCTCGAGCTCCGCCTTCCCTTTCGCGACATCCCCCTGCTGGAGCAGGATGGCGGCGCGGGTCTGGCGGAGGAACTCCTCCCTGGGGGCGAGGACGATGGCGGCGTCGATCTCGCGGAGCGCGGGATCGAGGCGCCCGTCGGCGGCCAGCGCCTTGGCCAGAGCGTGGTGGAGCCGCGGATTCCCGTCGTCCTTCTGCGCGTAGGGCGTCAGGAGCGCGACCGCGTCCTTGGCCTTTCCCTGGGAGAGCAGCACGTCCGCCTGCTCCATGGCCCGGAAGCCGGGGAGGCCGTCCGCGGGATCGAGGCGCACCCCCTTCTTGGGCGTGGGAGGTGCCGCCAGGTAGCCGAGCGAGGCGAGGCGCGCCAGGCGCTCGGCATCGTCCCCGCCGGGGCGCGGCAGGGAAGGCACGGGCTCCGGCACGTCCGAGAGGGCGGCCATGCGCTGCGCCATCCGGCGCTTCAGCGCGGCGACGTCCTCGGGGTGCGCACCGGCCACGTTGACCTTGTCGCCCGGGTCCCTGGCGCGGTCGTAGAGGCGCGGACGGGGGGCATCCACGAAGTTCCAGCGGTCGGTGAGCAGGCCGCGCAGCGGTGCCCACCCCGCGTCGAAGAGCGGATGCAGCGTCTCCTGCCACAGCTCCAGCGGCGCAGCGGCGGCCTTCCCCTCCCACGCCGCGCGGAGGGACACGCCGTCGGTCGCCTGGGGGAAGCGCGTGCCCGCGAGATCCGCGAGGGTGGGGGCGAGGTCCAGGAGCGCCACCGTGCGGGGGACGGTGCGCCCGCGGGGGATCCCCACGCCCGCGAGCACCAGGGGCACGCGCATGACCCCACGGTGGATCGTGTAGCCGTGCTGATCCTCTCCCTGCTCGCCCAGGCTCTCGCCGTGATCGCCGGCCACCGCCACCACCAGGCGCCCCCCCGCGCGCGTGTCGGCGGCGCGGCGCACCGTCTCCAGGGCCTCGTCGGCGAACGCGATCTCGGCGTCGTAGCCGCCGCCCGGGAAGCGAGCCGGCGCTACCCAGGGACGGTGGGGGTCGTACAGGTGGACCCAGAGGAAGAACGGCCCTTGCAGCTTGCCCAGCGCGGCCTGCGCGGAGGAGGCGATCTGCGAGGCGCCGCGCTCCGCATAGCCGAACGCGGCGCGATCGCCCACGCGCTGATTGTCGTCGTAGACGTCGAAGCCGCGGTCGAGCCCGTGCGCGCGATCGAGCACCACCGAGGCCACCACGGCGGCGGTGCGGTAGCCGCGTGCCCGGAGCACCTCGGCCAGGGTCGTGACGCCTTCCTTGAGCCGTCCCAGACCGTTCGCCCGCAGCCCGTGACGGGGCGGGAGCATCGCCGTGAGCAGCGACGCGTGCGCGGGGAGCGTCAGGGGCACGAGCGTCCGCGCCTCGTCGAAGCGCACGCCGGAGGCGGCCAGACGGTCCAGGTTCGGCGTGGGAGAGGGACGGCGGCCGTACGCGCCCACGTGATCGGCCCGCAGGGTGTCGATCGTGACCAGGAGGACGGAGGGCGGGGGCGGTGCGCTGTCCGGTGCGGCGGTCGCCGCCACCGCCAGGAGCGAGACGGCAGCGCAGGCGGAGAGGATCAGGGGCGATGGCCTCGCACGGGGACCGCCAGCGCCGCCCGCACCCAGGAGGCGACCACCACGTGCAGCGTCACGAACACGGCGGTGGCGATCAGGGCCTCGACGGCGAGGCCGCTCGCGTTCGCCTGATCGAAGAGGAACCCTGTCACCATGAAGGCGGCGGACACCCCGTAGGCGCGCCAGGCGCGGCGCCGCCGGTTCCACGCGCGCTCCGCCGCATCCACGGCGGTCACCGCCGCGAGCACGCTCAGCAGGCGCACGGCCCCGCCGGGGACCAGGGGAACCATGGTGATGCAGATCAGCGCCCATGCCCCCAGGACGGCGGTCGCGGTACGGGCCTCGTCACGGAACCAGTCGCGGAAGAAGGGCAACGTCTGCAAGGCAGCCTCGGGTGTGGCCCTGACTCTACCTGGAAGCGGCGCCGGCTGCCAGACGGGGCGTGGCATGCTACGGGAGCATGCTCCTGTGGAGGATCTGCCCGCGCGCCGAGTGCCCCCGGGCCTTCGCGGGCGCGGACACGCCCGGCCGCTGGAATCAGGCGGGAACCCGTCTGGTCTACGCCTCGGAGTCGCGCGCGCTCGCCGCGCTCGAGTACCTCGCGCACGCCGAGGACGGTGACGAGGACACGGAGCTGGTCGCGATCGCCGGCGCACTCCCCGACGACGCCTCCGTCGAGCGGGTGCTCCCTGAGGACCTTCCCCAGGGCTGGGACGCTCCCGAGCACCCGCAGGAGCTGAGGCGCCTCGGGTCCACGTGGGCGGAGTCGCGGCGCACGGCCGTCCTGTCGGTTCCGTCCGCGCTGGTCCCGGGGGAGAGCAACCTCCTCCTCAACCCCGCCCACCCCGAGGCGCGGCAGCTCTCCGTGCACGCGGTCGAGCCGTTCCGTCTCGACCCTCGCCTGACCCGGGGAAAGACGAAAGGGTGATCATGGAACGCTCCGTCATCCGTATTCATCGCACCGGCGGGCCCGAGGTGCTGTCGTTCGAGGAGGAGACGCTTCCTCCTCCCGCCCAGGGCGAGGTGCAGCTCCGGCAGACGGCGGTCGGGCTCAACTTCATCGACGTCTATCACCGCACCGGCCTGTACCCTCTGCCGCTTCCCGCCGTGCTGGGACGGGAGGCGGCGGGGGTGGTGGAGGCGGTGGGGGCGGGCGTCGCGTCCCTGCAGCCGGGGATGCGGGTGGCCTATCCCATGGCCACGGACGCCTATGCCTCGGCCCGGAACATCCGGGCCGACCTGGTGGTCCCCCTGCCGGACGGCATCGAGGACGGGAAGGCCGCGGCCATGATGCTCAAGGGGCTCACCGCCTGGTACCTGCTGCGGCGCACCTTCCCGGTGACGCGGGGGACGGCGGTCCTGGTGCACGCCGCGGCAGGAGGCGTGGGGCTGATCGCCTGCCAGTGGGCGGCCGCCCTCGGCGCCACCGTGCTGGGGACCGTGGGCTCACGCGCCAAGGCCGAGCTTGCGGCGGCGCACGGGTGCGCGCACCCCATCGTGTACACCGAGGAGGATTTCGTGGCCCGGGTCCGCACGCTGACCGGCGGGCGCGGGGTGGACGTCGTCTACGACTCGGTGGGAAAGGACACCTTCCCTCGCTCGCTGGACTGCCTGCGGCCCAAGGGCCTGGTCGCGCTCTTCGGGCAGTCGTCGGGTCCGGTGCCCCCCTTCGACCTGCAGGTCCTCTCGCAGAAGGGGTCGCTCTTCGTCACGCGCCCGACGCTCGCCACCTACATCGCGGAGCGTGCCGAGCTGCAGGCCGGGGCCGCCGAGCTGTTCGAGGCGGTGCAGCGGGGCCAGGTGAGGATTGAGATCGGCGGCACCTATCCCCTGCGAGACGTCCAGCAGGCGCACCGCGACCTGGAGGCGCGGAAGACCACGGGGTCCACGATTCTGCTGCCCTGAGCTCTCTCTAGTCTAGGGCACGGTGATCCGGATGCAGGACACCTTGCCATCCAGCCCGTTGTCCGGGTGGAAGTCGACGTCGACGTCGGCATCCTCAAATGAGTACTGAAAGGTGCCGATCAGCTTCCTGCCCAGCTCACGCTTCACCACGATACGCGTCCAGTCGTCGTTGGTGGTGCAATCCGGATCGTCGAAGGCATCGAGGACGGTGCCCACCTTGGCGAAGGAGAGAACGAGGGAGCGCGCTTCGTCGTTGTCACATCCCAGGCTGTTGCTCGTGAAGTCAACCATGCGGGTGTAGAGGTTGACGTCGCAGGTCTTGTTCTGCGTGCCCCCGTTTCCCTCGTAGAAGGAGACCATAGGAACGATCTCGCTCGGGCTGCCGATCCGCATCCGGGAGACCTTCCCGTCGAGTCCGTTGTTCCGGAAGGCATAGACGGAGAAGTCCGCGTTCGAAACCTCCGTCTCGAACGAGCTCACCGTGCTCGCGGGGAGCGCGCGCTTGGGCACGATAGCCGTCCAGTCGTCTTGCGTGTTTCCACCGGGATCGTCGTAGAGGAAGATGACGCGGTCCGCGGGCCAGTCGTAGAGGACGAGCGACCTGGCCTCGTCGTTGTTGCATGACGCGTCCTGGGTGAGGTCGATCGTCTCCGGTCCACCGATCCTCCGCGAGCACACGAGGTTCTGCGTACCTCCGTTCCCCTCGTAGAGATCCAGCACCGGCCCAGCCGGGCTCAAGGCCACCTCGGCGAACGAGACCTTGCCGTCCAGACCGTTGTTCCGATGGGCGATCACGCGGACGTCGTCGTCCTCGGAGGATGTCTCGTACGTGTCGATGTACTTCCGGGGCACTGGCCTCTTGATGCGGATCTCCGTCCAATCGTCATCCTGCCATCGTCCGTCGGGGTCGTCGTAGAGGCGCAGGACCTGCCCGGTGGTGACGTCGTGCAGAAGGAGCGAACGCGTCTCGTCGTTCGAGCAGGGATCCCCGTCCAGCCGCTCCGTGCGCGCCACACCCAAAGGCATGCCGATGGGGCAGATCATGTCCTGCGTGCCGCCGTTCCCCTCGTACATCTCCGCATAACGGCCGATGGACGAGCTCCAGTCGCGGGTGAACACGGCGTTCTGGAGCTGTCCCGTCGCGGTCGGATCGTCCAGCAACAGATTGAACTCGTGGGAGATGTTCCAGGCCGGTGTCTCGTGATTCCCCGAGCCGACGATCGCCAGCTGATCGTCGACACTCATGTACTTCGTGTGGTTGGCGCCGCTCCCGTCCTCGTTCCCGTTGATCATCTCGCGCCCGTCCCGACTGTACCAGCGCACCTGGAACTTGGAGGCCTGGCTGGGATACAGCGCGCGGATGTCCTCTCTCAGGTCGCCGACGACCTCCTGGTTGTCCCCACCCAGCAGATCTGCTCCCCCATCGTTGAATCCTTCGGCGGCGATCAGTCGGACGGTCACCCCCCTCCCCACCGCCCGGGTGACGGCTGCGCGAAAGGCGTCGTCGTTCAGGTTGGGGGACTCGATGTCGATGCGGTAGTACGCGCCGTCCATCACGGTCAGCCAGGCGATGTCCTGCGGGTTGTTGGTCTCGTTCGGGGGATCGAGCCCTCCCGAGTCGTGCTTCTTGCCCACCGCCAGCACCGGCACGTTTCCCACGACGTTGGGTTCCTCGGGCAACCAGTCCCGGGGGGGATCGGGGAACCGGGACGCTCGCTGCCAGCACCCCCCGTTGTTGCACTCGAAGAACTCCGTCCCCTCGCGGTACCACACTTGTTCGAAGGCGGAGAGCGCCGAGAGCGCGGCATCCCCCTGCACGATGTAGGCGGTGTCGTGCCACGGCTGCTGCGGAGGTGTCTTGGCGTTGTGCACCTTCTCCACGTTGGCGCCGGTCACGACCACGTACATCCCATCCACGACGACGTACTTGTCGTGGAAGTTGGCGTCCAGGACCGTGTTCCTCTCCGACTCCCCGAATTGGAGCTGGACGCGATGCGTGTCCAGGCCCCCGCTGATCCAGTCCGAGCGAGACACGAGCAGGTCGTTGATGGAGTCCGCGTGCTCGTCCACGAGGAACCGGACGATGAGAGGCTGTGAGGCCGATTGATTGGCCTGCGCGGCGATCAGACCTTCCCCGATCCTCTGTGCCGCATGACAGTCGTTCTCCCAGACGTAGTAGGCGATCTCCACCTCGTGATCGGCTCGGGCGATCACATCCCGGATGCCTGCGTAGATGTCCGGCCCGTCCACACGGACAGACTCGAGCTTATTGCACGTGGTCAGGAGCAGGCTCTGCACGGTCGGGGACTTGGCCAGGGCGCCCGAGGTGGTCTCGATGTTCGTGAGGACGGCCTGGGCCAGCGGCGAGAGATTGAGCCGCGAGGTGCGCGTGCAAATGGGTGGTGGAGGTGGAGGTGGCGTCCCCCCGCCGCCCCCGCCCCCACCTCCGCCCCCACCTCCGCCGTCGTCCACCGGCACCACGGCGGCGGGCAAAGGCGTCGGTGAAACTAGCAGGCCTGCGAGAGTCACGAGGGTCAGGAAGGCCACCCCACTGCTGGATCTCATCGCGCTCACCTCTCTCGACGTTAGTGTTGTTAGGCGCGAAAAGTTCTATCTTGCTGCGCGATTGTCGATCCGGAGGTATACAAGGGCCGTGATCGAAGCGCTCCAGGTTGTCCTTGTCCTGATGCTCCGCCTGGCCCTGACCCCGCAGGCGGGGACGGCCTCCGCCAACACCGTGGCCTCCCGGCAGGCCGAGCCCGAGCCAGTCCGGTCCGAGGACGCGGCGAGCAAGGCCGCGGAACTCTACGCCGACCGGAAGTTCGAGAAGGCCCTGCCGGAGGCGGAAGAGGCGGTGGCGCAGGCCTGGAAGGAGTTTGGCGGGGACGACTATCACACCATCGCCGCCGAGGAGTTCCTCGCGCACCTGGCCGTCCTCAACAAGGATGTCGACCGGGCAAGGGCGATCCGGGAGGAGACCGACCGCAAGCTCGAGCGCCTGGCGAATCCAGCCATCGCCGAGAAGGTCAAGGTCACCCGGGCCGAGGAGTACAAGGAGACGATGCCCGCCGGCAAGGGGAACTGACGCCCCCTCCCTAGGAACCGTCGGGATCGACCAGGGCCAGGACTCGCCCCGTCACGTCGTGCATGACCTCGTCTGGCACGGAGGTGATCCTCCGGGCGCGCCGGCCCCGCCAGTCCAGGCTCTTGATCTGGTCGCAGAGGACGACGCCCCGGATTCCAAGACTCTCCGGAAGGGCGACCTCGAACGGGTAGCCCTTCGCGTGCGAGGTGATCGGGCAGCACAGCGCCAGACCCACCTTGCCGTTGTACTCCTTGGGCGAGAGGACCAGCGCTGGACGGCGACCCGCCTGTTCGCTTCCAACCTGGGGGTCGAACTCGAGCCAGACGAGATCGCCACGGGCGGGAGGCCGGCCCATCGACTACCAGGTCTCCTTCCCGACGGGCTTCCCGGTCTTCACTTCGCCGTGAAGGTTGGACTTCTTGACCGCTCGAAGAAGGTCCCGGAGCTTGGGCCTTCGCGCCCGTGCCGGTCGAACCAGGAGGCCATCTTCACGCACGGTCAGGTCCACCTGAGAGCCAGCGGAAACCCCGGCTTCCTCCGCGAAGGACTTGGGGATCCGCACGGCCAGGCTGTTCCCCCACTTCTGGATCTTCGTCTGCATGCACGGGCCTCCGGATCGACATTGAGTATACGTTGCGCGAGAAGCCCGCACCATGGAAAGGGTTTCTCCCGCTAAACTCCCGCCCATGTTGCGGGACACCGATGCCGTCGCCCGGCGTCGCGCCGGCTGGTGGTGGGGCCTCATCTGCGCGCTCGCTCTGGGCGCGGCGGCGGTGGCCACGGTCCGCCTGGCCGGCCCGCCCATCTATGACGGCAACGGCTACTTCAACATCCGATTCGCGGAGTGGATCCGGGAGCACGGGATCTCGCGGAGCTTCCCCTGGTTCCAGGAGACGATCCACCGCACCACCTACGCCAACTTCAACCTGCTCTACCACCTGTTCCTGGTCCCCTTCACCTTCGGCGACCTCCTCACCGGCGCACGGATCGCGGGGATCGTGGGCGGAGCGCTGGCGGTGGGCGCCTTCTGGGGGGCGCTGCGCATGCTGCGAGTCCCCGCTCCCCTGCTGTGGACGGTGCTCGTCCTCGCCGTCGCCCCCGACCTCCTCTACCGGCTGACGTTCACGCGCGCCCTGGTGCTGGGCCTGGCCCTGACGTGGCTCGCGCTCGCCGCCATCCTCACCTGCCGGGGCCGCCTGGCGGCGGTGCTCGGCTTCCTCTTCCCCTACGTGCACGTCTCCTGGCATCTGCTGCCGGCCACGGCGCTGGCGCACGACGTGCTGCGCACGCCCGCCGCGGGCGAGAAGGGCTGGCGCCGCTTCCGCACCACCCTCTGGACCTGCGCCGGTGTGCTGGCCGGCCTGGTCATCAATCCCTTCTTCCCCAACAACCTGAGGTTCTGGGCGATCGCGAACTTCGGCGTGCTGGGGGCGGAGTGGTCCCACCTGGACGATGCGCTCTACGCGTCGGAGATGGCTCCGGTCCGCTCCGACCTCTTCCTCCACGCCAACCTCGGCGCCTTCGCCATCACCGCCTTCTCTGCGCTGATGCTGACGTGGGTGCGCCGGGCCACGGACGATGCGCGGACGCTGCTCGTCCTCACCTTCGGCTTTTTCGGCCTCGCGCTCATGAGCCACCGCTTCGCGGAGCTGTGGGCCCCGTTCTCGGTGCTGCTGCTGGCGGTCCTGGTGCGCGACGCGCTGGAGGACGCCGCCTGGCGCCCGCCGCGCTGGGGCGTGGCCGCCCTCTCCATCGCCGTGGCGGCGCTGCTCGTCCTCACCCTGCGCATCGACCGCGCCGCCGCGGCCGCGGAGGAGGTGGTGGACTACGCTGCCGCATCGAGATGGATGGAGGAGCACGTGCCCCCCGGGGAGACGCTCTTCCATCCCGGCTACGACGAGTTCGACGCCCTGTTCTTTCACGACCCGCGGCGGCGCTTCCTCTTCGGCATCGACCCGGGGTTCTTCCTCGCCGCCGACGAGAAGCGGTACGCGCTGTGGTCGCAGCTCGTGCACGGCGAGGTGGCGGATGCGTGGGAGCCGATCCGCCGGACCTTCCGCTGCCGCTGGGTCTTCCTGCCGCGGCGCTACGTGAGCCTGAGGCGGCTGATCGACCGCGATCCCCGCTTCGTGCAGCGGTACCGCGACCGGGACTGTGGCATCTACGAGGTGCGCGACGATCCCGTGTTCCTTGGAGATTGGACGGTGCGGGGTTGGTTTCCCGACCCGGGACGCACGTGGATGCTGTCCCCTCCCCCTCCCGGGGAGAGGGCGGTGGTGCTCCGGGGCGTCTCCGGCTTCCTCGACCTCCGGCATGCGCTGGGGATCCCGCCCGGAGAGCGCGACGTCTGCGCCCTGGCGGAGACGCGCTTCCCCACGTCTTCTGGAGCGAGCCTGGCCCTCGAGGTGGCCACGGACGACGAGGTGCGCCTGGAGTGGGACGCAGGTCCCATCCTGCAGCGCTCCCCCTACCGGGACCCGCCGCAGCCGGTCGATCTCGCGCACCTCCCGGCGGTCCCGCAGGGGCCGGAAGGGATCCTCGCGCGTGGAACCGCCGTGGGGCCCACGACCGCGCTGCGCATCTCCGTCTGCCAGGTGGGAAGCGATCTCGGCTTCGTGCTGCTGCCCCGCTGACCTCTGCTAGGGTGGGAGCAACCACTCCTATCCGGTCCGTCGCATCTCCCCGGAGGCAGTCATGGAGCATCCCCTGAAAGGCAAGGTCATCGTGATCACCGGCGCGTCCAGCGGCTTCGGCAAGGGCGCCGCCCGCCAGTTCGCCCGCGAGGGGGCCTGGCTCGCTCTCGCCGCCCGCCGCGGCCACCTGCTGGACGCGCTGGCCGCCGAGTGCGAGCAGATGGGCGCGCGCGCGGCATCCATCCCCACGAACGTGGCCGACCCCACGGAGGTGGAGGCGCTGGCGGAGGCCGCGATCGAGGTCTTCGGGCGCATCGACGTCTGGGTGAACAACGCCGGCGTGGGGGCGCTGGGCCGGTTCGCGGACGTCCCCCTGGAGGAGCACATCGGTGTGGTGGAGACCACGCTCATGGGAACGGTCTACGGGAGCTGGTTCGCCATGCGGCAGTTCCTGAGGCAGGGGTCGGGCGTGCTGATCAACATCGCCTCCGAGCTGGGGAAGACGAGCGTCCCCTACTACGGCTCCTACACGGCGGCCAAGCACGGCGTGGTGGGCCTGAGCACCAGCCTCCGCCAGGAGCTGGACCAGAACGAGGTGGAGGGTGTGCACGTCTGCACGATCCTCCCCACCGCGCACGACACCCCGTTCTTCGACCATGCCGCGAACCACACCGGGCACGAGGTGCAGGCGCCGGCGCCCCTGCACGAGCCCGACGAGGTGGTGGACGCCATCGTGGCCCTGGCCCGGAACCCCAAGGACGAGAAGATCGTGGGCGGCGACGGCTTCGTGAAGTTCTTCGTGCGCAACGTGGCCCCCGGTCTGGGCGAGAAGATGGGCGCCGTGCAGATGCACAAGGCCCAGATCGAGAAGGCGCCTCCGGCGCCCGACTCCCCGGGCGCTGTGCTGGAGCCCATGGAGGAGGGGACGGAGGTCAAGGCGGGGAGGCTCCCGCGCTGATCAGGGCACGAAGCGCGGCAGATGCTCCGCCCAGAAGTTCCAGTCGTGGCCGAAGACGCCGCCCCAGATCTCCTCGACCACGTTCAGGCCCTTCCCCCGGAGGACGCCCGCGAAGTGACGGGTGTCCTGCACGAGGTGGTCCTGCTCGCCGGTGGCGAGCACGAAACCGATGTGCCGCGTGCGCTCGATCTGCTCCTGCGGGTAGTTGGGGACGTAGGCCGTGGGGCAGTTGAAGTAGCAGGTGTCGTCCCAGTGGCCGTCGAGCATCCGGTGCAGGTCGTACATGCCAGAGAAGCAGATCACCCGGGAAGCCACTCCCGGGTTCCGCAGGGCGAAGTTCATGGCGTGGAAGGCGCCCCAGGAAGCGCCGTAGAGGATGACGTCCTCCCGCTGCGCCTTGTGCTTGAGGAGGGGGAGCACCTCGTCCAGGAGGTACCGCTCCCACTGCAGGTAGCGGTGCATCCGCCAGCCGGGGTGGGCGCCGCGGTTGTACCAGATCTCCCCGTCGATGGAATCCACGGAGCAGATCTGGACCTCGCCTCCGTCCACCTTCCCGGCAAGGCCCTGGCGGAACAGGCCGCAGTCCTCGTTCTGGCTGCAGCTCCCCAGGGAGGTGGGGAAGATCAGCATGGGCCGCCCCCAGTTCCCGTACCAGAGGAGCTCCATGGAGCGCGAAAGCGCAGGGCTGTCCCAGCGGTAGTGCTCGCGGTGCAAAGGTCCCCCTCCCCGAAAAGGGCGGCATTCTAGTACGCTGCCGGCCGTGCACACACTCAGCCGGGAGCAGATCCTGGCCGCGCTGCAGCGGCTGGACGATCTGGTGGCGGCAGCGGACCGGCGGGTCGAGCTGCTGGTCTCCAGGCTCGGCATCATGACCGTGCAGGATGCGCTGCAGGTCGTCTTGCGCTACTACCCGCTCGGAGATCCCCGGTGACCGCCGTGGAATGCCTGCAGCTCGCGCGCGCTGCTCGCCAGAAGGATGGGAGCTTCCAGCGCGCCGTGAACGCCTTCGTCGATGCATTCCGTCGCGCAACGCCGGAGCGCCGTCGCGCGATGATCGAGGAGCCCATCGGCGCCTCCGGAGAGCTGGAGGGTCTGGTGGCGGGAGTGGTCAGCGCTCTCTGCCGGGAAACCGCGACCCCGACGCCTTCCTGGGTGGAACGGGTCGGCAGTCCCGAGCCCTTCTTCGCGTTTCCCGCCCGGGGGTTCGAGCTGCGCCTGCGCTTGATGCTGGAGTCGCCCCCACCCTTTCGGGCGCGGAACGTATTCGTTCCCCGGAGCTACCTCAGCAGGGCCTGACCCGTCTCCTTTGCCCCGGTGCGGCCGTTCCTCGTATAGTTGCGGGCTGCAAGCGACGGGAGGCCTCCCTTGCCCCACAAGATCGGAATCCTCTACGGAATGGAGCGGTCCTTCCCGCCCGCCCTGGCCGCCGAGATCGGCCGCCGGTCCGGGGGAGCGGTGGCGGCGGAGCCGGTGCGGCTGGGGCCGCTCCGCCAGGACGCGCCCCCCCGCTACGACCTCATCGTCGACCGCATCAGCCACGAGGTGCCGTTCTACCGCACCTTCTTGAAGACGGAGGCGGCCAAGGGGGTGCAGGTCGTCAACAACCCCTTCTGGTGGTCGACCGACGACAAGTTCCTGGACAACGTCCTCGCCGAGCAAGCCGGGGTGGCGGTCCCCCGCACCGTGCTCCTCCCCCACAAGAAGCACCCGCCCAACACCAGCAGCGAGACCTTCACCAACCTCGAGTACCCGCTGAACTGGGACTCCGTCTTCGAGTACCTGGGCTTCCCCATCTTCCTGAAGCCGGCGGACGGGGGCGGGTGGAGGGACGTCTACAAGGTCCACGACCCGGGCGAGTTCTTCGCCGCCTACGATCTCACCCACTCCCTGTGCATGATGGCCCAGGAGGCCATCGAGTTCACCGAGTACTACCGCTGCTACTGCCTGGGGCGGGAGCGGGTGCGCATCATGCGCTACGACCCGCGCATGCCCTTCGAGCGCCGCTACGTGCGCGACGCGGGACCGGGGGACCCGGAGCTGCTGAAGCGGATCGAGCGGGACTGCCTGGCCCTCTGCGAGGCCCTGGGATACGACTTCGACACCCTGGAGTTCGCGGTGCGCGACGGGATCCCCATCGCCATCGACTTCATGAACCCGGCGCCCGACTGCGACCTCTTCTCCGTGGGGGAGGACAACTTCGCCTGGGTGCTGCAAAACGCCTCCGAGTTCCTCATCGACCGCGTGCAGCACCCCCGCCCCTTCGAGCTCTCCGGGCGCTGGACGGAGCGGCTGCGCCGCGCCCCCTCCACACGGTGACGCCATGCCCATGACGGCGCCCTCCCTGAGCATCGGCATCGAGGAGGAATTCCAGGTCATCGACCCGGTGACCCGGGAGCTGCGCTCTCACGTGGCGGAGATCTTCCACGCCGCCGACCGCCGCATGCAGGGACGGGCCAAGCCCGAGCTGCACCAGCCCGTGGTGGAGCTGGGCACCTCCGTGTGCGAGAACATCGAGGCCGCCCGCCGCGAGGTGCGGTCGCTGCGCACCAACCTGGCGGTCCTGGCGCGGGAGAACGGGCTCCGGATCGCGGCCGCCGGCACCCATCCTTTCTCCCACTGGGCCGACGTCCCCATCAGCGAGGGGAACCCCCGCTACGAGCGCCTCATCCACGACCTGCAGATGGTGGCGCGCGCGAACCTGATCTTCGGCCTGCACGTGCACGTGGGGGTCGAGGATCGGGAGATGCAGATCCAGATCATGAACCAGGCGCGCTACTTCCTCCCCCACATCCTGGCCCTCTCCGTGAACTCGCCCTTCTGGCTGGGCCGGGAGTCGGGGTGGATGTCGTACCGCTGCAAGGTCTTCGACAAGTTCCCCCGCACCAACATCCCCGACTTCTACACCTCGTATGCCGAGTTCCAGAGCTTCGTGGACCTCCTGGTGAAGACGCGCTGCATCCTGGACGGCGGGCAGATCTGGTGGGACGTGCGCCCCCATCCCCGCTACGCCACCCTCGAGTACCGGATCTGCGACATCCCCCTCCGCTACGAGGAGACCCTGGTCATCGCCGCCCTGTTCCAGGCCATCACCGCCAAGCTCGCCCTGCTGCGCCTCCAGAACCTCAGCTTCCGTCCCTACCGGCGGGCGCTCATCATGGAGAACAAGTGGCGGGCGGCGCGCTGGGGGACGAAGGCCCTCCTCATCGACTTCGGCAAGGAGGAGGAGGTCCCGCACCAGAGCCTGCTCGAGGAGCTCCTGGAGTTCGTGGACGAGGTGGTGGACGACCTGGGCACCCGGGCCTGGTGCGAGAAGGCGCGGGAGATCGTGGCCCAGGGGACGGGGGCGGAGCGCCAGATCGAGGTCTTCCGGAGGACGGGGGACCTCAAGGCCGTGATGGATTTCGTAGTCCAGGAGACCGAGGTCGGCCTGGACGTTCCCGCCGTGAGGACATGAAAGACTTGGACACGCTCCCCTACGATCCCGCGTTCGAGCCCGGCGCCCGCAACGCGGTCTTCACCTGCCTGGCCGTGCGGCCGGGCGAGCGCGCCGTGCTGATCACGGACGACGCCTGCCTGCCCATCGGGGCGGCGCTCCTGCGGCAACTGCGGGCCGCGCAGGCGAAGGTCTCGGCCTTCGTCCTGGAGGAGCATGTGCAGCGGCCGACCACGGTGCTGCCGCAGCCCATCGCGGACGCCCTCGAGGAAGCCGACGTCTCCGTCTTCGCCGCCCAGGCCCAGCGGGGGGAGCTTCCCAGCCGCGTGGCCATGACCGCGATCGTCAACCGCCGCCGCATCCGCCACGGGCACATGGTGAACATCACCCCCGAGATCATGGTGGAAGGGATGCGCGCCGACTTCCGGCGGGTGGACGCCCTCTGCCGCTGGGTGCTGGAACGGGTGCGCCCCGCGCGCACCATGACGGCCACGAGCCCGGCGGGGACGCGCCTGACCGCCACCTTCTCTCCCGAGATCCGCTGGATCCCCACCTCCGGGATCATCCGCCCGGAGAAGTGGGGGAACCTCCCGGGCGGGGAGGTGTTCACCTCTCCCGCCCGCGTGGACGGCGTCTTCGTGGTGGACGGCGTGCTGGGGGACTGGCTGGCCAACAAGTACGGGCGCATGACCGAGCACCCGCTGCGCATCGAGATCGAGGACTCGCGCATCGTGGGTCTCACCTGCCCCCGCCAGGAGATCGTGGACGACTTCCGCGCCTACACCTCCACCGACGCCAACAGCGACCGGGTGGGAGAGCTGGCGCTGGGGACCAACCTCGCCCTGCGCGACTGCATCGGGCAGATCCTCCAGGACGAGAAGCTGCCGGGATTGCACCTGGCCTTCGGGCATCCCTACGCCGAGCACACCGGGGCCACCTGGAGCTCCACCACCCACGTGGACGTGGTGGGGCGCCGCTTCGATCTCGACTTCGACGGCGAGCCGATCATGCGGGACAGCCGTTTCCTGGTGGACGCGGACGCGCTTGTCTGATGGATCCCCGTCTCCGGCCCATCTTCAACCGTAACTACCGGCCCCACCTCTACCGGCAGATGTGCGCGCTCATGGACGAGCGCCTGGCCACCCCGCGCTTCGAGTTCAGGCTGGCGGAAACGCCCCTGCTGCTCCCGGACGACCTGCGCGAGGCCTGCGTGCGCGTGGCCGGCGAGATCCAGGAGCAGCTCCGGCGGCCGGAGATCCTCGCCGCCGGCGAGGCTGCGGTCCCCGAGCGCTACCGCACGCCGGGCCGGGACGCCCTTCCCCACTTCAACTCCATCGACCTCGCCATCGCCCAGGACGGGGAGGGGCGCCTCGTCCCCCGCCTCATCGAGCTGCAGGGTTTCTCCTCCCTCTACGGCATGCAGCTCGTGCAGAGCGAGATCTGGGGGGAGGTCCTGGCGGCCATCCCCGGCATGCCGGAGCGGTGGACGGGACTCTTCTCCAACCTAGCGCGCGAGGGGTACCTCGACCTCCTGCGGCGCACCGTGCTCGCCGACGCCGCCCCCGACGAGGTGGTGCTCCTCGATCTCGATCCCGCCTCGCAGAAGACCCGTCCCGACTTCCACGCCACCGCCCGCCTGCTGGGTGTGCGGGCGGTGTGCGCCACCGAGCTGAAGCGCGAGGGGCGGCGCCTGCTGGCCCCCCTGGGAGAGCGGTACGTGCCCGTGCGGCGGATCCTGCACCGGATCGTCTTCGACGAGCTGGAGCGCAGGCGCACCGTGCTCCCCTTCGACTACCGGGACGACCTGGACGTGGTGTGGGCGGCGCACCCGACGTGGTACTGGCTCTGGTCCAAGGCCACCCTCCCTCACCTCGACCACCCCGCGGTGCCGCGCACCCGCATCCTCTCCGAGGTGGACCGGCTCCCCGACGATCTCTCCGGCTACATCCTGAAACCGCTGTTCTCCTTCGCCGGCCAGGGCGTGCAGGTGGACGTGGACCGCGCGTTCATCGAGAGCATCCCCGAGGGGGAGCAGGCGCACTGGCTTCTCCAGGAGAAGGTGGTCTACGCTCCGGCGCTGATCGCGCCGGACGGCGCCGGGGTGAAGGCGGAGATCCGCATGATGTTCCTCCGGCCGGACGGCGAGGATCGCATGACGCTGGCCATCAACCTCGTCCGCCTGTCGCGGGGGAAGATGCACGGGGTGGACCACAACAAGGGCCTCGACTGGGTGGGCTCCTCGGTGGCGGTATGGCCCGCGGCGTGAGGCGCTGGCTTCGCATCCTCCTCCTGGGGGCGCTCGTCCTGGTGGCGGGCATCCAGCTCGTCCCCGTGGACCGGAGCAACCCGCCCGAGCAGGGCGTCGTCCCCGCACCGCCGCCCGTCCTGGCCGTGCTGCAGCGCTCCTGCTTCGACTGCCACTCCAACCAGACGCGCTGGCCCTGGTACGCCTACGTGGCTCCGGTGTCCTGGAGGGTGGCCGACGACGTCCACGAGGGACGCAAGGAGCTGAACTTCCAGGAGTGGAACCGGGCCAGCGCAAGGAAGCGCGCGCGAGTGGCGGCCAAGGTGTGGGACGAGGTGCAGGAGGGGAAGATGCCGCTCCCGAACTATCTGCGCATGCATCCGGAAGCACGCCTGAGCGAGGAGGACCGCGCTCTCCTCCGCGGCTGGGCGGAAACGTCCAGTGCCGCGCGCTAGGGAGTGAAGCGGATCGAGTCCAGTACCGGCTGGGCCGCAGCCTCCGCGTCCTTCCATCTCGCCACCGAGCCTCCGACCATGACGGCCACGAGCCCGTGCGGGGTGGAGAAGCAGGCGATCCGCAGCTTCCGGCCCGGATCGATCCCGAGCGTCCCGGGACTGAGCTCCATGATGCCGACGTGCCGCCCCGACCCGTTCTCGACGTCGAAGACCTGCCCCACGAGCCCGCCGATCCTGCAGTCGTTCGACGGCCCCATCGTGAGGCCAGGGTTCTCGGACAGCACCACGTGCGCCTGCCCCGGGGTATCGGCGGGCTGGACCCCCGCTCGGCCGACGAATCCCCGCGGGCACGCGATCTGGACGGCGATCACGTCCGGGCTGCCGACATCCCGCTCGACGTCGAAGAAATCGTCGAACCCGTTCACGGGCGTCCAGCCCTCGTGAAGCTCGAGGGTGACCGCCGGTCGAAATGCGGGACGCGTGTAGGTTCCGGGCGGGACCGGAGCCGAGGAGACGGTCAGCTCGCGCACCACACCCGGACCACAGGCGCCCACAAGCGCCACCATCGCCAGGCTCGAGGCTAGCCAGCCGCCGCGCGTCATCCCCGCGATGTTAAACGCGTTGGCCGGCGAACTGGCTGCCTGGCGCGAACTTGCTCCGGCCCCCCACGTATGGAACCCTTCCGCGCCCTTGCCGGAGGAGGATCCATGCGTCTGCGCTCCCTCTCGCTCGCCATCGCTTCCCTCTCCCTCGCCGGTCTGTCCTGGGCTCACCTCGGGGACCACCACCCGCCCGAGCCCCCGCCTCCCTCTCCCGAGAAGGAGGAGAAGGCCAAGCCGGAGGCCAAGAAGGAAGAGAAGGCGGACGGCAAGGACTGGAAGGTGGACGCGCCCCACGGGCCCTACGACACCGTGGCCTTCACCACGGACGAGGGGACCTGGCTCGCCCTGGACGTCCACCCCGACGGGAAGCGGCTGGTCTTCTCGCTCCTGGGGGACCTCTACCTGCTGCCCATCGCGGGGGGCGAGGCGACACGGATCACCTCGGGGCCGGGCTACGACGCCGCGCCCAGGTTCTCCCCCGACGGCAAGCTGGTGGCCTTCTCCTCCGACCGTGGCGGCACCGAGAACCTCTGGGTCTGCGACCTCGACGGCAAGAACGCGCGCCAGATCAGCTCCGAGAAGTCGGGCACGATCGATTCTCCCGCCTGGGCACCGGATGGGCAGTGGCTGGTGGGGCGGAAGCGCCTCACCGACACCTCCTCCCTGGGCACCGTCGAGTTGTGGATGTGGCACGTGCGCGGCGGACAGGGCGTGCAGGTCACGAAGAAGGACGCCCAGCCGGACGCCGCCGATCCCGCGTTCGAGCGCGAGGGGAGGTTCCTGTTCTTCTCCGGGCGCGGCGCCCGCTACCAGTACAACCGGGATCCCTACGAGGGCATCTGGCAGATCAAGCGCCTGGACCGGAAGACGGGGCAGCTCCAGCCCTTGACCGGCGAGGTGGGCGGCGCCGCCGCCCCCCTCCCCTCTCCGGACGGGAAGCAGCTCGCCTTCATCCGGCGGGTGGAGGCGAAGACCGCGCTCGAGGTCATGGACCTGGCCACGGGCGCCACCCGCCAGCTCGCCACCGGCCTCACCCGGGACAACCAGGAGGGGTTCGCCACCCACGGGGTGTTCCCCGGCTACGCGTGGATGCCGGACGGGAAGTCGCTCGTGGCCACGGCCGACGGCAAGATCGTCCGCGTCGACGCGGCCACCGGCGCCCGCAGCCCGATCCCCTTCACGGCTAGGGTGGAGCAGCGGGTGACCAGGGCGGTCCGTTTCCCGCAGAAGCTGGGCGCCGACACGCTGCGTGCCCGCATCCTGCGCTGGCCGGTGCAGTCACCGGACGGCAAGCACCTGGTCTTCTCCGCCGTGGGCCACCTGTACGTGATGGCGCTGCCGGGCGGGAAGCCGGAGCGGCTCACCGAGGGGGAGGCGCTGGAGTACGCGCCGTCCTTCTCCGCCGACGGGAACCTGCTCACCTTCGTGACCTGGAGCGACCGGGAGGGAGGGCACGTCTGGTCCGTGAACATGGGCCAGGACGGGAAGACGCAGGGGGCTCCCCGCCGTCTCACGGAGAGTCCCGGCCAGTACGCCAATCCCGCCTTCTCCCCCGACGGCTCGCGCGTCGTGTACGTCCGGGGGAGCGGCGCCAGCTTCCGCGATGACGACCTCTCGGACGAGCTGTGGGAGGAGATCCACTGGGTCTCGGCCTTCGGTGGCCCCAGCCACTTCGTGACCGGGATCGCCAACCGTGGCGCCAATCGGCGCATGGCGCGGCCCACCTGGTCCGCCGATGGCCAGCGCATCTGGTACCTGGACGACGATCCCGACGCCAAGCCCTACTCGGTCCCCAAGGCTCTGCTCACCTCCGTGCGGCTGGACGGCGTGGACAAGAAGGTGCACCTGCGCTTCGACCGGGCCGAGGAGGCGGTGGTCTCCCCCGACGAGCACTGGGTGGCCACCAGCGAGCTGCACAACGCCTGGGTGACCGCGCTCCCCCTGGTGGGTTCGGATCCCGTCGACGTCTCCCTGGAAGGCGCGGCGCTCCCCCTCACCAAGCTGACCGACGAGGGCGGCTCCTGGGTGAACTGGGCGGACGGGGGGAAGACGATCACCTGGATCCACGGCCCGGTGTTCCGCCGCCTCTCCCTGGAGAAGGCGTTCCCGCCGCCGAAGACGGAGGAGGAGAAGGCCAAGGAGGAGGCCGCGGCGAAGCCCAGGAAGGGGAAGAAGGAAGAGAAGAAGGAAGAAGAGGAGTCGAAGCTCCCGGAATCGCAGGCCATCGAGATCGTCCTCTCCATTCCCCGGGACAAGCCCCATGACACCACCGCCTACACGGGGGCGCGGCTGATCACGATGAAGGGAGACGAGGTCATCGAGCAGGGCACGATCGTGGTGAAGGACGACCGTATCGTGGCCGTGGGTCCGACGGCCTCCATGACCCTGCCGGCCGATGCCAAGCACGTGGACGTCTCCGGGAAGACGATCATCCCCGGCCTGTTCGACGAGCACGCCCACCTGCACTACTCGACCCTGGACGTCCTCCCCCAGCGGCCCTGGAAGTACCTGGCCAACCTCGCCTACGGCGTGACCACGACGCACGACCCCTCGGCGAGCACGCTCGAGGTCTTCGGCCAGAGCGAGATGGTGGAGGCGGGCCTCACGCCCGGGCCCCGCATCTTCTCCACGGGCTACATCCTCTACGGCGCGGAGGACCCCAACCGGGCCAAGGTGGAGAGCCTGGACGACGCCCGCAAGCACCTGCGGCGCATGAAGGCGCTGGGCGCCTTCACCGTGAAGTCCTACATGCAGCCCCGGCGCGAGCAGCGCCAGTGGATCCTCCAGGCCGCGCGGGAGGAGAAGATGATGGTGGTGCCCGAGGGCGGCGGCGACTTCGAGTCCAACATGGGCATGATCCTGGACGGGCACACCACCATCGAGCACGCCCTTCCCTTCGCCCCCCTGCGCAAGGACGCGGTCACCCTCTTCGGCAAGAGCGGAACCTCCTACACGCCCACCCTGCTCGTGGCCTACGGGGGTCTCTCCGGGGACCAGTGGTTCCTTCAGCACAACGACCTCTGGAAGGACACGCGCCTGAAGCGGTTCGTCCCGCCCCAGGTCACGGAGACCAACCGTATCCGCAGCGTGATGGCGGACGACGAGGACTGGCACCACGTCGACGTGGCCCGCTCGGCCAAGGACGTGATGCTGGCGGGGGGCCGTGTCTGCCTGGGGGGGCACGGACAGATGCAGGGGCTGGGGCCGCACTGGGAGCTGCAGGCCTTCGTGCAGGGCGGGATGACCCCGCTGCAGGCGCTGCGGGTGGGGACCCTCTACCCCGCGCAGACTCTCGGGCTGGACGGCGACCTGGGCTCGCTGGAGGCGGGAAAGCTCGCGGACTTCGTGGTGCTGGACAAGAACCCGCTGGACGACATCACCCACAGCACCAGCGTGGGCCTGGTGATCAAGAACGGCCGCGCCTACACCCAGGACGAGCTGGCGCGGCAGTCGGCGATCGCGCCGGGGACCAACTAGCGGAAGCGCGCCCGGAGGTGCTCGGGAACCACCGGGCAGGCGGTGGCGGTGCGCCCGAACACGCGGTAGCGGGAGCGGGCCACCACGGTGTAGGCCGCGTCCCGCAGCTTGCGGGGGACGACGCGTCCCGCGAGGGCGAGGACGCGCCACACGCCGCCGACCCGCTCCAGGAGGTAGAGGACGGCGTCCGAACGGGTGAGTAGGACGCCGCCCTCGGTCTGCACGCGCACGGTTTCCGCGGTGGATGCTTCGGCCAGGGGAGAGAAGACGAACGCGGTGCCGGCACGGTCCCTGGCGATCAGGAAGCGCACCACCCCGTGACAGAGGGCACAGGTCCCGTCGTAGAGGACGAGGTCGGCCATGCCATTTCCCTCACGCCTCGAGCCACCCCTTGCGGCGGCCGTCCTCGAGGAGGCGGCGGGCGTACTCCTCGGCGTCCACGCCGTGCACGTTGCGCTCGCGGAAGACCTCGCCCCGGCGCTCGGCGGCGGCGTACTCGTGGATCGTGCGCAGCTCG
>DASUFT010000098.1:0-30202 GCA_036274395.1 Candidatus Polarisedimenticolaceae bacterium | reverse complement strand
CCCAGCTCTGCCGCCGTCCGCTGGTCACAAAGAGGTCTCCCACCCTCGTCGCGGTTGACATAAGAGAGAGGTTATCGGAACCTCCCGAGCGCGGCCCTAACCGGCGGGAGACCGGAATGGCGCTTTGTTCTTCCTATCCATTCTTCCTATCCACAGCGGCAGGCAAGCCAAGGAGGGTAATCCATGAGGGGCCATCGAAACGGATACGTCTGGCTCGCGGCGCTGGTGCTGACCACCGGGGTCGCCCTGGCCGCGCAGGGAGGCGCGCGCGACGAGGTGCGCGGCCGGATCGAAGCCGTGAACGCGGCGTTCATGAAGGCCGTGGCCGGCGGCGACGCGGCAGCCCTGGCGGCGTTCTACGCGTCCTCGGGGCAGGTGCTCCCGCCCGGCAGCGAGCCGGTGCAGGCGAAGGACGCCATCCAGAGCTTCTGGAAGGGAGTCCTCGACTCCGGCGTCAAGGCGGCCGACCTGAAGACGACGGACCTCGTGGTCGGCGGGGACGTGGCCGCGGAGACGGGGACGTACGAGATGAAGGCGGCGGACGGGGCCGTCCTCGATCGCGGGAAGTACGTCGTCGTGTGGCAGCGGGAGCAGGGCGACTGGAAGATCTACCGCGACATCTGGAACAGCAGCCTGGCCCCCGCGGCGAAGTGATCCCGGCGTTCGCGGGCCCGCTCGCCCCCTCGCCGGCGACGGGGGCGGAGGATTTTCCGCCCAAGGACGTCGAGGTGCGCCTGGGCGCAGGCCGGCCGCCGGGTTTGACATAGGGCGGGGCTCATCGGAACCTCCCCACCGCACCTACCCCGGCGTGAGAGCGGAATGGCGCCTCGTTCTTCCTGTCCGCAGGACCAGACATGAACCAACCCGGCCACATCTTGCTGACGGGCGCGACCGGTTACGTCGGTGGGAGGCTGTTGCCGTTGCTGGTGGCGGACGGCTGGCGCGTGCGCTGTCTGGCGCGACAGCCGGAACACCTGTCGCCCCGTGTGCCGGCCGGTGTGGAGGTGGTGCAAGGCGACCTGCTCGACGCGGCATCGCTGTCGGCGGCCATGCAGGGTGTGGAAGCCGGGTTCTATCTGGTTCATTCCATGAGCGCGACGGGCGATTTCGAAACGCAGGACCGTCTGGCCGCGGAGAATTTCGCCGCCGCCGCGCACGCCGCGGGCGTGCAACGCCTCATCTATCTCGGAGGCCTGGGCGAGGATGAACCGGATCTGTCGGCGCACCTGCGTAGCCGGCACGAGGTGGGAGTGCGGTTGCGGGCGCACGACGTGCCGGTGATCGAGTTCCGGGCGTCCATCATCATCGGCTCGGGCAGCCTGTCCTTCGAGATGATCCGCGCGCTGGTGGAGCGCTTGCCGGTGATGGTGACGCCGCGCTGGGTTCAGGTGACGGCGCAACCGATCGCCATCGGCGACGTCCTCACCTATCTCCGCGCGGCGCTCTCCCTCGAGCTGGATGGCAGCATCGTGGTGGAGATTGGCGGGCCGGACCAGGTTTCCTACCGCGAACTGATGCGCGAATACGCGCGGCAGCGCGGGCTGCGGCGGTGGATGATCCCCGTACCCCTGCTGACCCCGCGATTGTCGAGTCTCTGGCTGGGCCTGGTGACGCCGCTGTATGCCCGTGTGGGCCGCAAGTTGGTGGACAGCCTCCGTCACCCGACCGTGGTGCGCGACGATTCCGCCCAGCGCCTGTTCCCCATCCGGCCGGTCGGCGTCCAGGAGGCGATTGCGCGTGCGTTGAGAAACGAGGATTCCCGCTTCGCGGAGACACGGTGGTCGGACGCATGGTCCGCCGCGGTGAACGCACCCCGGCAAAGGGGAGGCGCGCGATTGGGCAACCGGCTGGTGGACTCGCGCTCGGCGCACGTCGCGGCCTCGCCGGCCAGGCTGTTTGCCGCCGTCGAGGGCATCGGAGGCGCGGCCGGCTGGCACCATGCGGACTGGCTCTGGACGCTGCGCGGCTGGCTGGACCTGCTCATGGGCGGGGTGGGAATGCGCCGCGGTCGCCGTGATCCGGAGCGGTTGCAGGTGGGCGACACGTTGGATTGCTGGCGCGTGGAGTCCATCCAACCGGGCCGGCGGCTGCGGCTGGTGGCCGAGATGAAACTGCCCGGCCGGGCGTGGCTGGAATTCGAAGTGCAGCCGGATGGAAACGGGGCGCGGCTTCGCCAGACGGCTACGTTCGATCCGCTGGGACTGTGGGGGCTGGCGTACTGGCATGGCGTGTGGCCGCTGCACCGAGTCGTGTTCGCGGGAATGCTGCGGGGCCTGGCGCAGGCCGCCGAGAAAGATGGTTGAATCGTCATCCATGACCATCCACGACACACCGAGTGGCTGACTGCTTGCGCTGGCTGGATGGCTGTTGCTGTGCTTCTCGGCTGCGTCCATGGGTGCGTTCTTCGGACCGGGCGCACGGTGGCGGCATGGCTGGTGTGGCGGCAGGGTGGCTGGGGCAAGCAGCGCAAGCCCCTGGTCCTCTTCTTCGCGCAACTGGCGCTCAACGCACTCTGGACGCCGCTGTTCTTTCGCTTGCACCGGCCCGGCGTGGCGTTTGCCGAGATCGTACTGCTCTGGCTGGCCATCGCCACGACGCTGAAGGCCTTTCGGCCCGTGAGCGGTGTCGCTGCCTGGCTGCTCGCGCCGTACCTTGCGTGGGTGAGTTTCGCGGCAGCGTTGAACTTGACCCTGTGGCGACTGAACCTTTGACCATGAAAGCTGAGAGGGCAACCCACAAGACCGTCTTCGACTTTGGCGGTATCCGGGCTTCGCGTTGAGGACTCACGCCCTCGGCCCTGGGCGGCGCCCCCCGCGTTGACCGCGCCGGGGGGCGACGGCTACCGTGCACGGGCGTCCGCCGGCCTTCCGACGCGAGCGCCGCCGGTCTCGCCGGCGATCCTCCCGGCGTGTACGGATCCCGAGTTCGATTTCTGAGGTTGCAGGTTGCAGCGAGCTTGGAGGCCCTGCAGGGGGACAGGTGTGCCCTTCCACGCCTCGTGCTCGGGACCTACGCCGTCCGCGAGCCAGGAAGAGGCCTCGCTACACAAGAGAGAGGTTATCGGAACCTCCCAGCGCGGCCCTAACCGGGGGGAGACCGGAATGGCGCTTTGTTCTTTCTATCCACCCCTATCCTCGCGGTGCTGCTCGCGTCGCGGCCCGATCTGGTGGCTGCCGCCAGCAACCTGGTCGCCATCACCGGGCCGAGCCGCACCGCCGACATCGAGCACACGCTCAGCCGCGGCGTCCACGGGCCGGGCGAGGTCCACGTGATCCTGGTCGAGGGCTGACCCTGCCATCGTTGCCCGCCGCGCCCGCGGCGGCGTGGCGCGGACACTCCCGCCCGGTGACATGCTGATGCCGTGAAGCCGCAAGCCATCCACGAGCACCGCGTCAGGGGCACGTTTCTCGTCGCCGGCTTCGTCGTCGCGACCGCTGTGGCTCTTGCCACAGCCGCGCCGCTCACGCGCCGGATCCCCGACCACATGGGACAGGCGCTCGTCGGCCTGGTCACGAGCGCCGCGACCTTCGCGCTCACGCTGCTCGTCGCGAAGTGGGAACGCCTGCGCCTGGCGGACCTGGGTGCGGCGCCAGCCGCCGGCAGCGTCACGCGATTCGCGGCCGGCTTCCTGGCCGGCCTGACGCTCTCGCTCGCCTGGGCCGCATGCCTGTTCATGGCCGGGCACGTGCGATGGATCAGGACGGTGGACACGCCAGTCCTGGCGGCGCCCGTGGCCCTGCTGGCCTACCTCGCGCTGGCCTGTCGCGAGGAACTCGCCTTCAGGGGCTATCCGCTGCGCCGCCTCGCGGGGCTGTACGGTCCACTCGCCGCCCAGGTCGTGATGGCGCTGCTCTTCGCCCTCGAGCACGTCGCGGGCGGCAACACCTGGACCAACGCATTCCTGGGCGCAGGAACCGGCGCGGTCCTCTTCGGCATGGCCGCGCTCGCGACGCGAGGGCTTGCCGTGCCGCTCGGCCTGCACGCCGCCTGGAACGTCGGGCGGTGGGTGCTCGGCGGCTGGGACGTTCCTGGCTACTGGCGTCCGGTCGTGGAGCCCGGGTTCGAGGCCTACGCCGATCGCGCCGGCCTGCTTGCGTACGTCTCGGTCATGCTGGCCGCGATTGCGGCGTGCTGGTGGATCGGCCGGACGGGGCGGATGTCGCCCGCCAGGGCCGGGTCGCGTCGGGACGATCGATGACGTGCCTCAGCGCGGTGCGTCGAGGTTGGCGAAGCCGTGCGGCGTGTACGGCTTCTGGAAGAACGCCGAGCCGCCGGCCACGTCGAGGCGCGCGGCGCCGCCGTCGGTGTAAACCGCCGTTGCGCGAGCGTGGGCGGCTTGAGCGTCCACGCCAATGTGGCGGTTCCCACCCGCGACCGCCGCCGTCTGGAGCGCCTGTGCCGCTACGCGGCCCGCCCCGCGCTGGCCAGCGAGCGGCTGTCCCTCTCTCAGATGGCCGCCTCCTGTAATGGCGGAAGCAGCGCTGGCGCGACGGCACCACCCACGTCGGCTTCGAGCCGCTGGAGCTGCTGGAGCGCTTGGCCGCCTTGGTCCCTCCGCCGAGGTTTCACATGGTCCGCTACCACGGCGTCCTCGCCCCCGCCGCCCGCGAGCGCCGGCGCGTGGTGGAGAGCGTGCCCCAGCCACGGCCACTTCGACCGGAACCTGCGAGCCAACCGGCCCAGCACTGCGCTGGCTGTCGCAGGAACGACGCCGGCAAGGACCTCGAAAAGCGTGTCCGGGAGCAGCCGAAGCCCCACCGCCAGCTCGCCGCCGGTGGCACCCGTCCGTCGCCGGGACCGCAGGCGCGGCATCCACGTCCCCGCAACTACAGACCGGAATGGCGCTTTGTTCTTCCTATCCACCCCTGCCGGCGGGACCGGCCAAGCGCTGGCACCACACCGCCCTGTTCGCGGATAGCCAAATGATCGTGTGGGGCGGCGACGACAACGTGGCCACGATCTACAACAGCGGCAGCCGCTACAACCCCTCCACCGACACCTGGGCGGCCACCGCCACCACGGGCGCTCCCACCGCGCGCGGCGGACACGTCGCCGTGTGGACCGGATCGCGGATGGTGATCTGGGGCGGGCGCGACGTGACCACCTTCTTCAACACCGGATCCCGCTACGACCCGGTGGCCAACACCTGGGCCGCCACGACGACCACCGGCGCCCCCGCCGGGAGGTGGCAGGCCACGGCGGTGTGGACGGGGACGGCGATGATCGTGTGGGGCGGCACCAGCGACGGGAGCAACTACCTGACGGGCGGCGCCCGGTACAACCCTTCCTCGAATACCTGGGCGCCCATGTCGGCCATGAACCAGCCCTCGCGCCGCGCTTTCCCCTCGGCGTACTGGGACGGATTCTATCTGGCCGTCTGGGCGGCACGTTCCGCACCAACGAGACCCCCGACACCGCGCTCGCCGACGGCGCGCGCTACCGCCCCGACATCGACACCTGGACCACGATGAACCCCTTCGGGGCCCCCAGTGCCCGCGCGCGCACCATAGCCGTCCTCCAGGGGGGCGAGACGTGGGTATGGGGGGGCCATCCCAACGGGGGCGCCAAGCTGGACGGCGCGCGCCAAGTCCCCAACACCCCTTGCGGCACGGGCTACTGCCAGCGCCTGGGCTCCATGGTCTGCTCGGCGGGGAACCCCTCCTACCAGTGCACGCCGGGAGTGCCCCAGGGGAGGTGTGCGACGGCTTCGACGACAACTGCACCGGTGTCCCCGACGACGGCATCCCCGTGCCCGGGGAGGCTCCCATGATCGTCGCCAGCAACCTGCCGAGAGACATCCTTCAGCTCAGCTGGGCAGTGACCCCGAACACCACCAGCTACGACGTGGTGCGCGGACGCACGAGCGCCCTGCACGCGACCGGGGGGAACTTCACGCTCTCCACGGACACCTGCATCGTCAACAACGGCGCCAGCACCCAGGTGCAGGACCCCATCGGGACGCCCAGCGGCGAGGCGACCTTCTATCTGGTGCGGCCGGTGAACGCGTGCTCGGGGCAGGGAACCTACGACACCTCGTCCCCCACGCAGCAGGGGGCGCGAGACGCGGAGATCGCCGCGTGAAGAGGAGCCTGCCCGTAGGCGCAACATTGACAGAGCCGAGCCCGTGTCCTATGGTGCCGCCAGGTTCTGGTCCGCCAATCTCTCGTTCAGAGACGTTAGTTTGACGCGCCGAAGCCGAATGAGGCCCAGGCGCTCGTGTGCGACATCCGCACCACGCCTCGGTGCCAGGAGTCCACATGGGTACCAGGCTGTACGTCGGCAATCTTCCTTTCTCCGCGGACGAGACACAGCTCCGCGATCTCTTCGGCCAGAACGGCCGGACCGTCTCCGAGGTGAAGCTCGTGACCGACCGGGAGACCGGCCGGCCTCGTGGCTTCGGCTTCGTGGAGATGGGGTCCAACGAGGATGCCGACAACGCCATCCGCGCTCTTCACGGCCACGCGATGGACGGACGCCAGCTCAGCGTCAACGAGGCGCGGGAGCGGACGGGAGCGGGAGGCGGCGGCGGAGGCTTCCGCCGCTAGTCGATCCTGATCGACGCCATGGCAGGGGCACCTCCGGGTGCCCCTTTTTTCTTGGCCGTCAGGCGGGAAGCCGGCTGGCAGCGCGGAACGAGACCAGCCGCCTCCCCTCCTCGTCCCAGAGGGCCAGGGGCAGGCTGCGCAGGCTGCGCCAGAATCCCAGAGTGGGGGATTGCTTGAAGGCGTCCCAGCTCTCGTGCGCGCGCTCCAAGTGGTAGTTGGGAATGCGCGCCGCGTAGTGATGGACGTGGTGAAAGCCGATGTTCCCGGAGAACCACTGCAGCAGGCGAGGCAGCCTGTAGTACGACGAACCCTGCAGGGCCGCGTCCTCGAACGTCCAGCCCTTCTTCTCCGCCCAGTACGTGTCGGAGAACTGGTGCTGCACGTAGAAGAGCCAGGAGCCCACCGACGCCGCCGCCCCCAGGAGCCCGAGGTGCAGGAGGAGGGGCCCGGTCCCGAAGAGCAGCAGCAGCGGCATCCCCACCGCCAGCAGCGCGAGGTCCGTCCAGAGGATGCTGCGGCGCTCCACGGCGCGCTTGTGGCCGCGCGGGGGAATGCGCTGCCAGAGCCCGAAGTAAAGGACCGGTCCCAGACCGAAGAGCACCAGGGGGTTCCGGAAGACGCGGTAGCGCAGACGCCGCAGGGGCGAGGCCTCCCGGTATTCCCGCACGGTCAGGGTCCAGATGTCGCCCGTTCCCCGCTCGTCCAGGTTTCCCACCTGGGCGTGATGGAGGACGTGGCTGTGACGCCAGGCGGCGAACGGCGTCAGCGCCAGGAAGGCGCAGAGCCGGCCCACACGGTCGTTCCATCGCCGCGAGGGGAGGAACGACCCGTGAGCGCAGTCATGGGCCATGATGAACACGCGCACCAGAAGGCCCACCGCGGCCAGACCGGGGAGGACCGCCAGCAACGGGTGCACCGCCAGCGCCACGTAGGTGGCGCCCCACGCCAGAACCAGGGCGAGGAAGGTGGTCAGAAGCTGATACGCCGCCTTGGAGGGATCCGCTTTCTCGAAAGCACGCAAATTGATTCTCAGAGGAGGCTCCCTTCATGGAGGGCGAGCGTGATCGGTGGGGTAGAACCACGATAGCCCCTCCGGAGCCTGAGCGCCCGTGGGCGCGGTAGCGTGGCAGCGCATGGTCGTCCCCCGAACAATTCTTGCCGGCGAGTTCCCCGACGACTTCGGTCCCTGGGCCTTCGCGCACTTCCAGAACCGAGGGGCACGGGACGACTTCCTGAACTCGCTGGCACACGAGCAGGACTCCGGCTGGGGTCCGGAAGCTCTGACGGGAGATGCGCGCGGGGCTCGGGTGCGGTGGCGGCGCGGCCGCCGTGCTCGGGACTTACGCCGTCCGCGAGCCAGGAAGAGACCTCGCTACCCCCGTTGCGGTTGACATAAGAGAGAGGTTATACCTCCCAGCGCGGCCTAACCGGCGGGAGACCGGAATGGCGCTTTGTTCTTCCTATCCACTCTTCGATCTCAACCGATTGCTTGCGGGGCTCACATGGCGTTTCTGAGTCGAGCGAAAGCATGGCTGCGTCGCGTGTAGGCGTGGCCGTGTGGCGCGTGGTGGGGATGGCAGCCATGGGCATCGGAGTTCTCCTCGTGACGCTCGCTATCTGGGGTGTCATCATCGAGCCGCGCCTGATCGACGTTCGCCGGGAGACCGCGGCCTTGCCCGGTCTCCCGAGCGCATGGGAGGGTCGCCAGGTGGCGCTCCTGGCCGACTTGCAGATCGGGATGTGGATGGCGAACACTGGCACGGCGCGCCGGATCGTGGCTCGACTCGTCGCGCAGCCACCGGCCGCCGTTTTCATCGCCGGCGACTTCCTCTATGAAGACAGCGACGATCTGGCCGCGGATATCGACGAGGCAGTCGCGATCGTGCGGCCACTCCCAGCGGCTGGAATCCCGACGTTCGCGGTACTCGGAAATCACGACTACTCGATCGTCGCCAAGAGCGATCCGCCGCACCCGGCAATGGCAGAGCACTTGCGCAACGCACTCGAGCGCGCGGGTGTGCGAGTGCTCGAGAACGCCGCGGTGCGAATACCGGAGCCGCTTGCGACGCGCCAGTCAGGTGACTCGCGTGAGACCGCGCTCTACGTGGTCGGCATCGGCTCGAACTGGGCGGATACCGACCAGCCCACACGGGCAATCAACGCGGTGCCGAACGGTGTTCCCTATCTCGTGCTGATGCACAATCCACGATCGTTCGTCGATATCGGACCAGGGTTGGCTCCGGTGGCGTTGGCGGCGCACACGCACGGCGGGCAGATACGACTGCCGTTCGCGCCGGACTGGACCTGGCTCACCTTCGTGCGCGACGACCCGGTGCACGCCGACGGATGGACGCACGGTGGATTCGGCGCACCGGGCAACCGTCTCTACGTCAATCGTGGCATCGGGTTCAGCTATGTCCCGGTGCGGATCAATTGCCGGCCTGAGCTCACGTTCCTGACGCTGCATCGAGCAGACAGGCCAGTGCCTTACGCGCACGCTGCGCGCACGCAATCGGCGAGGATCCTCATCTCGAACGACGTCGCTTTCACCCAGGGACTCGCCGCATTCGGCGTGCTGGTGTGTGTGCAGTACGCGGCGACCTGGCTGCAGATGCGGTCGCGACGTGTGCGATCTCGTCAAGAGCAGCCCTCGGTTGCTGTTCTACAATGGACAATCTCTCGACGACGCGCTCGACCGCGAGCGCGTCACGGAGGGATGAGATTCGTGCCGCTGCACGAAGTCACGGCGTCGCATCGCTCGGCGACGTGACCGCCATCGTGCTGGAGACTGAACGGGTCGATCGCCGTCGTCAGTTCGGCGCCGGCGACTCCTGGCGCACTGTCGAGTCTCACCAATGTCTCAGGCTACGATCGCCCTGGTTGACGCAGCTGTCGCGCCCGTGAGCGACGAGCGAGGAGGAGCGCCGCGCGTCAGTGCGGGAGACGCGTTCGCACGACACCGTACGTCCACGTCCCCAGCAACGCGCTCACCAACGCAACGATGATCTAGTAGTTGCCAGATTCGAGTCCAGATGGGGGCACCACTAGCGACGCCGACGCTCTACTCCCGCTTGGCTTCCAGCTCCGTCCAGCGGAGGTAGAGCCGATCCACCTCCCCCTTCGCCTGCTCCAGCTCCGTGAGGCGGATCTCGAGCGCCGTCGCATCGCTCGCAATCGACGGGTCCTCCGACCGCGCCCCCGCCTCCGCGAGCCGAGCTTCGGCGGCGAGAACCCTCTCCTCCATCCCTTCCCATTCCCGCTGCTCGAGGTAGGAGAGCTTCCTGCCCGACGGCTTCGGCGTCCTCGCGGGTTCCGGCCGCCCCTCGTTCTTCGTCGACAGGACGTGCGCCCGCGCCTGGGCTTCCCACTGGCCGTAGTCGGCTAAGCGCTCCACGCCGCCACGCCCGTCCAGGGCGAGGAGCGTCGTGGAGACGCGGTCCAGCAGGTGCCGGTCGTGCGTCACGAGAACGAGAGCGCCCGGGAACTCGAGGAGCGACTCCTCGAGGACCTCGAGGGTGGGGATGTCGAGGTCGTTGGTGGGCTCGTCGAGGACGAGCAGATCGGCGGGCTGGAGCATCAGGCGCGCGAGCACGATGCGAGCCCGCTCGCCGCCCGACAGGCGAGACACCGGGGTCTCCAGCTGTTCCGGGCGAAACAGGAAGCGCTTGGCCCAGGTCACGACGTGCACGGCTCCCTCCCGATAGACGACGGTGTCGCCGTCGGGGGCGAGCGATCGTTTGAGCGACAGCGCGGGATCGAGGGTGGCCCGGTTCTGGTCGAAGTAGACGACGCGCAGCCCCTCGGCGCGGCGCACCTCGCCCGCGTCGGGCGTCAGCTCGCCCACGATCATGCGCAGGAGCGTCGTCTTGCCCGACCCGTTGGCGCCGAGCACGCCCAGACGCATCCCCGGTGTGAGCAGCAGCTCGAGCCCCTCGACGAGGACGACCGGCCCGAATCGCTTGGTGAGGCCGGTGCCTTGCCAGAGCCGCTTCGTGCGTCTTCCTGTCGCCGTCAGCTCGAGACCGGCGGAGGGCGCGGCGCTGCGCTCCCGGCTGTCCTCGAGCTCGCCGATCGCTCGATGGGCGGCGTCGATGCGGGCCTTGGACTTCCTGGTGCGCGCCTTGGCGCCCCGGCGCAGCCAGGCGATCTCGCGGCGCACGTGATTGGCGAGCGACTCCTCGTAGCTCGCCTGGTCGGAGAGGATCTCCACGCGCTTCTCCAGCAAATCGGCGTACGAGCCCTCGACCTCGATCAGGCCTTCCTTGAAGACGCGGTCGATCTCGAACATCCTGCGCCCCACGTTTTGCAGGAAGTAGCGGTCGTGGCTGACGACCACGAAGGCTCCCGAAGACCCGGCAAGCAGCGACTCCAGCCACAGCCTCGATTCCAGGTCGAGGTGGTTCGTTGGCTCGTCCAGGAGGAGCACCTCCGGGTCGGCGGCGAGGGCCCGCGCGATGGCCAGGCGCGTGCGCCAACCTCCGGAGAGCGCATCGGCGGGACGGGAGGGGTCGGCGAATCCCACCCTGCTCAAGGCCACCGCCACGCGCTGTTCCTTCTCCCCCATCTCCAGCCGCGACGCGGAGACGGATTCGGCGACGACGGCGGCCACGGTCGTCCCCTGCGCGAACGTGGGATGCTGCGGCACGTAGCCGATGCGCAGGTTCTTCCGCCGCGTGCACGTCCCTTCGTCGGGGGCCTCGATGCCGGCGAGGATCTTCACCAAGGTCGACTTGCCGGCACCGTTCGGGCCCACGAGGCCGATGTGATCGCCCTCGTGGACGGCGAGGGTCAGCCCGGCAAAGAGGGGTCGGCTCCCGAACGCCTTCGAGATGCCCTGGCAGCCCAGCAGGATCGGTGGGGGCACGGACGAAGTGTCGCACGAGCCCGCGCGGCAAGCGGGGCTCTGGAGGAGGCGGATGGGCGGGCGGTTTCGAGGTAGGGTTCTGCCCCATGGATACGGGCTCGCCCACCAGATACCCTGACTTCTAAGTCAAGCGCCGGCTCCAAACGACGGAGAGCACGCCCGCACGGAGCTGGTGGGATTGCGCGGCACGAAAGCCACCCAGAGGATGTCACACCGTGGGGCGGGGCTCCATGAAAGGAAGCGACAGATGAACCAGCACAACGAGTCGAAGCTCAGATCCCGGCCGAATCTCAAGCCGATCATGGTGACTCTCGTGGTCGCCGGCTTGTTCGCCTGCAATCCGGCCGGCCTCGGGGCCTCCCCGTCACCGGCGTTCGAGAGGATCGAGTCAGGGATCTACCGCATCGATGGGAAGACGGCAGATGGGCTGCTGACCCTCCGCGATCAACCGGACCTGGACGTCCTCGTCCTCGAGAGCAACAAGAAGCAGAAGAACATCTCCGATGCGCACATGAAGCTGCTCCGGCAGTGGGTGGAGGCAGGAGGGGTCCTCTGGGTCGCGGGGGAAGGCCTCGAGAATCCTCTGGCCCAGGCAGTGGCGCCCTTCCGCTTCGAGTCCTTCGACTTCGTGAGGTCTTCCAGCGGCAAACGCGGAGGTGAGCTCATCGTCAAGGGACTGTCGCCGCGCATGTCGATCGCGGACCACGAGTTCACAGCAGATGTGAGCCAACTGTACCTCTTCGCCCGCAGCAAGTTCGACGGTACGGCGCAGGCCGAGCCGCTCGTCAAGATGGGCGACACCTCGGGGAATAGCGGCTGGGTGGTGGTCGCGATTCCGGTGGGACGTGGCTTCATGATTCTCGACGGGACTGCGCGCGACAAGCACTGGCTTTTCCGGCGGCTGAAGGGATTCGACGAGGATCATCCCAACTGCCTGGAGCAGGACTCGAACTGGAACTGCTACGACTGGGAGCAGATGCGAGTCAACGCGCGGGACCACAGCAACCAAGCCCTGGCCGGAACCGAATGGAGTCAGCCCAGCGATCACTGACTGTGGCGCCACGAAAAAGGGGAGAGTGTGCAGATCCAGGTCAATACAGACTCGAACATCGAAGGGCGCGAGAAGCTAGCCGACCACGTTCGAACGGTGGTGGAGACCACCTTGATCCGGTTCAAAGATCAGATCACACGGGTGGAAGTCCATCTCAGCGACGAGAACGGCGCCAAGGGCGGCGGGGACGACAAACGCTGCAAGATGGAGGCACGCCTCAAGGGTCGCCAACCCGTCGCCATCATGGACGATGCCGCGTCCCTCAGCCGAGCCATCGACAGTGCTGCCGGCAAGCTGGCGCGATTGATCGAAAGCACCCTCGGGCGGCTGCGTGATCAACATGGCCACAAGGCAAGCCCCCGCCCCCCCGAGCGCACTGGTTCGCCCACGCGCTAGTTCCATGGCCGCCAGCACCTCGTCCCGCGGCCCTTTCGCCCGGAGTCTGCAGGCCAGCATGGCCGACGCGTCCCCGTTCAGGGCGTTCAGCAGCTGCTCCAGGGCGGCGATGGCCCCCGACACCCCTTCGATGTGCTGGAGGTTGAGCTCGATGACGTACGGTCCGCGCTCTCCGTCATGACGGCCGAGCTTCCACTCCCGGCGCTTGGCCGGATCGTAGACCTCGGGAGGAGCGAAGCGTCGGGCGAAGTTGTCGGCAACCGGGCGTGGCGCAGAGGAGCTTCCTGCACCTCCTCGAGGTGTTGCGCAAGCGAACGGGGACCGACGACGACATCCAGGTGCTCGCCACCCTCAGTAACCTCGGCCAGGTCTACCTCGAGCCGGAGCGATTCGGGGACGCCGAGCGCGTCACCGCCGACGCCCTGGCGTGCGCGCGCCGGGTACTGGGGCACGAGCACCGGGAGACGCTGGTCAGGGCCGTGCCCTGATCCGTCCCCTGGGTCATGGTTCAGTTGTCGAACTGACCATTACCGTCCCCGGCCCGGGGGTGTTTTCGCCGTAGACTTTAGGCATCCCACGGCACCAGGGGGAGGTGACCATGGACCGCCCCGCCCTAGGCATCGCCCTTCTCAGCGCCCTGCTCGCCCTGCCTACCGAGGCGACCTTCATCGAGTTCGAGCGGCTGCCCCCGCTTCACTCCGAAACGGAGGAGCGTGCAGGCTCGGCCGTGGCCATTGCCGGTGACGTTGCCGTGGTGTGCGCGGAGGGTCACGACGTCCCCGGCGTTCCCAAGATCGAGGATGTCGGAGAGTGCGTCCTCTATCGCCTGAGCAACAGGTCGTGGGAGATGACCGGGGTGCTGCAGCCAAGCGTGGTGCAAAAACGCAGCCTATTCGGTCATTCCGTCGCCATCTCGGGTGACCGCATCGTCGTGGGGGCCCCTCTCGCGCCCGGCCCCTTTCTGGACGAGCACCCTGGACGCGCCTACGTCTTCCACCGGGTCGGCGTGGACGCCTGGGTCGAGGAAGCGGTCCTGGCGCCCGACGCGGCCGGCAACTTCGGAGATTTCGGAGCCGCCGTGGCCATCGACGGCGACGGGATCGCCGTCGGCGACCCGCTCGACCCCGAGCGCACCGCCCGGGCGGGGGCGGTCTACGTGTTCCGCCGCGACGGATCTGCCTGGGCGCTGGAGGACAAGGTGCTGCCGGCCGGGCCGTCCGTCCCCTCCCCCTACTTCATGGGCCAGGCGGTGGCGCTGGAGGGGGATGTTCTCATCGCCGTCTCCGCCTTCGATTTTCACGTCTTCCAGGGTGGGAACGGCCAGTGGCACGAGAAGCAGGTCGAGCCGCCGCCCTCCTGGACGTCGTTCGCCAACGCGCTCGCGCTGCAAGGGACGCTGCTGGCTGTCGGCGCCGTGGGCGGCCCGGGCCTGGCCTTGCTGTACGAGAAGAACGGGCGCGATTGGGAATTCATTCAGACCCTGGCACCGCCTGTCCCCGGAGGCTCGGGCAGCACGGTCGCGTTCGCCGGGTCCGTTCTGATCACGGGCGCTCCGCAGGGAGCCATGCCCGACGGAAGCCGGCCTGGCGCGGCGTATGTCTTCCGTGAGACTGCAGGAGTTTGGACCCAGACGGAGGCCCTCCTGGGCAGCCTGTCCGCGGACGGGGACGCATTCGGAGGGTCCGTCGCCACCGACGGCACCCATATCCTGCTCGGGGCGCCCCTGGCCGACGAGGGGGTCACCCTCACGACGGGCGAGGCCTACGTCTTCGCCGTGGACACGGGGAATGCACTTCCCGCCGCCAACGCTGGCATGGATCGCACGGTCGAATGCACCGGACCGGCCGGGGCCACGGTGACCCTGGACGGCTCCGCCTCCTCCGATGCCGACTCCACACCGGGAACGAACGATGCTCTGGTCTCCTTCGAGTGGCGGGAAGGAGCCGCGCCGCTGGGAACGGGAGAGGTCCTGGAGGTCGTGCTGCCGCTCGGCTCCCACGCCATCACGCTGCGCGTGATGGACGACCATGGCCAGACGCACGAGGACACCGTGATCGTGGGTATCGTGGACACCCTCCCGCCGGCGATGACCGTCACGCTCGCCCCCGTGCTGTGGCCACCGAACCACCGGTTGGTGGACGTGACCGCCGCCCTGCAGGTGACCGGCGTCTGCGGCCCGTCCGTGGTCACCCTGGAATCGGTCACCAGCGACGAGCCGGACGACGCTCCGGGGAGTGCCGACGGAAAGACGACGGGCGACGTGCAGGAGGCCGCGACGGGCACGGACGATCGTGTCTTCCACTTGCGCGCGGAGCGCTCCTCCGCGGGCGGGGGCCGCACCTATACGGCGACCTACCGCGTGGAGGAAACGGGTGTGGGGAGCGCCACGGCCTCGGCCACGGTGTTCGTGCCTCATAGCCAGGACGGAACCGCGGATCCCATCGTGCTCACCTTGAGCAAGGCCGCGGGCGGCACGCGGGTGGACTGGACGCCGGGGCCGGAAAATCCGGTCTACAACGTGATCCAGGGCCACCTGCAGGACATCGTGGCCACCGACGAGGCGTACGCGCTGGGCATCGTGCAGTGCATCGAGAGTGCCTCCGTCGATCGCACGACCGCTGGCTTCGAGCATGCGGAGCTCCCGCTGCCGGGAGAGGCCTTCTTTTACGCGGTGGAGTACGACGACGTGTCCTACGGCGCGGAATCGGCGGCCAAGCCGCGCATCGTCTTCGCGGGCGATTGCTTTTAGGGACGGTGTAGCGGGTCGCTCGAAAAGCAATCGCCTGAAGTCAGCCTCCGACGGGAACGAGTGGATTGCTTTGACGTCCCGCGAAGTGGGCTGGCGCACCTCGATTCTCACCGGATTGGACTCGAGGTATACGGGGGTAGGGCGGCCGCCCGCGTAGAGGCGCGCCCGAACCTCATACACACCGGTTGCGGGAAAAGCGCGCTCGTCTCCCCACCAGCCGAGCTCACTCTCGCCGCGCATGATGCTTGTCTGGAACGTGCGTATCGAAGGCGACATTCGGGGTGTCGTGCTGCGTACTCGTCAAGACCACGTGACTTACGGCGGCCGGCCGAAGGCGCGGCCGAAGAGGATGAGCGCCTGTTCGATCGCGTCGCGGTGGGTCCCGCTGCGCGGGACCTTCACCGGGCAGAGGTCCTTGATCACGGCGTCGCCGGCCGGGGTGCAGCGGGACAGGAAGTCGTAGTGGCCGGCGCCGGGGACGACCTTCAGCCGGGCGCCCGGGATCATCCGTGCCGCATAGCTGCCGTTGGTGGTGGGCGGGGCCACCTCGTCGGCGTCGCCCAGCACGATCGCGACGGGGATGCGCAGGCCCTGCAGGCTGCCGGGGTCCAGAGCCTGGACGATGGCGGGGGCGATGGCGAAGGCGGCGCGGACCTCGGGCAGCCTGAGGTCGCCGGCGGCGCGGTCGACGGCGGGCTTCGCCTCGGACCTGTCCAGGAAGGCCACCGCCTTGTCCATCGTCAGGTCGGGGAACTCCTGCTGCGGCTTGCAGACGCCGTCGTCGGGCCGGTCCTTGCAGAAGGCCTTGAAGCGCGCGAGGTCCACCCGTGCGCCGGCCGCCACCAGGCTGGTGAAACCGCCCGCGGAGAAGCCGGCGACGCCCACCTTGGCCATGTCCAGCCGCCGGCCCAGCTCCGGGTCGGCGCGGACCCGCGCGAGCGCCGCGGCCAGGTCGCCCGGCCGCTCCCAGAAGAGGGTGGCCCCGGCCACGGTCATCGGGTCGGCGCCATTGTTGCCCGGATGGTCGACGGCGATGACGATGTAGCCCTGCCCGGCCACCACCGTGCCGAACCAGCCCATCATCCGCGCCGTGCCGCCGAAGACGTGGGAGAGCAGGATCACCGGGCGGCGGCGGTCGTCGGCGAACCCCGCCTCGGGCGCCGCCTCGCCGACGTAGAACAGCGGGTTGCCGGGCGGGCCGAGAGCGATGTCCTCCTCGGGCTTCAGGTCGTTGGCGGGATACCAGACGGTGACGCGCAGGACGTCCTTGTGCTGGGCGTCGCGCAGGGGCGCGGTCGGCTGGGTGGCCTGGAAGTGACGTTCGCCGACCGGATAGGCCTGGGCGGCGGCGGCCCACATCGTGGCCAGCAAGGCCAGCAGAATCGTCCTCATCGCACCCTCCGCACGCCTTCGAGTAGCGAGGCCCGGCGCGGAGGCAGCCTAAATCGGTCCGCGGCTAGGGTCCGGACTCAATTGGCATGTCCAAAACCAGCCCGTCATCCCGGCCGAAAGCCCGCTCGCGGGCCGTAGAGCCGGGACCCAGGAGGTTCCGCAGTGCATGTGGCCCTGGGTCCCGGCTCTCCGCTTCGCTGCGGCCGGGATGACGACGATAGTTATGATATTGAATTTGTGGACGCCGAGGCCGACGCCTATTTCGCGACCCGGGCGCGGCCGGCGCAGCTGGGGGCCTGGGCGTCCGACCTGGGCGGTCGAGCCCACCGTGAAGCTGAGCGCCTCAGGGCCCTCCGCGGGTTGAGCGTAGAGCCATCACCTCGTTGCCGCGGCTGGACTTTTCGGGTGCTCTACGGTTTCGAACTGCATCCGTCTTGGCGAGCCAAACCCCAGGCCTCGAACCCGGCCCATCATGCAGTGCGCCATCGAGAGTGCGGCTCGGATGTCGCAGATTTCAGGGCCAGCGAACTTCGTCTCCAGGCCAGGAGCTTCCCGCGCGGTGGCGGCCCGTGCGAAGTTTCCGTGGCTTCGTCCTAATCTGGTCCGAAGCCTTGACTGCCCGCCAGGCGGATCTTATCAGTGGTGGTGCTCACGACCAGCGAGTCTCGGATCTCGCGAAGTTCTTGGCTGCATCGCTTCCGTAAACCTTGTGCGGCTGCGGTCCGGAGATCCACCCCCCAAGGAAGAGAGGAAGCGCACCATGAGTTTCGCTCGCAACGTCCACTTCACCGTCAAAAACGGCAAGGTCGACGAGTTCCAGCGACTGATGAACGTCGAGATCCTCCCCCTCGTGAAGAAGGAGAAGGGATTTCGTCAGGACCTGACGCTCCTTGGCGGCAACACCGGCATGAGCGTCTCTCTCTGGGACGACCGCGCCTGCGCGGAGACCTACAACGCGAAGACCTATCCCGAGGTCCTCAAGAAGCTCACCCCAGTCCTCGAAGGGACGCCCCGCGTCGATACCTACGACACGATCTTCACCACGATTCCTGACGTCGTCCACGCCTGACCCGTGGCGTGGCGGCTCGCTTCCGGGAACGCCCGGGAGCGAGCTGCTTCTCTTTCAGGCCATCGGTCGCGACGAACAGACTTCGCAACAAGAGAAAGAAGGACTCTATGGCACTCGTTCGGTGGGACCCATTGCAACAGCTGGTGGCGATGAGCAGCCGGCTCAACCGCACGCTCAATGACCCCTACACAGCGCGCACCGAGGATGCCTTCGGAGCGTGGGCGCCGCCCGTCGACATTTTCGAGAAACACGATGAGCTCGTGATTCGAGCCGAGATCCCTGGCGTGCAGAAGGAAGACATGGACGTCCGGATCGAAAACGGCGTGCTGACCCTGCGCGGCGAGCGCAAGCAGGACACCGAGGTCGGGGAAGAGAACGCGTACCGGCTGGAGAGGGTCTACGGAATGTTCACGCGGAGCTTCACCCTCCCCACTACGGTCGACGCCGCAAAGGTCACGGCGACCTACAAGGACGGCATCCTCGAGGTGAGCGTACCGAAGGCCGAGACGGCCAAGCCCAAGCAGGTCGAGATCAAGGCCGCATAGTGCTAGACGGGCCGAAAAGTCCACGGAGGTGGATCACATGAAGTTCCGACCCCTCGAAGATCGAGTCCTCGTCAAGCGGATCGAAGAGAAGGAACAGAAGCGCGGCAACATCATCGTCCCCGACACGGCGAAGGAGAAGCCGGTGGAAGGGAAGGTGATCGCGGTCGGGTCCGGCAAGCGCGACAAGGAAGGCAAGCGCACCACTCTCGAGGTGAAGGTGGGTGACCGCGTCTTGTTCGGGAAGTACGCGGGCTCGGAAATCACGATCGACAAGGAGGACCGCGTCATCCTGCGGGAGGACGAAGTCCTCGGCGTCATCGAGTAAGACCTCAACGAATACACTGGAGGATCAAGGACATGGCTGCAAAGACCATTACGTACGCCGATGACGCACGGCAGGCGATGCTGCGCGGTGTAAACAAGCTCGCCGACGCCGTGAAGATCACTCTCGGCCCCAAGGGACGCAACGTTGTCCTTGAGAAGAAGTTCGGATCGCCACTGTCCACAAAGGATGGTGTCTCGGTCGCAAAGGAGATCGAGCTGGAGGATCCGAAAGAGAACATGGGCGCCCAGCTCGTGCGTGAGGTCGCGAGCAAGACGTCCGACGTGGCCGGCGACGGCACCACGACTGCGACGGTCCTGGCCCAGGCCATCTTCCGTGAGGGCGTGAAGGCCGTCACCGCCGGCGCGAACCCCATGGACATCAAGCGAGGTATCGACCGGGCTGTGGAGACCTCCACCGCCGGGATCCGCAAGCTCTCCCGGCCGGTGGCCGGCAAGATGATCTCCCAGGTGGGCAGCATCTCCTCCAACAATGACGAGTCCATCGGCGCGATCATCGCCCAAGCGATGGAGAAGGTCGGAAAGGACGGCGTCATCACGGTCGAGGAGGCGAAAGGCCTGGAGACCTCCCTCGAGATCGTCGAAGGCATGCAGTTCGACCGCGGTTACCTCTCGCCCTACTTCATCACGGATCCCGAGCGGATGGAAGTCGTCCTCGAGGACGCATACATCCTGATTCACGAGAAGAAGGTCTCCTCGATGAAGGACCTTCTCCCCGTGCTGGAGCAGGTCGCCAAGTCGGGCAAGCCGCTGCTGATCATCGCCGAAGACCTGGAGGGAGAAGCCCTGGCGACGCTCGTGGTCAACAAGCTTCGCGGCACGTTGCACGTCGCCGCCGTCAAGGCGCCCGGGTTCGGCGACCGACGCAAGTCCTTGCTCGAGGACATCGGGATTCTCACCGACGGCCAGTGCATCACGGAGGACCTGGGCATTCGCCTGGAGAACGTGAAGATCGAGGACTTGGGCCGCGCCAAGAAGATCATCATCGACAAGGAGAACACCACCATCGTCGAGGGAGCGGGAAAGGCCAAGACCATTCAGGGTCGCGTGAAGCAGCTCCGCACTCAGGTCGAGGAGACGACCTCCGACTACGACCGTGAGAAGCTGCAGGAACGTCTCGCGAAACTCGTGGGCGGCGTGGCGGTGATCAAGGTCGGCGCCGCGACCGAGTCCGAGATGAAGGAGAAGAAGGCCCGGGTCGAGGACGCCATGCACGCCACCAAGGCGGCCGTAGAGGAGGGGATTGTCCCCGGCGGCGGCGTAGCCCTGCTGCGGTGCATCCCGGCGCTGGACGAACTCCAGAAGAAGGAGAAAGCCGAGGACGTGGCCATCGGCATTCGGATAGTCAAGCGGGCACTCGAAGAGCCGCTCCGACAGGTCGCAAACAACGCCGGTTACGAGGGCTCGGTCATCGTCAACCAGGTCAAGGAGATCGAGAAAGACAAGGGCTTCGATGCCCAGAGCGAGAAGTTCGTGAACATGATCGACGCGGGCATCATCGACCCGACCAAGGTCGTCCGCTGTGCGCTTCAGAACGCCGGGTCGATCGCGAGCTTGATGCTCACCACCGAGGCCCTGGTTAGCGAGGCCCCGGACCAGGAGAAGAAGGGCGCCCACGCCGGCATGGCCGGTGGTATGGGCGGGGACTTCTAGGCTCTGCAGTTCTCCGGCGGATGCCTCCGGAAAGCGAGCATCAAGCGCGCAGGTCCGGCGCGAGCGTCATCGGGCCCGCGTCGCAGGGGATCGCAACGGGAGAGTTCGAGGAGATGGTGAAGGCGCTCCAGGCCGGTTCGGCCTACGTCAACGTCCACACGACGTCGTTCGCCCCCGGTGAGATCCGCGGTCAAGTGAAGTAAGCGCCGGCGTCTCTCAAGGCCTGGGGGGAGCCCAGGCGCCGGTGCGCACGATCCCATCGCCGTTCCCGGTCTTCGCGGGTCTCCGAGCGCACCGGGACCCGAGTCCTCCCGTCAGGATCGCAGGTCCCGGCGAGTCGAAGATCATGAGAGGATCGCCCTCACGGGGCACGCCCCCAACGCGTTGACCGTGCGCGGGCCGGCCGTCGCGTCTCCCGCCGGGCCCTCGAGGCCCGTGCCGACGCCGACCACCAGATACCCGTGGAGCGCTCCCGGATCGGGGACCTCCAGGAGGACCGGTCCCGTGGAAGTGCCGGTGCCCTCGAAGCGCACGCAGGAGTCGTCGTTTCCGCTTTCCCTGTGCGGGCGCGACCCCTGGGGATCCCGAGACGAGATTCCTCCCCTCCACAAGGCAGAAAGGGTTTGCGCCATGAGTTTCGCTCGCAACGTGCACTTCTCCGTCAAGACCGGGAAGGTCGACGAGTTCAAACGCCTGATGAACACGGAGGTGTTGCCGCTTCTGAAGAAGGAGAACGGCTTCCGGCAGGACCTCACGGTCATGAACAGCAGCACCGGCATGAGCACGTCCGTCTGGTCGACCGGGGCCTGACCCCCGGGCTGGCGTCTCGCTCCTGGGCGGCCGGGAGCGAGCGCCCCCTACTCGATCGTGAGCCGGACGCCCGCTTCGATGATCCCCGCCGCGATGGCGTAGCGCGTCAGGCCGGCCGTGTCGTGGATATCCAGCTTGCTCATGAGGTGCTGGCGGTGCTTCTCCACGGTCTTGATACTGATACCCAGCTCGGCAGCGGTTTGCTTGTTGGCCTTGCCTTCCGCGATCAGCTGCAGGATCTCCACCTCCCGTGAAGTCAGGCCGGCTTCCCCCTTCCTCCTCCGCCCCCCGGCCCGGCCAGCCAGGCTCCTCTCGTCCTCGCGCAGTCGTCTGGAGACGTAGGGGCCGAAGAAGGCGCGGCTCCTGACCACTTCCCGGATTGCCTTGGCCAGGATCAGTGCGGAAGTCTGCTTGATCAGATATCCGGCCGCGCCGAGCTTCATCGCCTGCTTGACGTACTCGTCGTCGCTGTGCGCGGAGAGAATGACCACCCTGGTGGCGGGGACGGCTTTGAGAATCTGCCTGGTGGCTTCCAGCCCATTGAGAAGGGGCATGGCGATGTCGATGACGACCACCGCCGGTCGAAGGTCCTTGGTCAGATGGATCGCTCGGCGGCCGTTCTCCGCCTCCCCCACCAGCTCGATGTCGGCCTCCACAGCCAGCAGCGCCCGCAGACCCTCGCGGACGATGGTGTGGTCTTCCGCCAGGAGCACGGTGATTCGCTTCACCTCCGTCGAACTCCTCGATAGGGGATCTCGACGCGGATGGTGGTTCCCTCGCCCTTGACGGACTCGACCGTGAACCGGCCGTCCACCATCTCCACCCGCTCGCGCATGCCCAGCAGACCCAGTCGTTTCCTGTCCATGAACACACGATGCACGGGAAAGGACCTGCCGTTGTCGTGAATCTCCATGACCACCTGGGCTCTCCGCCGTTGCAGGTTCACCTGCACCGCACTGGCGCCGGCGTGCTTGCCCACGTTGGTGAGAGCTTCCTGGGCGACACGGTAGAGGACGGTGCGCTTGTCCAGGTCCAGCCGCTCGATGGCGGCAAACGTCCTGAAGTCAATGGGGATGTGCGTTCGTTTCGTGAACGCCTTCATGTATGCATGGAGCGCAGGAACGAGCCCCAGGTCGTCCAGCAGGGGCGGGCGCAACTCCCGAGCGAACCGGTGCACGGTGCTCATGGTGCGCTCCACCAGCCGCTGCGTGCTGCCAATCTTCCTCTCCAGACCTTTGGTGTTGACCGCCGCCTCCGTCTTCAGGGTGGCCAATCTGACGTTGACCGCGGTCAGGATCTGCCCGATCTCATCGTGCAGCTCCCGGCTGATCTTCCTTCTCTCCTCCTCGTGCGCGGAGAGGAGTTCGTGGGACAGGCGCCGCGAGTGCTCCTGCATGAGGCGGGACTTCTCCAGCAGCTCCCGGTAGTGGCGCGCCTTGGCCCGGAGTGCTTCCTGCACGCTCTGGCGGCGGCGGGTCTCGCGCTCCAGCTGACGCCGAACGGCGGCGAGCCCGTTGCTCTTCAGCGCCGCCCGTTGAGCTCTTTCCATGGGAACCAGCGCCTGGACGAGAAAGGTCGTCGTGCGTCCGAGCATCCCATTGTGGTTGGAGAGGGCGGGAGGGAGCCTGCGCAGCGCCCGTTCGTGGATCTTGGCCACGTCCGACGCCTTCAGCCCCATGGCCAGAGCGGAGCGGCCCAGGGCAGCCGCCGACCGCCATCCACCACCCGGCGGCGATGCCAGCCTCTTCTCGAGCGCCGTCGCGTATTGGCGCGACCACTTCAGGGACGGACGCGTGGCCTTCACCTTCAAGGGTCACCGTGGGGCATGCCGGTCCTCAGCCCACCTCATTCTCCGGCCCTCCACGGGATCTGTCCACGTCAACTCGTCCGCTGGGTTCCTTGGCTGCGCCCGCGGCGGCGACACGCAACCGCAAGCTTCGTTTCCGCGCCACGCCGATCAACATGCCGGCCACGGTCAGGAAGATCAAGACCTGAATGAGGCCTTGGGTGGCAAAGCTGAAGACCACCAGGATCAACGCAATGATCCAAAACATTTGTTCCTTCTGCGACCTCTTGGGGCCGAAACGGACGTTACGAGCGCCGGGTGATCGTCAAGGGCTTGTCGAGCGTGATCGCCAGGGCGGTTCCGGCGGGGATCACCACTTCTTTCCCCTTGGTGCCGGCGGCGATGCCCGTCCCGATGCCCCCACCGAGGATGGCACCGATCGCGGCATCCTTCGTGCTCCCCCCCAGCACCTTGCCCAGGATCGCCCCCCCCGCAGCACTGCCTCCGATGATTCCCGCGGTCTTGCCCTTCGATTTGCCCACGCTCGTCAGCGAGCCGGACATGACCGAGCGCTCGCCGCTGGGCGTCGTGAGCCCCGTGAAGGAGAGGGCGATGCCGCCGCCCTTCTCCGCGATCTTCAGGCCCTTGCTCGCAGGATCGACGCCGCTCACGCGCCCATGAATCGTGCTTCCTGCGGGAATGGCCACCCGGTCCCCCACGACGACCGCCGAGGTGGTCGTGCCGCTGATCGCCTCTCCCACCTGGCTGGTGGCGGATCCCACCGAAGAGGAGAGCGTCATGTGGACCTCCGTTCCTTCGGGAACCGTGACGCGCACGGAGCGCGGCGCAGGGGTCGGCTCTGCCTGGCGGGCCTCGGCCTGCGGAGACGCCGCCTTCTCGCTGCTGCCTAGCTGCTGGCCGCAGCCCTCGAGCTCGGAAACCACGAGCGCGGCCACCACGATGGCCAGGGCTCCGCGCCCCACTTGTCCCACGTTCATCCTGCCTCCTGGAAGGGATTTCCCCTACCTCGACAGTACGGCGGAACGGCCCTGGCATCGATGGGGTGTAACCCTACCGCCCATCGAGTCACGGTCTGAGAGGGAGGACCTCTCTCAAGGGTCTCGCCCGACCCACGTGGTGTCCCTGGGCGTAGTCGACGCCGCATCTCTCCAGGAGGCGGCAGGTGTCCTGGTTGGGCACGAACTCGGCAATGGTCTTCTTGCCCATCCCGCGGGCGATGCCCACGATGGCTTCCACCACCAGGCGGTCCATGGGGCTCCCCATCAGGCCGTGGATGAAGTCGCCGTCGATCTTGACGTAGTCGAAGGGCAGGCCCTTCAAGTAGGAGAAGGACCCGAAGCCCGAGCCAAAGTCGTCCAGGGCAAGCCGAGATCCTCGCACCCGCACCCGGTCGGCAAAAGTCTTGGCATCGTCGATGTTGGTGATGGCCGCCGTCTCCGTCAGCTCGAACACCAGGCAGGCGGGATCGACGCGCGCGTCCGCCATCGCTTGCTCGATGAAGGCGGCGACGCTGGGATCGCCCATGGATTTCCCCGAGAGATTCACGTGGAGCACCAGGCGCACGCCCGCGCGGCCGTACTCCGCGATGAGCTGCACGGCCTTGGACGCGACCCAGCAATCGATCTCCTGGATGAGGTTGAACCGCTCGGCCACATAGAGGAAGGAGCTCGGCAAGAGGGGCTCCGATTCCTCGGCATGAAGGCGGACGAGCAACTCGTACTGGCTCACCTGGCGCGTCTTCAAGTCCAGGATGGGCTGGCAGTACAGAACCATGCGGTCCTCCGCGATGGCCGAGCGGATCAGCTCGACCTCCGTGCGCCGCGAGACCTGGCCGGGACGGGTGATCCCTGGCCGGTAGGCGGCGACGCGGTTGCGGCCCGCCTCCTTCGCTTCGTACATGGCGAGGTCGGCGAGCTCCAGCACCGCCAGAGCGGGGGAGCCGTCGAACAAGGCGATCCCCACGCTCGCGGTCATGGGGATGGCTTGCTTGTTCAGCACCGCCACCTCGCGTGAGATCGTCTTCACGATGCCTTCGGCCATCCCATGCGCCTGATCGGCGTCCGCGTCGGGAAGGAGCATGGCGAACTCGTCTCCGCCTACCCGGGCCAGGATGTCGGTATCCCGTCTGCGTTGCCGGAGGGCACCGGCCACGCTCTTCAGGAGGTCATCGCCAGCCCTGTGTCCCAAGCTGTCATTGACCCTCTTGAAGTTGTCGAGATCGATCATGAGGACCGCGCTCCTCGCCTCCTGTCGCGACATCCTGTCGGCCTCGCGCACCACCTCTTGCTGGAAGTGCCGTCGATTGAAGAGACCAGTCAGGAAATCGTGGTCGATCAGGTACTCCAGACGGGAAGCCTTTTTCCTCCGGTCCGAGATGTCTTGCACCTGGGACAGGACATAGAGCGGCTCGCCCCCCAAGTCTCGCACCAGGGACACCGTCACACCCACCCAGACGTAGTCACCCGCGGCGTCTCGGTAACGCTTCTCCACCTGGTAGCTGGGAACCCGGCCGGAAAGGAGATCGCGGAAGGTTTCCTCGTCGCTCTCCGCGTCTTCGGGATGCGTGAGGGCCTGCAGCGTGGTGGTCTTCAACTCATCCCGACGGTGGCCGAGGATCCGACAGAACGCATCGTTCACCTCCAGCCACTCTCCCTCGAGGCTCACCAGGGCCATGCCGATGGCTGCGCTCCTGAACGCGCTCTCGAAGCGCGAGCGCACCTCCCCCAGGCTCCACTCCTGAGGCGTGGCCGTGGCCACCGTCCCTTCGCCGGGGACCTGCTCTTCCTCCGATGGTCCTGGAACCAGCACGGGGATCACCCCTTCGTGGCGTCGGGGGGCCCGAAAGCGACCTGCGGGAAGTACTTGCGCAGCGCCTCCATCACCTCGACAACCGAGGCATTGGATCCCGATTCTCCGTTGCCGTCGCGGAAGGGGAAGCGTGCGCCATTGACGATCTGGTAGCAGAAGTTCTCAGGTGTACGCGTTTGACAGGTGAACCAGACTTTTTCCAACCCGGCAATCTGAAAGGTGAAGTTCTTGTCGGCGTCGTTCGCAACCACCCACGAGAGCGTGTCCCCTCCCATGACCAGGCGACCCACCCGGTCCTTGTGGAACCAATGTCCCACCAGCACCAGGTCGTCGAAGGTGAGATCCCGCGGGACGGCGGGCGCAGCCCCCGGAGCCCGCGGTGCCGCATGGCTTCCTCCGCTGGTCGCCATCAACGCCCCGATGGTGGATTCCAGGACGCCGTTCTGCTTGAGGTAGAGGAGGTCGTTGCTCGAGAGCTCGAATGGGGCACCGGAGTGCTGGACGTGCTCCAGCAGGATGGCCTCGGAGATTCCCGACTTCATGAGACGCACGAGATCGGCGAGCCGTGCATCGTCGGGCTGCAGCGCCACGCCCGGGACCGGGGCACGCGCCTCGATCGCGGTGATGACGGCGTCTGGAACTCCGGCGGCTCGCAGGGTGACGATGTCCCCGGGCGTGACGGCCACGGTAGTGGCGGGGTCGTTGATGACGGAAATGATGCCGCCAGCCGCTGCACCCGCTCCCTGAGCGATCAGGATGGACTGGACGGTCACCTCGTCGGCGCGGGCCGGTACCGTGGCGGCGGCCAGGAACGCCGTCCCCATGAGAGCCCGGGAGATCATGTGCTTCATGGGCTCATCGTCCTTTCCTGGCTACCGCCCGTGCCGCTGAATGTCGTGCCCATGGGAGGGTCGGGCGCGGTGGCCACAACCCCCATGGAACGGGAAGGCGCGCATCAACGGCTCGTCAACTTGCGTCCGCGGAACAGCTGGAACACAACCGCCACCAGCGCGGCCAGGAGCAGGACGTGGATGAAGCCACCCATCGTATAGCTGCTCGCCAAACCAAGGATCCACAAGATCAACAGGATGATGGCCACCGTCCAGATCATGAGGGGCCTCCTTGTCCCCAACGCTAACCTAGAGAGAAGCGCGCGCCCATGGGGTGTAACCCTACCGTCCGTGTGCTGGGGTCATCACCCCATGGCACCACTCCTCCCCGGTGCGCACCATCCTGTTCAGAGGAGATGAAGTGGTGAGCATCCGCAGACTGCGAAGGCGCGTGGCGTGGGGACTCCTCGCTACGGCCTCGGTCTTGACCTTCCATCCCCTCTCCGCTCAAGTCACGATCGCCTCCGGCTTCAACCTCTTTTCCACGGAGCAGGACATCGACATCGGCCGCCGGTCCGCAGCCGAGCTCGAGGGTCGCTTGCCCATCGTTCGCGATTCCATCGTCGACGACTACATCGGGGCCATCGGCCGGCGCCTTGCCGCGGACATGCCCGGCGCGACCTTCCCCTATCGGTTCAAGGTCGTGAATGCTCTCGGGCTCAACGCCTTCGCCCTTCCCGGTGGTGACGTGTATCTGCATCGGGAGCTGATCGCGGCCGCCGCCAACGAGGGCCAGCTGGCCGGGGTGCTCGCCCATGAGATGGCGCACGTGGCGCTGCGGCACGGGACGCATCAGGCGTCCCGGGCCTATGTTGGGCAGGGGGGACTGGGGATCCTGGGAGGCCTCCTGGTGAGGGACGAGGGCTCGACCGAGAGGGTGATCCGGGCCCTGGGCGGCTTCGGTCTCAATGCCGTGTTCCTGGAGTACAGCCAGGCGGACGAAGAGCAGGCGGACATGGTGGCGGCCCGGGCCCTGGCCAGGGCCGGGTACGACCCCCAGGATATGATCGATTTCTTCGACGTTCTGGACGGCAACGCAGGCGGAGGAACCGTAGAAGCTCGAGAGTTCTTCGGCAACTCCAGGCTGCTGCGGAGCGCCGTGGCGAAGCTGAGCCTCGATCCGGCCTCGTCTCTGGGCTGTTTCCGGGAGGCCGAGGTGGCCTTGCAGGCCGTGCCGCCTGCTCCCTCGCCGAAAGACATCTCGCCGGATCAAAGCGCCTCGCCACCTCCCAGTGCCAACGCCGCTCCCGCTCCTCCCCCGGTCCGCGACCTCCACGTCCCTCCGCCGTCCGCGAAGTTCCGCACCTTCGAGCCACGCAATGGCCTGTTCCGCATCGAGCATCCCTCGAACTGGCGGTCCTACGAATCCGCGGACGGCTTGGCGGTGACCATCGCCCCAGACGGCGGCTTCCTCGACCGGGGCAGTGACGCCAGGGACCTGACCTACGGCGTGGTGGTCCGCCACTATGCCCCCTTCCTCAACGACGCCGGGGAGGAAGGCACCAGCCTGGCCGCAGCCACCAACGATCTGGTGAGACAGGTGATCCGAGCCAACCCCACGCTTCGGCGGGTCCTGGAATCGCAGCGCATCGACACCACAGCAAGTGGCCGCTCCGCCATCTCTCTCGTCTTCAGGGGACGATCCGAAGTGACGGGCGAGGAGGAGTGTGTGACGGTCTTCGCGCGGGAGGTCTCGGACGATCACGTCATCTATGCTCTGTTCGTCGCTCCTGGGCGGGACTACGGTCAGATCAAGGACATCTTTGCCCGCATGATGGGGAGCTTGAGGGTCAAGGGCGTGGCGGGGCAACGGTAGCGACTCTGGGTCGATTCTCAGTACCTATGGACCCCCGTTTCTCAGAAGCATCCCCCCCCGGGTCCCTTCCTCGCGTGACGATCTCAGCGTGCCTGATCTGACGTCTTCGTGTCCAGGATCCTGATGGAGGGAGACGTGGTAGGTCCTGTGGAGCCTGTGGGCGGCGCGCGTGTCGCGCCGTCCAAGGACCTGTGGGAAACGCGGCGACCAGCTGTGGCCTCGGGCTGGGCGCTTGGAAGCGTTTTCCACGGGTCCGACAGGATCCACAGGGCTCTCGTTCTGGTCGGCGTCGTGCTCACTTGCGGCCCTTGCTCGCGGCGGTAAGGCGCGGCTTCAGGCGCAGCCTGTAGGACTCGCCCTCGATGATCAGGTCGTAGGCGTTGCTCGTGAAGCGGTCGATGGCGCTCTGGGCGCGCACCGGATCGGCGAAGGTGGCGAGCCACTCATCGGGTCCGCGGTTGGATGTGACGACGATCGAGCCGGCGCGGTGACGCTCGGTGAGGATCTCGTATGCATCGCGGCTCTCGGTGTGGTCCATGGCGTCGAGACCGAAGTCGTCGATGATGAGGAGGTCGACCGCGAGCAGCTTGCGGAGCTCGGCCTCGTAGGAGTTGTCGAGCCGGGCGTGCTTGAGGGTCTTGAGCATCCGATCGGTGCGGACGGCGAGTACCGAGGCGCCGCGGCGGGCTGGATGTCTCCCCTGGACGCCGAAGAGCGAGCCTGCGGCTGGCTGTTCGGGTCGATCCCGAGCGACCTGGCGCTCGGTCTTTGGAGATTCGATCCTCCCGCGGCACTGGCTCCGGCGGTGAACGGCTCAACCGTCGAATTCACGGTGGGGGCCGCCCCCGGGGAGACCAGCACCTCTCCGACCGAGGGGATGCCAACGGAGGATCAGGGCGCGCCCCCGCCGCCTCCTACGGCCGGTGACGGCGGCTGGTGGTACCTCGGGTAGGGCGGCCGCATCCCCTTCGCCGGCGGGTTCTCTCGCAGCTTCTTCAGCACCCAGTCGATCCCGGCCTGGAGTTGCGGATCCTCGCCCCGCCAGGCGGCGGGGTCCATCTCGACCTCCTGGACGGGAGCCACGCCCTTGTTCTCGATGTCGAAGACGCCGTCCGGGTTGTAGAGCGCCCAGCGGGCGCGGTCACGTCGGCGGGAGACCGGAACGGCGCTTTGTTCTTCCTATCCGCTTACGAAGGCCTACCCGCGCCTCTCCCACGGGAGCAACGCGGCGGCGGTGGCGGCGAAGACCGGCACGCTCACCACCACCGACGGAGGGGCCGCGGTCCTGGCGGGGTTCGTGAGCACCGGCAACGGTGACCTGGTTTTCTGCGTGGCGGCGCCGCGGTCCGGCCGCTACCTGTCGGCGGCGCGCCGGGCCATCGAGGACTGGCTCATGAACCTCATCACCACCAACGGCGGCCCCGTGCCGCGCGCCTGCGCGCCGCCGGGAGCGGATCTGGCCGAC
>DASUFT010000097.1:0-3167 GCA_036274395.1 Candidatus Polarisedimenticolaceae bacterium | reverse complement strand
GCTCAGGGCCACGGCAAGGCCGTAAGGCGCGAGCACCTCCGCCAGACGCTCGGCCATGCCGCGGGCGCGCATCACGCACACGACGCGCGTCCCCCGCTCCCGGGCGCGCACGAGGTCCGCCGCCAGCTCTCCCAGCCTGCCCGCGTAGTTGCGCGGGGGCCGGCTGGGGAGCAGGGTGCGACCCCCCGGCGCAGGCGCTCCCGGGTCGTCCAGCGCACGGAGCGCCACCGCGGGGCTGGCCAGTGCCTCCCTCAGCTCCCGAGGATCGGCGAACAGGCGCTCGGGGGGCGGGAGCACGCGGTCATCGCTCTCCGCATGAGAGGTCTGGATGTCGTGCCATGCCCGCACCAGCGCGTCGTCCACCAGCTCGGGCTCGTCCACCACGAGCTGCAGATCGCTCGCGTGCTCCAGCAGCAGCGTGGGGCGGGCGGCGGTGACGCCGGCCAGGGCTTCCAGTCCGGGAAGGAAGCCCTGGTTCTGCAGCGTGTCCAAGTGCTCCCGGAACTCCCTCACAGGTCCGTCGCTGGCCCGCGCCCTGTCCGCGCCTTGCTCCAGCCAGAGGCGCAGACGCGCCAGCGCTTCCTCCGAGGGCGGGTTCTCCACCGCCGGGCCCACGATCGCGCGCTCCAGCGTGTGCGTGGAGCGCTGGTGATCGGTGTCGAAGGCGCGCAGCGACTCGATCGTATCGCCGAACAGCTCGATGCGGACGGGCTCGTCGTGCTCGGGCGGGAAGATGTCGAGGATGCCGCCGCGGCGCGAGACCTCGCCCTGGGCGGCGACGATGTCCACGCGACGGTAACCGGAGGCGAGCGCGTCGAGGAGGAAGCGATCGGGGGACAGGCTCCCGCCGGGCACCAGCGTGCGGATGCGCGCCCGCAGCTCCTCGGGCGCGGGGAGCTTCTGGAAGAGGGCCCGCACGGGGACCACCAGCAGGTGCACCTCTCCCCGGGCGAGTCTTCCCAGGGCGAGCACGCGGTCGCGCACCACCTCGGGATGGGGGGAGATGCCGGCGTGAGGATCGGCATCGAGCGCAGGGAAGATGGCCACGCACTTGGGATCGCGTCCGGCCAGGACGGCCAGGGCCGCCAGATCGCGCTGGTGCACGTCGAGCGCCTGATCGTCGGGGACGACCACCAGGAACCGCGCCCCGGTGCGCGCCGCCAGCAGGGTGAGCACCAGCGCGCGACCCCCCGGCACCAGGCCGGAAAGGGCGTGGCCCCGCACCCCGGCGCGCACCGCCGCCTCCAGCTCGCGGTAGGCGGGCGCATCGAGGAGGGGGGCGAAAAGGGTGAGGTCGGCGCTCACTTCTCCGCGCGCGAGCGCTCTCTGGAGCGCGTCCTTGTCACGGTTGCTCTCATCGCTCCCCGCTCGCGTTTCCAGGGACCCTGCCCCACCCCGGGATGCTAGCAAGGGAACGGAGCAGGACCCAGGAGAGCCGCGTTTCCTGGACGGCGCGCTCCCAGTTGCGCTCTCGCAACCGCTGCCATGACACCTGGCCCTCCAGGCACGACCTTCAGGAGCGCCTCCCCCTGACCGGGAGGCGCCGTCACACCCACCCATGCTCCCCGCCGGGCGGAGGACTCGCTCCTCCGCGTCGTGGTCGCGGAACGCCTGGAGACCTTCCTGGCCGCGGCCAGGGGTTCCGGCCGCTCGCCGCCCCGGTTCGTGGAGCGGGAGTTCCGCCGCTTCCTGGAGTGCGGCGTCCTCGCCCACGGCTTCCTGCGCGTCCGCTGCGACGCCTGTCGGAGCGAGCGCCTGGTCCCCTTCTCCTGCAAGGGGCGCGGCTTCTGCAGCTCGTGCGGAGGGAGGCGCATGGCGGACACCGCCGCGCACCTCGTGGACCGCGTGCTGCCCGAGGCACCGGTGCGGCAATGGGTCCTCTCGCTCCCCTTCCGCCTCCGCTATCGCATGGCCTACGACGCGCGGCTGACCGCTGACGTGCTGCGCATCTTCGTGCGGCGCGTGTTCGCGTCGCTGCGGCGGCGGGCCCGCCGCCGGCTCCGGCCGGCCGGGGCCACGGCCGAGAGAGCGGCCGACCTCCGCTGCGGCGCGGTGACCTTCGTGCAGCGCTTCGGGGGCGCGCTCAACCTCAACGTCCACTTCCACACGCTGGTGCTGGACGGCGTTCTCCACCGTACCGGGGACCGCCTCCGCTTCCGTCCCCTTCCTCCTCCGGACGGCCGGGAGGTGGCTCGCGTCGCTGAAAGCGTCGCCCGAGCGATCGGCCGTTTGCTGCAGCGGCGGGGCCTGGGCGCGACCGCCGACCCGGAGGAGAGCGACCCGCTGGTACGCGAGGAGCCGCTACTGGCGGCGCTGGCCTCGGCATCCACCGCCGGCCGCGTGGCGATGGGCTCGCGCGCCGGGCAGCGCGCGTTCCGCTTCGGCGACCACGTGGACGTGGACGACCTGCCCGCACGGGCAGGCAGACGCTGCGCCAGCGTCGGCGGCCTGAGCATCCATGCGGATGTCGCCGTCCCCGCCCGCGACCGCCGCCGTCTGGAGCGCCTGTGCCGCTACGCGGCGCGCCCCGCGCTGGCCCTCGAGCGGCTGTCCCTCCTGCCCGACGGCCGCCTTGTGTACCGGCTGAAGCAGCGCTGGCGCGACGGCACCACCCACGTCGGCTTCGAGCCGCTGGAGCTGATGGAGAGGCTGGCCTCCCTGGTCCCTCCTCCGAGGTTCAACCTGGTCCGCTACCACGGCGTCCTCGCCCCCGCCGCCCGCGACCGCGCGCGCGTGGTGGAGACCGTGCCCCAGCCGCAGACCTTTCGGCCGGAGCGTTCAGGCCAGCACGGGCAACATCGCCAACCTTGCTCAGGTTGTGTCGGGAACGAGAACGAGAACGACGCCGGCAGGCACGTCGAGAAACCCGTCAGGGAGCTGCCGAGACCGGATGGGCGAGCCGCTGGCGCAGGCATCCCTTCGACAGCCACGCCGCCCCGCCACCCTCTCCGCCCCCGCAACTGCTCCTGGGCCGAGCTGATGCGGCGCGTGTTCGAGGTGGACGTCCTGGAGTGCCCAGCCTGCCATGGGCGCATGCGGATCCTGGCCGCGATCCACCCACCGGAGGCAACGGTCGCGATCCTCGAGTGCCTCGGCCTTCCGACGCGAGCGCCGCCGATCGCGCCGGCGATGGTCCCGGCACGTACCGATTCCGAGTTGGACTTCTG
>DASUFT010000096.1:0-15620 GCA_036274395.1 Candidatus Polarisedimenticolaceae bacterium | reverse complement strand
GCGGCACCGCCACCGCGATCTCGAGCCGATCCATGGGTGAGAGAGGCTCCGCCAACCCGGTCGCTCCGGTCAACTCCCCGGCTGGACGGAACCGGTGGAACCGGGCCCCACCGCAGCCGGCGGAGCCCCGGCTCCGGGGTCAGCGATCGCCGCCGCCGCCCTGACGGCTGCCGCCGCCGCCGGTGCCGCCGCCACCCTGGCGGCCGCCGCCACCGCCGCTGCCGGAGCTACCGCCACCGGGACGATTCTCGTGTTGCATGGGACCACTCCTTCTTGGGGGATGAAACCGCGGCCGGGGATGGCCGCGACTGGGGATGCGACACGCGGCAGCAAACTTCGGGCCCTCGGGATTCCACATGCGGGACAACGGCACGGCGTATCCGACGCGTCGTTCTTCTGCGGGAAGCACCGGCTCCACGGTCGGAAATGCGCGCCGCGTGCGCGCTGCGCTCAGGCGACCTCCAGCACCGCGAGGGTGGCGTCGTCCCCGAACCGGCTATCGCAGTGCGCGGCCACCTCGCTCAGGATCCTCCGCTGCAGCTCGGCGGGTCCGGCCTCCGGTGCGGCGCACGCGCAGGCGGCGATCCGCGCCTCACCGAACTCCTCCTCGGCGCCGTTCATCGCCTCCGTGACGCCGTCCGTGAACAGGACGAGCGCGTCCCCCGGATCGAGGACGACCTGGGCTTCGGCGTAGGGCCGATGCGGCAGGTGCCCCAGCACGATGCCGCCGACGGTGAGCCGCTCCGGTGCGCCCTTGCGGCGCCGCACCACGGGAGGCAGGTGACCGGCGTTCGCATAGGTCAGGCGGCGCGTCTTGGGCTCGAGGTGGGCGTAGAACAGGGAGATCGAGCGCGCCGCGGGCAGGTCCTCGCAGAAGATCGCGTTCAGCCGCCCGCACAGGGCGGCAGGCGCCGTCTGCGGAGAGGCCAGCGCGCGCACTGCCGCCTGCAGGCTCGACATGACCAGCGCTGCCGGCAGTCCCTTCCCCTCCACGTCTGCGATGCAGAGCCCGAGGGAGCCGTCGGAAAAGCGAAGCACGTCGAAGTAGTCCCCCCCCACCTCGTGCGCCGGCCTCCAGTTGAGGGCGATCTCCACTCCCGGCGCCGGCGTGCGGTCCGCCGGGAGGAGGCGCCGCTGGATCTCGCGCGCCTCCCGGCGCTCACGTTGTTCTTGAAGGTGGGTCATGCCAGAGCCGCACTGCAGGGCGTGTGCCACGGGGGCGAGGTCGATTCCCCTCGATTCCCGAGGGACGCGGACATCCGTCCGCGGGCAGCCGTCCGATTCCGGACGGCGGCTGTCCGGAGGCGCGCGGCTCCTAGCCCCCGGTGCGCACGGAGCTGAGGAGGTCGCGGTGGAGATAGCGCGCCCGCTCCTCCCCGGGCCTGAACACGAACGTGACCTCCTCCCCCTCCGCGGTGCGAAAGGTGTCCCCGCGGGCGCGGGTGAGGGGCTGCTTCCCCTCCGTTTCCAGGACGAGCTGCCTGCCGTCCCAGAGCACCGTCGCCCGAGCCAGGTCCTTGTGCGCGTAGGTCCCGGTGTAGCGTCGTGCCTCCGCCGCCGTGACGGGCGCCGCCGGCACCTCCGGCGGCGGCGGCTCGGTCAGGCCGAACACGGAGGCGGTGATCGTCTCCCGCGTGTTTCCCAGGGTGACGCCGTTCCGGTTGGTGAGGAGCACGATGGCTCCGCGTTTCTCGGGGAAGAAGCGGAGGTGCGAGCCGTAGCCGCGCCGCACCCCTCCGTGCTCGAACACCGGCGTGCCGGCGAGCGGATAACTCACGAGGCCGAAGCCGTAGAGCGCGCCGTCTCCTCCGGGCAGGGCCACGTTCGCGGTGAAGAACGCGTGCACGGCCGGGGGGGAGAGCACCTGCCGCCCCTCGCTCCTCCCTCCGTTCAGGAGCACCGCCGCAAAGGCGGCGAGCTCGCGTGCCGTGGAGAAGACCGAGCCCGCGGGGTACTGGGCCGTGTTCTCGGCCATGGGGCGCACCACCTTCAGGTCCGCGCCCTGGTCCTCGTGGCCCTGCGCCAGCGGGTGCGTGATCGCCTCCAGCGGACGGAGGGTCGAGCGCGGCATGCCCAGAGGCTCGAACAGCCGTTCCCGCATCACCTCGGCGTAGGGCTTCCCATGGACACGCTCCAGCACGTAACCGGCGAGCCAGTAGCCTGGACTGGTGTAGGAGAAGACGTCCCCGGCAGGCGCGAACATCGCGTCCTTCCCCCACTCCAGGACCATCTTCCCGAGCGCCGCGTCGTCGTGCGATTCCACGGATGGTTTCCCCTCCGCCAGGCCCGCGGTGTGCGTGAGGAGCTGGCGGAGGGTGACCTTGCCGATGGCCGGGTGGAGGTCCTTCACGTACGTGCGCAGGGGAGCGTCGAGGTCCAGCCTTCCCGCCGCCGCGTCGTCGAGCGCCACCAGCGCGGTCATCATCTTGGTGGTGGAGCCGAGACGGAACAGGGTGTCGGGGGTGACGGGATGGCCGTCCTCCTCCACGCTCGTGCGCCCGAACCCCTTCAGGTAGACGATCTCGCCGTCCCGGAGGATCGCCACGGCGGCGCCCGGTGCACCGGTCTCCCTGAGCTCCTCCTCCACCCTCGCCGTGATCGCGGCGTCGACCTGCGGAGCCAGTCCGGCGTGCGCCTGCTGGAACCACAGCACGAGGGCGAGGACGGCGAGCATGCGCATGGGGCCGTCTACGGTGGCCGGTTCCCCGGGTTGCCCGGGAATCTTCTTTGTGCAGCGAGCACGCCGGTTGGGGTATGTTCCCGCGCCATGAGCCTGAGCGCCGGCACACGCCTCGGTCCCTACGAAGTCCTCTCCCCCATCGGCGCGGGAGGGATGGGGGAGGTCTATCGCGCCCGGGACACGCGCCTGGAGCGCGAGGTGGCCCTCAAGGTACTTCCCGAGCACCTCACCGGCTCCAGCGAGCTGCGCTCGCGCTTCGAGCGTGAGGCCAAGGCGATCTCCTCCCTGCAGCACCCGCACATCTGCACGCTCCACGACGTGGGCCGGGAGGGCACGACCGATTTCCTGGTCATGGAGCTGCTGGACGGGGAATCGCTTTCCGACCGGCTCGGGCGCGGCCCCCTCCCCCTCGACGAGGTGCTCCGCTTCGGGATCCAGATCGCGGACGCGCTGGAGACGGCGCACACGGCGGGGATCGTTCACCGGGATCTGAAGCCCGGGAACGTGTTCCTCACCGAACGCGGGGTCAAGCTCCTCGATTTCGGCCTGGCCAAGCTGCATGCCACGGGACCGACGGAAAGCCGCACGCAGATGGGGCAGCGCCCCACCGAGCAGCTCTCCTCCCCCCTCACCTCGGCGGGGATGATCCTGGGCACCTTCCAGTACATGGCGCCCGAGCAGCTCGAGGGGAAGGAGTCGGACGCGCGCAGCGACCTCTTCGCGCTCGGCTGCGTCCTCTACGAGATGGCCACCGGGAAGAAGGCGTTCGCGGGGAACAGCCAGGCCAGCCTCATCGGCTCCATCATGCACTCCACCCCGCCACCGGTGTCCTCGATCTCGGCCCTGACGCCGCCCGCGCTGGACCGGGTGATCTCCACCTGCCTGGCCAAGGACCCCAAGGAGCGCTGGCACACGGCGCACGATCTTCGTCTCCAGCTCGCCTGGATCGCCGAGGGCGGCTCGCAAGCCGGCGTGCCCGTGCCGGTCGCGCATCGCCGCAAGAACCGGGAACGGCTCGCCTGGGGCGTCGCCGCGGCGGCCGCCGCCACGGCGGGGATCCTCGGCGTGGGATTCGTGCGGCGAGCACCCGCGGTCCCCGAGCTGGTGCGCTTCCAGGTGCCGCAGCCGCCCAAGCTGCCCGTCGTCGGCTCTCCCAAGCTCTCGCCCGATGGACGCTACCTGGCGTTCAACGCCACCGACGATGCCGGCGTGACCCGTGTCTGGGTCCGCCCCATGGACGCGCTGGACGCACAGCCGCTCCCCGGAACGGAGGGAGCGACCCGCCCCTTCTGGTCGCCGGACAGCCGCTTCCTCGGGTTCATCGCCGGTGGCAAGCTGAAGAAGGTGGCGGTCACCGGCGGGCCGCCCCAGACGGTCTGCGACGCCCCCGGCGGGGCCGATGGAAGCTGGGGAGAGGACGACACCATCCTCTTCGACGGCAGCGCCAACGATCCCATCTGGAAGGTCCCCTCGGGCGGGGGAGTGGCCAGCGCGCTCATCGATGGGAAGACGGATCAGGTGGGATGGCCCCAGTTCCTTCCCGGCGGCAAGCGGTTCCTGTACGTGAAGCTGAACGAGGGCAAGCAGGCCATCCAACTCGCCGACGCGGGCGGCAAGACCATCCGCGAGGTCGTGGGCGGGCTCTCCCGCGTGGAGTACGCGCCTCCCGGCTACCTCCTCTTCGTGCGCGACACCACGCTCGTGGCCCAGCGCTTCGACGCCGATTCGGGGAAGCTCGCGGGGGAGCCGATCCCCGTGGCCGAGGACCTGGGGACCGACAACGTCGGCCTTGCGGACTTCTCGGCCTCGAGGACGGGCATCCTCGCCTACCGTGCCGGGCGCGCGGGACAGACGCAGTACGTCTGGTTCGATCGCGCCGGGAGCCGGACCAGCGCGGAGATGGACGCCGGCGACCACAACTCCTTCTCCCTCTCCGCCGATGGCCGCTGGCTCGTGTACCAGGCGGGGGGCCTGGGCTCGGGCGACCTCTGGACGCGCGACCTGAAGCGGGGCGTCTCCTCCCGCTTCACGTTCGACAAGGACGGCGAGTCGGCGCCCCTGGTCTCCCTGGACGGGCGGAGCGTCTTCTTCCAGAGCGTGCGGCCGGGGAAACCGACCCGGGTCCTGGAGCTCGCGCTCGACCGCACGGGCGAGGAGCGCACGATCTTCGAGAAGGAGGGACGCCTGGTCCCATCCGCCGTCCTCCCCGACGGGAGCGCGATGGTCCTGCAGTACAGGCCTCCCGACAAGCCGTGGGAGATCTGGCTCCTGCCCCTCGGCCATCCCGATCAGGCGAAGCCGCTGGTCGCCTCCGAGTTCCAGAACACGCGCCCGGCCCTGTCCCCGGACGGCCGCTGGCTGGCCTTCGAGTCGACCGAGTCGGGATCCGGGGAGATCTACGTGGTCGGGATCGGCGAGGCGCGCGGGCGCTGGCAGATCTCGACGCGCGGCGGCGAGGAGCCGCACTGGGCACCGGGCGGCAAGGAGCTCTTCTATCTCTCGCCGGAGCAGAAGCTCATGCGGGTCCCCGTGAGCACGGGGGCCGCCTTCGACGCCGGAGTCCCCGAGCCCATGTTCCCCATGGCGATCGCGCCCATCCCGACCCGCAACCGGTACCGGGTCTCTCCCGACGGCCAGCGCTTCCTCGCGCTCGTTCCCCAGGGAGACCAGAGCAACCCGCCCACCACCGTCCTGCTCAACTGGAGCCGGCTGCTCGAGCGGTGACGTGCCACGCCTCCTTCTGCTCGTGCTCCTGTGTCTGTCCGGCTGCGCCGAGGCCCCCGACCGCCGGCAGGAGGCGATGGCCACGGTGCGCCACAACCTGGAGAAGGCCTGCCGGGGCCGCACGGCCTGCCTGCAGGTGGTCGAGACGCACTTCCACGGCTGCTTCGAGGAGTACGTGGCGGCCACGGAGCGCGACGGTCACGCCGACCCCCGGGTCATGGCCGACTGCATGAACCGCCGTTCCGGCCAGGAGTGGTTCCAGTGGCGCCAGAAATGAGCGCGTCCTCGCTGCTGCCGTCTCCCCAGGATCGAGCCCGAGGTGTCTGGTCCTGGGTCGTGTTGGCCGGGCTTCTCGTGCTGGCCGCCGCACCGAGGCTGTACGACCTCGGGAATCCCGGACTGCTCGGGAACGAGGACTACGCGGCCATCGCAGCCCGCGCCATCCGCGAGGAGGGCGTCCCGCGATTCCCCTCCGGGGTGATCTACCCCCGAGCGCTTCTTTTCTCCTACCTCACGGCAGCGTCGACCTCCCTGCTCGGCGCGACCGCACTCGCCACCCGCCTCCCCGCCGCGCTCCTGTCGTTGCTCACGGTGGCGCTCACGTACCTGTTCGGCCGGCGTGCGTTCGGGCGCCAGGTCGCGCTGCTGGCCGCGCTCTTCCTGGCGCTGTCCAGCTGGGAGATCGCGACCGCCCGCACCGCGCGCATGTATGCGCCCTTCTCCGCCGTTTATCTGTTTGCGCTCTTCGGGATGTACAAGGTGGCGTTCGAGGACGACGACCGGTTTCGACTGCCGACGCTGGCGGCCACCGTCGTCGCCTGCTCGCTCCACCAGCTGGGAGCCGTGCTGGCCGTCCCCTATGCGGTGCTGTTCCTGCTGCGGAGGCACGTGCGGCGGCAGGGATTCGTCGCGCTGGCGCTGGCGGCCGTGGTCCTGGCGGGCGGAGCCCAGATCCTCTTCGAGCGGCATCACTACGCGGCTTTCGAGCAGAGGGTCACCACCCTGCACGCGCCGAGCGACGCGGGAGGTGGAGCAGCCTCCGATCCCGAGGAGGAGGGCGCGCCACTCCTCGAGCGAGGACGGTGGATGGCCCTGGCCCTCTTCGGGGCCGGCCTGGCGGGGGCTCTCGCCCTGCGGGGGCGGAGAGCCTCGTTCCTCGCCGCCCTCGCCACCGCGGTCCTGCTGTCGGGCATGCAGCAGCTCGCGCTCGCCTTCTACGCCGCGGCTGCGTTCCTGGCCTGGCACGCGTTCGCCCACGGGAGGTGGCACTGGCGGGAGGTCTCCATCCTCTTCGGCGTCCTGGCAGTGGGTGCAGCGGCATGGCTCGCGGTTCTCGTGGCCGGACCCGCGCACCTCTCCCCGGTGCGGGCACTGCGGGCAATGGCGGGATTCCCCCCGAACTTTCTCGAGTACTTCGCGCGCCGCGGCCCGGCCCCCCTGGCGCTCGCAGCCGTCGGCACGGGCGTGATCCTCACCTCCTTCTTTCGTCAGCGTCGCGCTTTCGCCCCCCACGTCTTCGTGGTGGCCGCCTTCGCGCTGTCGGCGACCGCGCTGGGCTTCTCCCCCAGGGCCTGGACCAAGATCGACGAGCGCTACGTCTTCCACCTCGACCCCTATTTCGCGCTGCTGTTCGCGGCCGGCGCTTGGTGGCTCGGGACACGGGCCGCCGCGGCCTTTCTCCCCGGGGGAGAACGGGCGCCGCTGCGGCGCGCGCTCTCCGGCTGCCTGGGGCTGCTCCTCATGGTGATCCCCGGCGGGATCTGGCCTCCCACCACCCTTGCCGCCACGGTCCAGCACTACGGGAAGAACGAGCGCCTGCGCCGGTCGGGAGAACCGGACTCCTTCGTCCCCGATCACGCAGGATCCTCGGGCTACGTCTGCTCCCACGCCGCAACCGGGGACTTCATCGTGCCCATGGACCTCCTCATCCATGACGCGTACTGCCCGCGAGCGGACATCCAGCTCACCATGAGCCACAAGGGGGATGCCGAGGGGTGGATCGGGCTCCGCTCCGTGCACACCCTGCGGGATGTGGGTTTGGCGCTGGAGAAGACCGAGGCCCCGCAGGTGTGGATCGTCCTCTCCGGACAGGCGATCAACTACTACGGTGAAGAGCAGGCCTCCGCCCTCTCGGCAGCGACGGCCTTCACCACCTGGGATTGCGCACGGAGAGTCTACGCAGGCCGGGACGGGCTGTCGGACGTCTGGGTGGTGCCCCGGGAGTGCTTCCTGCGGCGCGCTCTCCGGTGATCAGTCCCAGCTCTCGCGCCACAGCACCGATGCCCCGAATGCGGCGAGCCCGCTCTCGATGACCATCTCCGCCGAGTCCTCGATCCAGGCGAGCTGGAAGGGGGGGGTCCAGAGTCCGATGTGGGAGACGAAGTCGAGGATGACCCCGAACGCAAAGAGGAGCACGATCAAGGCCGCCACCACCCGGGCATCCCGGCGCGGCTGAGCGCCTGCGCGCAGGTAGAACCAGGACCCGAGCAGGGCCAGGATCCCGTAGGGGACCAGGCTCAGGATCTCGCCCAGGTAGTGCGATTCCACCTCGAGGACCCGGTGCAATCCCGTCAGCTCCACGATGGGCGCCAGGACGCGGCCCATCATCTCGTGATACTGCAAGCTGTCGTCCAGGAAGAGCATGACTCCCAGCAGGCTCAGGCAGAGATACAGCCGCTCCCCACGGCGCTTGAATACCCCGTACATCGCCCAGGCGAAGATCAGCTCCGTCGCATAGCCGAGCCATTCCGGGACGGAGTGCTCGTGCCAGATCTTCAGGTAAACGCTGTCGGTCGCGAGATCGAGCAGCACGAAGCCGACAACCCCGGCCAAGAAGATCCCGAACCACAGCCAGGGGGAGCGCCGTCCGCGCGTGAGCCAGATCAGGGCGAGGATGACGAGGAGGAAGTGCATGCCGAAGACGGTGGCATCGGTCAGACGGTAGAAGTCGGAGACGGGCTGCCCCTCGTTCCTGGTCATCAACCCGTTCAGGAAGGCGGGCGCTCGACCCTCGTAGATCAGCCTCACCAGGGCACGCCCCGCCAGCGTGAACAGGCCCCAGCTGGCGACGATGCAGGCGAAGAGCGCCACCACCTGCCATCGGCGCGGGACCCTCCGCCACACCATCGCCGTGCCAGGCCGGCTTTCCACCATGACCTCCCACCTCCGGGGACCGGCTCATCCTACAGCGGTTGTGGGCACGGACCGTTCAGATGCGCCGTCGCATGCGAAGAAAGCCGGCCCCTTGCGCGACCTCCACACAAGTGTCGATCAACCGGCGGCCGAGCCCGCGGCGGGCCATGGGGGGGTGCACGAAGGAGGCGCGGATGCGCGCGGGCTCGGGGCCGGACTTGCCGGCGATCAGCGCGTCGCGACGGTTGCCTGCGTGTAGTCGTAGAAGCCGCGGCCGGACTTCTTCCCCAGCCGTCCCGCCTCCACGTACTTCCGGAGCAGCGGACAGGGGCGGTACTTGTCGTCGCCCAGGCCCTCGTGGAGAACCTCCATGATGGCCAGGCAGGTGTCGAGGCCGATGAAGTCGGCGAGCGTGAGGGGGCCCATGGGGTGGTTCATCCCCAGCTTCATCACGGTGTCGATGGCCTCGGGCGTGGCCACCCCCTCGTAGACGCAGTAGATCGCCTCGTTGAGCATGGGGAGGAGGACCCGGTTGCTGACGAAGCCGGGGAAGTCGCGCACCTCCACCGGCGTCTTGCCCAGCTTCTCCGCCAGCGCCACCGTCGCCTGCGTGGTGGCGTCCGAGGTGGCGAGGCCGCGGATCACCTCCACGAGCTTCATCACCGGCACCGGGTTCATGAAGTGCATGCCGATCACCTGCTCGGGACGGGAGGTGGCGGCGGCGATCTTCGTGACCGAGATGGAGGAGGTGTTGGTGGCCAGGATCGCTCCCTGGGGGCAGATGCGGTCCAGCTCCCGAAAGAGCTTCTCCTTCACCGCGAGCTGCTCCACCACCGCTTCCACCACCAGCTCGCAGGAGGCGAAGTCTTCGAGGGAGGTCGTGCCCTTGATGCGGGCGAGGGCGGCGTCGCGGTGCTCCGCGCTCGCCTTTCCCTTCTCCACGGCCCGGTCGAGGTTCTTGCGGATGGCTCCGAGCCCCTTCGACACGAAGCGCTCCTCGATGTCGTGGAGCACGACCGCATGCCCGGCCTCCGCGGCCACCTGGGCGATGCCGCCCCCCATCTGTCCCGCGCCCACCACGCCGATCGTGCGGATCTCCATCGCTTCTCCTCCGACGGAAACACCAATTCTTCTTGGTGCCTGTCCCCCTACACCTCCACCGCCATGGCCACCGCGTTGCCGCCTCCCAGGCAGAGGGCGGCGATCCCCCGCTTCTCCTTGCGGTCGTGCAGCGCGTGCACGAGCGTGGTGAGCACGCGCGTGCCCGAGCAGCCGATGGGGTGCCCCAGCGCCACCGCCCCCCCGAGCACGTTGTGCTTGGCGGGGTCGAGGTCGAGCACCTTGCGCATCGCCACCTGCTGCACGGAGAAGGCCTCGTTGATCTCGTATAGGTCGACGTCCCCGTTCTTCCAGCCCGTCTTCTCCCAGACCTTCCGGATGGCGGGCTCGGGGGCCATCATCACCAGCTCGGGAGCGAGGCCGCTCGCCGAGTAGGCGACCACCCGGGCGATGGGCGTGAGCCCCAGCCGCTTCAGCGCCGTCTCCGAGACCACGACGGTGGCGGAGGCGGCGTCGTTGACGGGCGGCGCGTTCCCGGCGGTCACCGTGCCCTCCTTCTTGAAGGCCGGCTTCAGCTTGGCCAGGGCTTCCAGCGAGGTGTCCCGCCGCGGGTTCTCGTCCATCGTGACTCTGACTGGCTCCTTCTTGCCGGGTACCTCCACGGGCACGATCTCGTCCTTGAACTTGCCCGCGTCCATGGCGGCGACGGCCTTGCGGTGGGAGTCGTAGGCGTACGCATCCTGCTGCTCGCGGGACACGTGGTAGCGCTCGGCCACCACCTCCCCCGTGTTCCCCATGTGGTAGTCGTTGTACACGTCCCACAGGCCGTCGTGGATCATGGAGTCTTCCATCGTCTGGTGACCCATGCGGAAGCCGGTGCGGGCGTTGCGCACGAGGTAGGGCGCGTTGGACATGGACTCCATCCCGCCCGCCACGATCACGTGGGCGTCCCCCGCCTTGATGGCCTGGGCGGCCATCATCACCGCCTTCAGACCGCTGCCGCACACCTTGTTCACCGTCGCCGCCGGGATGGTGTCGGGAAGGCCGGCGAAGAGTGCCGCCTGGCGCGCCGGGTTCTGCCCCAGACCCGCCTGGACGACGTTCCCCATCACCACCTCCTCCACCTGCGAGGGCTCGATCCCGGCTCGCTTGACGGCCTCGCGCACCGCGATCGCCCCCAGCTGGGTGGCGGAGAGGGGGGCCAGAGCGCCCAGAAAACGGCCGATGGGCGTACGGACCGCGCTGACCAGGAAGACCTGTTCCATGTCTGCCTCCGGAAGGGCCGGGATTGTAGACCCGGGGTCAGCCCGGCGGCCAGCCGAGCCGGCGACCTCCCAGGACGTGCAGGTGGAGGTGGTCCACGGTCTGCCCCGCCCACGCGCCGCAGTTGAGGACCATGCGGTAGCCGGTCCCGGAGAGGTTCTGCTCGGCGGCCAGGCGCGCCCCCTCGAGGACGAGGCGGCCCACCAGCGCGGCATCGTCCGAAGTGAGGGCGTTCAGGGAAGGGATGTGCTTCCTGGGAACCACGAGCACGTGGGTGGGCGCCTGGGGGTGGATGTCCTGGAAGGCGACGAGGTGCGCGTCCTCGTGGAGCAGCGTCGCCGGGATCTCTCCGGCGGCGATCTTGCAGAAGATGCAGTCCATCGGCGCCAAGTCTAGACCGGCGTGAACACGAGGTCGACGTGGTGGCGGTCCTGGAGGTCGGGCACGGCGTCCCCCGCCAGCGGGCGCGGCGGCCCGCCGCCCTCGTCGAGCACCGCCCCCCGGTAGCCGCGCTCCCGGAACCAGGCCAGGAAGTGCGCGGGCTCCACTCCTCCCAGGTCGCGGAGATTCGCGGGCGCGAACTCCGTGAGGATCACCGGACGGTGCCGGGCGATCGCCCCTTCCATGCCCTTCAGCGCCTGCGGCTCGTGCCCCTCCACGTCGATCTTGATCAAGGAGATGGGCAGGTCGAGGTGAGCGTCGTCCCAGCGCAGGGCCGTGGTGGTGGAGAAGCGCGGCTGCGGACCGTGCACCAGACCCTCCAGCCGCGCGCGGTCGCGGTGCGTGAAGCGGGCGCCGCTGTTCCCCGCGTTCCCCAGATCGCTGAGGATGAGCGTGCCCCCGGCGTCGGAGAGCGCGGCCTGGATCACCTCCACCGGCAGCCCGGGGTTGAGGGTCAGGCTGAAGGAGAGCAGCGCCGCATTCGCCGGATCGGGCTCCAGCGCCACCACCCGACCGCCCGGCTGCACCAGCTTTCCCGCGTGCAGGGCGTGGAACCCGATGTTCGCGCCCACGTCCACCACCACCATGCCCGGCCGCAGAAAGCTGCGGTAGAACTCCACCAGGTGCGGCTCGTGGATCCCACGGCCGAGGACCTCCCATCCCACCCCGGTGTCCTGCGGCGAGCAGGCGAGGGTGAACAGGCCGTCCAGCGCCGGGAACACGAGACGCACGTCGCCGCCGCGAAGGGCCGCCCCCATCATCCGGCGCAGGAGGTGCGTGCGCAGCGCGCCCCGGAAGCCCAGGAGGCGCAGCTCCCCCGCGAGGCGCTCCTCCTCCTCTGGCTCGATGGAGCCGCCCACGGCGGCGCGGCTGATCAGGCCGAGCAGGGCGCGCCGGGCCCGGCTCACGACCTAGCGGATCCGCTCGACGGCGGCGCCCAGCCCCTGGAGCTTCGTCTCCATGGACTCGTAGCCGCGGTCCAGGTGGTAGACGCGGTCCACCACCGTGACCCCGTCCGCGACCAGCGCCGCCACCACCAGGCAGGCGGAGGCGCGCAGGTCCGTGGCCATGGTCTGAGCACCGGTGAGTCGGGTGGGCCCGGTCACGGTCGCCCTGCGGCCATCGATGTGCACGCGGGCGCCCATGCGCCGCAGCTCGCCCACGTGCATGAACCGCTTCTCGAAGATGGTCTCCACGAGGAGGGAGTCGCCGCTGGCCTGCGTGGCCAGGGCCATGCACTGGGCCTGCATGTCGGTGGGGAATCCGGGATAGGGCTCCGTCTCCAGGTTCCCCGCGCGCAGCTCGCCGCCGCGCACGCGGATCCAGTCCTCGCCGAAGGCGAGGTCCAGGCCGGCGTCCTCGAGATGCTGGAGGAGCGCCGTCAAGTGCTCGGGACGGCAGCCCGCCACCGTGACCTCGTCCCCGGCCGCCGCCGCGGCCACCACGTAGGTGCCGGCCTCGATCCGGTCGGGGATGACGGTGTGCGCCGCTCCGTGGAGGGACGGGCGCCCCTCGATCTCGATGCGCTCGGTCCCCACGCCCTGGAGGGAGGCCCCCATTCCCGCAAGCAGCGCGCCCAGGTCCACCACCTCCGGCTCCCGCGCGCAGTTCTCGAGGACCGTGGTGCCCTCGGCCAGGCACCCCGCCATCATCAGGTTCTCGGTGGCGGTCACCGAGGGAACGGGAAAGGCGATGCGGGCCCCCCGGAGGCGCTTGGCGGTCGCCTCCACGTAGCCGTGCTCCACCGCCACCTCCGCGCCCATCTTCTGCAGACCGGCGAGATGGAAGTCGATGGGGCGCTCACCGATGGCGCAGCCCCCGGGAAGGGAGACGCGGGCCCGCCCGTGCCGGGCCAGGAGCGGCCCCAGGACCAGCACGGAGGCGCGCATGGTCTTCACCAGATCGTAGGGTGCCTCGAAGGAAGCGAACCGCTCCGTGCGCACGCGCAGGGCCGCCTCCCCGGGATCGACGGACGCCCCCAGCTGCTCCAGCACGCGCAGCATGGTGCGGACGTCGCGCACCCGGGGAGCGTTCCGGACCTCGACCTCCTCGCCGGTGAGCAGGCAGGCAGCCAGCGCGGGGAGCGCGGCGTTCTTGGCCCCGCCGGTCTGCACCGTCCCGCGCAGTCGGCGTCCGCCCTCGATCCTCAGCTTGTCCACGGGTGCGAGATCGTAGCACTGCTACAATCCGCGGCCGCGATGCTCGATCTCAATCTCGTGCGCGAGCAGTACGACCTGGTGGCGGAAGGCCTGGGAAAGCGCGGCCAGGCCGAGGCCCTCCTCCCCGTGCGCGACCTCGACGCGCGGCGCCGTGCCCTGCTGGTCGAGGTGGAGGGCCTGAAGAAGGCCCGCAACGAGAGCTCGAAGAAGATCGGCGAGGTGGTGCGGGCGGGTGGGGATGCCGCGGCCGCGCGCGAGGAGGTGCGCCGCGTGGGCGAGCGCATCGGCCGGCTCGAAGACGAGCTGGGAACGGTGCAATCGGAGCTCCAGCACGCGGTGGAGCGGCTCCCCAACCTGCCGCACGCCTCCGTGCCCACCGGCGCTTCCGAGCAGGACAACGTGGTGGTGCGCACCTGGGGCGAGCCTCCCCCCTTCCCGTTCGAGCCCAAGGCGCACTGGGACCTGGGCCCGGCCCTGGGGATCCTGGACTTCGAGCGCGCGGCGCGCATGGCCGGCGCGCGCTTCGCCCTCCTGCTGGGCGACGGGGCGCGCCTTGAGCGCGCGCTCATCCAGTTCATGCTCGACCTGCACGGGCGCGAGCACGGATACGTCGAGGTGGAGCCGCCGTTCCTGGTCAACGCCAAGGCCCTGTTCGGCACCGGTCAGCTCCCCAAGTTCGAGGAGGATCTGTTCAAGGTGCAGCCGGGGGACTACTACCTCATCCCCACCGCCGAGGTCCCGGTCACCAACATCCACGCCGAGGAGATCCTGGAGGCCGCCGCCCTCCCTCTCGCCTACTGCGCCTACACGCCCTGCTTCCGGAGCGAGGCGGGGAGCTACGGCAAGGACGTCCGCGGCCTCATCCGGCAGCACCAGTTCGACAAGGTGGAGCTCGTCCGCTTCGCCTCCCCGGAGACGTCGTGGGACGAGCTGGAGCGGCTCACCGGCCACGCGGAGGAGGTGCTGCGCCGGCTGGGCCTGGCCTACCGCGTGATGGCGCTGTGCACGGCGGACCTGGGGAACGCCTCCGCCAAGACCTACGATCTCGAGGTGTGGCTCCCCGGGCAGGGGAGATACCGGGAGATCTCCTCCTGCTCGAACTTCACCGACTACCAGGCGCGCCGGGCCGGAATCCGGTGGCGCTCCGCGCCGGGTGCGAAGCCGGAGCCCCTGCACACGCTGAACGGCTCGGGCCTCGCCGTCGGCCGCACCCTGGTGGCGGTGCTCGAGAACTACCAGCAGGAGGACGGGACCGTGCGCATCCCGGAGGTGCTGCGGCCGTACCTCCAGGGTCAGGAGCGCATTCTCCCTCGCGGTTGACTCTGGTAGACTCTCTCACAACCCTACCGCTCGAGGAGGCTGCCTTTGAACCACGAGAACGTCTCGGACATCGCCCCCTTTGTCCACACGGCTCCCGTCGTGAGCCACCTCAACCGCACCGAGACCTACGTGCTCCTCGAGGCCGCGCGGGCGCCCGGGAGCGTGCTGGAGGTCACCCAGCTCCAGGGGTCCGAGGAGGCGCTCTTCACGGCCGCCAAGCGGCTCGAGCTCGACGGATTCCTGCAGCTCATCGGCCCCTTCACCTACCAGGTCACCCGCAAGACCCGGGACCCGCGGCTGCTCGCGCAGGTGGCGCTCCAGTGGATTCGTCCCTAGCCATGAGCGAGACTGCGGCCCGGAGGGGTGGCAGAGCGGTCGATTGCAGACGCCTTGAAAGCGTCCGGGCCCGCAAGGGTCCCGCGGGTTCGAATCCCGCCCCCTCCGCCACGCGAGGCTGACCGCATGCATCCCTCCGAGATGGACGAGCTCAAGGATCTCCGGGAGGCGACCGAGGCCTGCTGGTCCCTGGTGGACCTGGCGCGCCTGCGGCTCCATCGAGGGGAAGGCTCCCAGGAGGAGTGCGACGCGCTGGCCGCCGCCTACCGGGATGCGGAGGCGCGCTACCGGGCGCGCTGCATGGAGCACCGGAAGCGGCTGCGCGTCCCCCTCGAGCCCATGGCTTGACGCCGTCCGGTGGCGTCGCCATCATGGCGCTTCTTCCCGCGCGGACCGTCCAGGAGAGGTGCCGGAGTGGCCGAACGGGACGCTTTGCTAAAGCGTTGACCGGGTAACACTGGTCCGAGGGTTCGAATCCCTCCCTCTCCGCCAAGCATCGGTGCCGC
>DASUFT010000095.1:0-53639 GCA_036274395.1 Candidatus Polarisedimenticolaceae bacterium | reverse complement strand
CTCCCACACGCTCCCCTCCGGGTTGGGGGACACGGCGATCGCCGGCTCGGGCCAGCCGTTCCCCAATCACCAGCCGACGCTGACGCTCCGCTACGCGATCGCCACGCAGGGCGTCTATCCCTCGCCCGATTTCCCCAACGGAGACGCGGTGCCCACGCTCGGCGAGATCCGGCCGTTCGCCTCCAACGCGACGCTCCCCAGCGGCTGGCAGTACTGCGAGGGGCAGCTCCTCCCCATCAACCAGAACCAGGCGCTGTTCTCCCTCCTCCTGACCACCTACGGCGGCAACGGGCAGACGAGCTTCGCGCTCCCCGACCTGCGCGGCCGCACCCCCTTCGGGGTCGGGCAGGGGCCGGGGCTGACCGCGCGCGTGCTGGGGGAGCAGGCAGGGACGGAATCGACCTTCCAGTCCCTCGCGCAGCTCGCGCCCCATGCGCACGACGTGGATCCCACCGGCGCGCGCCACCCCGGGGATCCGTCGGCAGGCGGGACGACGCTCCTCCACGTCAACAAGTACGGGCTCGATCCCAGCAAGATCGATCTCACCTGGGGGACGGGGTGCGCCTCCGGCTACACCGGGTACGCGGTCTACCAGGGGACGCTCGGCGACTGGGGGTCGCACGCGGTGTTCGGCGACGGCTGTGGCCGCACTTCCACCATCTACAAGGCCCAGACGCCCTGTGCGGGAAACTGCTACTACCTCGTCTCCGCCCTGGACGACGTCATGGGCGAGGAGGGGAGCCTGGGGCTGAAGTCGCCGGGCGTGGAGCGGCCGCGTGCGGCGGCGCCTTGCCGGGCGGAGACGGACTTCTCGAGCTGCAATTAGCCAACCTACCGGGCGACGCACCCCTGCGTGAAGTTGTACGAGAGCGTGTAGGGGCGGCACTCGAAGGCCGGGCCGCCGAGTGGCGCAGCGCCGTAACGTACCCCGAAAACTGACAGGACACTTGACGACTGTATCGTCAATTATCATGATAAATGACGATGGCGTCGTCGATTGAACGCTCCCCCTGGATCCCGCGGGTCTTGGACCTTCCCAAGATCCTGGCCCGCAAGTCCCATTTCCTGCTCGGTCCCCGGCAGACGGGCAAGACATCGCTGCTTCGCGCCGCGCTCCCCGAGGCGCGCGTCTACGACCTGCTGGACAGCGCGGTCTACCTCGCCCTGAGCCTGAGGCCCGACCGGCTGGGGGAGGAGCTCGGCCGAGGAGACCGGATGGTGGTGATCGACGAGGTGCAGCGGATCCCGGATCTCCTCAACGAGGTGCAGCGGCTCATCGAGAGCCGCGGGATCCGCTTCCTCCTGACCGGATCGAGCGCGCGCAAGCTGCGGGGAGGGGGGATGAACCTCCTGGGGGGGCGGGCTCGCATCCAGTACCTCCATCCGCTCACCCGGCGCGAGCTGGGCGACCGCTTCGAGCTGTCCCGCGCCATCGGCCGTGGCCTGATCCCCTCGATCTACTTCTCGGACGATCCCAAGGCGGACCTCGAGGCCTACGCGGGCCTCTACCTCCAGCAGGAGATCGCCGCCGAAGGGGCGGCCCGCAGCCTGCCCGCCTTCAGCCGTTTCCTCAAGGTTGCGGCTCTGTGCAATGGCACCCTGCTCAACATGACCAACGCGGCCAACGACGCACAGGTGGCCCGCACGACCGTCCACGAGTACTTCCGGATCCTGGAGGACACGCTGATCGTGCACCGCCTTCCCGCGTGGGGGCGGTCGGAGAAGCGAAAGGCGATCGCGACCTCCAAGTACTACTTCTTCGACGTGGGCGTGGTGGGTTCGCTCCAGGGGCGACCCTTCCTCCCGGGCACCCCGGAGTTCGGCCAGGGCTTCGAGACGTGGCTCCACCAGGAGCTGGTCGCTCACCGGGACTACGTGTCGGGCCAGCCCCTCGCCTACTGGCGCTCCACCTCAGGATTCGAGGTGGACTTCATCCTCGGGGAGCACACGGCGGTGGAGGTGAAGGCCTCCTCCAACGTGGGCCCGTCCGATCTTCGGTCGCTGAAGGCTCTGTCCGAGGAGAAGATCCTGAAGCGCTTCCTGTGCGTCTCCCTGGAGACGCGCCGCCGGGTGGTCGACGGGATCACGATCCTGCCCTACGGGGAGTTCCTGGACGAGCTGTGGGCGGGGCGCTTCTCCTAGATACCGGGGAGATTCGGGGGCGCTCTATACTTCGCGCCCGATGAACGCCGTGCCCGGAAAATCCCTGCTCCAGTACCGCCTGGTCGAGCCCATCGGCCAGGGCGGCATGGGCGTGGTCTGGCGCGCGACCGACTCGGCACTCGGGCGCGCTGCCGCCATCAAGCTCCTTCCCGACGTCTTCTCCGGCGACCCGGAGCGGCTCGCCCGCTTCGAGCGGGAGGCGAAGCTGCTCGCCTCCCTCAGCCATCCCAGGATCGCCGCCGTGTACGGGCTGCACGTCTGCGACGGCGTGCGCTTTCTCGCCATGGAGATGGTCCGCGGGGAGGACCTGTCCACGCGCCTCGCGCGCGGGCCGCTCCCCGTGGACGAGGCACTGGCCATCGGCCGCCAGGTCGCCGAGGCGCTGGAGGCCGCGCACGAGAGCGGCGTCATCCACCGTGACCTGAAGCCCGGCAACATCCGGGTGGGACCGGACGGCGCCGTGAAGGTCCTCGATTTCGGGCTCGCCAAGGCCTTCGAGACCGCCCCCGCCTCGGGCTCCGCCGTCTCGGGCGCCTCTCCCACCGTGACCTCCGCGGGCTCGGTGATGGGACTGATCCTCGGGACCGCGGCCTACATGAGCCCGGAGCAGGCCCGCGGGAAGCCGGTGGACCGCCGGACCGACATCTGGTCGTTCGGGTGCGTCCTCTACGAGATGCTCACCGGGGTGCGTCCCTTCGAGGGGGAAACGGTCTCGGACTCCATCGGCAAGATCCTTCACACCGAGCCCGACCTTTCGGCCCTCCCTCCCGGGACGCCTTCCGCTCTCCGCGACGTCATCGCGCGCTGCCTCGTGAAGGACGCCAGGCGCCGCCTCCGCGACATGGGGGACGCCCGCCTGGCGCTGGAGGACGCGGAGAAGGCGCCGGCGAGCCCACAGCACATCGCGCCGCGCCGCGCCTGGCTCCCCTGGACCATCGCAGGCGTCGCGCTCGCGCTGGCGGCCGGAGCACTCCTCTTCTCTCCCGGCAGGGATGGCGCAGCCCGTCCGGTGGCCGGGCCCAAGTTCCTGGCGCTGAACGCGCCGCCGGACGTGCGGTTCACCGACCAGCCCGGCGACCTGGCCGTCGCCCCCGACGGCAGCCAGATCGCGGCCGCAGCCCTCGGTGGTGACGGCAGCACGCGCCTGTTCCTGCGCCGTCTCGATGGACCCGACTGGCGCGCTCTCCCGGGGACGGAAGGCGCCTATTTCCCGTTCTGGTCCCCCGACGGCCGCTTCCTGGGCTTCTTCGCCTCGAACAAGCTGAAGAAGGTCGCGATCGGCGGGGGCATGCCGGACACCGTCTGCGACGCCGCCTCCGGGCGGGGAGGGAGCTGGAACCGCGACGGCGTGATCGTCTTCGCCCCCGGCAACTACGGGCCGCTCATGCGGGTGGATGCCGGCGGAGGAGAGGTCACGGCGGCCACCATGCTCGACGCCTCCCGCGGAGAGGTCGGGCACCGCTTCCCCAGGTTCCTCCCCGACGGGAAGCGCTTCGTCTACGCCAGCATCCCCGCTCGCGACGGAGGACACGAGAGCTGGCTCGGCACCCTGGGATCCCACGCGCGCACGCTGGTCATGACCTCCGACGGCGTGCCCACGTTCGGCTCCGCCGACCGGGTGATCTATCGGAGGAACAAGACCCTGTTCGTGCAGGCGTTCGATGCCGGGGCCGGCCGCCTGTCCGGCGAGCCGCGGGCGCTCGTGGATGCAGGCCTGGCGAGCGGGTTCCTGGCCTCGCCCACCTCCAGCGCCGCCGGACCGGGCGTGCTCGCCTTCGTGCCCCCCATCGACTTCAGCACGGAGCTGGTCTGGTTCAGCCTGGAAGGGGTGCAGGGGGAGACGCTCCCGCTCCCCAGCGGCAGCTACGTGGAGGTCCGCATCTCGCCGGATGGGACCCGTGTCGCCACCTCGCGTTACGAGAAGGACAACCCTCAGGCGGTGGGGAGCGACATCTGGCTCGTGGACCTCCCCCGCCGGAGCGGATCGCGGGTCACGTTCGACTCCCAGTTCGAGTTCGGGCCGGTGTGGTCCCCGGATGGGCGGTCCATCTTCTACAACTCGAATCGAGGGGGTGCCTACAGGATCTGCCGCCTCTCCGCGGAGGGGGCGGGGGAGGAGGTCGCCCTCTCCAGGCCGCACGGTTTGTCCCAGCAGCCGGACGACATCACGCCCGACGGCCGGAGCATCGTCTTCGAGCCCAGCGAGGCGAAGACCGGCTACGACCTGTGGATCCTCGACGCGACGGGGCGGAAGCCGCCTGCCCCGTACCTGGCCACGCCGTTCAACGAGCAGGAGGCGCGCCTTTCCCCCGACGGCCGCTGGATCAGCTACCTCTCCAACGAGAGCGGCAGGGACGAGCTGTACGTGCAGTCCTTCCCGGTTCCGGGGAGCAAGGTCCAGGTCTCGAACGGCGGGGCGCGGGCCGGGGTGTGGCGCCGGGACGGCCGCCGGCTCTTCTTCCTCGCGCCCGACCGGTCCCTGATGGCGGCGGAGGTCACGCCCGGGACGGCGCTGCGCATCGCCGCCCCGGTCCGGCTCTTCCGCCTCCCCCGCGAGACCAGGAACTACGACGTCAGCCCGGATGGGAAGCGGATCCTGGCCTCCATGGCGGCAAGCGACACGGCCGGCCGCACCATCGGGGTGATCCTCGACTGGGACGGAGCCGCTCCGCAGTAGAGTAGGCATCGTATGCGCAGGCTCGCCCGCTTCCTGCACACCGTCCTCGCGCTCACCTTTGCCGCCGCCGCCGCCGCCCAGGAGGGGGCCGGCGCGGGGGTGGGGAGGATCGAGGGGCGCCTCACGCTCCCCGAAGGGGACCCGATCTCGGGAGTCGTGGTCGTGGTGTCGGGCGTGGGGGTGACGGCGGTCACCGGCGCCGACGGGCAGTTCGTGCTCGTGCCCGTGCCGCCGGGGACCTACGCCGTCACCTTCTCCCTGGGCGACCAGGTCCACGTGGAGGAGGGCGTGGTGGTCACCGCGGGGCAGGCCACGCGCCTGGACCGCAGCCTGGACTGGCGCCTGTCCATCGCCGAGGCGATCACCGTCTACGGCGCCTCGCGCCGGCAGGAGCGCCTGGTGGAGGCCCCGGCCGCGGTCACCGTGGTCACCGAGCGCGAGATCGAGCAGGTGGCGGCCACCGGCCAGCTCCCCAACGTCCTCGCCTCCACGCCGGGGGTGGACTTCACCCAGAGCGGCGTCTTCGACTTCAACTTCAGTTCCCGCGGGTTCAACAGCTCCTTGAACCGGCGCGTGCTCACGCTGATCGACGGCCGCGATCCCGCCATCGGCTTCCTGGGCGCGCAGGAGTGGTCGGCGCTCTCCTTCCCCCTGGACGAGCTGGACACAGTGGAGCTGGTCCGCGGCCCCGGGTCCGCGCTCTACGGCGCCAACGCCTTCAACGGGGTCCTCTCCATGTACTCCAAGGAGCCCAAGTCCCACCTGGGCGGGAAGCTCCGCCTCACCGGCGGCGAGCTTTCCACCCTGCGCGCCGACCTCCGCTACGCCGGCAAGCTGGGACAGGACTGGTACTACCGCGCCACCGCGGGAGGGATGGACAGCGGCGACTACGCGGTCTCCCGCGTCTGCCCGGCGGCCTCGCTCGCCCCCTGCCTGGTCGCCGCCCCTCCCTTCGATCAGTCCTTCGAGTACCCGGGGATCCCCGGCGAGCGCGTGCCCCTCGCGCGCGAGGACGACGACCAGGTCCGCTACGGGAGCCTCCGCGTGGACAAGTACTTCGCCCGCGGGCAGGCGCTCACGGTGGAGGGGGGCACCGCCGACGTGGAGGGCCCCGTCTTCCTCACCGGGATCGGCCGCGTGCAGGTGCTGGACGCCTCCCGTCCCTGGGGGCGCGCGAACTTCAACGCCGATCACTGGAACGCGCTGTTCTGGTACACCGGGCGCGACACGAACGACCCCCAGATCTCCCTGCGCTCGGGCGCGGAGCTGTGGGAGAACTCCTCCACCATGGCGCTCGAGCTGCAGGGGCACGTGGAGCTGCTGGCCGAGGACCGGCTGCGCCTGGTGGGGGGCGTGTCCCGCCGCCACCAGGACATCGACACCGCCGACCCCAGCGGGCGCCAGACCCTGATGGACCAGGCCCACGAGAACGACATGGACGCGGTGTTCGGCCAGGCCGACTACCAGCTCACGTCCGCGGTCAAGCTGGTGCTGGCCGCGCGCTACGACACCAGCGACCTCCACGACTCCCAGTTCTCCCCCAAGGCGGCCGTGGTCTGGCAGGTGCGGCCGCAGCACGGCCTGCGCCTGACGTACAACGAGGCCTTCCAGGCCCCGAACTACTCCGAGCTGTTCCTGCGCGCGGACGTGGCGGCCCCGGTCAACCTCTCGGGGATCCAGGCGGCGCTCGACGCCAGCGGGTTGAATCCCGGCGGTGTCTCGCTCGGCTTCGGCACCCCCGCGGCCCCCGTCCCCACCCGCGTGATGGCGCTCGGGAACGAGAGCCTCGAGGTGGAGGAGATCGAGGGGTTCGAGCTGGGCTACACGGGGGCCTTCCGCCACCGCTGGTTCGTGACCGCCGACGTCTACGACAACACGGTGAAGAACTTCGTCACCGACCTCCTCCCCTTGGTCAATCCCGCCTTCGGTCCCTACGCGCCGCCCTCGGCGCTGTCGCCGCAGGCCCAGGCGTTCGTTCTGGGGGCGCTCGACGCGAGCCTCCCGCCTCAGGCGCGGGCGATCCTCTCCAACTTCTCCGGCGGGCAGCCCGTGTTCGCGGCCGCCTCGTACACCAACGCGGGGGAGGTGGACACGCGGGGGGTGGAGCTGGGCGTGAGCGTCAACCCCTTCGGAGGCTGGCTCTTCGAGGGGAACTACTCCTGGTTCGACTTCGACGTGAAGTCCCAGCAGCTGGGGGATCAGCTCGTGCCCAACGCCCCCGAGAACAAGTTCAACCTCGGGATCGGCTGGCGCAACGACACCGTGGACGTGGGCGTCAACCTGCGCTGGGTGGACTCCTTCGCCTGGGCCACGGGGGTGTTCGTGGGGGAGGTTCCCAGCTATTCCGTGGTGGACCTGCACGCTTCCTGGGCCCTGCGCCGGAACGTCACGCTGGGGATGACGGGGACGAACGTCCTCGACGACGAGCACTACGAGATCTTCGGAGGGGACGTCCTGCAGCGGCGGCTGCTGGGGTACGTGACCTGGAGCTTCTGAGGGGGACAGGCACTTAGAAGGAGGAGAGGAATTCCGGTTTTCGCAAAACTCGGTTTCATGGCATCGACATGAAACCGACAGGTAAACGACAGCGGGCCGCTATGGCTGCTGAGTAGAGAAGCGTCAGAGAAAGCGCGCGTCGTCAGGGCCGTCGAATGGCGATCGTTTGGGTGGTCGCGGCCGGAAGACACGACCGATCGCGGGAAGGCCTGACAGCATCAGGCGCAACTCGTCGAGCATGCTCCGCCAGGCCTGGAGCGGGTCCCCACCGTTTCGCACGGTCCGACGGGCGGCTTCCTGGGACACCCACGAGCTACCCACCACCAGGCACAGAAAAATCCCCAGCATCGCGGCGGAGACGAACTTCTCGAACGGGCTTCCCTCCAAAAGGTTCATCAGCCCCTGGAAGATGAGGGCGAGGATGAAGATGCAAGCGAAGACGGCGAGCTGATAGATCACGAAATAGAAGAGATAAAGCCATGGAGGCCATGCTCCTCTCGTAGCGGAGCAGCGGAGTCTACCTCCAGTTCGGCGAGGCGCGAGGCTGGGTTACCCTGAACGGCCCCATGCGGAAGATCCTCGTTTCTGTCCTTCTCTTGGCCTTCGGTGCCGACGCCCAGGCGGCCGACGAGGCGCCCCTGCTGCCGCCGGCGCAATCGGCGGCGATTGCTCAGGAGGTGTCGGGAAGTGCGGCGCTGCGCAACGTGCGGGCGCTCTCGCTCCACCACCGCATGCGCGCCTCGGATGGCTACCGGGCGGCCGCCGAGATCGTCCGCGCCCGCCTCGCCGAGTACGGGCTCGAGGAAGCCGAGACCATCGAGCTGCCGGTCGACGGCACCCTCTTTTACGGCACACAGCGCTCGCGGCCCTCCTGGAACGTGACGTTCGCGGAGCTGTGGGAGCAGCGTCCCGAAGGCGAGCGCTGGGTGGATGGCGAGCGCATCGCCTCATGGGCGGAACAGCCCCTGGCCCTGGCCCAGGACAGCGTCTCCGGGCGTGCCGAGGCCGAGCTGGTGGACGTGGGGGAGGGGAGCAAGGAGGCGGACTACGCAGGCAAGGACGTGCGCGGAAAGCTCGTCCTCGTCTCGGCCCAGCCGGAGTCCGTGGAAGCACTCGCCATCGGGCGCTACGGCGCCGCCGGGATCGTCTCCTGGGCCCAGAACCAGAAGACCGCCTGGTGGGGGCAGGACGACACCCTCGTGCGCTGGGGCCACCTCCTCACCTTCCCCGAGCATCCCACCTTCGCCTTCATGGTCGCGCCGCGCCAGGCCCGCGCCTGGCAGGAGCGCCTCCGGCTCGGGGAGCCGATAAGGCTGCGTGCGGAGGTGGAGGCCGGCCGGGAGCCGGGCGCCTACCTCTTCCCCACCGCGGTGATTCCCGGCCGCAAGCGCAACGAGGAGATCGTCTATTCCTGCCACCTCGACCATCCCTCGCCGGGAGCGAACGACAACGCCAGCGGCTGCGCCGGCATCCTCGAGGTCGCGCGGACGCTGCACCGACTGATCGCCGGCGGCGCCCTGCCGCGCCCGGAGCGGACGATCCGGTTCCTCTGGCCGTCCGAGATCGAAGGGACGATCGCCCTCCTGAACGCCCGGCCCGAGTTCGCGCGGCGCACACTCGCCACGATCCACCTGGACATGATCGGCGGCGACACCGAGGTGACGAAGTCGATCCTGCGCGTCCACGGCTCCCCACCCAGCCTGCCCAGCTTCGTCAGCGACGTCGGGTTCACCTTCGGAGCGTGGGTGAACGCACAGTCCATGGCGTTCGCCAACACGGGGAAGGCCGACTTCCCGCTGATCGATCCTGCGGGGAGCCGCCGCGCGCTCCAGGCGGAGATCGGCGGCTTCAACGTGGGGAGCGATCACCAGGTGTGGGCGGAGGGGAGCTGGCGCATCCCCATCCTCTACCTCGCCGACTGGCCGGACCGGTACATCCACACGTCTCGGGATCTGCCGGACAACCTCGACCCCACCAAGCTGCGGCGGGCGATCTTCATCGCCGCCGCGTCCGGCTACACGCTGGCCAGCCTCGATGCCGGCGCGGCCACGCGCCTCTGGCCGGCGATGCGCACGGGCATGCTCACCCGCGCAGCCCGCGCCCAGCGCCGCGCGGAAGCCCTTGGTGCCGCCGAGGTCGCGAACCTCTGGCGCCAGTACCGCGCCTCGGAGGAGGCAGTGCTGGCCTCGCTCGGGCGCTTCGGCCCCGTGCCGGATGCCGTAGGCGCCGACGCCAGGAGACTGCTCGAAGGACTGGTGCCCGCGAGGACGGGACCGCCGCCTCGACCCTCGGGGACCGTCTATCGCCGCGTCCGGCGAGAGGGGCCGATGGACGGGTTCGGCTACAGCTGGTTCGACGACCGGCTCGCGGCCGCAGGGCTGCCCAAGCCGCGCCTGCTCGAGCGCACGCCGGACGGCGAGGGCCCGGGCTTCGCCTACGAGGCGCTCAACCTCGTGGACGGCCGCCGCTCGGTGGGCGAGATCCGGGACGCGCTCGCCGCCTCGGTGGGGACGGCGCCGGTCGAGGAGGTCGCCGCGTACCTCGACACGCTGGCGAAGCTGGGTGTCCTCGAGCCCGGCCGGTAGCTGCCGGGTAGCGTGACATAATCCGCGCCATGGCATCCGAGGAAGAGCGCATGGCCCCGCTGCTGGCCGGGCATCCGGAGATCCTGGAAGCCTACCTCTTCGGATCCCGTGCCCGAGGGGACGCCGCCGCGCACAGCGACGTGGATCTCGCTATCTACGTGGATCGCGGCGCGGTGCCCGAGACACCGTTCGGCTACGTGGCGGCGCTGATCACGGAGCTGATCCAGGCTCTCGGCCGCAACGACGTGGACGTCGTGCTCCTCAACGATGCGCCGCCGCTCCTCTACCACCGCGTGCTGCGGGACGGACGGCGGCTGTTCTCACGCGACTTGGCGGCCACCACGCGCCGGGAGGGCGATGCCCTCTCCCGCTACTGCGACTACGTCCCGCAGCTTCGGAAGATCGAGGCGGCGCAGCGCAGGCGGATCGAAGGCGGGCGCTTCGGGCGATGACCCCCGGCAGCCCGGACACCGCTCTCGTCCTCCGGCATCTCCATGCTTTGGACGAGGCGCTCACGTCCCTCCGGGCGCACCGCGGGCGCTCGCTCCAGGATCTGGAGAAAGACCGTGAAGAGCGCTGGATCGTGGAGCGAGGGCTCCAGCTCTGCGCGCAGAACGTGCTCGACGTCGCAACGCACCTGGCGGCGAGCGCCGGGCACGACGTCCCCGACTACGCCTCGGCGCTCGACCGGCTCCAGGAACTCGGTGTCCTGTCGCCGGAGTTCGTGCAGCGCTTTCGAGGCATCGCCGGCTTCCGCAACGTGCTGGTGCACGGCTACCTCGAGGTCGACTTGCGCGTCCTGCACACGGTCCTCGAGGAGAGGTTCGACGACTTCGGCACGTTCGCGCGGCTGGTACGCCGGTACCTGGACACCCTCGCGTAGGCAGATCGCGGCAAACTTTTCCCGGGCCCGCACGTTTCATACGAAGACCTTCGTGGGGGGCAGCGGATGCGGGGACTCTGGCTGGCCGGGCTCGTGGTGTCCGGGACGGCGGCGGCGGCCGACGTCCCCACCCATTCCATTCCGCGCCTCACCTCCGCCCCCAAGCTGGACGGCGTCCTGGACGACCCTGCCTGGAGCGAGGCGCTCTCCCTCCAGCTCGGGATCGAGGTCAATCCGGGCGAGAACGTCCCGGCGGGTACGCCCACCGATTGCCGCCTCGGGTATGACGACACCCACCTCTATCTCGGCTGCCGGGCGTCCGATCCCGACCCGGCGGCGATCCGGGCGCGCCTCTCCGACCACGACCGCGCCTTCCAGGACGATTTCGTGGGCATGGTCATCGACACCTTCGACGACGGCCGGCGCGCCTACGAGTTCTTCGTGAACCCCTTGGGCGTGCAGATGGACCTCGTGATCGACGACGTCACTGGAAACGAGGACTCCTCCTGGGACGGCCTGTGGAACTCGGCGGGGCGGACCGACGGGCAGGGCTACGTCGTGGAGATGGCCGTCCCTTTCCGCACCCTGCGCTTCCAGCCCGGTGGTTCCGGGCAGCGGTGGGGGCTCGACCTGATCCGCGTCTACCCGCGGGACCAGCGGCGGCTGTTCTCGATCAACCCGCGCATCCGCGGCGCCAACTGCTACCTGTGCGCGCTCCCCAAGCTCGAGGGGTTCGCCGGGGTGACGCCGGGAGCCAACCTCGAGGTGACCCCCACCCTGACGGCCGAGCGCACCGATGCGCGCCCCGCGCCGGAGGCGAGCCTGGAGGAAGGCGAGCGCGAGGTCGACCCCGGGATCACCGCGCGCTGGGGCGTGACCCCCAACGTCACCGCCCTGGGCACGATCAACCCGGATTTCTCGCAGGTGGAGGCCGACTCCGCCCAGCTCGACGTCAACACCACCTTCGCCCTCTTCTTCCCCGAGAAGCGCCCGTTCTTCCTGGAGTCCGCGGACTTCTTCGAGACGCCGCTGCAGGCCGTCTACTCCCGCAGCGTGGCCGACCCCGCCTGGGGAGGGAAGCTCACGGGAAAGCCCGGCCGGCAGTGCTTCGGCTTCTTCGCCGCCGAGGACCAGGCGCCGAGCGTGCTGCTGCCGGGGAACGAGCGGTCGGCCATTGCGACCCTCGATCAGGACGTGGACGTGGGGGTCGTCCGCTACCGGCGCGACCTGGGGGCGAACTCCACGCTGGGAGGCCTCGTCACCGCGCGGGAGGGGGAGGACTACCACAACCGGGTGGTGGGCGTGGACGGCGTGCTGCGGCCGAGCAAGACGGACTCCATCACCTTTCAGGCCATGGGCTCGCAGACCAGGGATGCCGCTTCCGTGGCCGCCGACTTCGGCCTCTCCACCGAGGAGCGGCGCGACCGCGCCCTCATGGCGCGCTATTCCCACGACACGCGCAACTGGTACGCCGCCGCCAACTACACCGACATCGGCGGGGACTTCCGCGCCGACCTGGGCTTCCTCCCTCAGGCCGACTGGCGGAAGCTCGTGGTGGGAGGGGAGCGGCGCTTCTGGCGCGACGGGCAGAAGATCAGGCGCATCGACCTCTACACCGACTGGGACCAGACCGAGGACCAGGCCGGGAACCTCCTGGAGCGCGAGCTGGAAGGGAACGTGGACGGGAACGGACCCTGGCAGTCGTACTTCATGGTCGGCGGGGGCCACCGGACGCGGATCTTCGAGGGCCAGTCCTTCGACCAGACGTTCCAGTACATGAGCCTCTACGCCGTGCCCCTGGGCGGGCTGGAGGTGGGGTTCGACGGCCAGTTCGGCGACGAGCTCGACGTGGCCCACGTCAGCAACGGCCGCCAGACCGTGCTCTCCCCGAACGTCACCCTCACCTTCGGCCGCCACCTGAAGGCGCAGGTCTTCCACACCTACTTCAAGCTGCGGGGCGATACGGGCGCCGTCCTGCGGGCGGACCTGACCGACCTGCGCCTGGTGCACCAGTTCACGGTCCGCTCCTTCGTGCGCGCCATCGTCCAGTACCAGGACGTGGCGCAGACCGAGCCCGACCCCACGCTCTCCTCCAGCTCGCGGGAGCTGTTCACCCAGTTCCTCTTCTCCTACAAGCTGAACCCCCAGACCGTCCTCTTCCTGGGGTACAGCGACGGCTCCCTGGGCACCCAGGACCTCGCGCTCCAGCGCACGAACCGGACGGTGTTCTTCAAGATCGGCTACGCCTGGGTGCGGTGAGGGGAGGCGTCCACTTTTCCTGTGGACGTGCGGTGTCCCTGGCGGCATGTCTTCCCCATGACCTGGCGAGGTGTGTGGTCCGGTGGCTTCCTCGGCGTGGCTCTGGCCTGGACGGGGGCCGCCGCGAAGGTGCCCACCCCGTCTGTTCAGCAGCTGGCGGAGGCCGCGGAAGTCGTGGTCGTCGGTCGCGTGGCCGAGATCGTCACGGTTCCCGGCGTTCGAGCCTTTCACGCGAGCTCCACCCGCATCGCCATCGTGGCCGTGGAGGAGACCCTGAAGGGCCCCGTCGCCGCGCGATGGGCCTACGTCGCGAGCCGGCACTCGTTCTGCGACGTCACCACGGCGCAGATCGGCGAGCGTGCGGTCTTCTTCCTCGCGGAGGTCGCGCACTGCCACGATGCGGAACCCCACGCCGCGCCGCTCGCCGCCGCGTCGCGGTTCGGAGTGGAGCGCCTGCACGCGATCGCCTATTCCGGCCGCGGCCGATGGCCGATCCGTCTGCTCGAAGGAGTCGAGCACGCGGAGCTGCGGGACGTGTTCCTCTCCGACGGCATTCCCGTCGTGGATGGCGGGACGAAGGCAAGCCCCATGGTCTACATGTCGGTAGCCGTTCTCCGCGAGATCCTGGGAGTGCCCTGACGTCGTCTGGACAGCGAGGCCGCGGTGAAGGTATCTTCGGGGTATGAAATCCAATACCAAATCCAGCATCACCCTCCCGCCGGCCGAGCTCGCGCTCGTGGTGGATCTCCAGGCCAAGCTGAAAGCAAAGAGCAAGGTCGAGGTGGTGCGCCGCGGCCTTCGCCTGCTCAAGGAGGTTACCGATCGGGAAACCCTCCGGGAGGCGTACCGGCGGGCGTCCTCTGCCACACAGCGTAGCCTGACCGAAGAGCTGGGAGAGCTGGATCACCTGGCGGCGGAGGGGCTCGAGGAACGATGAAGATCCGGCGGGGAGTGCTCTATCTCGCCCACCTGGACCCGGCGCGGGGAACCGAGGCCGGCAAGCTGCGGCCGGTCCTCGTGATCCAGACCGATCTCCTGAACGAGGTCGCCCACCCGTCGACGTGGGTCCTGCCTTGCACCAGCAGGCTCTCGGGCGAGAACCTGCTCCGCGTGCCCCTTCCCAAAGGAATCGCCGGGAACACACGCGAGTGCGAGGTCATGGTCGATCAGAGCCGTGCCATCGACAATCGACGTTTTGCGCGTGCGTTGAAGCCGCTGCCCCGGGCTATCCTGCGCGAGGTCGAGGAGAAGCTCCGCCGCGTGGCCGAACTCTAGCTGCGGGCAGGGGACGGGGCTCCCTCAGCCCGACGAAGTGTCCCTTCTTTCCTGGTGAATCCGGTCCACAATGGACGCACCCAAGTCCTCCACGTTCCAGGGACCGTCCAAGGGGGTGGCCATGCGTCGCACGTGCATCGGCGTCTTGCTCGCCTTGCTCCTTCCCCTCCCTCCCTGCTCGGCCGCGGCGTCGCGCCCTCCGGCGATCGTCCTGGTCTACGCGACGGCGGAGACGACCACCTCCGCTGAGGTGGTGTGGAACACCGACGTCGCTTCGGATTCCCTGGTGCAGTACAGCTTCGTCGATCCCGTCCCTGCCGATGCGCCGCGGATCTACGTGGCGGCGCCGGTGACCGTGCACGAGGTTCCCCTGGGCGGCCTCGTGCCGGGCGCGCTCTATCACTTCAAGGTGACGAGCTGCGCCAAGCGCGGCTGCAGCACCGCCACCGGGAGCTTCGAGACCTATCCGAGCTGCCCGGACACGGTGCCGGCCGTCGCCGGCGGGTGGGAGAACGTTCCCAGCCCGGACGTCGGCGGATCCGCCGCGCTCGACAACGAGCTGCTGGGGGTGGACCTCGTCACCGAGGATGAAGCCTGGGCCGTGGGCTGGGCCCAGGCCCCGGGCGCACCGCCGTACGTCAAGCGCACGCTGACCCAGTTCTTCGACGGAAGGAGCTGGAGTCTCGTGGACAGCCCGAACCCGGTGAATGACGTGCAGAGCGTCCTGTACGCGGTCGCCGGGACCTCCGCCAGCGACGTCTGGGCCGTGGGGTCCACCCATGACGGGACGCTCCCCAGCCGGACGCTGATCGAGCACTGGGACGGGAGAGCCTGGACCATCGTCGCCAGTCCCAGCCCGGACATCCAGCTCAACGAGCTGCGCGCGGTCACGGCGCTCTCCGAGAACGATGCCTGGGCGGTCGGCTTTCGAGGGAGCGCACGGCCGGAGACGCCGCTGGAGACGCTCGTCCTCCACTGGGATGGAGCGAGCTGGAGCGAGGTGGCGAGCCCCAACGTCCCCGGGGGAGCCAATCAGCTCTTCGCGATTGGCGCCATCTCCGACCGGAACCTCTGGGCGGTGGGCTCCGTCGCCGGAGCGCCGCTCGCGCTCCACTGGGAGGGGAGCGGCTGGAGCGTGGCGTCCCCCGGTCCGGGAAGCGGCCTGAGCACGGAGAAGCTCACCGGCGTCTCCGGCACCGCGGCCCACGACGTGTGGGCGGTGGGGGACGGCCGCGGCATCTTCAGCAACCAGCTGTTCGCGACCCTGCGCCACTGGGACGGCAAGCGGTGGACGGAGAGGATCTGCCGCGCGGGAAGCGACTCCAATCCTCCCGACGGCTACGAGGGCGGAGGGCCCGACGCCTATCTCACCGGGATCTCGGCGGCTGCCGCCGACGACGTCTGGGCGGTCGGTGTGCGCGGCTCCGGTCCCATGGTCCTGCACTGGGACGGCTCCGCCTGGACCGCGGTCGTGCATCCTCGCGCCTATCCGGATGCCGCGGTCCTGCGGGCGGTCGCGACCTCGCGCGGGGGAACGGCCTGGGCGGTGGGGCTCGCCATCGAGGTCGATCCATCGGGGGCGACCTCCCCGCAGCAAACGCGGACCGACCGCTACAGTCCCTGAAGGAGCAGGGGGACCTCAGTCTCCTCCCACCTCCACCCTCAGGTTGCTCGTCTTGCGCAGGCCGCTCCACAGGGCCTTGAGCGCCGCGCTGTCGGACAGCGGATAACGGGTGCGATCGAGCCGGACGGACCAGCCGGCGGTCAGCACGCCGTGCGCAATCTCGGTTGTTCGCCGGGCGGTCCAGCCCTCGCCGGAGGCCTCCACTGGCGCCGCGGAGACGGACCCCGTCCGCGCCCCCCTGAACGTGGCCGTGTAGTCGATGGAAACGGGGTGGGGATAGACAACCGGTCCGGCGCGCTCGGTGAGGGGGACGCGTGGGATGTCCTCCTCGGCGCCGGGGAAGATATCGAGCTTGCTGCCGGGCGGGGAGGTCCAGGCCAGCGTCTCCACGAAGGCCCCGTCCGCGGTCTCGTCCTCGGCCTCGTAGCGGGTGACGGTGGCCCCCGGCCAGCGCTCCGCAATCCAGGACTCGAGTGACCGCCGCCGGTCCGCGATCCCCCGGCGGTAGTCGGCGCGCCGCAGCGTGGCCGGCTCGCCCCAGTAGCGGCTGACGCGCTCCCAGCGCACGGCCCCGTCCGGCGCGGCCTCCATCTGGAGGGTGCGCTCGATCCGGTGGGCCTCGGCGTCCATCCCTGGGAGGGTGACGATCCGGCTGTCGCGATCCGCCACCAGGAGCGCGTGCTTGCCGGCGAAGGAGGCGGCCACCGCACCCGGGGCGAGGTACTCGTCGGTCGTGTCCACGATCAGGAGCTTCCCCAGCTCGCCGGCGTCGAGGACGGCCGGGGAGAGGTGCTCGGGCAGCGGGCGGTCCGGAGGGATCTCCACGGCGACGATGAAGTGGTTGAACGCGCGCACGGACGGGATGGCGTCCGCCACCGTGTCTTCCGTGGTGGCATTCACCAGAACCGGGTAGGAGCGCCGTCCGTCGGCGGCGAGGATGCTGCGAAGCAGCGTTCCCTTGTCCTTGCAGTCGCCCACCAGCTCGGTCGCCACCTGCTGGGCGGGGTGGGGCTGGTACCCCCCGATTCCCACCTCGCGGTCGATGTAGCGCACCTTGTCGCGCACGTAGGCGGAGGCGCGCAGGATGCGCACGATGGGATCGTCCCCCGCATCCCTCAGCGCGGCGGCGGCGGCCGCGCGCACCGCCGACGTGGGCTCCTCGCGCCCCTGCGCCAGGCGCTCGTACCAGAGGCCCATCGCCTTCCAGCTCGGAAGCGGCTCGGCTATGAGCTTGTCCCGGATCCCCTCCACCGGGGGCGGGATCATGGTCAGCGCCAACAGGGGAGCCGTGGCATAGGGGCGTGGGGCCAGATCCTCCCGAGGCGGAGGCTCCAGATCGTGGAGCGTCCAGCTGTAGGTGGAGCCTCGGATCTCGGGAGCGGGCCCCGCCGTCCGCATCCAGGCGTGGTGCACGCTCCAGCCCGGCGACAGCTGGAGATGGAGGCGCGCCTCGCGGATGGGCTGCCCCTCGTAGAACGTATACGCCCAGTCCAGCGTCGGCTCTCTCTCCTCGGCCTCGAACTCGAAGAAGACGAGGCTCCCCTTGCGCACGCCGTTCACGCGGACCACTCGCGTCTTTCGGTCGGTGGCGAAGGTCGCGTAGTCCGCGAGGTCCAGCGCAGGGCTCTGCGAGCGTTCCGGTTTCTCTCCGGGCGGGAGGTGCCAGACCTTCGCCGACTTGATCCTGGAGTTCATCCCGAATCCGTACCCCTCCACCCCCACGCCTTCCGCGCGCGCCTGCAGGCTCTGGCGCGCCAGGAGGCGGTGCGTGCGGAGAGTCCCGTCGGGGAGGACGGTGAGGGTGGTCTCGGTCAGCAGCACCCGGGAGTCGAAGCTCGTCGAGGGGGAGGCCTCCACGGCGGGCGCCTGCTCCGCGATGGGGCGCGCCCAGTCGGGGAGGCGGGCCGCCCGAACGGGGAGGAAGCCGCAAAGTAGGGCCAGAAGGACCGCGCCGAGATACTTCACGAGCCACCATCCCGGCGGAACACGAGCTCGGTCGCGTCCGCCCGGCGCACGCGGCCGAGGAACTCGGTCAGCTGCGGGTACTCCGCGGCGGGGACCGAGACGGGGAGGAGCGCGAAGCCGCGCTCGATCTGGAAGGCCGAGCCCACCACTTTCACCGCCAGCTTGTAGCGGCCGAAGGGGGAGTCGAAGGCCACGGAGGCCGGCGGATCGCCGGGCACGAAGCCCACCGGCGCCTTCAGCGTGATCGCCCCCACCGCCACGCGCGGGAAGTCGAGCACCACGGGGTGGCGCCGTGCCGTGCGGCCCTGGAAATCGGGGGGCGGCTCGATCCAGGGGCCGCGAAAACCAAACCGCAGCTCGTCGGCCTCGGCAGCGTCCATGTCCAGCGCGTGCGTGACGCGGCAGCTCAGGCGATAGGGCTCGCCCAGGTGCTCGAGCCCGGGCGCCTGCGCCTCTTCCACCTCGTCGTCCGCGGAGTACCGACACAGCTGGCTCAGGCTCTTCTTGCGCTCTGCCGCGTCGAGATCGCGGAGGTCGCGGCGCTCCTCGAGGCCCTGCTGCCCCTTCCCGAAGCGGGACCAGACGAGGCGCGTCTGCTCCTGCTCGAGATCGATCGTCACCTCCGCCTTCGCCTCCTCGACGTTCTGGGCCGCCGCTGGGACCGGGATCTGGATGGGCGCGAACCCCTCCGCGGCCGCACGCAGCGCAGGAACGCCGGTCAGCCACCAGGGGACCTCGCCGTAGGGCAGGCCCGAGCCTGGATCGACGAGAGTGAAGGGACCGCCGGTCCCGGCCGGTCGCACCGCCACCATGGCATGCCGGAACGGCCTCAGGTCCTTCATCTCCGGGTCGTAGAGCGTCTCGCGGCGGTCGGCGCCCAGCACGACCCAGGCATCCGCTCCCAGGCTCCGGGCCATGCCAAGAAAGGCGACAGCGACCTCGAAGTCCGATCCGCTCCCCCTTGCCACGACGTCGTCGACCGTGGTGAATAGCTTCCTCGCCTGGTGCCGGGTGCGGGACGCCTCGTCGGCCAAGGCGTCCTGCTCCTCGGCGCGTTCGAGCTCGACGTCGCGGACATGGTCCGAGACCCACGCGTAGGCCTGGCGGAGCTTGGCCTCGAGCGGCGCGCCGGCGTCGAGTGCAAGCCCGGACATGGCGGCGTCGAGGCGAGCCCGCTGCGAGAAGTACGCATTGACCTGGCGGTGGACGGACTTGCCGCGATCCTCCCAGTAGCTCTCGAGGCTGGCGCCGGGGTAATAGAGCGTGACCCCCGCGCGCACCTGAGGGTCAGGGGGCATGAACGGCTCGTCCGCCAAGGCGGGGAGATCGTGCGCCAAGAGGCGAATCGCCCCCTCGTCGCGGTCCAGCTTCACGTCGAGGCCCGGCGCCCGGACGTGATAGGCGGCGTTCATGTGCTGGACCGGGCGCCAGCGCAGGCGCATCTCCAGGATCGGCCACGGCCGCTGCAGGGGGATATGGTTCTTCCTCCAGAATCCGCGCGCCCGCAGGTCGTAGCCGTAGTCGATGATCGCTCCCGGCTCCACCGCGGGCAGCGCGGCCCGGTATTCCTTCCACTGCCTGCCGTAGTACTTGGCAAGGGGCTGGACGACGAGATCTTCCTTCTTCAGCTCGAAGACGCGGCCGTCGGGGAGAATGGTGCGGCCCCACCATTCGGCGAGGGTGTCGGTGCCCGCTTGCCAGCGGATGGCGACGTTCGCCAGGTCCCTTCCTTCATTGGAGAGGATCTTGGCCCGCACGTGCACGAACTCCGTGCCGTCGGTCCCCCGCCACTCGTCGACGATCCGCTCCTCGAGCAGGATGACGGCGTGCTCGATCCCCCGGGCGGGGTCCGCGGTGAGCGCCCTCTCGGCCTCGGACTGCACCGTCGGCCCGGGCACGATCTTGAGGGAGGTCGGTGCCGCCCCCACTCTTTCCGTCAGGCCTAGCATCATCACCGCGACCATCGCGCGGCAGGCCCTGCAGCAGGTCGTCCTCACGTCCCACCCCGAGTCGGGAACGATGCCGCGGAAGGCCCGTGTCGTCAATTGCGAAATGGGAGACAACCTGGAACGTGAGCGCCGCCGGAGGAATCGCAGGCGACACACGTCAGTGTGAGGTCATGGTCGATCAGAGTCGCACCATCGAACAATCGACGGCTCGCCCCTGCCCTGAAGCAGCTCCCCCGGCCCATCCTTCGCGAGGTGGAGGTGAAGCTCCGCCGCCTGGCCGAACTCTGATTCCTTCGGCGTCGTGCTCTACGAGATGCTCTCGGGCGTGCGGGCGTTCCGCGGCGGCTCCGGCGTGGAGACGATGAACGCCATCCTCAAGGAGGACCCGCCCGAGCTGGCGGTGGCCGGGTCCGGGAGCACGGTGCCGGTGGCGCTCGAGCGCATCGTGCGGAGGTGCCTGGAGAAGAACCCGGCCGAGCGGTTCCACTCCGCGCACGACCTCGGCCTGGCCCTGGAGACCCTGTCGGGCGTCTCCGGATCGGGGAGCGGCCTCCATCTCCGGCGCTCCCGTCGTCCCGCCGATGCGCACGCGCGCGCGGTCATGGCCGTGGCTCCGGACCTCTACCGCGTGACCGGCTGAGGTGAAGCGGGGGTCGGGCGTCGCCCCACCCCCGCTCCGTCCTTCTCCTACGGCTGGTACCCGTCGCTGAGCGTCTTCAGGAACGCGACGATGGCGCGCTCGTCGGCCTCGCTGAGCTTGAGGTCCCCCAGCTCGTCTCGGTTCACGTTGAGCGCCACCTCGGGCTCGGGCCAGCAGTTCACGCCCGGCGTGCCGAACTCATCGCACGTGGGGAGGACGTCCCGCGTGTTGTAGAAGTGCACGATCTCTTCCAGGCTCTTGAAGTACCCGTTGTGCCCGTAGGCCTTGACGAAGGTGGCGTCCGGCCGCTTGTCCACGTTCCGGAGCGTCGGCACCTTGTGCTTGCCGAGCTCCCCGTAGGCGTAGGCCTGGTAGTCGACGCGGGACTGCAGGAACCCGCCCAGGCCGAGGTCGGTCCAGCTCGCGCCCTCGGGGTTGAACTCCGGCTCATTGTAGAAGGGGTTCTCCGGGTTCCGAGGGATGCCCAGGTTGTCGTAGGAGAAGTCGGTGAACAGAGGCCGCAGGAAAACCACCGGGTCGAGCACGACGCCGTCCGTTCCCTTGGGCTGCAGCGTGACCGGTCCCTCAGGGGCCGTGTCGACGACGATGGGGCGCGAGCGCCCGGGCGTGTCCGACTTCAGGGGGTGGCAATTGGCGCACTTCCCCTTCCCCTTGAACAGGGCCAGGCCACGCTGCTCCTCCTTGGTCAGCGTGGCCTCCCCGATCAGCACGGCGTCGTACTTCGAGCTGAAGGGGTTCACCTCCGCCGAGGACTCGTAGGCGGCGATGGCCAGGCCCACGCAGTCGTAGGCAGCGCTCGTGTTGGCCACGTCGCAGGCCTCCGTGCCGCACACCTGGAGGAAGAGGCCGGCGTAGGCGCCCGCACAGGCGCGCGCGATCACCGCGTCGGGTCCGGGCAGCGCCTGCTCCAGCGGGTTCAGGAAGGGGCCCTGCGCCTGCTCGGCCAGCGGCGAGCCGAGACGCTCTCCGGTGGCCCGGCCGTCCCAGAACATGCCGCCCAGGAACAGCCCTTCCCTGGCGTCGCGGTGGAACGTGGGGCTGGGCGCGCCGTACGCCGCGCTGGGGGGCTTGCGGTTGCCGAATCGACCGGGGATGGAACCCTCGTAGATACCGGCGTCGAGATTCGAGGCGGAGATGGGGCCGGTGAAGCCGACCTCGGGGGCGTGGCAGGCGGCGCACGACTGGTTGGCGTTGACCGACAGCTGGGGATCGAAGAACAGGAGCTTGCCCAGGGACTCCTGCGGAGTGAGCGCCGCGAACGCGGCGCCGCCGACCAGCAGGCCGGTGAGCACGGCGAGGACGATCTTGGGTCGCATGACGTTTCTCCCCCTCCTGCGCGGGAAGCGCAGGGCCAGACGCGTGGCAGGCATCGTGGCAAGGAAGCGCCATGCGTTCGAGAGCGCCGGGGGACGGAAAGAGTCCCGACGTTTTGACGCCTCCGGCAGTCCCCTTTCGACGCCCGGCGGCGGGCGCTGGTATGCTCCCCTTCTTTTCTTGTCGGAGGAGCAAGATGAAGGGTCACCCGAAGATCATCGAGGCGCTGAACGACCGCCTGCGCGAGGAGCTGACGGCGATCAACCAGTACATGGTCCACTCCGAGATGTGCGAGAACTGGGGGTACGGCAAGCTGCACAAGGCCATCCGCGCGCAGGCGATGGACGAGATGTTCCACGCCGAGTGGCTGATCGAGCGGATCATCTTCCTGGACGGCGCCCCCACGGTGTCGAACCTCAACCCCATGAAGATCGGCAAGACCGTGCAGGAGATGATCGACCACGACCGGGACGACGAGCTGGACGCCATCGGCAAGTACAACGCCTCCATCAAGCTGGCGCAGGAGCTGGGGGACAACGGGACCCGCGAGCTGCTGGACAAGATCCTGAAGATGGAAGAGAAGCACGTGGACTGGGGCGAGGAGCAGCGGGACCAGATTGCGCAGATGGGGATCGCCAACTACCTGGCCATCCAGGCCGCGGGGGAGGGCGAGAAGGACTGACCTTCATCGGTGGTGGGCGGCGCCGATGATCTTCACGTGCACGTCCCGCGAGATCGCGGGTCCCAGCACGGATCCCCCCACGACGCCGAAGGCGTTGCGGTCCACGGTGAACGCGGTCTGGAAGATCTCGAAGGTCCCCTCTCCGGGGACGACGTGGGTCCCCCCGCAGGCGACCCGCAGGGTGAGAGGCCGGGTCCGGCCGCGGATGGTGAGGCTGCCCTGCACCTCGAGCTGTCCGGCGCCGAGGGGCCGGACACGCTCGGAGACGAAGCGCATCTCGGGATGGCGAGCGGCATCGAAGTAGTCGGCGCCCTGCAGGGCCTCGTCGCGCTTGGGGGCGCCCGTCTCCACCGAGGCGATGCGCACGCGCCAGTCCACGCGGGACCGCTCGGGGTGCGCGGCGTCGTGGAAGAGGGTGCCGGCGAAGTCCAGGAACCGGCCCTCCACCTCGGCGAACCCCCACTTGGTGACCGTGAACGTGACGCGGCTGTGGGCGCGGTCGATCGGCCACCCTGTTGAGGGGACCGGTGCGGCCACCGCGGAGCCGAGAGCCAGGATCAGGACCAGGAACGCAACCGCAAGGTGTCTGCGCTGCATGGCGTCCTCCTGCGCGTAGGACGCCGGCCCAGGGGGAGCGTTAACGCCGCGCGTGCGAGAACGCGTCCCGCCAGTTCCGCCACCAGCTCTTCACGGGCGGGAGGTCCAGCGCGTTGTACCAGTCCCACAGGCGGGAGCCGTCGGCGAGGACCTGGTCCACCTGGATCCCCGAGGGGGGAGGCCTGAGCGCCGCCGCCGCCTCCAGCAGCGGGCGCTTGGAGGAAAGGGGCGCCTGGTGCGCCAGCACGAGCAGCGTGATCACGTCCCGCCGGCGCGCGTGGCGGGCGATCTCGCCGGCGAGGCCGAGACGGGCCGCCTCGTCCACCGTCCCCTCGAACGCGCGCACAGCGCGGACGAACTCCGGGGCCGCGTCGTCGTAGACCGGGACCGCGGGGCGCGCGTCGCGCGTCATGGTGGCCTTGGTCCCCGCCGGCAGCAGGGACTCGCCGTGGACGTTGGCGAGCTGCACCCAGCCGGTGACGACGTGCAGCGCGGTCTCCCCGGAGGCTTCCACGCGGAGGTCGAAGATGCAGCCGAGGTCGATGACCTCTCCGGCGGGCGTGCGGATGGCGAAGCGCCCCGGGGGCGCCCAGACACGCACCCGGACGTCCCCCCGATCGAGGACCACGCGGTGGCGGGCCGCGGAGGTCTGGGAGAGCGCCAGCGCCGACCCGGGCGCGACCTCCATGGCGCCGATGCGGGCGATCTCCACCTCCGCCGAGGTGTGCGCATCGAGCTGCAGGGGACGGTCGAGCGCAAGGCGCGTCCGCTCCGCCGTCTGCAGCGTCACCGGCCATGCGCGGCCGGCCGGCCAGCTCTCCCGCCACCGCCAGAACCCGGCTCCGCCGAGGACGGCGACGAGCAGGCTCGCGGCCAGGGCCAGCACGATGGGGCGAACGCGCACGCGGGACGGCGCGGGGAGCGTGAGCGGCCGCGCGCGGGAGGCGAAGCGCAGCGGGCTGAGCGCGCGCTCGAGCGCCTCGACCTCCGCATCGGGAGCTGCCGCCGGGTTCCAGAGATGGTCGTCTTGCGTCATGGATGTCCTCCCAGCCGCTCCCGGAGGAGCTTGAACCCCCGGTGGAGATTGACCCGCACCGACTCCGGCGTCAGGCCCGTCAGCTCCGCGATCTCGGGGCCGGAGTACCCCTCGACCAGGCGCAGGGCCAGCGTCTCCCGGTACGCGTCGGGGAGCGCCCGGATCGCGGCCATGGCGCGTCCCGCCTCGAGGGTGAGGTCCGGTGCCTCCCGGCTCGCGTGGCGGTCGAGCAGCTCCACCTCGGAGGGGCTTCGGCGCAGGTGATCGGTGGCCTTGCGCCGCGCGATCGCGGCCACCCAACCTGCGAAGGCCGCTGCATCGCGCAGCGCGCCGATCCGCGTCCACCCCTGCAGGAACACCTCCTGCGCCAGATCGGAGGCCGCGTCGTGCGGTACCCGCGCGAGCAGGATGGCGTGGACGAACCGGCCGAAGCGCCGGTACAGCTCGGCGTACGCTTCCCGATCCCCGCCCTGCGCGGCCCGGACGAGCACCGCGTCCTCGCCGATCAGAAATCGCCCCTCGGCTTCAGCTGGAGGACGAGGTCCACGCGCTGCGCCTTCCCCTCCTGCCGCACGTCCAGCACGTCGGTGAAGCGCCCCTTGGCCTTCGCGGACTCCCGCTCGGCGGCGGGGACCAGCGGGTCATCGGCGAACTGCAGGCCCCCGTACTGGCGCCCGAACCGCTCCGTCTCGACCGTGAGATGGACGTGCGCCGGCACCTGACGGCCCGGATAGGGGGCGGGCCGGATGGTGTCGAAGACGAACCGTCCGGCGGCGTCCGTGCGGACCCATCCGCGCAGCCGCCAGGGAAGCCCCGGCCGCGCGCGATACACGCCGGAGCCGTCGGTGTGGTACGCGAAGACGATGGCGCCCGCCTCGGGGGTGACGCCATCGGGCTGCACGACCTCGCCCCCGATCCGGAGCGGCGTGCCGGGCTCGGAGGCCGGCGCGATCCGCGCCTGCGCCTTCAGGGCGGCCGGCCGGTGGGTCTGGGCCTCCTGCCATTCCCGCAGCCAGTCCTGGTCCACCTGGGCGGAAGGGCAGGACAGGGTGGAAAGGACCACGAGCAAACCGGCGAAGATCTTGTTCATGCTCCAGAGGACGCGGATGCAGGCGATCCGTTAACGAGGTTCCAGGCCCCAGAACGGGCCGGAGAGCCCGACCGAGCGCAGGTACGCGGCGGCCTCGGCGGGCTCCCGGCGCACGTACCCGGGCTCGAGCCGGCCGTCGTACCAGTGCCGGGCCAGCCTCCACACCGTGGCCAGGTCGGTCACGTACCCGCGCGCCTGGCCGGTCTGCGCGAGCCACCGGTCGACACAGGCGGTGGAGCAGAAGGCGCGCTGGTTCCGGCAGGTGTGGACGACGTCGTCCCACATGCGCGCCGCGGGGACGAGGAAGTGCGCCACCTGCGCGCCCTGGGGGGGCGCGTCCCGGCCCACGTTCCAGGCATGCGGCGCGGCGCACGCCGGGCAGCGCGTGGCCACGAGCACCTCTCCCTCCCCGGGCAGCAGCGCGGGCAGGGCGAAGGCGTCCCAGATGCAGCCGCCCCACCAGAGGGTGTTCCGGCCCATCACCGAAAAACCCATGGGCACGGCGGCAAAGGGATGCGCCATCACGATGTGCCCGGCGGCATCGAGCACGAGGTGCCGTGCCCGGGCGAGCTCACGGAGCCCGGCTTCCACCTCTCCCGGCGTGAGGTCGAGAGACGTGGCCAGCGCGTCGGTCGAGGGCGGCGCGCCCCGCTCCACGAACTCCCGGTACACGCGCAGCCGCAGGTCCTCGAGGTCCACGTCCACTCCACGAGTGCGCGGCAGGAGACCCCTTCTACGCGTCCAGCCGGTACTTCTGCAGCTTCGTGTAGAGCTGCGAGCGCGTGATCCCCAGCAAGCGCGCCGCGCGCGAGCGGTTGTTCCGGGCCGCCTGCAGGGCGTTGATGATCAGGCCGCGCTCCACGGAGTCGAGGTTGACCCCCTCCAGGGGGAAGGAGCCGTCCTCCGGCGTCCGGGGCACCACGCCCGAGCTGGGACGCGGGCTGCGGGCGATGGGAAGGTGCTCCACCTCGATCATGCCGCCGTCGCAGAGGATGGTGGCGCGCTCCAGGGCGTTCCTGAGCTCACGGACGTTGCCCGGCCAGTCGTAGGCGAGCAGCGCCTCCATCGCCTCGATGGAGATGCCGGCGGCCTTGCGGCCCACGGCCGCGCCCACCTCTTCCAGGAAGGCCTCGGCCATGGGGACGACGTCCTGCCGGCGCTCGCGCAGGGCGGGGAGCCGGATCTCGAAGACGTGGAGGCGGTAGTACAGGTCCTCGCGGAAGTCGCCGCGGGACATGGCGCGCTCCAGATTCTTGTTGGTGGCGGCCACGATGCGCACGTCGGTCTTCATGGGCCGGGTGGCGCCCAGGCGCTGGTACTCCCGCTCCTGGAGGACGCGGAGGAGCTTGGCCTGCACGGCCGGGCTCATCTCCGCCACCTCGTCCAGGAACAGGACGCCTCCCGCGGCCTGCTCGATGCGGCCGGGGTGGGTGGCGGTGGCGCCCGTGAAGGCGCCCTTCTCGTAGCCGAAGAGCTCGGACTCCAGCAGGGTCTCCGGAAGCGCGGCGCAGTTGAGGCCCACGAAGGGACCCTTGGCGCGCGGGCTACCCCGGTGGATGAAGCGGGCCAGCACCTCCTTGCCGGTGCCGGACTCCCCCGTGAGCAGCACGGTCGTCTCCGTCTGCGCCACCTTGGCGGCGTGGCCGAGGATCGCCTTCCACGGCTCCGAGTCGCCCACGATGCGCCGGTACCCGAGGCTGTTCTCCAGCTGGTCCGTGAGGACCTGCACGCGCTCCTCGAGCTGGGTGGCGCGCTCCCGCGCCTCGGCGGCCTTGCGCTCCTCCTCCGCCAGGCGCTGGTGCGACAGGGCGAGGCTGACGTGGTCCGCGACGCGGCGGGCGACGGTGACGTCCTCCTCCGCCGAGTACTGGTGCGGGTTCAGGGAGAGGAAGAGCAGCCAGCGCGTGCCGCCGTCCAGCGACATGGGGATGCCGAGGATGGACCGCATGCCGAGCTTGCGGCAGTCCTCGCGGGTGGGGCAGGGGACGTCCTTGGTCTCGGCGTCGGGCACCAGCAGGTACTCGGGCGCCTTGTGGTAGGCGAGGGGATCGCCGGCCACCGCCGGAAACCTCGCCGGCGTCAGCTCCGGATCGCCCGTGCTGACGTCCACCACCAGCGCGCGCCGGTCGGCGGAGAGCGTGGTCAGGATCAGCACCGCGTGGGGGAGGACCGGCTGCACGATCTCCGACACCCGGTGGAACACGCCGCGCACGTCGAGCGTGCCGGCGATCGTGGGGAGCAGGGTGTCGATGGCGTCCAGGCGCTGGCGGCGCGTCGCCTCCATCGTCCACAGGCGCTCGTGCTCCAGGGACAGGGACAGGATGTCGGCGATGGAGGCCGCCATCCTCTCGTGCTTCTCCGTGAAGGCGTTCGGCTTGGCGGAGGTGAACCAGGCCACCCCTTCCGTGCGGCCGCCGCTGGCCAGGGCGGAGCAGAGCAGCGAGCGCACGCCGCACTCCAGCAGGTCCTTGTCCATGGGGAACGCGGGGTCGAGCTCCCGCTCGGCATCGTTGCAGCGCTGGGTGTTCTTCCCCATCCTCGGGCGCATGGCGGGCGAGAAGTCGCCCAGGTGCACCTCGGCGTCGTCGTCCTCCTCGCACTCCGCGCCCTCGCCGGCGACGGCGTAGCGGCGCAGGAGGTCGCCCTGCTCCAGGCGGCACACGCCCATGGTCTCGAAGGGCAGCACCTCGTGCGCGACCTCCGCCACCCGGGTGAAGACCGCCTTCAGCTCCAGCGTGCCGGAGACGATGCGGGCGATCCGGCTCAGGACCCCGGGAAAGGGGTCGCCGTCGGGCTCGGCTTCCGTCTGGGACGGGGGCAGAACGGGGGTGCTCTCGTCCTCGAGGTTCGGCTGCATGGCCGGGCTCCTCCGCGCCGGAATATGGGAGGAAAAACGTCCGTAGTCTACCACCCGGCTCACGACCGCTCCCCTTGCCCGGGCGCCACGTCCCAGCCGCCCCCCAGCGCCCGGTAGAGCTGGACCAGGGTCTGCAGGCGCGCGAACCGGGTCTGCGCCAGCGCGTTCTCGGCGGGGAACAGCTGCTGCTGGGCCTCCAGCACCTCGAAATAGTCGGCCAGGCCGGAGAGGTATCTCGAGTTCGACACCTCCACCGCCTGCTTGTAGGCGGCGACGGAATGGGCGCGCTCCTTCTCCACGTCGGCGAGCTTCTGATAGGCGACCAGCGCGGTGGACACCTCGGCCAGCGCCTCGTTGACGTCCCTCTCGTAAACGGCTTTGGCCTGCTCCCAGCGCGCGACCGCGGCGCGGTGCTGATTCTTCAGGCGCCCGCCCTGGAAGACGGGCGCGAGGATGCCGGCGCCGATGGACCAGGCCTGGCCGCTGTCCAGCACGTCTCTCACCTGCGGGGCCACGCCGCCGAAGAGGCCGGTGAGGCTGATGCGGGGGAAGAAGTCGGCGACCGCGACACCCACCTCGGCGTTGGCCGCGATCAGATCCTGCTCCGCCTGGCGGAGGTCGGGCCGACGCTCCAGCAGGTCGGAGGGGAGCCCCACCGGGATCGCCGGCGGCAGCGGCTGCGCGTCCAGCGCCAGGCCGCGGCGGACCTCCTGCGGTGTGCGGCCGAGCAGCACGGCGAGGCGGTTCTCGCCGTCCGTGATCAGGCGCTCCAGGTCCGGGATGCTGGCCTGCGTGCCAAACAGCGAGGCGGAGGCGCTCGCGGTCTCCAGCGAGGAGGCGAGCCCAGCTTCGAGTCTCCTCTGGAAGAGCGCGTGCGTGTCCGCGAAGGTGGCGGCGGTGCGCTTGGCGATGTCGAGCTGGTAGTCCAGCGCACGCAGCTCGAAGTAGGTCGTCGCAACGTCGGAGACAAGGCTCAGCTCCACGCCTCGCCTTGCTTCCTCCGTGGCCAGGTACTGCGCGCGCGCAGCCTCGTTCAGGCGGCGGATGCGCCCCCAGAGGTCAACCTCCCAGGAAGCGCGCAGGGCGACCGAGGAGAAGTCGAACGTCTCGTGCTGCCCGGGGAGGATCTCCTCACGGCCGCGCGCCCAGCCGGCGGTGGCGTCCACCTGCGGGTAGAAGGCGGACCTGGCGATGCCGGCGCTGGCGCGCGCCTCCTCCACGCGCCAGGCCGCGATCCTCAGGTCCTGGCTGTCACGGAGCGCCTCCTCGATCAGCGCCTGCAGGGCCTCGTCCTGCAGGACCTCCCACCAGGCCTGGTCGGCGAGCGAGGGCTTCGCCGCCTCCGCCTCCGCCCGGAAGGTCTCGGGGACCGTCACCGCCGGCCGCTGGTAGTTGGGGCCGACGGTGCAGGAGGCGAGGAGGGTGAGGCCGAGCAGGATCGTCAGGGTCTTCATGGACGTCATGCCTCCAAGGGGACGAGGGCGGGAGCGGAGGTCTCGGTCTCCGCCTCCGCCGCCGGCTCCGCGACATGCTTGGCCGCGATCAGGGAGTAGAAGACGGGCACCACGAACAGCGTGAACAGGGTGCCCAGGGACATGCCGGTGACCAGCACCATGCCGATGCTGTTGCGCGCCTCGGCACCGGGGCCGGAGACGAACACCAGGGGCATGTGGCCGAACACGGTGGCGGCCGAGGTCATGAGGACCGGCCGCAGCCGGGTCAGGCTGGCTTCGCGGAGCGCGGCCATCTTCTCGAGGCCGCGCTCCTGGAGGGTATTGGCGAACTGCACGATGAGGATGCCGTTCTTGGCGATGAGCCCCACCAGCGTGATCAGCCCCACCTGGGAGTAGATGTTGATCGTGGTCAGGTCGAGGAAGCTGAAGATCAGCGCCCCCGAGATGGCGAGCGGCACCGACCCCACGAGCACGATCAGCGGGTCGCGGAAGCTCTTGAACTGCGCCGCCAGCACCAGGTAGATCAGGATCACGGCGAACCCGAGGGTCACCGTGAGCGCCGAGCCCTCGCGCCGGATCTGCCGCGACTCCCCGGCGTACTCGAGGTTCACGGGGGGACCGGAGGCGGACCGCGCCGCGCTCTCCAGCACGGAGAGCCCTTCCTCCTTCGTGATGCCGGGCTGCACGCCACCGTAGACGCGCACCGCGTTCCGCTGTCCGAACCGGTTCAGGACGCGCGGTGCTGTGGCCGACTCGATGCGCGTGAAGGTGGACACCGGCACCAGCCGGCCGTCCGGGGTCTTGATCTTGAGGTCGAGGAGGGGGCCCACGGTGGCGCGCCCCTCCTCGCCGATCTGGGGGATCACCTTGTAGGAGCGGTCGTAGAAATTGAAGCGGTTGACGTAGCCGCCGCCGAGCAGCGTCCCCAGCTCGCGTCCCACGGAGGCCAGGTCCAGGCCGAGGTCGGCCACCGCCTCGCGGTCGATGACCACGCGGGCTTCCGGGAGGTCGATCTTGAGGTCGGTATCGACGTACAGGAACTTCCCGCTCTGCCAGCCGGCGCCCACCACCTGACCCACCGTCTGCATGAGCTGCTCGGGGGGAGCGTCGCTCTGCAGCACCAGCTCCACGTCGTAGTTCCCGGGCGTGGGGAGGGGGGGGTCGAGGCGGGGGAAGACGCGCAGGCCCGGGATCCGGGAGACGGCGCCGTACACCTCGCCGTACATCTGCTCGGTGGAGCGCTGCCTCTGGTGCCAGTCCTTGGCCACCATGCCGCCGAAGCCGCCCCAGGACGAGGTGAGCGACCACATGAAGCGGGCCTCGGGGAAGGCGGTCACGGCCTGGACCACCTTCTTGCTCTCCTCGTTGACGGCGGCCAGCGAGGCGTCGGGAGAGGCCTGCATGAACAGCGAGATGTGGCTCTGGTCCTCCACCGGGGCCAGCTCCTTGCGGGAGAAGACGTAGAGCGGCCAGGCGGCGAGCATGATCAGGAGCGAGGCGCCCACCACGGCCCAGCGCATGCGCAGGGCCCCCTCCAGGAGGCGCGCGTAGACACCCTTGAAGGCCTCGAAGCCCCGGTTGACCAGCGCGGTGAGGCGCCCTTCCTTCCCGTGCTCGTGCACGAAGCGCGCGCTCATCACCGGCGAGAGCGTGACCGCCACGATCCCCGACAGGAGGACCGCCGAGGCCAGGGTGATGGCGAACTCCAGGAAGAGCGAGCCGGTGAGCCCGCCCTGGAAGCCGATGGGAGCGTAGACCGCGACCAGCGTGATGGTCATGGCGAGGATGGGGCCCACCAGCTCGCGAGCGCCGAGGAGGGCCGCATCCTTGCGGGACCGGCCCTCGCGCACGTGGCGTTCCACGTTTTCCACCACCACGATGGCGTCGTCCACCACCAGGCCCACCGAGAGCACGATGGCCAGGATGGTGAGAAGGTTGAGGCTGAAGCCGAAGGCGTACATGAGGACGCCCGCGCCCACGAGCGAGATGGGCATGGCCACCAGCGGCACCAGCGCCGTGCGGATGGATCCCATGAAGAGGAAGACGGCCAGGCCCACGATGAGCATGGTCTCGATCAGCGTCTTCCCGATCTCCTTCAGGGCGTCGCGCATGAAGACGGTGCCGTCCCAGACCAGCGTCATCTCCAGGTCTTTGGGGAGGGTGGGGCGGATCCGCTCCATCTCCTTCACCAGCCGCCGCTGCACGTCGATCTCGTTCGCCCCCACCAGCGGCCACACGCCCAGGTAGACGCCCTCCGCCTCGTTGTACTTGGCCACCAGGTCGGCCTCCTCGGCCCCCAGCTCCACCCGGGCCACGTCGCGCAAGCGCACGAGGGCGCCCTCGCGGTCGGCCACGATGAGCTTCTCGAACTCCTCCACGGAGCGGAGATCGGTATTGGCCAGCAGGTTCACCTGCACCTGGCGGTTCTTGGTCTGTCCCACCGCCGCCAGGTAGTTGTTCCGTCGCAGGGCCCCCTGCACGTCGCCGGGAGAGAGGTTGAGCGCGGCCAGCTTGTCGGGGTCGATCCAGATGCGCATGGCGAGCTGGCGGCCGCCCTCGGTGCTGGTCACGCGCTGCACGCCCTCGAGGGTGGCGAGCTGCGGCTGCACGTTCCGGAGCAGGTAATCGGTGATCTCGGGGACGGTGCGCTCCTTGGAGTTGAAGGAGAGGTAGAACGTCCCGTAGGGCCGGTCGGCCCGCTGCACCTCCACCGCCGGGGGCTCGGCCTGGGCGGGAAGATCGGAGCGGACCTGCTGCAGGCGCGCCGTCACCTCGGCCAGGGCGGCCGTGCTGTCGTGGTTGAGCTTCAAGTGAACAGTGACGGTGCTGATTCCGGAGCGGCTCGAGGACTCCACGTGGTCCACGCCGCCGATGGCGGACACCGCGCGCTCGATCGGTGTGGTGAGGAAGCCGCGCACGGTCTCGGCGGAAGCACCGTAGTAGAGCGTGGTGATCACCACCGAGGAACTCTCGAGCTTCGGGAACTGCTGCACGGGCAGGGAGCTCAGGGCCCTCCAGCCCACGAGCAGGATCGCCAGGTTCACTACCACCGCCAGTACGGGGTGGCGGATGAAGGTGTCGGTCACGGAGTGGCGCGGGGTGGCCATCACTTGCCTCCCTTGGCGGCGCCGCCGGCCGCGGGCTCGGAGACTGCCACCAGGACGGATTCACGGAGCTTGAAGGAACCGGAGGTGGCCACCTTCTCCCCGGCTTCGAGGCCAGAGACGATCAAAACCTCGTCCCCGAGGACGGTGCCGCTCTGCACGGGACGGACGTGGGCGCGGGGCTTCCCGTCCTCGCCGGCGGCCACCACGAAGACGTGGTCGCCGTCCGGGCCCTTGCGGAGCGCGCTCACCGGGATGCTCACCGCGGTGCGGCTGGGTCCATCGGGGACGGACACGCGCACGGAAGCGCCGGGGGCGGGACCGTCCACGTCCTCGATGCGGGCGCGCACGGCGGCGTTGCGGGTCGTGGGATCGACACGGGCATCCACGGCGACCACCACTCCGAGGGAGGCTGGTCCGTCGCTGCCTTCGGAGATCTCCACCCGGTCCCCGGCGTGCAGGCCGGCGGCGACCCGCTGGGGCACCGCGAAGTCCACGTGGGCGACGTCGTCGATCCCCTGCAGGGTGGTGAGCACCGTCCCCTCGGCGAGGTACTGGCCGGGGTGGACGTCGGCCAGGCCGACGCGGGCGCGGAAGGGAGCGGTGATCGTCTTGCGGGCGATGATCGCCTCCGTGCGCGCCATCTCGGCCAGGGCCACGTCCCGCTCGGCGCGGGCGCGGTCCACCTCGACGTCGGAGACAGCGTGGTTCGCACTCGCCTGCTGGTTGCGCTCCAGCAGGGTCTCGGCCAGCACGGCCCGCGCCTTCAGGGCCGCGAGCTCGGCCTGCTCCACCGAGACGTCGAGCGCGACCAGCACCGTCCCCGCCGGAACGATCGCACCGGGGACGAGCGCGACCTGGCGCACGGTTCCCGCCAGCTCGTTGCGGAGGGTGACCGAGCGGGTGGCGAGCACGGTGCCGATCGCGGTCACCGAGCCGCGGTAGTCGCGCGCGGTGGCCTCGGCGGCGGAGATCATCTCCATGGGCTCGGGCTGGCTCGCCGCCGCCGCCGCGGATTCCTGGATCGAGGCGTACTTCTTGGCCGCCAGGGCCGCTCCCGATCCGAGGACGGCGAGGAGCAGCAGGGCGGAAGCGACGACGTGACGAGACATCCCGAACCTCCTTGGTCTGTGGCCCATTCAGCGAGGGCCGTGCCACCCGAGAAGCTCCGCCAGTGCGTCGTTTCTCCGGGATGGCTGTCTGGATCCGGACAGGTTGTCGATCCTTCGACAGTCAGCGGGTCCCGGCGGTGATGGCCGAGCCCTGCTCAGCCAGCAGCGCGATCACCGACGGCGAGCCCGCGAAGCGGATCTCCGCCAGCTCGCGGTCGCCGGTGCGGGCGCGGCTGTAGACGACCGAGTCGTAGGGGGAGGCGGCGTCGCGCTGCTCGAGCCTGCCGGTCGCGCTCGCCACCATGCGCCGGCCCTCGTACAGGCGCACCTCGACGCGATCCTGCGCCTGATTCACGCCCCAGGAGAGGTTGTAGAGCCCGGCGGGGAAGACCTTGCCGTCGAAGACGGCGCCGTGCTCGAGGCGCACCTCGCGGCTGCCGGAGTAGAGGGAGCTCTCGCCCGCGTGGGCCACCAGGGCGAGCGGGAGCACGGAGAGGAAGGAGAAGAGGATGGAGCCGACGATCCCGAGTCCGATGCAGCGTTCACGCATGGGGTGGTCTCCTTTGCTGGAGCGCCCTACTTCAACGGGCGTGCCAGCAAGGAAGACGCGGAACGGCGTGCGGTCTTACACCGGAGGCTGCGCAGGAATCGACAGGTTGTCGATCGGCGGGCAGACAGACCTACGGGCAGGTGTCCGGGTCGAGGGCGATGTCGGCGTCGCGATCCCCACCGGCCCCGGGAACCTCGGCAGGGGAGCCGGTTCTCCAGGAGTCGAAGCCGCAGACGGGTGCCGAGTCCACCTGCCTGACGAGGTAGTAGAACCCCTCACCGGGATCCGGCACGACGGCGTCCGTGAAGCTGTCCTCGTAGGTGTCGTTGAGGAGGCAGAGCTGCACCGTCGCGTTGAACTGGCCCCCGCTCGCCCGCAGCGCGTCGAGATCGCCGCGGATGGCGTCCACCCTGTGCGTGGTGTAGGTCCACACCACCTCGTAGTCGGCGGCCCAGGTGATGGGCGTGGGGAAGGGCGCGGGGTCGATGGACTGGCACACCAGTGGGACCACCACCGTCGCCTTTCCGGCGCAGGCCGGACGGGTCGAGCAGCGCACGTCCACGCCGTAGCCCATGGTCCCGTTCGGCACGTCGGTCGCGGAGGATCCGGGCCCCCACTCGCGAAGCACCGTATCGCCGGGCCCCAGAAGTCCGTTCTGATTCCAGTCCCGCCAGAACCGGTAGTGCAGCATGCCGCCGGGGCACTGGTCGGCCATGGAGCCCGACGCGTCCAGCGTCACCTCCTGGTCGGGTTCCACGGTGGTGGAAGGCGTGGCGGTGACCGACGCGGTCAGGCTCCCGCACACGGGGCCGCAGGCGGGAAGGGCTGAGCGGTCGGCGGTGTCCGTGCTCACGGTGGCGGCGCTGGCCAGGGTGTTCGTCACCTGGAGATCGTCGATGTACCAGCCGTCGTCCGCCTCGTAGGGATTCCAGCCGAAGACCTGCTGCATGGTCACCGTGGTCGCCACCTCGATCGTGGTGACGAGGAAGCGGAGGCGGAGGCGCCGTCCGCGGTAGCGCGCGAGGTCGAACTTGCTCTGCACCCAGGTGCCTGGCCCTCGCACCCCTTGAAGGCCGGGTCCGTCGCTGGCGTGCTGGATGTCGGTGGCGGAGAAAGGGGTGCTCCAGAAGGTGGCGCCCAGGTGGGAGAACACGAACTCCGGCCCGCAGGTGGAGGAAGGGCCATAGCGTCGATCGGGGTCGGTAGGATCGAAGAAGTCGTCCTCGGTGTTCCCGTCGTCGGTGGGGTCGAACGTGCAGTTGCTGAACTGGTCCTGCCCTTCCATGTCGTAGACGTTCTCGTAGGGATCGATCTTTCTCCAGTTTCCCAGGCCGGTGCCCGAGGAGTCGGCGAGCTGGACCTGCACCACGCCACGGTCCACGGCCTGATCCCAGCCCGAGGTGTAGTCGCTGTTGGTCAAGGCGACCTGGTGCTTGAAGCTGAGCACGGACGTGACGCCGTTCCAGCCCAGGTTGATGGGAAGGTTCGAGCGGACGGCATCGAGCTGCTTGAGCCGTGTGGTGTCGGCGCTGGCCGCGCCCGGATGCACGCCCCAGTGCAGCGCGTTGTTCCCGAGGTAGGCGCGGCCAAAATCGGGAGAGCCCAGGCCGTGGACGTGCCAGTCGAAGGCGTTGTTCGCCGCAGTGGTGAATCCCAGGTAGCAGAAGGTATTGCCGTAGCTGTTGGAGTTGATGAAGTCGGGGTCGCTGTACTGGCAGCGGAGTTTGTCGGAAAGGTCGAGGCTCGCGATGTTCGTGTCCAGCGTCATGCTGGTGAAGGAGCCAAAGCCCGCCCCCTCGAATCCCTCGGTGTACGTGCCGGGGAGGAGACCGCCGCTCACGTCGAGATCGACGTCGACCGTGACCTGCTGCGGCCGCACGGTGCCCCCGAAGTCATTTCCGGAGATCTGGAAATCGAAGGTGGCGGACAGCTCCGCGAACGGGTCCGAGCGAGCGACGTCGGCCACGTGAAAGACGGCGGCGACCGTAGACTCCCTTTCCTCGTCGGCGAGCAAGGGGCCGAACGCCACCACGGGAGAGGAGATGCAATCCACGGCCGGGTCCGTGCTCGCCACCGTGACCACAATGCCGTCGCGGTCAGTCCCGCTGCTGTTCCGCAGGGTGACGTAGAGATTGACCGTCTCGTTGGGATCGGCGAACCCGTCGTGGTCCCCGTTGTCCGTCAGGCGAACGCTTTTCACGACGATGTCGGCGCGGTCCACGGCGCCGGGCACGAAGGACGCTGGCACCTCGCGCGGCGGGAGCGCACGGGCGAGCGAGAAGAAGAGAAAAGGGAGAAGGAGGACCGCGGTCCATCGGCTGTTCCGGCGCAACACCCACCCCCCGGCGATGTCGCCTGTTCCATGGAATATACCGACATCGAGCGGCCCGGGATCTCATGCGTACTCGAGATGTTGCGGACCCTCGATCCGCGCGATCTTGCGGCGCTCCTCCGGATTCAGCACAGTGGACAGCAAATGTCCCGTTCCCAGGCCGACCTTTTCGCAGGCCACCCGGCCCTGCCGCCGGGGTTTCGCCTGCATGCGGACCTTCTGGCGGAGGACGAGGAGCAGGGACTGCTCCGGCAGTTCGCCGGGCTGGAGTTCAAGCCCTTCGACTTCCGGGGCTTCCTGGGGAAGCGCCGCACCGTCTCCTTCGGCTGGCGGTACGACTTCAGCGGTGGGGGACTGCAGAAGGCGGAGGAGATCCCCGGATTCCTCCTCCCCGTCCGCGCCCAGGCGGCGGCCGCGTTCGGAGTCGCACCCGAGTCGCTGGAGCAGGTGTCGGTGATCGAGTATCCGGCCGGTGCCACCATCGGCTGGCACCGCGACCGCGCGGTATTTGGCACCGTGGTCGGCGTTTCGCTGCGCTCGGCGTGCACCTTCCGCTTCCGCCGCAGAACGGGCGACGGCTGGGAGCGCCGGTCGCTCGTGCTCGTGCCCCGGTCGGCCTACGTGATGGAAGGGGAGTCGCGGAGGGAGTGGGAGCACAGCATCCCACCCGTGCCGAGCGTGCGTTACTCGATCACCATGCGGACCATGCGCTAGGGGGCCCTCGCCCCTATCCCATCCGGTGCTTCAGGTCCGACGCGCGGGCGAGCAGGCGTGCGATCTCCTGCTTCTCGGTCGCTGACGTGGCGTCCTGCTCGAGCTTGCGGAGCGCACGCTCCACCTGCTCCACCTCCTGGACGGCGCTCTCCGCCCCCGCGCTGGTGTCCACGCCGGGCACTCCGGCTGCGCGCCCCGCCTGCTGGAAGCTCGCCTCGGCGGCGTCGAGACGCTGGCGCAGGTCGGCCAGGGAACCGTCGCCGGCGTCCTGCTGGTTCCTGTTCCAGAGGAAGATCGCGGCCGCCACCACCAGTCCGAGGATCAGCACCTTCTTCATGGCTCGCCCTCCGCCGGAAATATCGTTCCCGTGCTCGGTCGAGGCGACCGCCCGTCACAGAACTCGCTAAAGACACAATTCCTCTGTGACGGATCGAAAAATCACGTGCTCCGTCACCCATACGTCACTATCGTTTCAGAGCTGTCACTTCCGAGGGCGCACGTGCGGCTCCTCCTTCCTTTTCTCCTTGTCCTCGGGTTCGTCCCCGCGGCCGACGCGGGCGTCCGCTGGAACCGCACCCGATCGGAGCACTTCGTGCTCGTGGGGGATGCGCGCCGCGACGTGACGGCGGTGGCCGCCCGCGAGCTCGAGCGCTTCCGCGCCGCCGTCGAGCAGGTGACGCCCCTGCGCTTCGGCCCCGGCCCACGCACGGGCTACGTCTTCCGCAACGCCCGCAGCTTCCGCACCGCCGCCGGCTCGGTCCCCGACGTCCGCAAGCTCGAGGGGCTGTCGGTCGCCGGGGACTCCGGCACGGTGCTGCTGGCGCTCGCGGACGCCCCGCGCGGAGGCCTGGAGCGGATCCGCCACGAGCTGGTGCATGGCCTCCTCGATCACCTGGACCTGCCCCTGTGGCTCGGCGAGGGGCTGGCCCAGTACCTCTCCTTCTTCGAGCCCTCGGGGGATGAGGTCACCTTCGGCCTGCCCACCCTGGCGCTCGATCGGATCGAGGACTGCGGCTGGATCCCGCTCGCGTCCGTGGTGGCCCGGAAGGCCTACCCCACCGACGATGCAGCCAATTGCGCCTTCTACCTGGAGGCGGCGCTCCTCGTGCAGCACCTCGCGGAGCGGCAGGAGGGGATGGCCGGGCTGTTCTCCTTCGTGGACGCGGTCGCCGCGGGCGAGCCCGCCGAGGCGGCCCTGCGGGCGCGGTACGGGATCGAGCCGGCAGCGCACGACACCGCGCTGCGCGCCTGGGCGGAAGCGGCACGCGCGCCCGCGCGCGCGCCCGTGCCCGAGCCGGCGTGGGGACGCGTGGTCGTGCTGGAGCGTCTGTCGAAGGTGGAGGCGTGGATCGCCGCGGCGGACCTGGCCCTGGCCCTCGACGACCATGCCCGCGCCGCGGTGGGGTATCGCAGGGCGCTGCAGGGAGAGCCGAGCAACCTCGCCGCCGTGAGCGGCCTCGGCATCGCCCTGGCGGGCACCGAGGACAACGCCGAGGCGATCGCGCTGATCGAGTGGACGCAGGCCGTGGACTACGTCCGCGAGGGGCTGGACGAGGCCTACGCCGTGGCCCTGGTCGGGCGGGGGTTCGAGCGCGGTGGACTGGACCTGCGCGAGGACCACCGCAAGGTGCGGGCGCTCGCCCAGTCGCTGGATGCCCGGCCGCGGGATCGGATCATGCGCGCGGTCCTCCTGGGCGTCGCCTCGCTCGCCGACCCCGACGCCGGAGCTGCGGCCGCAGGCCGGGCCGCCCTGGAGGAGGGCGTGGAGCGCGGCGTGCCCCTCTCCGTGCTCGCTCCCGGACTCCTCATCTTCGCGGCACGCGAGGGGGACGATGCGTCGCAGGCGCGCCTGCGCGCCGCCGTGCCGGACGACCGTGACTTCGAGGCGATGACCCGCACGGTGGCGGACGCTCTCCGCGCGAGCGCCTGGGTGCGCTCCGTCTGGGACCAGGCGGAGCGCGTGGAGGCTCTCGCGGGCGATCGTCGCCGCCGCTGACCCGCGGCGGCTGTGCTACCCTGCGCCCCCTTCAGGGGGTGGGCTGATGAAATCATCTCTTCGCATTCTTGCGCTTGCTCTCGTCGCCTTCGTGCTCGTGCTGGGGACGTCCGCGCCTGCGCGCGCCCAGCACGACGAGGAGGTGACGCCGTCGTGGGATATTGGGTTGGTTTTGGGCGGCGGCTTCCCCGATGACCCGCTCGTGGGGGACGGCAAGGCGCAGCACTTCAACTTCTTGTACGGCTTGCGCGGCGGCCACCTCTTCAACGATCACTGGGGGATCTTCGCCGACGCCCTCGAGAACCCTCTCGAGGGGGACGAGACCCACGGGGACGGGAAAGAGCAGGGCGTGCAGGCCGGCCTCCAGTACATCTTCAATCCCGGCTCCTTCGGGCGGTTCTTCGTCGCCGCGGGCGGTGGCCGCGCCTGGTACAAGCCCGACGCCGCCGGCGTCCCGGACTTCGACGGATGGCGGGCCTCGCTCGGCTTCGGGCAGCGCTTCGCCATGGCCCCGAACGCGCGCCTCCAGTGGGAGATCCGCGGCCTGCAGACGATGCTGGACGAGACCGATCCCCCCGGCGACGACCTCACCAACATCCAGGCTCTCCTCAGCTTCTCCTGGGGGACGGGCGGGCAGCCGGCGGACACGGACGGCGACGGGGTCCGGGACAAGAAGGACAAGTGCCCGGACACTCCGCGCGGCGCCACCGTGGACGAGACGGGGTGCCCCAAGGACAGCGACGGCGACGGCGTCTTCGACGGCCTCGACAAGTGCCCCGACACGCCCAAGGGCGTGAAGGTCGATCCCAGCGGCTGCCCCATGGACAGCGACGGCGACGGCGTGCCCGACGGGCCCGATGCCTGCCCGGACACTCCGCGCGGCGCCACCGTGGACGAGCGGGGCTGCCCCAAGGACAGCGACGGTGACGGCGTGCCCGACGGCATCGACAAGTGCCCCAACACGCCGCGGGGCACCAAGGTGGACGCGACCGGTTGCCCGATGGATTCCGACGGCGATGGCGTCACCGACGACAAGGACCGTTGCCCCGACACTCCGCGCGGCACCCAGGTGGACGCCAACGGCTGCCCGCCGCCGCCGCCTCCTCCGCCCCCCGCCGCCATTCCCGAGCGCGGCAAGACGCTCGTGCTGGAGGGGGTGAACTTCGACTTCAACAGCGACCGCCTCACCGCCGGCTCCGCGGAAACCCTGGACCGCGTGGCCGCGTCGCTCGTCGAGCACCCGGAGGTGCAGATCGAGGTCGACGGGCACACCGATGCCAAGGGGAACGATGCCTACAACCTGAAGCTCTCACAGCGCCGGGCGGAGGCGGTGAAGACCTACCTCGTGGGCAAGGGCGTGAACGCCAGCCAGCTGTCGGCCAAGGGGTACGGCGAGAAGCAGCCCGTGGCCTCCAACGACACCGAGGAGGGCCGCGCCCAGAACCGCCGGGTGGAGCTGAAGCGGCTCGATTGACCGCGTGATGGAAGGGGGACGGCGTCGCGCCCGCGGCGCCGTCCCCTGGGTTTCCCCCGTTGGCTTCGCCCCGGCCGGAGCCTACGTTTTCCGCATGCGAACACTGGCGATGGCGGGCGTGCTGGGCGCGGTCGGGCTTGTCGTGGCCGCGCGCATCGACGGTCAGGATGCGGTGGTGGAGACCCTGCTGCGGCTCAAGGTCGCGGCGGCCGTGATCGACGCCGAGGCGCCCCAGGGCTCCGGCTTCCCCCCGCCCCACGGCACCTTCGTCACCCTGGCGAGCCTGCGGCAGGTGCTGGCCCCCGCGCACCGCGCTCGGATCGCGGACACCGGCGATCTCTGGGGACGCCCGCTCCTCTACTGGTCGAACGGCACGCACTACATGCTGGCGAGCTGGGGGGCGGACGGGGAGCCCGACTTCCCCTACACGGGCGAGGTGCCCTGGAGCGAGATCGCCCAGGGCACGACGGGCGGGGTGAACGCCGACCTCCTGATCGTCGACGGGGAGGTGTGGCGCGGCCCCACCTCCGACAAGTTCAAGATCCGGCGCGCCATGGCCGACATGCGCTCCATCGGCACCGCCATCGAGTCCTACACGGTCGACTACTCCCACTACCTGGAGTCCGGCGGCTATCAGGACATGGCGGTGCTGGAGCCGGAGCTGGAGCCGCTCTACATCCGCAATCTGCCGGAGATGGATCCCTGGCAGCTCCCGTTCCACGTGTGGTCGCGCCCCACGGTGGGCTACGCCCTCGTCTCCTACGGCTCCGACCTGCAGCCGGAGTTTCCTTACGAGACCTGGGGTGCCTCGGAGTGGAGCGCGCTCGACCCCATCTCCACGAACGAACCCGGCCGCGACCTGATCTTCGTGAACGGCCAGTTCGTGCGCTGGCCCGCCACCGCTCCCCGCTAGGGCTTGCCCAGGAACTGCGTGAGCCGCGCCACGAACGCCTCCGGCTCCTCGTAGAAAGGAAGATGTCCGCTGTCCTCGAAGACGGCGAGCTCCGAGCCCGGGATGGCGCGGTGGATGGCGTAGGCCACGGAGGGGGCCACGTTGAAGTCGTAACGGCCGGTCACCACCAGCGAGGGGAAGCGGAACTTCGGCAGCTCGGGATTGAGGTCGAAGCGCTGGAGGTCGTTCCACACCGCCCGGTTCACCGCCTGCTGGTAGGCGTCCGCGGCCTTGAACGCGGCCAGGTAGGCATCCCGCCGGGCGGGGGAGTGGAACAGCATCGTCATGTAGATCGTCAGATCGGCGGCGATGGCCTTGGCGTCCCCCAGCTCCACGGCGAAGGCGTAGCCGTCCTCCTCCTCGGTCTTCTCGGGGAAGAAGTTCTTGAACTCGAAGAGCGTGTCCTGGATCTTGGGCGCGGCCGAGTCCGCGATCACCAGGTGGGCGATGCGCTCGGGATGCCGCGCCGCGTAGGCCATCACCAGGTAGCCGCCCCAGGAGTGGCCGAGCAGGTCCATCGTCTCCAGCCCCAGGTGCGCGCGCAGCGCCTCCAGGTCGTCGATCTGCTCCTTCAGGCCACAGGGCTGACCCTCCTTGATGCGTGAGGACGCGCCCGTCCCGCGCTGGTCGTACATCACGACCCGGCGGGAGACGGCCAGCCGGTCCCAGGCGTCCCCTACCAGCAGGTAGCGGTGGTCGAACCCGGGCCCCCCGTTCACCACCACCAGGGGGCGGCCGGGGGCAACCCCGCGGATCTCGTAGGCGAGCGTGACGCCGCCGCTCTCCGCGGTGCCCCGGGTGAGGGCGGCGGGGCCGGCGGCAAAGGTGGCGGAGCCGCAGAGCGTCAGGAGCAGGAGTGCCGTTCCGGTGCGCATCGCATCCTCCCGGGAAGGGGAGGAGGATAGCGCGTGGTTAGCGGCGGCTGGACCGCGACGCCGCCGCGTCCCACACCGCGACACCCCAGAGCACGCCGGTCACCACCAGCATGACGATCGGCGCCTGCTGGTCCACGAAGCCGCGGTCGAGGGGCAGGCGCAGTCCCAGGCGGAAGAACGCCACGCGCGCCTCGTGCAGGGAGAGGAGCCACGCCGCCCCCAGCACCCACAGGCAGCACAGGAACAGCCCGGCGCGGGCGCGCTTCCCCACCAGGATCTGGCCCCAGCCCGGGACCAGCGCGGAGAAGAGCGCCGCCACGATGGAAGGCGGCCGCCGGGGAAGGCAGGTCTGCAGGCGCGCGCCGTGCGCGTCGAGCACGCTCGTCACGTGCAGGGCGGCGGTCATGACGTAGAGGGTGACGAACGCCACGGCCAGGGTCCAGGGGGCGATCCCCAGCAGCCCCAGCGTGGAGAGCAGGGAGTCGAAGCAGGTCGAGAGCGCCCAGCCGACGGCGACCGCGCACCCCATCGTCGCCGAGAAGAACAGCGCCGCCTGGAACTCCTGGAGGAGGAGGTGGCCCATGCCGGGGAGGAAGATCGCCACCGAGGCGGCGAGGGCGGGAAGGGCCGACGGCTGGGCCACGGCGGCGGCGGAGGCCTGGCGGTGGGCGGAGGCCCGCCTCCCGGCGTGGATCTCCCCCAGATCGTAGATGGCGCTGTGCTCGCTCATGAGAGGAGCAGCGCAGCAAGGGGGCTGCCAGGAACGGGGCCCGAAGCCTGGGCGTGGCCGGGGGCCCCGGTTCCTGCTTCGGGATACCGATTACCGGATCGTGAGCTTGACAGCGCGCAGGGGATAGGGATGCTCGCGGGATGAAGCGCGCGCTCTTCCTTCTTCTATTGCTCGCCACGGCGGGGCCGGTCGGCTCCCGGCCGAGCCCGGCGCCCAAGCTCCTGGTCCTGATCGCTGTGGACGGTCTGGGGGCCGACGTGCTGGCGCGGGCCGAGCCCGCGCTCACCGGCGGCTTCCGCCGCCTCCTGCAGGAGGGGAGGAGCTTCCCCGGGGCGGTGGTCGATCATGCGATCACCGTCTCGCACCCCGGCCACGTGACGCTCGCGACCGGCCGGCACCCTTCCGGCCACGGCATCGTCGATGCGGCGTTCTACCGCCCGGAAGGTTTCACCGACGCGGTGACCGACCCGGCGGTCGAGATCGTCGGCGTCCCCACCGCCGTGGGAGGGTCGCCGCGGTGGATCGAGGCGCCCACGCTGGCGGAGTGGGCCCAGGCCGCGAGCCCGGAGGCGCGCTGCGTGGCGGTGGGAACGGGCCGGTGGTCGTCGCTCCTGCACGCGGGGCACGCGCGCTGCGACGTGTACTGGTACGGGCCGGGCGTGGGGCGCTACGTGACCTCCACCGCGTACCGGGAGGACGACGCCCCCTGGGCCACCGCCTTCAACTCGGAGCGGCTTCCGGCGATGCTGGAGGCCTCCCGCGTCTGGGAGCTGACGGTGCCCGCGAGCCGGCGGGGCCTCGCCCGCCGGGACAGAGCACCCTACGAGGGGGATCTGGTGCACACGACCTTCCCCCATCGCCTGGCCGACCTCGCTCCGCCCGGCGAGGTGCTGGATGCCCGTGCGGTGTGGGGCTGGTTCGGCGGGACTCCCTTTGCGGACGAGGCCACGCTGGAGCTGGCGCTGGCCGGCGTCCGGGCCGGCGCGCTGGGGAAGCGCGCCCCCGTGGACGTCCTCTCCGTCGTCCTCTCCACGATCGACGACAGCGGCCACTACTACGGCTCCGGCAGCCTGGAGCAGCTCGACGTGCTCCTCCGCCTCGACCGCGCGCTGGGAAGGTTCTTCGACGCCCTCGACCGCGAGGTGGGGCGCGGAGGCTGGGCGGTCGCGCTCTCCGCGGACCACGGCATGCTCGACGTGCCGGAGGCGGTGACGGAGGGGGGAGGGAACGCCCGTCGGTTCCCCGAGGAGGAAATGCGCATCCTCCTGGCCGCGCTGAAGGCGGTGAAGCCGGCGGAGCGCGCGGCGCTCCTCCGGCGCGAGCCGTTCGTGGCGGAGGTCCTGCGCGCGGGCGAACCCGGAGGAACCGAGCCCTTCGCCACGCTATGGCGCCACTCCGCCCGCCCGGACCGCGTCCCGCGCTTCCCGCTGCTCGACCCGGAAGATGGGACCTCTCCCGCCGGGGAGGCTGGTTTGCTCGTGCGCCTGACCGAGGGGACGATCCCCGACTTCGATCGTGCCGTGCACGGGTCGCCCTACCTCTACGACCGCCGGGTGCCCTTCCTCTTGATGGGCCCGGGGGTGCGCCGGGGCAAAGCGCGCACGGCGGCCCGCACCGTGGACGTGGCGCCCACGCTGGCGAAGCTCGGCGGGATCCCGCTCCCCCCGGTGCTGGACGGGAAGCCGCTGCTGTAGCTGCAGATCACACGGGCTCGGGCAGAGGTCCCGCCGCGTCCGCCACCACCTCGCCGGCGGCGTGCCTGCGCGCCACCAGCACGTAGATCGAGGGCACCACGAACAGCGTGAAGGCCGTGCCGATGATCATGCCCGACACGAGCATGATGCCGATGCTGTTGCGGGCCCCGGCGCCGGGGCCGGTGGCGAAGATCAGCGGCAGGTGGCCGAACACGGTGGCCGCCGTGGTCATGAGAATGGGCCGGAGACGCGTCCCCGCCGCCTCGATCACCGCCGCCACCTTGTCCTTCCCCGACTGCTGGAGCTCGTTGGCGAACGACACGATGAGGATGCCGTTCTTGCTCACCAGTCCCACCAGGGTGATCAGCCCCACCTGGCTGTAGATGTTGAGGGTGGTGAACCCCAGGAACGAGAAGATCAGCGCCCCGGCGATGGCCAGGGGCACCGAGCCGGCGAGGATGATGAAGGGATCGCGGAAGCTCTCGAACTGCGCCGCCAGCACCAGGTAGATGAGGATGGCGGAGAGCAGGAAGGTGCCCAGGAAGCGGCTCCCCTCCACGCGCAGCTGCCGGGACTCCCCGGCGTAGTCCACGGTGTAGCCCCGGGGCAGGATCTTCTTCGCCTCGTCCTCGAAGAAGCTCAGGGCACGATCCAGCGGAATGCCCGGGTACTGAGCCCCCTGGATGCGCACCGCGTTCAGCTGCTGGAAGCGCTTCAGCTCCCGGGGCTCGGTGCTCGTCTGAAGCGTGGCGAAGGTGGACAGCGGCACCAGCTTTCCCTCCGGGCCGCTGACGTAGATGTCCCGGAGCTGCTCGGGGGTGAGGCGCTCGGCCCGCTTCACCTGGGGGATGACCTTGTAGCTGCGGCCCTGGATGCTGAAGCGGTTCACGAAGTTGCCGCCCAGCATGGTGGAGAGGTCGCGGCCCACCTGACTGAGGCTGACCCCCTCGGAGCGCAGCTTGTCTCGGTCGAACACCACCTCCGCCTGGGGCTGGTCGAACTTCACGTCCGAGTCCGCGAACATGAACATGCCCGTTTTGGGATCCATGGCCCGCGCCACCAGCTGGTTGGCCAGCTGCGCGAGCTGCTGCGGCTCGGCCGTCCCCGCGATGACGAAGTCCACGGGGAAGCTTCCCCCGCCGGGGAGGGCGGGCGGTGTGAGCGGGATGATGCGGATCCCCGGGATCTGGGCGAGCTTGGCCGAGGCCTCCACCTGCAGCTCCTGGGTGGTGCGCGTGCGGTCCTTCCAGGGCTTGGTCACCATCCCCCCGAATCCCCCCGAGGGGAAGGTGATCTGGAAGATGTGGTCGGTCTCGGGGATGGAGCGGAAGGCGTCGTGCACCTGCTGGGAGAAGATCTGCGTCTGCTCCAGCGTGGCGTTGGGGGCGGCCTGCACGATGCCGAAGACCACGTTCTGGTCCTCGTTGGGGGCGAGCTCCTTCTGGGAGAAGAGGTAGAAGGGGAAGATGAGGAGGATCACCAAGAGCCAGAGCACCAGCACCACCGGCCGGTAGGCCAGGGTACGGGTGAGGACGCGGCCGTAAAGCTGGCGCACCTTCTCGAAGTGGCGGTTGATCATGCCCGCGAAGCCGCGCTCGGTGTCTCCGGCCCGCAGGAGCTTGCTCCCCAGCATGGGGGAGAGGGTGAGCGCCACCATCCCCGAGATGATCACAGCACCCGACAGGGTGAGCGCGAACTCCCGGAAGAGCGTGCCCGTCAGGCCGCCTTGCAGCGCCACCGGCACGTACACCGTGGCCAGGGTGATGGACATGGCGATGATGGGACCGACCAGCTCGCGGGCGGCGTCGATGGCGGCGCGGAACGGCTTCTTCCCCATGTGCAGGTGGCGCTCGATGTTCTCCACCATGACGATGGCGTCGTCCACCACCAGACCGACGGAGAGCACGACGGCCAGCAGCGTCAGGAGATTGATGGTGAATCCGAAGACCGCCATCAGGAACACCGCCCCGATCAGGGAGATGGGGATGGCCACCACGGGGATGATCAGCGCCCGCCAGGAGCCCAGGAAGAGGAAGATCACCACCACCACGATGAGCAGGGTCTCGGTGAGGGTCTTCAGCACCTCCTCGATGGCGTTCTGGATGTAGGCGGTGGAGTCGTAGGGGATGGCCACCTTCATCCCCGCCGGGAGCTGGGCCTCGATCTCGGGGATGGTGGCGCGCACGCGCTGGATGACGTCCAGGGAGTTCGCCGTGGGGAGGACCCAGATGCCCATGAAGGTGGCGGCCTGCCCGTCGAAGCGCACGTCCTGCTCGTAGTTCTCCGCCCCCAGCACGACGTCTGCGATCTCACCCAGGCGGACGACGGTCCCCTGCTCCTCCTTGACCACGAGCTGGCGGAACTCCTCCGGGGTTTCCAGGTCGGTGTTGGCCACCAGGTTGACGGAGACCATGGAGCCCTTGGTGCTGCCCAGGGCGGAGAGGTAGTTGTTCTGGGCCAGGGCGTCCCGGACCGCGGAGGGGGAGATCTGGAGCGCCGCCATGCGGTCGGGCTTGAGCCAGATGCGCATGGCGAAGGTGCGCGCGCCCAGGATGTCGGCGCGCTGCACCCCGCTCACCGCGGAGAGCCTGGGCTGGACCACCCGGGTCAGGTAATCCGTGATCTGGTTCTGGTCCAGGTCGGCGGAGGAGAAGCCGATGTACATGGCGGCGAACTGGTTGTCTGCCGTCTCCAGGTTGATGACGGGGGCCTCGGCCTCCGGCGGCAGGTCGTTCCGGACCTGCGCCACCTTGGACTGGATCTGCGTGAGGGCGGCGTTGGTGTCGTAGTTGAGCTTGAGGTGCACGGTGATCGTGCTCACGCCCTGTCCGGACGAGGACTCCATGTAGTCGATGCCGTCGGCGCTGGCGATGACCCGCTCCAGGGGCGTGGTGATGAACCCGCGCACCAGGTCGGCGTTGGCCCCCACGTAGGCGGTGGTCACCGTCACCACCGCGATGTCGCTGCGCGGGTACTGGCGCACCGACAGGGAGCGCACGGACTGCAGCCCGGCGATGAGGATGACCAGGTTGACGACGGTGGCCAGCACCGGCCGCCGGATGAACAGGTCCGTGAACTTCATGGCCTAGCTGTCCTCGGGCTTGGGCGCGGCGCTGCTGCCGGGCTGCCGCGCGTTGTTGACCTGGACGGCCGCGCCGTCCCTGAGCTTGAAGACGCCGGAGGTCACCACCTCCTCGCCCGGCTTGAGGCCGGTGAGGACGGCGACCAGGTCGCCCCGTGACTGGCCCAGCTTGACGAACTGCTGGCGCACGCCCTTGTACGGCTTGGCGTTCCCGGCCTTCTCCCCCTCCCCGGGCTTGGGCGTGATGTCCTCCACGATGAAGACGGAGTCGCCGTAGGGGGCGTAGCTGACGGACGAGGCGGGGATGGCGATCACCGGGCTGCCCTCGCCCACCAGGACCTCCGCGGTCACGAACATGCCGGGCCGGAGCTGGTTCGCCGGGTTCGCGAAGCTGGCCTGCACCTGCACGTTGCGGGTGGCCTCGTCCACCACCGAGTTGATGGCGGTGATCTTCCCCTCCGCCTCAAGGCCGGCGATCCCCTCGCTGCGCACGTGCACGGCGTCCCCCACCTTGATCCGGGGCACCGCCTGCTGGGGCAGGGAGAAGTTGACGTAGATGGGGTCGAGCGCTTGCAGGGGCACGATGGGGTCGCCGCCGTTCAGGTACTGGCCCAGGTTCACCTGGCGGATGCCGAGAACGCCCCCGAAGGGGGCGCGGATGCGCTTGCGGGCGATGGTGGCCCGGATCTCTCCCACCTTGGCCTCCGCCTGCTTGGCCTCCGCCTCGGCCCGGTCGAACTCTGCCTTGGAGATCACTCCCTGCCTGGAGAGGTCCTGCGCCCGCTCCCGGTTCAGGTTCTTGAGGTCGCGGTCGGCCTCCGCCGCCGTGAGCTGCGCCTGCTCCTGACGGGTATCGAGCTCCACCAGCACCTCGCCGGCGGCCACGCGCTTCCCCGAGTCGAAGTGGATGGCGCTGACCAGGCCGGGGAGGTCGGCGCTGACGGTGACGCCGCGTACGGCGGCCACGCTGCCGATGGCGGAGAGCGTGGCCGGCCAGGAGGCGGGCTGCGCGACCACCGTGGTCACCGCCTCCGGAGGCGGTGTCCAGGACTGGCTCATCGCCGCCTGCACCTGCCGGAACTTCACGAAGCCCAGGATCCCGACCACGGCGATCACCACCGCCAGCATGAGGATCATTCGCCTTGCCATGGAGACTCCTTGCCGGCCGCGGCGCGAAGGCCGGCGCACGTGAACCGCACCGCGTGATCGATCGCCTGCTGGTACGAGCACCCCAGACCGGGGCAGGCGTTCAGGGAGGGGGCCTTCTTGACCTCGAACACGATCTGCCAGGTGATCCCGTAGAGCCAGAGCAGCCCCAGCCGCGCCGCCTCCTCCGTGAGGCCGGGCACCGTGCGGCGGAGCAGCGCGCACAGCTCGCCCTCGTAGCCGGCAAAGCTCTCCGCGCACAGCGGGTCCTCGAGGTGGGGATCGGCGAACTCGCGGACCACGAGCTGGGTCACGCGCACGCCCTCCCGCACGTCCACGAACGGGGCCAGGACCACCTCCGTGAACGAGCGGACGAGGTCCTCGAGCCCGATGTCGGCCCGCGCGGCCGCGGCCCGCACGGCGGCCAGCCGCTGCTCCTTCACCGCCGTCAGGCGGCGCTGGAAGACGGCGCGGTAGAGCTTGTCCTTCCCGCCGAAGTGGTAGTTGACGGCAGCGAGGTTGGCCCCGGCCGCCGCCGTGATGTCGCGGACTGACGTGGACTCGAACCCACGCTCGGCGAACAGACGCTCCGCCTCCTCCAGGAGGCGGTTCCGCGTCTCCCGCATCTCGAGCGGGGGATGTGCCTGAGGCTGCTGGAGCGGCTCCATGCCGGACGGCCCTCGATCCCTCGGGTTTTGAAAAAACGGGAGTATAAAACGCCCGTTCTAAACCCGCCAGGGGGGAGGGCCTCCGGTCACGGGCAGGTCGAGGTCACCCGCTGCATCCCCTGGCCGTTGTTGCCGTAGCTCCCGGGCGACGTGCAGGCGTTCTGTCCCCGGACCAGGTACCAGTAGCCGGTCCCCAGGGCGGGGACGGCCGCGTCGGTGCCCGAGGTTCCCGGGAGCTGCCCCAGGCAGACCTCGTCCCCTCCCCCTGGGCCGACCGGCAGGCCGGAGAGGCCGCCCCGCACCAGGTCGTACTCCGTGGCCCAGACGTTCGCGCCCCAGGACATCGCCGTCTTGCTCGTGAAGGCGAACCCCGCGATCGTGGCCGGACGCTGCACCGGACTGGACACGCAGGCACCGGCGGAGCAGGTGTCCCCCACGGTGCAGGCGTTGCCGTCGTCACAGGTGCCGTCGTCGGTCACGGTGGTGGAGACGTTGTCCGCCAGCACCGATCCGCCGGCCAGCGCGGTGAGCGAGGTGGCGGTCACGCTGTTGGCGACGCTGCCGTTCCCCTGGCAGGAGGTGGCGCGCACCACGACGTTGAAGTCCCAGCTGCCTCCCGGCCGCAGGCAGTCCACCTGGCAGTGCAGGGTTCCGCTCGATCCCACCGCGGGCACGACGTCGCAGAAGCCGGCATCGGTGCCCGAGCCCGTGACCTCCAGGAACTGCACACCTGCGGGGAGCACGTCCGTGAAGGCCGCACCGAGAGCCGTGTTCGTCCCCGTGTTCGACAGGATCACGTGATACGAGAAGGTGGAGCCGGCGGTGACGGAGACGGGGCCCGTCAGGTCCGTGACCAGCCGGGCCGACCGGGCGGCGCCGCTCTGGCAGTTGACTCCGATGGAGACGAGGTAGTCGGCGCTCGCGGGAAGGGTGCCCGTGCCGTCCGGGTCCATGGCCGCGGCGGCGTAGTACGCGCCCGTGTACCGGGCGCGCCAGGCCACCGCCTCGCCGTTGGACGACGGAGTGGTGGCGGCCAGGTTCCCCGCTCCCGGCGTGGTGCTGGTGCCGGTCGCGGCCGCGTCCTCCATCGTCACCAGCGGATCGCCGTTCTGGTCGTAGAGCAGGCCCATGCTGTTGATGGGGGTGTTGTTCCGCCCGGGGTCCATGTCGACCCCCACCGTGATCCAGTCCCCGGCCACGGCGCAGAAGCGGAAAGCGTCCAGGTCGTCGATGCTGGCCAGCGTTCCCCGGTAGTAGTCGTTGCCCGCGGCCTCCGCCCCTTCCAGCGTGTCGTTCTCGAGGTCCCGCTGCTCGGGCGAGGAGGAGCTGTTGTAGGGATCCCCCCCCGGCGGCTGCAGCACCCGGAACAGCTGGTAGGGCTCGGCCACCCGGCTGGAGGTGTGGTGGTTCACCCGCAGGTAGGAGGCCGTCCCCGTCAGGCGCGTCCCGGCGACGTTCGGTCCAAGCTCGCCCCAGGGGAGGGAGTTGTTCGCGTCGTCGAACTCCAGCGTGTCCGTGGCGCTCGTGACGCGGAGGTCGAAGTCCGCGTCGTTGGTCTGGATGCCGTCCGCCATGGCGAAGACCCGGGTGTTGTTGGCAGGTGTGCCCAGGGAGAAGAAGTCCACGTCACCGGTGGTGCCGATCGCACCCTCCGTGGGACAGGCGGCGAAGGCGTTGGCGGTGGCCGGTGTTCCGTTGGACTCCGTCTCCTGCCCGCAGGACCAGGCCTCGATGCTGTACGCCCCTCCGGTGGGGACGGCCGCGCACTCGTCCACGAAGAGATAGGTCACCTGACCCGCCGTCATGGGCTGGCAGACGATCTCTTCCGCCGCCGCGTACTGCGCGGTGAGCGTGTTCCGGTTCGCCGCCCAGCGTGAGGCATCGCAGGTGAGTGCGCTCGGGCCGGGGCAGGTGGGGGAGCTGTACAGCACGAGGTTGCCGCCTCCGGTGGGGTCGAGGGTCCGGACCCGGAAGGAGTAGTTCCCGGCGCCGGGGGCGGTGAACTGGTACACGGTGTCCCGTCCGGAGGCCGTACAGCTCGTGTTCCCCACCCCGGAGAAGCAGGTGGTGCCGGAGAGGCTGTAGTCGTTCGCCCCCTGCAGCAGGGTGCCGGGGGTTGCGCCCAGGGACAGGGGGGCGGCGGCGGCGCAGGTCTCGTTGGCGGGGGGAGGAACCCGCTCCACGCGCAGCTGGACGCTGGATGCGTTGGCCGGAGGAGCGGTGACGTCGTAGCTGTAGACGACGATGTAGTAAGTGGTGCCCGCGGTCAGGGGCAGGCTGGCGAAGGACTGGCGGTCGTTCGGCTCCAAGCAGGCGCCGTCGTCGTTGCAGGCCAGCTGGGTGCTGCTGTTTCCGCAGGCGGCGTTCAAGGTGAACACGCCGAGCACGGTGTCGGTGCGCGTGGTGCCGGGGGCGCTCGCCGCACAGGTGCTGAAGTTGTAGATCCCGCCCTGGGTGGGAGCGAACCGGTACCAGACGCCCCGGGAGTAGAGACCCTGGAAGGCGCAGTCGATCGTGGGGTCCCCGCCGCTGGTTGCGTCGAGCAGGTTCACCGGCGTGGTCAGGAAGGGGAAGGGACCCGCGGCGGGGACGACCTGCGCGCCCGCGCAGGTGTCGTTGGCGGGGGCGGCCAGCGGCTCCACGGGCTCCGCCGGCGCCGTAGCGGACGAGGTCAGGGTGCGCGAGGAGACGGCGGTCTCCGCGCGCAGGTCGAGCGTCTTGGGGTGGCCGGTGGCGAGGGCCAGCGTCACCGGGTAGTCCTCTTCCGCGACCTGGGTCACCAGCTGGAAGCCGTCTTCGGTGGCCTGCAGCTCGGCGTAGGGAGCGCGGCCGCTGGCGGTGCGCACCTGCCAGAGGCGGGTGGTGACGGCGGGGCCGCGCGGGCCATCGCTGCCGTACAGCGCCCGGCCGGCGCCGTCCACGGTGAAGGTGAGCCCTCCCGAGAGGGCGAAGTCGAGGACGAGCGGGCTCCCCTCGGCTTCCTCGCGCGGCGCGCGCTCCACCGTGAACCACTGCTGCAGCCCCTCCGGCGTGTTCACGTAGCGCTCGGACAGCCCACCCGGGTGCCTGTACTCCACGCCCGTGGGATGGGCGGAGGGGGGGGCGGGGGAGAGGGTCTCCAGCGCCTCCCGCGTGCCGGCCGCGCGGAGCTGCTGCCGCAAGCTCCAGGGGGGGACGTCCGGGAGCGCGGAGAGCTCGAGCCCGTCGGCGGAAAAGACGGCTTGCAGGTGCTGCCGCGCGTTGGCGGCGGTGTACCCGTGGGAGGAAGCCTGGGGCGCGTAGGCGCGCTCTCCATCCCCGGCGGCGAGGGAGGCGGTCGTGGCGAGGCCCAGAAGCAAGGATCGAAGGAGCGTTCTCGCGGACCGGTCGATCATGACGCCTCTCCCGTGATGCTGCGCGAGGTTCGGGCGCAGCGCGCCCTGGAATGCGCGCGCGGACATGTACGCCCAGCGCGTGGGCATTTCAACCGGGACCGCCGCCTCGAGGCCAGCGGCAAAAAAAAGGTTCATCGGGGAAAAGCGGGGAAGGAGGTAGCGGACAGCAGCAACCCCCTCAGAATTCTGAGCTTGTCGAAGGTTCAGGACGCTGGGGGGCTGCCGCGTGTCCGACTGGGAGTGTATCGGCCGGCTCGGAGGTTGGGAAG
>DASUFT010000094.1:0-24504 GCA_036274395.1 Candidatus Polarisedimenticolaceae bacterium | reverse complement strand
ACCGTGCCCGCGCCCACGGTGCGGCCGCCCTCGCGGATGGCGAAGCGCAGCCCCTTGTCCATGGCGATGGGCGTGTGCAGGTTCACCTCCAGGGTCACGTTGTCCCCCGGCATCACCATCTCCACCCCGGAAGGAAGGGAGGACGAGCCCGTCACGTCCGTGGTCCGGAAGTAGAACTGGGGACGGTAACCCGTGAAGAACGGCGTGTGCCGGCCCCCCTCCTCCTTCGTGAGCACGTACACCTCGCCCTTGAACTTGGTGTGGGGGGTGATCGACTTCGGCTTCGCGATCACCTGGCCCCGCTCCACCTCGTCCCGCCCCGTGCCCCGCAGCAGCAGGCCCACGTTGTCCCCGGCCTGCCCCTGGTCCAGGAGCTTCTTGAACATCTCCACCCCGGTCACCACCGTGCTCTGCGTGGGGCGGATCCCCACGATCTCCACCGTCTCCCCCACCTTGACCACTCCCTGCTCCACGCGGCCCGTCACCACCGTGCCCCGACCCGAGATCGAGAAGATGTCCTCGATCGGCATCAGGAAGTCCTTGTCCACCGCCCGCTGGGGCATGGGAATGTAGCGGTCCACCTCGTCCATCAGCTTCACGATCTGCGCCTGCGCATCCGCGTCCCCGTTCAGCGCCTTCAGCGCAGACACCCGCACGATGGGGATCTGGTCCCCGGGGAACTCGTACTTGGACAAAAGGTCCCGCACCTCCAGCTCCACCAGGTCCAGGAGCTCGGGGTCGTCCACCGCGTCCACCTTGTTCAGCGCCACCACGATCGCCGGCACACCCACCTGGCGCGCCAGCAGGATGTGCTCCCGCGTCTGGGGCATGGGACCGTCCGCCGCCGACACCACCAGGATGGCCCCGTCCATCTGGGCAGCACCCGTGATCATGTTCTTGATGTAGTCGGCATGGCCCGGGCAGTCCACGTGCGCGTAGTGGCGCTCCTTGGTCTCGTACTCCACGTGCGCCGCGTTGATCGTGATCCCGCGGGCCTTCTCCTCGGGAGCGTTGTCGATCGAGTCGAACGACCGCACCGCCACCTTGGGATTGTTCTTCGCCAGCGTCATCGTGATCGCCGCCGTCAACGACGTCTTCCCGTGGTCCACGTGACCGATCGTCCCCACGTTCACGTGCGGCTTGGTGCGATCGAACTTCTCCTTGGCCATCGGCAGGAACCTCCTAGCGCCTCAGCGTTCCCGTGACCCGCGCCACCACCTCTTCGGTGACGGACTTGGGAGCTTCCTCGTAATGAGAGAAGAGCATCGTGTAGTTGCCGCGTCCCTGGGTGAGGGAGCGCAGCTCGGTGGCGTAGCCGAAGAGCTCGGCCAGGGGGACGGCGGCCTGGATCACCTGCAGCCCCGGGCGCGACTCCATGCTCTGGATGCGCCCGCGCCGCCCGTTCACGTCGCCGATCACGTCGCCCATGTAGTCCTCGGGGACCACCACCTCCACCTTCATGATCGGCTCCAGCAGCACCGTGCCCGCCTTGCGCGCCGCCTCCTTGAAGGCCAGCGAGCCCGCGATCTTGAAGGCCATCTCCGACGAATCCACCTCGTGGTAGGAGCCGTCGTACAGCTCCACCTTCACGTCGCGCATGGAGAACCCGGCCAGGATGCCGCCCTCCATGGCCTCCCGGATCCCGTCCTCCACCGCAGGCACGAATTCCCGGGGGATGGCCCCACCCACGATGGCGTTCTCGAACTGAAATCCCGATGCGGGGGGTCCGGGCGCGATGCGGATCTTCACGTGGCCGTACTGGCCGCGGCCGCCGGTCTGGCGGATGTAGCGGCCCTCCGCCGCGGCCGCGCCCCGGATGGTCTCCTTGTAGGCGACCTGGGGCTTCCCCACCGACGCCGCCACGTTGAACTCGCGCAGCAGGCGGTCCACCAGGATCTCCAGGTGAAGCTCCCCCATGCCCGCGATCAGCGTCTGTCCGGTGTCGGGGTCGGTCTGCACGCGGAAGGTGGGGTCCTCCTGCACGAGCTTGCCGAGGCCGTCGGCCAGGCGCTCCTGGTCGACCTTGGTCTTGGGCTCGATGGCCAGGCGGATCACCGGCTCCGGGAAGGTCATGGACTCCAGCAGCACCGGGGCCTTGGGGGCGCAGATGGTATCCCCCGTGCTGGCGTTCCTCAGGCCCACGATGGCGGCGATGTCGCCGCAGCCGACCTCCTGGATCTCCTCCCGCTTGTTCGCGTGCATCTTGAGGAGGCGCCCCACCCGGCTCCCCTGCCGCCGGGCCACGTTGAGGACCTGGTCGCCGGTGTGGAGGCGTCCGGAGTAGACGCGGACGAACGCCAGGTGCCCCACGAAGGGGTCGCTCATGATCTTGAAGACGAGGGCGGAGAAGGGAGCGTCGTCGGAGGCGGGGCGGGTCAGGGGGGCGCCGGAGTCCGGATCGGTGCCCTCCACCGCGGGCACGTCCAGCGGGCTGGGGAGGAAGTCGAGCACGGCATCCAGCAGCGGCTGCACCCCCTTGTTGCGGAAGGAGGTACCGCAGAGGACGGGGGTGATCCTCATCTCCAGGGTGGCCCGGCGGAGAGCGGCCAGCAGGTCCTCGGGGGCGAGCGGCTCCCCCGCCAGGTAGCGGGCGAGGAGGGCGTCGTCCACCTCGCAGGCCGCCTCCACGATCTTCTCGTGCGCCGCGGCCACATCCGCCCGGAGCTCGTCCGGCACCGGCATCACATCGAACTCCGCGCCCAGGGCGTCCCCCTCCCAGCGCAGGGCGCGCATGCGCACCACATCCACCACCCCGCAGAACGCCTCCGAGACACCCCAGGGGATCTGCACGGGAATGGGGCGGGCGTGCAGGCGCTCCACCATCATCCCGCACACGCGCGCGAAGTCGGCGCCCACCCGGTCCATCTTGTTGACGAAGGCGATACGGGGAACCCGGTACTTGTCGGCCTGGCGCCAGACGGCCTCGGACTGCGGCTCCACCCCTCCCACCGCGCAGAACACGGCCACCGCCCCGTCCAGCACCCGCAAGGAGCGCTCGACCTCGGCGGTGAAGTCCACGTGTCCGGGAGTGTCGATGATGTTGACGCGGTGATCGCGCCAGAAGCAGGTGGTGGCGGCGGAGGTGATGGTGATGCCGCGCTCCTGCTCCTGGACCATCCAGTCCATGGTGGCGGTCCCCTCGTGGACCTCGCCCAGCTTGTGGGTGATGCCGGTGTAGAAGAGGATCCGCTCGGTCGTGGTGGTCTTCCCGGCATCGATGTGGGCCATGATGCCGATGTTGCGGATCTTTTCTAGAGGGGTCTTGCGCGCCACTTCAAAGAACCTTGCGCCCCCGCGGAAGCCCGCGGGTCGCCGAACGTGAGAGCCTTTTTATCGGAGCCGGTGCCGCTTCGCCAAAACGCTTCCTAGCTTTTCCTTGCTTTTCCTTGCTCTTCCTTGCTCTTCCTACCAGCGGTAGTGCGCGAAGGCCTTGTTGGCCTCCGCCATCTTGTGGGTGTCCTCGCGCTTCTTCACGGCCGCCCCCCGCATGGCCGACGCGTCCAGGACCTCGCTGGCCAAACGCTCCCGCATGGACTTCTCGCTGCGGGCGCGGGAGTACGTGATCATCCAGCGGATGGCCAGGGCGGTCCTGCGCTCGGGCCTCACCTCCACCGGGACCTGGTAGTTGGAGCCGCCCACGCGGCGGGACTTGACCTCCAGGGCCGGCTTCACGTTGTCGATGGCCTTGCGGAAGATCTTGACCGGATCCTCGCTGGTCTTGTCCTGCACGATGGTCATGGCGCCGTAGAAGATCCGCTCGGCCACGGACTTCTTGCCGTCCACCATCAGGCAGTTGATGAACCGCGTCACCAGCGGGGACTGGTAGAGCGGGTCGGGAACGTTCTCGCGCTTCTGGAGGTGGCCACGCCTGGGCATCGTCTTGTCTTCCTACTAGCTCTTGGGCCGCTTGGCGCCGTACTTGGAGCGGCTCTGCCGCCGTCCGTCCACGCCCATGGAATCGAGCGTGCCGCGGATCACGTGGTAGCGGACCCCGGGGAGGTCCTTCACGCGGCCGCCCCGGATCATCACGATCGAGTGCTCCTGCAGGTTGTGCCCGACACCGGGGATGTAGGTGGTGACCTCCACCCCGTTGGTCAGCCGCACGCGCGCCACCTTGCGGAGCGCCGAGTTCGGCTTCTTGGGCGTGGTGGTGTACACGCGGGTGCACACCCCCCGCTTCTGGGGGCAGGCGGAGAGGGCCGGGCTCTTGGTCCGGTTCCTCTGGGCCTCGCGGCCGGCACGCACGAGCTGGCTGACAGTCGGCACGTTTCTCTCCCCCACCCGGACGTATCCAGGCAGACGAGGGACGAAAAATCAGTCCCTGGGAAGCCGGAGGAGGTTAGCAGCGCCCCCGGAGACGGTCAAGAGGTGGAGATTCGGCCGCTTTCTGCGTCAAGGAGAGAGATTCCGTCGCGTTGCCCCCTGGTGTCCCGGACGGAGGTCGGGCATCGCTTCGCGCATGCGAGGGGTTTCCGGTCTGATCTCGATCGCGGTCTTGCTCTGCTCGGTCGCCGTCGCTGCGGACGAGCCGCACCTGTGGGCGGCGGCGGAGCTGGGATATGGCGAGGTTGCCCTGGACCTCGATCGGCCGACTGGAGGAAGCGGGGGCCGCTTCTCGACCGCCTTCAAGCTCGGCGCCGTGGTCCACCCCACGTTCCGCGGGGGGCTGATGCTCGGCGGCTGGCTCCTCGACTCGGGGGACGTGAACGACCCCTCCCGGGGAGCGGGGGTCGGTCAGGCGTTCCTCGTGGCCCAGGTCCATCCGGTGCGGAGGCGCGAGATCTTCGTCCTCCTCGGTGGCGGGTACCTGTCCTACTGGGACAACGCGCCGGGCGCCTCCGGATGCCACGGCTGGGGAGCGACGGCGGGAATGGGCTGGGAGTTCGCCGTCTCACAGCACCTCGCGGTCTATCCGGTCCTTTCCTACGATCGAGGCGACCTCGGCGGGACGCTCCCGGACCGCAGCATGAACGCCTGGACGCTGCGGGCTGGAATCGCCCGCCGCTGAAGCGCTCCGAGGTCTCCGGGCCGCAACCTGTCCGTGAGGGGTGGGATCGGCGCGGACCGGGGTAGGATCCCGGCGGCAGATTTCGCCATCGCCGAGGGTTGCACGCTTGAGAATCACGCTGACCGCACCCAATGCCCTCGCGCTGGCGGCGCTGAGCTTCCTGATGCAGGAGACGCACGAGCTCGCGCACACCTCCGTCGGGCGGCTGATCTGCGGGTGCTGGGGCCGGCGCGACTTCAATGTCTGGGGACTGTGTCGCGATTGCGCGAGCGGTCCGCCGCTGACCGTCTGGGCAACGTTCGCCGGACCCGCGTATTCCTTCTCGGTGATCTGGCTCGGGTACTACCTGCTCACGCGCGCATCGGCTCCCATCAAGTCGCTCGGCTTCGCCCTGATCGTCAGCTCCATGCCCTTCTCGAGGATCCTGACGCCGCTCTTCGGCGGGGGGGACGAGGTCTTCGCCATGCGGACGCTGGGGATCGCGCGCGCGGTGGCGTGGCCCATCGCGCTGCTGCTCGTGCTGGCGCTGGCCATCCCTCCCGTCGTCAAGATCTACAGGACGATCGAGAACCCACGAAAGCCACTTTGGATCGCGGGCTTGCTGCTGGTGCCCTTCTTGCTGGTGGGCGCCGTCGTGTTCGGCCTCCTCCAGGGCCTGATGCTGAGGAACGGCGTCTTGAGCGAGTACGGGATCCTGGGCTCGCCCATGCTCGTGAGCGTGTGGCAGTGCGTGGTGATCGGATGGCTCGCGGTGCTGGGAAGACACCTCGGCACGCTGCTCAGAGCGTCCTGAGGACAGCGGCGGGTTCCCTGCTCCCCTGCTGACGGGGCGGATGTCCTGGAGGAGGAAAGAGGAGGAAAGAAAGCCGGCATCGAACCGAAGCGGTCCGGAAGGCGCGCCCCACATCCGCACCGACGCGCTACCGTGGGCCCACTGACCTTTCGCAGAGAGGCTCGAGGGGTGGCGACACCCCGGCGAGGTCCACTCCCGCGCCGCACCTCGAACCCCGGGGGGTGCGCCATGAATCCCACGAAGCTCGCGCTGCTCGTTCTCCTCGCCGCGCCACCGGCCCTGGCGCGGGACGGCGATCTCGGGGCTCTCGCCTGCGTGCCGGGAGCGTCCGAGGTCTGCAATCACGCGGACGACAACTGCACCGGGGGCGTCGACGAGGGGTTCCCCCACGCGGTGACCGGCGAGCTGCACCCGGATCCCTTTCCCGGCCTGAACGACTACTTCGGCTGGGCCATGGCCGCGGTGGGGGACATCGACGGCGACGGCGTCTCCGACCTCGCCGTCGGTGCGGTCAACGAGGATCACATGGGCTGGGACGTGGGGATGGTCGTCCTCTACTCGGGCGCGGATCGCCGGGCCCTCTGGTACTCCCCCTCCACCGAACAGCTCGGCTACCTCGGGCGCTCCCTGGCGGGAAGCGCTGACCTGGACGGGGACGGCGTGCGCGACATCCTGGCCGGGTGCCCCGGCTGGAACGCGGTCCGGCTCCTCTCCGGCGCGGATGGTCACGAGTTCGCGCGCTGCGTGGATCCGGGGGGAGGCGGGGTCGGCCAGTACCACGTCGCCTCGCTGGGGGACCTCGACGGCGACGGCGTGCCCGAGATCGCGGCCGGCTCCCCCACGAACAACGAGCGCGTGCACCACCAGGGGAAGGTCCCCGTCTTCCGCTACGACCGGGGGACCGGAGGCTGCACGCTCCTCCTTCAGCTCTGGGACACGGTGGCCGAGGGGGCCTACTACGACAACCTCGGCACCTCGGTGGCGGGGGTGGGCGACCTGACCGGGGACGGCATCCCCGACATCGGGGCCGGGCAGCCGGGGGACGACCCCGGAACCGGGGACGAGGGCTCGGTCCTCATCTTCTCGGGCGCCGACGGGTCGCTGGCGCGCCGGATCACCGACCCGGCCCGCGTGTACCGGGACAACCTGGGGATCGACCTGCACGGGATCGAGGACCTGAACGGCGACGGCGTGCCCGACCTGGCGGTGGCCACCGAGCGCCGGAACTCCTGGGAGGGAGAGGTGATCCTCTTCTCGGGGGCGGACGGAACCGTGCTCCGGCGCCTCACCGACGCCTCCACCCTCTCCGTGGAGCGTGTCGGCGGCGCGATCGACGTGGTGAGCGATGTCGACGGGGACGGTCTGGACGACATCCTGGCCGGCGCCCGCTACGCCACGGTGGACGGCGTGTCCCAGTGCGGCCGCGCCCTCGTCTTGTCGTCTGGGACGGGCGCCATCCTCGGCGTGCTCCCCCCGCCGGTGAAGGAGAGCGGGGCCCTGTTCGGCTACGCGGTGGCGGAGGTCGGGGACTCCACCGGCGACGGCATCCCGGAGTTCGCGGTGGGCGCTCCCTACCAGGGGGTCAACGAGACCGGGTCGTTCGCCGTGCTCTCGCTGGAGAGCGTGTGCGACGACGACGGGGTCTCTCCCTTCGGGGGGGATTGCGACGACGCGGATCCCGCGGTCTGGGGGCGGTCCTCCGAGGTGCGGGGCCTGCGCTTCTCCAGCCGGACCGTGCTGACCTGGACGGAGCCGGAGAACACGGGCGGGACGCTCCCCATCAGGTACGACACGCTGCGGTCCACCTCGGCTGCGGTCTTCGGCGAGGAGGCCTGCTTCGTGTCCGGCGGATCCGAGACCTCCACGGCCGACGCCGACAGCCCCGCCCTGGGGACCTCCTTCTTCTATCTGGTCCGCGCGGAGAACGCGTGCGGCGATGGCGATCTCGGCTCCTGGGGGGGCCTGGGGTGGCCCCGCGAGGCCGCGACCTGTCCCTGAGAGGTGGATCGGCGCCGACAGATCAATCGAGCGCCGGCGTGAACGCTGCGAGGCTCCGGACCAGAGGGCGTCCCTTCACCTTGCTCACCAGAACCTCGTCGGCGGTGAGGAGGAGGCACTGGAGGCGCTCCGCGAGCGCAACGTAGAGGGCGTCGTACAGCGTGATCTTGGTGGCCCATGCGACCACCACTGCCTCGCGCAGCAGGCTCCAGTCGAGGGAGAGGATCTCGAGATGGAGCTTCCGGAGGAGATCCGCCGCTTCCAGGATGTCTCCCTCCCCTGCTCCGCCGCTGTAACGCACGGCGTTGAGGATCTCCAGGAGACCGCTCTCGGGAAGGACCAGGGTGCATTGCCCCTTCTGGTGCATGTTCCGGAGGAGCAGGGCTGTCTTTCGGTCGGGCTCCTCGTGTCGGGTGAACCACTTGACCGCCACGGAAGCATCCAGCACGTACCGTGGGCTCACCGGCCCTTCCTTGCAGTCCGCTTCTTCTTGACGGGACGAGCCGGCTCGTTCAGGGAGAACCTGCGGTTCTCCCTGAACTTCCGGACGATCGCGACGGCGTCCCAGTCCCCCAACCTCTCGGAAAGGGCGTCCATCTTTCGGCCCGCATCCTCCATCTCCTGGCGTACGCGCGCTTCCTCGCGGGCTTTCCTCCTCCTCTCCAGGAACTCGATCAGCGCCGTCTGGATGAGCGAACTGCGGTTCAGGCGGCTCACCTCGGCCTCGGTGTCGATTGCCTGGAGGAGGTCTTGCTGGAGAAAGACGTTGACGCGGGCCATTGCACACACTCCTACGACACACGGTACGTGTGTGGCCCCAGCGCCGTCAAGCAATCGGGTTGCGGGTAGCGGTACCTTTCGGGGACTCGGGCGGGAGACACAGGATGCGGGCCAGCGGGACGGCGCTCTTCGTTTCAGTTCTGGCTCTTTCCGGTGCCGGGGGCGCCGCGGCGGCTCCGACGGCGACGGAGCCTCCAGAGGCCGCGGTGGAGGAAGCGCGGTCCCGCCGGCCCACTCCCGCGGAGCTTCGACGGAGGATCGAGCAGGGCGACGCGCTCCTTCTCGACGCGGGCGTCTTCGACCCTCTGCGGGATCCCCTCCCCGCCTTCGCGGCCGGGCGGACGATCAGCGGCGCCGAGCGGACCTTCCTCGTGCAGTTCGCCCGTGAGCTGACCGCAACCGAGCGGCGGCTCCTGGAGGAGGACGGCGTCCGCTTCGTGGACTACGTGCCGAGCCACGCCTACCTGCTGCAGGCCTCTCCCCCGACCTTCGCGCGGCTGCGCTCGAACGCCCTCGTCCGCTGGGCCGACGCCTTCCGTGGCGGCTACAAGGTCGCGGGCGTGCTGCGCTCCGCCGCCTGGCGCGAGGCGGTCTACCTGGACCTGCGCCTCCTTCCCGGGGAGAGCGGCATCGCGCTGATGGACCGGGTGCGCGCCCTCGATCCTGCGATCGAGCCCGTCTCTCTCCGCGGCGACGCGGCGCCGGGGGCCACCCTCCGGGTGCTCGTCCCCCAGGGGCGCCTCCACCCCTTCGCCGAGCGGGTCGCCGAGGACGCGGCCGTGTGGAGCGTGCAGCCCTGGTACCTGCCGGAGATCCACAACGACGACGGGATCTGGGTGGAGCAGTCGTACGACACCGTGAACCAGCGCACCTACGCGGTCACGGCCCCCATGTGGAGCCACGGCATCACCGGCACCGGCCAGCTGGCGGGGATCTCGGACAGCGGACTCGACAGCGACATGTGCTTCTTCCGGACCTCCGCGGCGCTCTCGGCGGTGACGGACGCCCAGTCGCTCGCGCTCCCCGGGACGGGGACGATCGACCTCACGCGGAAGGTCGCCGCGTACTACGTGATCCCGGGCGCCACGCCTTACGACGGCAACACCGTCTGCGGCGGGCGGCCCGAGAGCTGGCACGGCACCCACACCTCGGGAACGATCGTGGGCGACAACTTCCTCACGCTCTCCACGGGCAGCGGGGGCGGGCACGACGGCGGCGACGGCATGGCGCCCAACGCCAAGCTGATCTTCCAGGACATCGGCAGCGAGACCACCGGCTGCCTGGACGGCCTCCAGAGCGACTTCCACCTGATCGCGCAGCAGGCCTACGACGCGGGCGTGCGCGTGCACAGCAACTCCTGGGGCGCGAGCGTCGGCGGGGCCTACACCTCCGCCTCCGCCGAGGTGGACGAGATCAGCTACGGCCGCGAGGACCTCCTGTTCGTCTACTCGGCCGGCAACGCCGGCCCCTCCGCCAACACCGTGGGCTCCCCGGGGACCGCCAAGGCCGCCCTGACGGTGGGCGCCTGCGGCCACGGGAGCAGCAACGCCATCGCCGCCTTCTCCTCCCGGGGGCCCACCGACGACGGCCGGTGGAAGCCCGACCTCACGGCGCCCGGCACCTCGACCGTGTCGGCCGCAGGCGACCTCAGCCACACCAGCGGCAACTGCGGGACCAAGACGCTGTCCGGGACCTCCATGGCCGCCCCCACGGTGGCGGGCGGCGCCGTGCTGCTGCGCCAGTACTTCACCGACGGCTTCTACCCGAGCGGCGTGAGGACGGCGGCGGACGCCCTCGGTCCCAGCTCGGCGCTGCTGAAGGCGGCCCTGGTCAACGGCGCCATCGACCTGTCTCTCACCAGCCAGGCCACGATGCTGAGCAGCCTGAGCCCGGACGGGAACCAGGGCTGGGGACGGATCCACCTCGACAACGTCGCCTTCTTCGCCACCCCGACCCGCGACCCCCGGCGCACCCGCGTGTGGGACAAGTGGAACGGGACCGGCCTGACCACCGGGCAGGTGGACGCGTACCCGCTGCAGGTGGCGGCCGGCCAGCCCCTGAAGGTCACGCTGGCCTGGACCGACCCGCAGGGCTCGCTGCTGGCGGCGGTGGCGCTCGTCAACGACCTCGACCTCGAGGTGGTGGACCCCGGAGGCGGCGTCTACCGGGGCAACGTCTTCTCCAGCGGGGAGAGCGCGCAGGGGGGCTCCTCCGACCTGCTCAACAACGTCGAGGTCGTCTTCCTGACGGCGCCGGTGGCGGGAACGTGGACGCTGCGGGTCAAGGCGACGTCGGTGCCGGGCGCGCCCAGCGCGCCCGGCTCCGACCGCCAGGGCTACGGCCTCGTCGCGACCTTCGGGGACTGTGGGGTGGACCTGGCAGCGCCGTCCGGCGTGGTCGCCACGGACCACGGGGCCGCCGGCCTCCAGGTCGGCTGGGAGGCCGTGCCGGGCGCGACGGGCTACCAGGTGTACCGCGCCGCCGGCACCTGCGCGGCCGCCGGCACCAGCTACCACCTCGTGGGGCAGACCACGGGGACGAGCTTCACCGACACGCTGGTGCAGGGCGGCTTCGGCCACGCCTACAGGGTCCGCGCGGTCACGCCTTGCGGCGAGGGAGCCCTCTCCTCCTGCGCCAGCGCGACCTCGAGCGCGAACTGCACGCTGTCCCCGGTGTTCGGCGGCCTGGAGTCCGCGGTGAACGACACCGGGACGACCGCCTGCGACGCTCTGCTGGGCTGGAGCGCGGGGGAGAGCGCCTGCCCCGCCGCCCCCGGCGTCACCTACGACGTCTACCGCTCCACCACGCCCTACTTCACCCCCGGTCCGGCCACCCTGCGGGCCTGGGGGCAGACGGGGACCACTTACCGGGACACGGCGGTGACGCCCAATCAGGCGTTCTTCTATCGCGTGCTCGCCGAGGACGCGACCACCGCCAACGGGGGCCCGGGGAACGGCGGCAATCTCGACGGCAACGGCTCCGTGCGCGCGGTCACCCCCACCTCCTCCGGCACCTACGCCGGGACCTGGGTGGACGATGCCGACTTCGCCGCGCGCCTGGAGATGCAGGATCCCTGGCGGATCACGCACCAGTCGAATCACACGGCGGGCGGCACGCTGGCCTACCACTCGGCGGCCGACGGCTCCACCGTCCCCGCGCTCACCTGCGCCGCCGTGACCTCGCCGCCGATCCCGCTGCAGGCCGATACCACCCCGCAGCTCCTCTACTTCACCCGCTACGACATGGAGTCGCAGCGAGACGGTGTCGTGGTCGAGGTGTCCCCCGACGGCGGGGCCTGGAGCGACCTACCGCCCGTGGGCGGCTATCCCTCGACCTTCGCGCTCACGCAGAGCCCGCCGTCCAACGCGTGCGCCTACGCGGCGGCCCAGGGGGCCTTCTCGGGGAGGCAGGCGGCGTGGACCGAGGTCGTGCACGACCTCTCGCCCTTCGCCGGTCAGACGGTGCGGGTGCGCTTCCGCATGTCCACCGATCCCTCCACCGGCCTGGAGGGGTTCTATCTGGACGACCTCCGCGTCACCCGCGCCTTCGCTCCCGGCTCCTGCGGGACCGACCTCCGTCTCACGGAGACCGCGGTGTGGGACGTCTGCGCCGGCGGCGGCGCCGGGAGCGACAACGGCATCCTGGAGTCGGGGGAGGACGCGACCGTCGTCGTCTTCGCCCAGAACGTGGGGGACCAGGGGGCCACCGCGATCACGGGCACCCTCTCCTCGGCGGCGCCGGGCGTGGTGGTGACGCGGAGCACGGCATCGTTCGGGCCGGCCGACGCGGGCGAGGAGACCTTCTCCGTCGGTCCCCACTTCGGCGTCTGGGTCTCCCCCGCCGTGGCCTGCGGCACGCAGCTCCCCTTCACGCTCGCGCTGACGGCCGCCCAGGGGACGTTCTCCCGCACCTTCGGGCTGACGGTGGGGAGGGGGGCGCCGCTGTGCAGCCAGGTGGTCTGCGGCGGGGCGCTCCCGCTGGAGGACCGGAACGTCCTGGTGGCCAAGACTGCGGGGGGCGATCCTCTCCAGCTGACCTTCGACCCGAGCTGCCACGCCAGCGACGCCACCGTTTACTGGGGCCATGCGGCGGGGAGCATGACCGGGCTCGCCTGGACGGGCGCCGCCTGTGGCTCGGGACCCTCGGGAAGCGCCCTCTTCAGCCCCGGCACTCCCGCGCCCGGCTCGCTCCACTACTTCGTGGTCGTCCCCACGAACGGCGTGAAGGAGGGCTCCTACGGCAAGGACTCCACCGGGAACGAGCGGACGCGCGCGTCGGGCCTGGGGGCCTGCAACCTGCCGCAGCAGCTCGGCGGGGTCTGTCCCTAGCAGCGCTGGGCCAGCGCCGGGACGGTGCGCATCCTCTGCAGGCAGCTCCCGCAGAACCGCGACTCCTTGAGGTCGATCTCTTCCACGTAGGTGGAGGCGTGCATCACGCAGGTGGGCAGGGCGCAGTGGAGCAGGCCGAAGGTGTGCCCCAGCTCGTGCACCGCCTCGGTCTCCAGACGGGCCTGCAGGAGCGAAGCGTCCTCGGGGAGGCCGTACATCTCGGGCCGCAGCCGCCGGGAGGAGACGACCGCGCCCCGGTTGGACAGCTGGGCCTCCCCGAAGACGTAGGTGAGCACAGGATTGAAGAGGTCCACCCCGGTGACGCCGAGGACGCGGCCGGTGGCCCCGCTGGGATCGTCGAGCAGGCAGCGGAGCAGCGCCGAGGCACGGTACTGGCCCCGGCCGGCGTCGAACGCCACCTCGGGGTCGAACCAGGGCGTGCGCACGCGGACCTCGGTCCGGAAACGGTCGCGGAGCGTGGCGCAGAGGCCTTCCAGCACGCCTCGCGGGTGGAAGAAGAAGAAGGGCACGACCTCGAGGGGGTCCATCAGCCCGTGCGCAGGCCGTACTTCTTGATCTTGTTGTACAGGGTGACGCGGTCGATCTTGAGGATGGCCGCGGCGCGGCTGATGTTCCAGCCCGTCTTCTCCAGCGTCCTGCCGATGTGCACCCGTTCCATGTCCGCCAGGGAGTCGGCGGCGGGCTCCCCGGCGGCCGAGGCGAGCTGGACCGGCAGATCCTCGGCGTGCACCTTGGGGGGCTTCCCCACCACGACGGCGCGCTCCACGGCGTTGGCCAGCTCGCGGATGTTCCCTCGCCAGGGATTCCGGACCAGGAGGTCCATGGCCTGGGGCGCGAACTCGGTGAAGGGCTTGTTCATCTGCTGCGCGTACTTCTCGAGGAAGTGGCGGGCCAGGGGCGGGATGTCCTCGCGCCGCTCCCGCAGCGGGGGGAGGAAGATCGTGAACACGTTGAGGCGGTAGTACAGATCCTCCCGGAACTTCCCCTCCTCCACCATCTTCTCCAGGTTCTGGTTGGTGGCGGAGATCACCCGGAACTCCACGTGCAGGGGCTTGCTCCCCCCGATGCGCGTGAACTCCTTCGTCTCCAGCACCCGCAGCAGGTCCACCTGGGTCTGCAGGCTGATCGTCCCCACCTCGTCCAGGAACAGCGTGCCCCCGTCCGACATCTCCAGCTTGCCCTTGCGGCGGTACTGGGCCCCGGTGAAGGCGCCCTTCTCGTGTCCGAACAGCTCGCTCTCGATCAGGGTCTCGGGGATGGCCCCGCAGTTGACGGCCACGATGGGGAAGTAGCGCCGGCGGCTGCTGGCGTGGATGGCCCGGGCGATCAGCTCCTTCCCCGTCCCGCTCTCGCCCCGGATGAGGACGGTGGCGTCGGTGTCGGCGACCGAGCGCACCATCTCCAGCACCTTGAGCATGGGCGGGCTCTGGCCCACGATGGCGGAGGGCATGACCAGCTCCGCCACCTTCTGGCGCAGGCGCTGGTTCTCCTTGGCCAGGAAGCGCTTCTCCACGGCGCGCCGCACCAGGCGCGACAGCTCGTCCGGGTCCACGGGCTTGGTGACGTAGTCGAAGGCTCCTTCCTTCAACGCCTGCACGGCCGTGTCCACCGAGGCGTAGGCGGTGATCATGATCACCACCAGCTCGGGGTCGAGGGCATGGAGGCGTCTTTGCAGCTCGAGCCCGTCCACGCCGGGGAGCTTGATGTCCAGGAGGACCACGTCGTACGTGGCCTCCTGCAGCCGCTGCAGGGCCTCGGTGGCGTCCTGGGCCGTGGCCGTGCGGTAGCCGTCGCGGCGGAACCACTGCTCCAGCGAGTCCCGCATGGAGAACTCGTCGTCCACGATGAGCAGGCGCGCCCCGTCCAGGCGCGTGCCCGCGCCCTCCGCGGCCGCCGTGTTCTCGAACGTCGCTCGTTCCATGGGGCCCTCCTCAGGCGTGGGCCGGCGCCGCCGGCTCCACCGCGGCCGGTGCGACGACGGGCCGGCGCGGCAGCGTGATGCGGAAGGTGGTGCCCCGCCCCACCGTGGAGTCCACCTCGATCGTCCCCCCGTGCCGCTGCACGATGCCGTAGACCACCGCCAGGCCCAGCCCCACCGAGCCCTCGCTGCCGCCCTCCTTGGAGGTGAAGAACGGCTCGAAGATGTGGGGGAGCAAGGTCTCGGGGATGCCCGATCCGGTGTCGGCCACGGACAGGATCAGGGTCTCCCCTTCCGCCCGAGCGGCCAGCGTGATCTTGCCCCCCGCCTGGGTGGCCTCGATGGCGTTGACCAGGAGCGCCACCAGCGCCTGCTCGAGCTGATCGGGGTCGCAGACCAGGACGTCGTCTCCCTCCAGGAGCTCGAGCGCCAGGCGCACCCCGGCCATCTGGGCGTGGTGACTGACCAGCAGGGTGGAGCGCTCGAGCACGGGATTCACGTGGTGCGCGGTGAGAGACACCCCGGAGCTGCGGGCGAAGGTGAGCAGGTTCTTCACGATGGCGCCGCTGCGCGCTGCCTCCTTCTGGATCAAACCCAGGCAGCGCGTGAGCTCTCCCCGCTGAGGAACGTTCTCCCCGCCTTCCTGGATCGTGCGCTCCACCAGACGCGCGTAGGTGAGGATCCCCGCCAGCGGGTTGTTCAGCTCGTGGGCCACCGTGGCCGCCAGACGCCCGAGGGAGGCCATCTTGTCCATGTGCGCCACCTGGCGCTGCGTGGAGCCCAGCTCCGCCGTCTTCTCCTGCAGCCGCTCCTCCAGCCGCGTGGACCAGCCCGTGAGCTCGTCGTGGGCGCGCCGCAGCTCCAGGCTCATGGCGTTGAAGGCGGCTGCCAGCACCCCGACCTCGTTGTGGCCCGCCACCGGGATCTGGGTTCCGTACTGGCCGGCGGCGATCCGCTTCGCGCCCGCGATGAGGCGCATGACCGGCTGCCGGACCACGTGGCGGATGAGCAGGGCCGCGGTCAGCGCCACGAAGAGCGCGATCAGCACCGCCGCCCAGACGATCTGGCGCTTGGTCTCCGCCAGACGGGCATCGGGCTCCCGCATGGACATGGAGATCTCGAGCACGCCCAGCATCGGCCGCTCGGGCGGGTGGGCGTGGCAGGGAGCGCTCCAGCACTCGGGCGCGTTGTCGATCGGTCCCACCAGGCGCAGGATGCGGCTTCCCTCCCGGCCCGGGAGCACCGTGACGATCCCCTCCGAGCCGGGACGCACCGCCCTCACGTCCACGCCCCCCCCGACCTCTCCGGGATTGCTCGACACCGCGGTGACCCCGCGGTGGTCGTAGACACGCACGGCCTCGATCCCGGGCGTGCGCGCCACCGTGCGCACGATCTGGTCCACGTCCTCCTTGCGGTTCAGGAGCATGGCGTGGTGCGTGGACTGGACGATCACCTGCTGCACCCGTGCCGCCCAGGCCCGGGTGGACTCGTCCCACTGCCGGGACGTGGTCCGCACGCTGATCACCGCGTAGGCGCCGAAGGCGGCGGCGATGAGCGCGAACAGCCACACGAAGAGCGTCAACCCCAGCGAGCCGACCACGGATCGGACCAGTCGGCGCAGCATTCCGCCTAGACGGTACCGCGCGCGGGAGGAGGACCAGAGGAGGAGTTTGGTCCCCGGCGGGCAGGCTCAGCCCGTGAGCGCCTCGACGTCCGCCAGGTCCTGCGCTCGGCCGGTGGCGCGATTGACGAGATCGATCCGGCGAGGGGGAAGGCCGATCTGCAGGACCCCGTCGTAGGTGGCGAAATCCGCGGGAGCGACCTGGAAGGTCTGGAGAGGCGCCCCGAACGCCGCCAGGGCGCGATAGACCCGCTCCGCATTGCCTGGCTCGGCACGGATCAGGACATCCAGCTCCTTGGTGGCGCGAGGATGGCCATGGAAGGCAACGGCATGTCCGCCCAGGAGGTCACGAAAATCCTGGGGAAGGTCGATCACCGGGAGAACGGGACGAAGCGGCATGGGATGTCGCGCCGCGCGTAAGCCGGACGCTCCCGGCGGCTCAAGGACCAGGCTTCCTCGCTCAGGCGGGTGACCAGGGAGACGCCTCGGCCCCACGCACGGGACTCAGGTCCTCTTCTCGCGTGCGCAGGCGAGTCCTGTGCAACACGGCACGGTGACGGCGTGCCTGCGCGCGTGCCTCCCGCTCGTCCCTCATCGCCCGCCGATTGTACTGGACTTCACTTCCTCGATGTCTGCTTGCTGGGATCGTCCGCGGGGTTGACGTAGGTGAGCTGGAAGGGCCCCATGCCGTGGACCTGCACCACGGCCCTCGACTTCGCCATCGCGTAGTGCCGCATTTCTGCGGGGAGCAGGGCGTAGCCGTCCTGGGAAAGGGTCTTCATCGAGGACGCGTCGAACCTCTCCCCCATCCCCAGGGCGAAGGTCCCGGAGAGGACCGTCACGTGCTCGTCCGTGGGATGCCAGTGCGGCATGATCTTGTACCCCGCCGGCATGTCCAGGCGCACCACGTAGAGGCCAGCCTTGCCTGGATCGCCCGAGACCACGGTGAACTTGGCGTCCTGCGCGAAGACCGGGGGCGGTGGGCCCCACGTCAGCTCCTTCCCTTCCACCATGACGTGCTGCGACGCCGTGCCCTGGGCGAGGGCCACTGCGGCCGCGGCGAGGACGAGCACCAGGGTTGCCCCGAGAAGGACCGTCCGCATCCCACACCTCCTTGGAAGAGAGCTTGCCTGGGATCATGGACGAGAACGGTCCGATTGGAAAGCCGATGGGATCAGGCCGTTTGGCGCACGTTTGCCGAGCGCAGCAGGGCCTGGACTTCCTCATCGTCGACGGGCTCGAACCAGGCGTAGTGGTCGCCCTCCGCCTGGAAGTCCGGCGGCTCCAGCAGACAGACGAGCTCGTCCACCTGATGCCGGAGCCGCTGGCAGACCGCATGGGGCGCCACCGGGACCGCCGCCACGAGCCAGCCGGGGCGCAAGGCGTGCAGCGCCTCCACGGCGGCCTCCATGGTGGCGCCGGTCGTCATCCCGTCGTCGATCACGAAGGTGATGCGGCCGGTCAGGGTCCTCCTGGGATGGCCCTCGCCGCGGTAGAGCCGCACCCGCCGCTCCACCTCCCGCTGCTCGCGCTCGAGGACCCGATCGAACGCGCCGGGATCCGCGGCTTGCACCTGATGCGCCAGCGCATCGTGGAGGACGCGAACGCCTCCGCTCGCCAGCGCGCCCATCGTCGTCTCCGGGTGCCCGGGAACGCCCAGCTTCCGCACGACGAACACGTCCAGGGGAGCATTGAGCGCGTCCGCCACCTCGGACGCGACCACGATGCCCCCCCGCGGGAGTCCGAACACCACCAGATCCTGCCGGCCGGCGTAGGGCAGGAGGCGCTCGGCGAGCAACCGGCCCGCGTGGGAGCGATCGCGGAAGACCATGGCCTCCCCCTCCGCTCAGGCTAGCGCCGTCCTCGTCGGTAATCTCCCCGGGAACAGGAGCGCTTGTGTCCTTCGATGCCGTCCCCGCAACCGGTGCGGCCGGAGGCGCGTGCGAGCGCAAGCACTGCGTCGAGGGGAGGGAGCCAGGGGCGGGGAACGGCACGCAAGGACGCACAACTGCGCGGTGAGAGGCGTTTCCGAGAGGAGAGCAGATCGGTCCTGGTGGAGAGGACCGGGGGCTCGCGCCTTGCACGCCGTTTCGGCGCGAAGAAAGGAGGCGGGCATGCAAACACGGAACGCGCTCGCCACGACACCGGTCCGTGCCTTCATGACCCAGCCGGTGGTCACGTCGGACCGGAACGTGCCGTGCGACGAGGCCGACGCCACGATGCAGCAGCACGGCATCCGCCATCTCCCGGTGCTCGACGAGGGACGTCTCGTGGGCATCGTGGGGAGGCACGACCTCATGCGCTCGGCGCTGGCCTTCGCCCTGGGCTACGGCGAGCGTGGCCGGGCCAAGCTCCTGCACAGCCTGAGGCTCAAGGAGGTGATGCGCGAGGACCCGCTCACGATCGGCCCCGACCAGCCGGCGGGCGAGGCGGCGCGGCTCCTCCTCGAGCACCGCATCGGCTGCCTGCCGGTGGTGGACCACGGCGATCTCGTGGGCATCGTGACCAGCTCCGATCTCATGCGCCTGCTGGCCGCGGAGCACTGTGGCCTGGCCGCCGCCGTGAGCTGATCATGGCAACGCGACTGCCGCCGCCCCTCCGGTCGCGCCGGCGCGAGGACGCCCGGCACGAGAAGCCCACACGCGACCCCTTCCGTGCCGACGCCAAGCCGCCCCAGCCCGCGAGCTGCCCCGTCTGCGGGCTCACGTTCCGCGACGGGCGCTGGCAGGAGGGTTCGCGCGAGGTGGCGGTCGGTCCTCTCTGCCCTGCCTGCAGGAGAACGGTGGGCCACCATCCCGCGGGCGAGGTGCGTCTGTCCGGCCCCTTCGTGACAGCGGAGCGCGCCGCCGTGCTCGCCAGGGTCCTCCGCGTCGCCGCACGGGAGTCCGCGGAGCATCCCCTGGAGCGCGTGGCGGAGATCCGCGACGACGGGGGGGACCTCGTCGTGACCACCACCGGGGCGCACGTGGCGCGGGCCATCGGGCGCGCCCTGTGCGCGGCCTGGGACGGGGTGCTCGAGATCGAGGACGACGATGCCGAGGTGGGGGTGCGCGTCCGCTGGAGCCGCTGAGCCGCTGCACGCGCGCATGGCGGAGTTCGTGGACGGAGCGGTGTACGTCTGCGGCTGCGGCCCGTCCCCTCAGGATGCGGGCGCACCGGCGCCTCCGCGCCAGCTCCCGCGCTGGCTCCGGCGAGGGTGGGACGTCTCGCGCTCGCTGTGGGACCGCAACGCGCTCCTCATCGACCTCGACCTGGAGGACGTCCGCTTCGACGCGCCCTGCGACGTCTATCTCTGGCCGGAGCGGGCGTTCCGGATCCAGGCCCCCGTGACCGCGGCCATCCGCTCCCTCCTCGCGGAGCACGGAATCGCCCCCCTCCACGTGCTGAGCGGCCGCGGCCACCACTTCGTGTGGAGCGTGCCCGTGCAGTCCCGGGTCTTCCACGCCCTGGCGGACCTCGGGCGGGACGCCGCGGGACCGGGATCGCAGGTTCCCTTCGCGGCCTGGGCGGGCCGTCCCGACCCCGAGCGAGAAGCTGCCTTCCTCGGTGCGGGCATGGTGCTCGAGCACCTGGCCCAGGAGGTGATCCGGTGGTCCCCGCTGGAAGACGTCCCCCTGGAGCTGACCGCCGTCGAGCCGGGGGCGGGGAGGGACGGGCGCGAGGTCGTCTCCATCGATCTGTCGGAATACGGGGACCCGCTGGAGACACGCACGCTCCGCATCCCCTTCAGCCCCTACCTCAAGGCGATCCGCCAGCTGCCGGAGCTGACCACGGTGCTCCCCGAGCTCCACGCCATCCCCTGGGAAGGACACCTGGAGGACGGGCTGGCGGCCATGCGCTCTCCGGAGAAGGTGGCGGCCCTGGCCGCCCAGAGCAGCTGCGTCATCCCGAGCGCCCCCGGGGACACGGAGCGCCTGCTCGCCAGCTACCGCGGGTCGAGCGTCGCCGCCGCCCACCGCCTCTTCTACGGCCAGCGGATGCACCCTCCGGAGGCGTGGGGGGAAACCTACGATCGCACGGAGCTGGATGCGCTGCCGGGGTGCGCCCGGCGGGTCCTCGGGGATGCCGACGGTGCGCTGCTCACCCCGGCGGGGATCCAGCTGGTGGTGCGCGTATTCCTCGCCCTGGGATGGCACCCGCGGCACGTCGCCGGGTTGATCCGCTCCCGCTGGGAGCGGAGCGCGGAGACGGCACCTGCCTGGGAGGTCTACAGCCCCGCGCGGCGGGCGGACTTTTACGTGCGGCTGTTCACCTCCGCCATCTTCACCGGTCTGGACACGCTCGTCTCCCTCAACTGCCGGTCCCAGGGGGAGCGAGGGGGATGCCCTTCCGCCTGCGCGAGGAACCTGCTCGAGTTCCGCACGTCCCTGCTGGAGAGGAGACGCCATGATCGACTGGCCGGTCGGCCTGTCCACGGGCTGTTTCTACCGGACCGATCTCCTGGATTGCCTGGAGGCGATCCGTAGCAGCGGGTTCGGCCTGGTCGAGATCTGCTCCTACCCGGAGCACCTCGACTACCGGGACCACCAGGCGGTGGAACGGGCCCGGGAGCGCCTGAAGGCTCTGGGGATGGAGGCCTACTCGTTCCACGCCCCCTTTGCGGACGACATCGACATCACCTCCTTCGACCCTGCCCAGCGCGAGCGGGCGCTGCGCGAGCTGGTGTCTGCGGCGGAGGCCGCCGCGAGGCTGGACGTGCGCTACTTCGTCATCCACCCCGGGCCCGAGCGAGCCGGGATGCCCGACGAGGAACGCCTCGCCCGCATGCGCAACGCCGCGGGCGTGCTGGAGCGGGCCGCGGCCCGCTGCCGGGAGCTGGGCGTGGGCTTCGTGCTGGAAAACCAGCTCCCCCACCTGTTCTTCGGCCACGCCCGGGACCTGCTGTGGCTCATGGGAACCCTGGAGCGCATGGACGTGGGGATCTGCCTCGACACCGGCCATGCCCGCCTCTCGGGAGATCTGCACACGGTCGTGCACAAGCTCTCGGGCCACCTCTGGATGGTGCACGCCAGCGACACCCGCGGGCAGTTCGACGACCACCTCCCGCCGGGCCGGGGGAGCATCCCCTGGGGGGAGCTGGTGGACCAGCTCTCCGACGTGGGCTTCCGGGGAGGGCTGATCCTGGAGATCGCGGCCACCGACGACCCGGAGGCGACGTTGCAGTGGGCGCGCGAGGGGCGCCTGTTCCTGCGCGAGACCTTCCGCCGCAAGGACCGCATTCGCCAGGGGCGCGTCACCGCCTGAGGGCGTTCCCGACGGCCATGGGGAAGAGCTCGGCCATCCTCGAACGTCTCTTCGCCCTCCGGCGGAGCGGCACCGACGTGCGCACCGAGGTCCTGGCCGGCCTCACCACGTTCCTCACCATGGCCTACATCCTGTTCGTGCAGCCGGCGGTGCTGTCCGGCGCCCTCTTCGGCACCCCGACCGGGATGGACTTCGGTGCGGTGGCCGCCGCCACCGCGATCTCGGCGGCGGTGGCATCGGCGGTCATGGCGCTCTACGCGCGCTACCCCATCGCGCAGGCGCCCGGGATGGGCGAGAACTTCTTCTTCGTCCTCACCGCGATTCCGGCCGCGGCGGCAGCCGGCCACCCCGAGCCCTGGCGGGCGGCGCTGGGGATGGTGTTCCTGTCGGGCGTCCTGTTCCTCACCCTCTCCTTCTTCGGCGTACGGGAGCGGATCCTCGACGCCCTCTCCCCCTCGCTCCGGGGCGCCATCGCCGCGGGGATCGGCCTCTTCATCGCCTTCATCGGCCTGCAGAACACGGGCGTGATCGTGCGCGATCCCGGCAGCGCGGTGCGCCTCAACCCCTCGCTGCTCTCCCCGGACCTCCTCGTCTTCGGTGTCGGGCTCGTCACCGCGGTGGGGCTGCACGCACGACGCCTGCGCGGCGCCCTCGTGGCCGGGATCGCCGCCGCACTGGCCACCTCCCTGGCCCTGCGGGCCGGCGCGGCGCTGCTCCCGGCGCTCTCCGGCTGTGAAGCGATGAGGACGTCGATGCTCCTGACCCGGTTCGCGCCCAGCGCCCGTATGGTCTCGCTGCCGCCGTCCCTCACCCCCACCTTCCTGAAGATGGACGTGGCGGCGGCGCTGTCGCCGGCCCTGCTTCCGCTCATGCTCGTCTTCCTGTTCATGGTCCTCTTCGACACGGTGGGAACGCTCGTGGGCGTGAGCCAGCGGGCCGGGATGCTGGTGGATGGAAAGCTGCCCCGGGCCCGGCAAGCGCTCGCCTCGGACGCCATCGGGACCATGGCCGGCGCCGCCCTGGGGACCAGCACGGTGACGAGCTACATCGAGAGCGCCGCCGGGGTCGCGCAGGGGGGCCGCACCGGGCTCACGGCGCTCACGGTGGCGTTCCTCTTCCTCGGTTCCCTGTTCTTCACGCCGCTGGTGGCGATGGTCGGCAGCTATCCGCCGGTCACCGCTCCCGCCCTGGTGCTGGTCGGTGCGCTCATGATGGGAGCGTCCCGCGAGATCGCCTGGGAGGACCCGACGGAGGCGGTTCCCGCCTTCGCCGTCCTGGCGGGGATCCCGCTCACCTACTCGATCGCGGACGGCCTTGCCCTGGGCTTTCTCGCCTACCCCGCGATCAAGCTGCTGGCCGGGCGCGGCCGAGAGGTGCCCGCCCTCCTGCACGTCCTGGGGGTGGTGCTCGCGCTGTACCTCGTGCTGGTGCGGGGAGGCGTGCTCGGCTGACGTCCGCCCTCCGGCGGCGCTACTCCCTTCAGCGGCAGATGCATGCGACGGTCTCCCCGCGCACCCCGCTCCCGGAGAGGAAGCAGCCATCGTCCCGCTCCACGCCTCCGGCCGAGGTGCAGGGCAGCCACGCTCCGGTTCCATGATCGGTGGCGCATCCGGCGGCGCAGCCACTGGCGTTGCAGCCCCACCCGGCGGCGGCGTCACACTCCTCCAGGCAGTGGTCCAGGCTCCGCCAGCTGTATCCCACCCATCCCCCGGGCTGAAGCGGACCGGGCGGGCAGTAGAACTCCGAGAAGTACTTGTGGTCCTCGATCCCGCAGATGCCGGCGCAGCCGTTTCCGCCCACCGTGTCGTCGTCATGACAGGCGAGGGCGAAGCCGACGAGAACGGACGCGAGCGCCGTGGGAACGCGCATGGCGCGGTCCTTCCACCGGGCAACATACGACGCCTGGCTCCGCTGGAATCGGACCAAATGGGCCTTCTGCCTTCACGACATCCCGGGTCGGGGAGGACCGGACGCGCTAACCTCGCTCCCGAGAGCGAAACCCGCTGAGGCTGCTGCGATGCGTGGGCTGGCGCCTGTGCGAGAGCTGGCCGAGGATCCGCATCGGACCCCGATCGAGGAGCTGTTCTCCCACTTCGCCTCCTCGCCCCGCGGGCTGACCGCCGTCGAGGCGGAGGAGAGGCTCCGTCACGACGGCCCCAACGTGCTCACGGAGGCGCGTCCTCCCTCCCTGGTGGGGAGGCTGGGCCGGCACGTCGGTCATCGCTTCGCTCTGCTGCTGTGGGCTGGGGCGGCGCTGGCGCTCCTCAGCGGCCACTTCAGCCCCACCAGGGGATGGACCTGATCGCGGCCGCGCTGGTCCTGGTGCCCGAGGTGGTGATCGCGCAGTGCCACGACCTCGAACAGGCGAGGGGGCGTGCCGTGCTCGCGGACGCCGACGACCTGGCCCGCCAGGGGAGACGGGTGCTGGCCCTGGCGCGGAAACCGATCCGGCCCACCGAGGACCTGGAGGCGCAGGTCACGGCCGGCGGGTACGGGTTCGTGGCGCTGGTGGCGATGCACGATCTGCCGCGCCGCCGGGATCCGCGTGGTCGTGATCTCGGGCGACCATCCCCTGACCGTGCAGGCCATCGCCCGCGAGGTGGGCATCCTGGGCGGGCAACCCGGCTCCATCCACACCGGCGCCGACCTCGCGACGATGTCATGGCCATGCCGCCCCGGCCCCGGACGGAGCGCCTCCTCTCCCGGCGCTTGCTCCTGTCCAGCTACCTCCTGTGGGGGATCCTGGAATCGGCGGCCGGATTCGCCGCCTACGGCTTCGTGCTCCTCGGTGGC
>DASUFT010000093.1:0-6859 GCA_036274395.1 Candidatus Polarisedimenticolaceae bacterium | reverse complement strand
TCGTCGCGGAACGCGCGCACCACGTGCGCGAGGGCGTCCACGGTGCGGAGCTGGTCGAGGGGCAGCACGTCGGCGGCCTCGCCCTTCGTGACGCCCCCCAGGTCGACGTACTCCACCGTGGCCGGCGTCGTCTTCTTGGGCTTGTACATGGCGGACAGGCGCGTGAGCCTGGGGTCGGGGACCTTCGCCACGCCCACCGGCACCTCGCCCCGCCCGCCGTGCGCAGGCTGCGCGGCACCGGTCAGGAGCCGGAACAGCGTGCTCTTCCCGGTCTGGGGGAAACCGAACAGCCCGATCCGCATGGACCCCTCGTGAGAAAGGGCGCAGGATAGCGGATGTGTTCGATTCGGCGCCGGAGCAGGGCTCACGCTACGATCCAACCGAACCCTTTGGTACGCTCCCACCGTGAGGAACGCCGCCCTCTGGACCTCTGGACTGGTGGCGGGCACCGCGAACACCCTGCGTCATCGCCTGCAGGGGTACCGGAGGCCACGGCGGTTCCCCAACGACGACTACGACCGCGCGTTCGCGCATGCCTTCGAGGTCGTCGATCGCTGGCAGGAGAGGGGCAGGATCGATCCCACAGGACGGCGCGTGCTGGAGATCGGCCCGGGCAGCGATCTTGGAACCGGCGCGGTGCTGCTCAGCCGCGGGGCCGCGTCGTACACGGCGGTGGACCGCTTCGATCTCGCCTCGAGCGCACCGAAGGAGTTCTACCGTCGCTTCGGGAACGCGCTCCCCGAGGCGCTGGTCTTCGTCTGCGATCGCTTCCCCGATCTACCCCGCATCACCGGACCTTTCGACCTGGTGGTGTCCAATGCGACGCTGGAGCACCTCGAAGACGTTGCGACCCTGTTCGTTCGCCTCCGCCAGTTGCTCGTGGGCGGAGGAAGGATGGTGCACCACGTCGATGCCAAGACACACATGCGGTGGTTCGAGCGCGTCGATCCTCTGAACATCTACCGGTACTCGGACACTGTCTACCGCACCTTGCTCGATTTCCCGGGCGCCCCCAACCGCTTGCTGGCGGGAGACTACGTGGATGCGGCGAGGTCTGCGGGATTCCGGGCGGAAGTCGTCCCCGGCCAGGAGGCCTCCTCCGCCTATCTTGCCGCCACCTGTCCCGGTCTGGCCCGCCGCTTCCGTGCGCGGCACGACCTGTCCCTCTTGAGCTTCACTCTGATCTGCTCCTGACCGCTCGGCGGTACACGGTTTCCGTCCGGGCAGCGATGCCGTCCCAGGAAAAGCGGTCCCGCACCGTCCGGGCGTAGACGCTCCAGTCCCGGCGCTCGTCCTGGCTCAACCGGGTCAGCGCGTGGAGCGCCGCGCCCAGGCCGGAGGGGTCATCGGGGGCGAAGGTGCGCAGAGAGGCCGGAGGGGAAGGCGCCAGCGCGAAGACGTCGAGGTTGGCCGCGATGTTCGAGACCGCCACCGGGACACCCTCGCCCAGGGCCTCCAGGATGCCGAGCGACAGCCCTTCCAGGAAGGACGCGTTGACGAACCCGCCGGCGTGGCGCAGGAGGGCTTCCTTCGCCTTGCCCGCGACCGGGCCCACGAATCGAATGCCGTGGCAGCCGTGCGCCTTCTCGTGAAGGTCCGCGACGTAGTCCGGTGTGTCGGCCCCTCCACCGGCGATCACCAGCGGCCACGGTGGGGAGCTGTCCCGGTAAGCCTGCACCACGCCATGGATGTTCTTCTCGGGGACCAGGCGCGACATCGTCAGGAAATAACGCCCGGACTCCAGCCCGGCGGGCGGGGGCGGCATCGCCGTCTGGAAGCTCACGGGAGAGCAACCGTTGGGGATGACCTCGATCCTCCGGGCGCCGAGCCGGCGCAGCGCGGGCTCCAGGGAGGGCGCGACCGCGATCACGGTGGAGGCCCAGCGCAGTCCCATCCGCCCCAGGGCATGCAGGACCTTGCTCTCGACCGCGGACCACTTTTGCCGTTCCCAATCCATCCCTTGCACCGTCACCACGGCGGGTCGGCCCCGCATCCGCGCCAGCACCGCCATGCCGGACGGGCCCATGGCGTGGAAGTGCAGGAGGTCGAAGGAGCCGCGCAGGGCGGAGAGGGTCGCGGTGAAGGAGTGGGTGAACGCCTCCACGCCCCGTCCGGCCAGGTAGGGCGTGGGCCGCAGGGTGAAGCCCCTGGCATCGGTCCGTTCCTGACCGCCACGCGTGTAGAGGACGATCTCGTGCCCGCGCCGGGCCAGGCCGGCCGAGAGCTCCTCCGCGGCCAGCTCGGCTCCGCCCACGAGGAGGGTGGTCCTGGAACGGAAGGCCGGAGGGGGATCGGAGGCGAGGCCTCGCACGCCGATCATGGCGATCCTCATCGGGCCACGCTGCGGTAGATGTCCCGCACCTGCTCCGCGTGCTCCGCCCAGCCAGGGGCCGCGGCCGACGCCTCCCAGGCCCGACGGCCCAGCTCCGTCAGCTCGCTGGCGCTCCCTTCGAGATCTTCCAGCGCACGCTGCCAGTCCTCGACCGATCCCGGGCGGAGGAGGCGCGCGCCGGGGACTCCCGCGAGGTACTCCGGGATGCCGCCGATGGCGGACGCCGCCACCACGCGGCCCGTGGCGAGGGCCTCCAGGACGACCAGGGGAGCGTTCTCGTACCAGATGGAGGGGACGGCGACGACGTGGGAGGCGCGCATCGCCGCCAGCACCTGATCGGGCGCGAGGAAGCCGAGGAACCGGATGTTGTCGTCGCCTGCGGACTGCCGGCGCAGCTCGCTTTCCATCGGGCCCGTGCCGGCCACGTCCAGCCGGCACCCGGCGCGGCGCGCGGCGTCGATCAAGACGTGGATGCCCTTCTCCTTCGCCAGACGTCCGACGTAGAGCACACGAAGACCACCCTCCTTGCCTGGAGGCGGCTCCCACGTGCGTCGCGGCCTGGGGTGGGGCACGACGATCAGCTGGCCGGCACGTACCCCGGCCTCGCCGATCACGGACGCCAGGAACCGGCTGGGGGCGATCACGCGATCGATCTGCGGCAACCCCCAGCCCAGGAAACGGTGGAGATCGAACTCCAGGGCGGAGACGAGGTTCACGGGCAGTCCGGGCGCGGCGCAGCGGTAACGCACGCACGCCTTGCCTCCTTCACGGGCGCATGCCGCGTCGCACACCGTGCCGTCCCCCCGCAGCAGCGAATAGGTGGGACAGACGGGCCAATAGTCGTGGAGGGTGGCCACCGAGGGCACGCCCGCCTCTGCCAGGGCGCGAAGCACCGCCGGGCCGAGATGCTTGGTGAAGTTGTGGACGTGAGCGACGTCGACCCTGGTCCCCCGAAGGAGCGTGCGCACGGCCCGTGCCGCGCTGGGATTGTAAAAGATGGCCGAGAGGGCGCGCAGCCTCGCCAGCGGCGACAGGGCGGCCCCTCCGCGCGACAGCTCGTAATAGCGCGGCCAGGCGGACGACTGGGGACGGGGCAGATTCGACGGATGGCGGGTGGAGAGCACGTGGACGGTGACGCCGGCCCGCTCCAGCGCCTCGCTCAAGCCCAGGGCGTAGATCTCGGCGCCGGCGCGCGGGTACCAGAACTTGTTGACCTGCAGGCAGGACAGGGTCACGAGGGTGGGATGCCGAAATGCGCGGTGATCAGCCGGGAGATGTCGGTCACGCGCAGCCCGTGCGGCGGGACGGCTGCCGCGCGTGGTCCCGCCGAGAGGACGGCTCCGTGCCTGGTGTGCCCCCCGGAGATCTTGCGCATCGTGAGGTTGGGCCCGAAGAGGGAGTGATAGAGCGACCAGGAGACGCCGTAGCTGGGGTCGAGCTCGAAGAGGAGATCGGGGTAGCGCTCGGCGTTCGCACCGGCGGGAACGACTTCTTCGCGCGGCCTCACCCAGCGCACCACGGGCTCCCCACGGGCGTCCTTCACCTGGCGGAGGCCCGCCAGGATCTCCGCTCCGACCTCCCCCGGTGTGCGTCCCCTCCTCCGGCACGCTTCCGGGTAGAGGACGATGCCTCCGAAGGGATTCACACCGGCGAAGCTCGACGCCCTCGCCATCGAGGTCTGGGCGCGGACCACGTGGTCGGAGCGCTTCAGCGCCTTCCGGTTCGGCACGTGGCGGGCGAGGCGGGAAAGCGTGTCCTCCGCTCGAAGGTGGAAGGCCAGCCCCAGCGCCATGTTCTTGCTCCGCTCCAGGAGCACGCGCGGTGACAGGAGCCCGGCCCCTCCCCCCGGCGCCTCCAGGAGCCCCCGCCGGCGCAGCCACTCGTTCACGTAGAAGAGCCTGGTGCAGCGGCGCTGGTGGCCGTGATCACTGAGGATGAGGAGCGTGGCCCCAGGCGGAAGGGCCTCCTGCAGCCGACCCACCGCGCCGTCCAGCAGCTGGTAGAACGTGCGGATGGGGTGCGCCTCGTCGCCCCACTCCGCGTGACAGGGGTGCTCACGGTCCTCGAAGCGCCAGTAGAAGTGCTTGACCCGGTCGAGGGTGAGGAACAGCACGTAGGCGAGATCCCAGCGCTCCCGTTTCAGCAGCGTGGCAAAGAACTCCGTCTGCCCTTCCGTGACGCGCGTGCAGCGGTCGTAGAAGGAGCGCAGCGTCCGGGCCGTGGGGAACTCGACCATGCCTCCCAGCTCCGGCAGGGGACCGGGAAGGGCGAAGCTCGGCGGCTCCACGCTCACCTCGCCCGTCACGAACACGGGACCGGAGATCATCGTCCCGTTCACCGGCCACGCCGGGTACGCCATGAAGGGGTTCACCACCAGGACCCGCTTCCCCTGGTGTCCCGCGACGTCCCAGAAGGCCTTGCCCCGCACGCGGGAGACGTCGAGGCGCGCGCCGCTCTTGATGTCGAGGTAGTCGATGTACTCGAGCCCGCCGTGGGCGCTGGGGTCGAGGCCGGTGTAGATGCTGGTCCAGGCAGGGATGGAGTCCGGCGGGAAGGTGGATTCCAGGCGGCCGTAGCGCCCCTTCTCCATCATGGCGGAGAAGTGGGGGAGACGGTCCCGCCATCGCTCGAGGAGGTCGGGATCGAGGGCATCGATCCCGATCACGCAGAGAGGGCTCTCGCTCACTGGACCGTGGAGTTTACCCTCGCCAGGGCCTCGCGGACGACCGCCTCCAGGCTTTGGTCAGCGTCGATGCGCTCCGCGCCCAGTGCCCGGGCCACCGCACGATAGATCGTGACCCGGCGCTCCAGGTAGGGGAGGGCGTTCTCCCCCCGCTTCCTGGCGAAGGCCACCTGGGGGCTGACGTCCAGGAACAGCACCTCGCGAGGAGCGGGGAACAGGTGCCTCCACGAGCCGAGGACGAGGCGAACCGCCGTCTGCTCCGCTCCAGGCGCGTTGCCGCAGGCATCGATCAGCAGGTCGTACCAGTAGCGGTCGAGGAGCAGCACCTGCGCTCGCCGGCGAAACATCAAGGCCGGGACCTGCTGGCACCAGTAGTCGAGGCAGGCGAGGAGCAGGTAGGCGCGTCCCAGCAGACCGTTGCCGCCGACCACGGTGCGCTTCACCTCGCTCACCTCCGCCGGCTCCTCCCGTCCCCGTGCGAAGTGCCGATTCTCGAGCCACAGGCGCGCCACCACCGCCCGCGCCGGACGGAGGAGAAACGGCTGCCAGCGGGCCCATCGCACGTTTGCGTCGACCCCACCGGCACGAAGCCTCTCCACCACCGCGGTCGCCACCGAGCTCTTGCCGGCCCCGTCCGTGCCGAGAAGGACGACGAGGCTCACGCGAGCGCCGCGTAGGCCTGGCGGTACGACTGCACCACGGCCCCCAGGCCGAAACGGCGGGATGCGGCCTCCGAGATCGCGCGGGCATCCGCGGGCGGACTCGCGAGCGCGCGGTCGACGGCGGCCGGCATCTCGGCGCCGCTCGCCCAGCTCAGGCCTGGCCAGGACTCGCCAAGCAGGGCAAACAGTCCGTCGAACCTGGTGGACACCACGGGGATGCCGCAGGCGAGCGCTTCCACCACGGAAAGGGGAAAGCCGACGGCGGCGCTGGGGGCGGACACCGGGAAGACGTAGCAATCGCTCCCCCAGTACCAGCGCCGCAGCTCCTGCTCGCCTGTGACGACGCGCACGCCGGCGGAACGGAGGCTCGCGAGCACGGCGACATCGGGAGGGAAACGTGGGCTGGCCACGACGACCACGTGGTTGCCTCGGGCGGAAAGACCGGCCAGCACCTCCAGGTTCCTGCTGGACCGAAGATGACCGACGTGGAGCACCGTCCTTCCGGAATCCGGGAGCCCCAGCTCTCGGCGTGCGGAAGCTCGCTCGTCGGAGGTGGGGAGGCGGAACACGCGCGTGTCGACGCCGGCAGGCACGAGTGTCGCGTGCACGATGGTGTCCAGCTGCTTGGCGAGCTCGGCGCTGGGCGTGATCAGCAGTGCGCGCCTGCCCAGGACGCGGCGCATGGCGGCGGCCCCGGGAAGTCGCCCCCGTGGCATCTGGAAGGCGTGGAAGAGGAAGCCCGCGCGCGGGAACGCTCGACGCCACAGGCCAGCCCGGAACAGGGCTCCTCGCGTCAGGGACCCGATGGGGTAGAAGTGGAGGACCTCGGCGTCGGGCATCCGCTCTCCGCTTCCCCCACGCCACGCGGCCATCCACCGGCTCCCTCGTCCGCTCCCCACGGAGTAGAGCACCGCCTCGCCGCTGGCGTGCAGTCCATCGGCGAGATCGGTGATCATTCGCTGCGAGCCCTCGCTCCGGCCAGGGGGCACCTCGCTCACGATCAGCGCGCGGGTCACGCGTCGGTCCCGAGGACGGCATGGCGGAACGTGCCCAGCGCCCAGGCCAGGGCGCCGAACACCGTGCCGCCGGCGATCCCGGCGACGATGCCGGCCAGGCGCGCCTCCCCCCATCCCATGGAGGCCAGCACGGCCGCCGACGCACCCGCCGCACTCGCCATTCCCA
>DASUFT010000092.1:0-16340 GCA_036274395.1 Candidatus Polarisedimenticolaceae bacterium | reverse complement strand
GCGTGTTCGTCTACCTGGCCCCCGGCCGGACGGGCCTGATCCCCATGGCGGAGACCGGCCTCAGCCGCGAGGCCGACCTGGCCAAGACCTTCCCTCTCGGGGCCGACGTCGAGGTGGAGGTGCTGGAGGTGGAGCCGGACGGCCGACGGATGCGCCTCAGCCGCAAGGCCGTCCTGGAGGCCGGGGAGAGGGAAGACCTGCGGGAGTACACGCAGCGCAGCGAGCCCAAGCAGGAAGGAGCGGGGTTCGGCTCGCTGGCGGACAAGCTCCGCAGCGCGCTGAAGCGGTGAGCTAGCCGGCGGACGCCGCCTCGGCCGGGACGGGGAGGTTCTTCTTCCGCAGCTCTTCGTTGATCACCTTCGCAAATTCCTCGAAGGGCTTGGCCCCGGAGAGGAAGCGCCCGTTCACGAAGAACGCCGGCGTGCCCGAGCTCCCGAGCTGGGCCGCCTCGGCGATGTCCGCCTGGATGGACGCCTTGTGGCGACCCGACTTGATCGACTCCTCGAACTTGGCGACGTCGAGCCCGAGCTGCGTCGCATACTTCTTGTAGGTCTCGAGGTTGAGGTTCTTCTGGTCGGCGAAGATCTTGTCGTGCATCTCCCAGAACTTCCCCTGCTCGTGGGCAGCCATGGCCGCCTCGTGCGCGAGCGGGGCGTTCTGGTGGAAGGGGAGCGGCTGGTTCTTCCAGACGATCTGGACCTGATCCCCGTAGACCTTCGCGATGCGGTCGAGGGTCGGACCGACCCTCGAGCAGAAGGGTCACTGGAAATCCGAGAACTCGGCGATCACGATGGGGGCGCCGACGCGGCCCTTCGACGGTGCCCCGGTGGTCTTCACCTGGTAGACCTTGTCGGGATCAGGGCCCTGGCGCCGGGGCTGGGCGGCCTTCGCGGCCTGGTCCACCTTGGCGGTCAGCTGCGCGACCGACGCCTCGAGGTTCTCGAAGCGACCCTTGATCGCCTCTTGCTCCTTCCTCTGCCCGCTCCACCCGGCGAGGTTCACGACCAGCACCAGGCCGACCCCCGCGAGGGCGGCCCACGCCGGCCACGCCGGGGCCGGGGGCGGCTGCTGGGGGGAGCGTCTGGGCTGTTCCTTGGCGGCCATGGAGCGCGCATGATACACGCACTCCATGCGTCTCGCCGACGTCGTGGATGTTTCCGCTCAGGTGGGGGCCACCCGTTCCCGTACGGCGAAGATCGGGCTGCTGGCCTCCCTGCTTCGCCGCCTCACGCCCGAGGAGCTGGCGATCACGGTCCCCTACCTCTCCGGGGACCTGCGGCAGGGGCGCATCGGCATCGGCGGCGCCGCCCTGCGGAACACGCTCCGCTCCCCTGCGGAGGCGCCCACGCTGACCGTGGGGGAGGTGGACGCGGCCTTCGGCGCCGTGGCTGCCATGGGCGGGGCCGGATCCGCCGGGCGGCGCATGGAGGCGCTCGGGGGGCTGTTCGCGCGGGCCACGGAGGCCGAGCAGGACTTCCTGGCGCGTCTGCTGGTGGGCGAGCTGCGCCAGGGCGCGCTCGCCGGTCTCCTGCTCGAGGGCGTGGCCGCCGCCTTCGACGTCCCGGCGGAGGAGGTGCGCCGCGCCGTCATGCTCGCCGGCGACCTGGCGGAGGTCGCCAGCACACTCCGTGAACGGGGGAGGGCCGGGCTGGCGGCGTACCGGCTGACCCTCCTGCGGCCACTGCAGCCGATGCTGGCCCAGCCGGCCGAGGACCTGCCCGAGGCACTGGAGCGGCTGGGCGAGGCCTCGCTCGAGTGGAAGCTCGACGGCGCCCGGGTGCAGGTGCACAAGGAGGACGACCGGGTGGCCGTCTTCTCCCGCCGTCTCAACGAGGTGACCGCGGCCGTCCCGGAGCTGGTGCACGCGGTCCGGCTGCTCCCGGCGCGCCGGCTCGTCCTGGATGGAGAGCTGATCGCGCTCCAGCCCGACGGAAGGCCGCACCCCTTCCAGGTGACGATGCGCCGCTTCGGCCGGAAGCTCGAGGTCGACCGTGCCCGTTCCTCCCTGCCCCTCACCCCGTTCTTCTTCGACCTCCTGCATGCGGACGGGATCGATCTCCTCGACCGCCCGGCCCGCGAGCGGACGGAGATCCTGGCCCAGCTCGCCCCGGGCGCCCTCGTCCCCCGGATCGTGACCGCGGACCCCTCCCAGGCGTCCGCGTTCCTCGGGGAGGCGCTGGCGCGCGGACACGAGGGGGTGATGGCCAAGTCGCTGGATGCGCCGTACGAGGCCGGCCGGCGCGGGTCCGCGTGGCTGAAGGTGAAGCGTCCGCACACGCTCGATCTGGTGGTGCTCGCCGCCGAATGGGGCCACGGGCGCCGCGCCGGCTGGCTCAGCAACCTCCACCTGGGGGCCCGCGATCCCGCCGGTGGGTTCGTGATGCTGGGGAAGACCTTCAAGGGGATGACCGACGCCATGCTGGTGTGGCAGACGCGGCGATTCCAGGAGATCGCCGTCGCCACCGACGGCCACGTCGTCCACCTCCGGCCCGAGATCGTGGTGGAGATCGCGTTGTCCGACGTGCAGGAGAGCCCCCAGTACCCGGCGGGACTGGCGCTCCGCTTCGCCCGGGTCAAACGGTACCGCGAGGACAAGGCGGCCTCGGAGGCGGACACCGTGGAGACCGTGCGCGCGCTGCTCCCTCACCCTGCCGCCTGAGGGAGGCTTCCTTGGCGATGCTCGGGGCGGGACCTATGTTCCGTCCCGGTGTCTGCCGGGGAGGTCGTGATGCGCGCATTCCGGACGGTTTGGCTCCCGCTCGTTCTGGTGGCGCTGTCCTGCGCCGGCCTGGGGTCGCCCAGGGTGCCCGACACGCCGGACGGAACCGTGCGCTTCGTCGCCACCGGCCTGGCGGAGTCTCGCCCCCAGGTGCTCTGGCAGGCGCTGCCTTCCTCCTGGCAGGCGGACGTGACCGCCTTGCTGCACGAGAGCGCCGAGAAGACCGACCCGGAGCTGTACGAGCTCGGCTGGTCCGTCGCGGGAAAGGTCGCCCGCATCCTGGACGAGAAGCAGGACTTCATCCTGGACCATCCCATGCTGGCCGGACGGATCGAGGATCGGGAGAAGACCGAGGCGCTGCTGCACGCCGGTGCCGGGTTCCTGAGGACGCTCACGGAGAGCGAGCTCGCCGACCGCGAGGCGCTGCGCACGCTCGACGTGGAGACGTTCCTGGCCGGCACGGGGGCGAAGCTCCTGGGCGATGCCAGGGAGCTGAGCACGCTTCTGCAGGGGCTGCCGGGGGACCTCCCCGTCACGGCGCCCCATGGGACGTTCCGGCTGAACCAGCTCCAGCTGGAGGACGTGGCCGTGATCCAGCGGGACGGAGGCAGCGCGCGTCTGCGTCTGGTGACGGGGGGAGGGGCGAGCGCGGAGCAGGACTGGGTCCAGGTGGAGGAGCGGTGGGTGCCCAAGCAGATGGCGGACACCTGGCCGAAGGCCCTCGCGAAGGCGCACCGGCAGCTGGCGAGCGCCATGCCCGCGAGCGCCGAGCGCAACCAGGCTCTGATCGTCCAGCTCCGGATGGTGGATGGCGCCCTGGAGGCGGTGCTCGCCACCAGGACCGCCGGCGAGTTCCAGGCGGCGGCCGGTGCCGCATTCGGAACGATCCTGGGATCTGCCATGGCGCAGGCTCCGTCTCAGTCCTCGTCGGCACCGTCGAGCGCCCTCCCGTCGCCTCCCGTCGCCGGCCTCCAGCCATCGGCGCCTGGAGCGCCGGAAACCGGGAACCTCCTCCGCGCGCATCCCATCGCCCTGCGGGAGGCAAGGCGTCACATCGGTGCCACCGTGCACGTGGTGGCGATCGACGGGGACGAGTTCGACGGGACGCTACGCGCCGCGGACGGGCGCACCCTCACCCTGGAGCGGGAGTCTCCGGCGGGGACGATGACCCATGCCATGGCGCTGAACGAGGTGCGCATCCTGCAGATCTGGAAGTGAGGCCAGGGGGCTCCTCAGGATCCTGACGGCGGGGCGTGCAGCACCTGCTCCAGCACCGTCTCCAGCGCGCGTGCGTGCTCCGGGCTCGTTCGCTTGAGCCAGCCCAGGAGGTCGTGCAGGAGGCGCACCTCGCGCGTGGACACGAAGACGCGGCGCCGGTCCCGGGCCACCTCGGCCTCGGAGCGGATGAGCTGTCCCAGGCATTCCCCCGTGACGGAGATGGGGCACCCCGGGGAATGGCGCGGCTCGCCGGAGTCCGCGGACAGCACCTCCGCCGCGTCGGCGTGCAGCGCGCGCAGGATCCGCCACAGCGTGGGGAAGGTGGGCTGGATCCTGCCGTTCTCGATCTTGGAGAGGTAGGAGGGCGCCAGACCGGCGAGACGGGACACCGTGCCCTGGGAGAGGCCGCGCTGTGCGCGCACGCTTCCCAGACGCTTCCCGATCTCGAAGGGAGGACCCATCGATGTCATGCACGCGTCCCAGGTTGTTTCTTGTCGTACGGCTTTCTCGATACCACATCTTGAGCGCGCGAGCCTCGGCTCCTACCCTCCTTTTACCTCTCTTTTTCGGCGTTCCCCAAGGAGGTCATGCATGTCGGACGTCGACCAAGCGCTGAAAGACGTGAAGGAGCTCTACGTCAAGGTCCTGGGGACGCCCGCGCCTCAGGTGGACACGCCCTCCTTCCTCGCCTTCCCGCCAGGAGTGGATCCGCTCCGTCACGCGGTGGAGGAAGTGGAGCTGCTCAAGCAGCTCTCCCAGCAGGTGCAGCAGCCCCCCGCGTGGATCCCGCGGGCCGACCTCTTCGCTGGCAAGGACACCTACGTGCTCCGCCTGGAGATCCCCGGGGTTCCCCGGGAGCTGGTGAAGGTCTATCTCTCGAGCACCGCCTGCATCGTGGTGGGCGAGCGGCGCCCGCCCGAGCCCGAGACCTTGCGGCCCCTGAACGTGGAGCTGCCCTACGGCCGCTTCGAGCGCCACTTCCCCGTTCCCGCGGGCCTCAAGCCCGAGCAGCTCACCGCCCGCTGGACGGACGGCATGCTCGAGCTGCGGCTGACCCTGGATGCCACCGCCGCGAAGATCACGCCGGTGGACGTCCTCTGACGAACGCAGGAGGACCGGAGATGCCCATCAAGACGCGCAAGCAGGAAGAAGAGGAGGTCCCGGCCCGCGACCAGGAGCTGGAAGCGGCCTACCTGACCCATACCCTGGTCCAGATGCTGGCCACGCAGCTCGCGGTGCGCCAGACGTGGACCGCGGGATGGATGCGTTGAGCGTCCGCAGACCCCGGCGGCGGGCGGCCGATACCCGGCCCCTGCGGCAGGGGAAAGAGACACAGAAGGAGGTCGCCGCGATGTTCTGGAACGAACCGAACCTGTACGGCTACACCTATCGCGAGGTGCCGAACATCCCCACCCCGTTCCTCGGCCAGCTGCCGAAGCTCCCCTTCCTGGGGATGACCCCCTGGACCACCCCGCAGGTGCCGCCGATCACCCCGTTCTACGGGATGAACCTCCGGGAAACGCTGCCCGTGCCGCCGATCACGCCGTTCTACGGGATGAACTACCTGCCCACCCTTCCGCACCTGCAGGCCCCGTTCTTCCCGCAGGTCCCGCAGTTCGCGCACTTCCCGCAGATCCCTCAGTTCCCGCAGATCAACCCGCTGGCCTTCTACGGCCTGCCCTATCGCCCCTTCTGATCGCGGGGTGAACGCTCCGACGCGGGATCGCCCGCGGTCCCGCGTCGGTGAGTGGGGCGAGGGAACATGGTCTCCGACCTGCTGAAGGCGGCGCTCGAGGCCGAGATCGTGGGACAGCCGGGCGCGGTCCAGGCCGTCGTGCGGGGGGCCGTGCACGTGATGAGCGGCCTCACGCCCCGCGAGCGCAAGTGGTCGGCGCTCCTCTTCATGGGACCGAGCGGCACCGGCAAGACACAGCTGGTCCAGACGCTGGCCCGCACCATCCACGGCGACGGCCGCGGCCTCCACGTCGCCGACTGCACGCACTACGTGCACGCCGACCCCTGGACCGCCTTCGCCGCCCAGCTCCTGCCCATGTTCTCGGTCCCGAGCTTCCAGGAGCCGTCGGTCCTGGAGGCTCCGCCGCTCTCCATCCTGCTCGTGGAATCCCTCGACCGCGCCCGCGTGGAGATCGCCACCGCGCTGGCGGCTTGCCTGGAGACCGGCCGTCTGGCGCTTCCCGGGGGTCGCATGGGCAGCCTCCGCCACTGCCTGATCTTCCTCACCACCAGCGTCTGCGCGCGGGAGCTGCTGGAGGAGGTGCCGCGCATCGGCTTCCAGGTGCAGGCCTCCGCGGGGGCCGAGGAGGACGGACGCGTCTACCGCGCCTGTGTGGCCCTTGCGGAGGAGCGGTTCGGGGAGGACCTCGTCGGCAGCCTGGACGGCTTCCTCGTCTTCCACAAGCTGGACGAGCGGCACCTGGCGGACATCCTGGAGCGGCGCTTCGAGCGCATGAACCGGGCCCTGGAGCGGCGGGGATTCCGCTCCGAGATGACGGAAGGGGCGCGCACGTTCCTGCTGGGCCGTGGTGCGGGCGGGCTGAAGACGGGCGCCCGGGACCTCGTGCGCGCCCACCGCCGCTTCGTCGAGTTCCCCCTGGCCGACCTTCTGGTCAGCGGCCGAATCCCCGCAGGCGGACTGGTGCTGCTCGACCGCCATGCGGGGGAGGAGCACCTCCACTTCACGGTGACGCGCGAGGCCCGGGCCGGCGCCTTCGACCCGGAGGGGGCTGCCGTCGAGATCCCTGTCGCCTGAGACATACTGTCCAGCGGGATGAAGGTCGCGACCTGGAACGTCAACGGCGTCCGCGCGCGCGCGGCGCAGCTCAGGGAGTGGCTGGGGGCAGAGCGGCCCGACGTGGTGTGCCTGCAGGAGATCAAGGCCACCCCGGAGCAGGTGCCGCGCGACCTCTGCGAGATGGGGGATCACTGGTGCTACTGGCACGGCGCGCGTGCCTACTCGGGGGTGGGGCTGCTGGTGCGCCGTGATCTCTCGCCGGTGCGGCCGGAGAGCAGCCACCCTCCTTTCGATCACGACTGCCGCATCGTCGTGGTCGAGCTCGGCCCGGCGGCGGTCGCTTCCGTCTACGTGCCCAACGGGAACCGCGACCTTCCCGGCAAGCTCCGGTTCCTGGAGGCCATGGTCGGCTGGGCCCGGGAGCGCCGCAGTGCCGGGCGGCCGCTCTTGATCTGCGGCGACCTGAACGTCGCCCGGACCGACGCCGACGTCCATCCCAAGGAGCGCAAGCCCGGCGCTGTGGGCCAGCTCCCCGAGGAGCGCGCGCTGTTCGAGCGGCTCCTGGCGGAAGGGGATCTGGTCGACCTGGGACGGGCGCTCCACCCGGAGGACGATCGCCTCTATACGTGGTGGGCGCCGTGGCGGAACCTGCGCCAGCGGAACATCGGCTGGCGGATCGACTACGTCCTGGCCAGCACGGCGCTGGCGGCGCGGGCCACGCGGTTCCTGTCCCTGCGGGAGGTGGGAACGAGCGACCACGCGCCGGTGGTGGCGGTGGTGGGCTGAACGGAGAAGGGGACGTGGGCGCCGCGCCGGCGCCCACGTCTTGGAAAAGGACCTAGCTGGCCTTCTTGATGGCGGTCACGCCCTCGTGGTCGCCGTTCTCCTTGTCGTGGCAGGTGAGCTTCACCTTCTCCCCGGCCTTGATGTCCTTCAGCTGGCCCACAGCCTCGCCCATCACGGGCGCGGTGTTGGTCTTGCCGTCGTCCGTCTTGATGGTGATCGTCTTCGCATCCATGTCCACCGAGACCACCTCGGCGGTGACGTCGTGGTTCTTGCCCTTGGCGTGGTCTCCGCCGGCCAGAGCGGGAAGCGTGGCCAGTACCAGTGCGAACAGGAGAGCGAGCGCGGTCTTCCTCATCAGGACTCCTCCTACCGCAAGGGATTTGCGGATCGACTGCGAAGGACCTTAAAGGAAGGGCTCGCATCTGTAAAGCTGCCCGGATGCCACCTTCCAGGGGCACGGGTCAGGGGCAGCTTGTGCCGTTCGTCCGCGCGGCATTCCCGCACTGGCCGGAAGAGGCCGTCCCGTTCCGGGGCCCGCCGGTCGCGTCCCCCCACGTCGCCTCGGTTCCGGCCCCGTCCACTCCGGTGACCAGGAACCAGAGATCTCCGGCCGGCACGCCGGACCAGGTGGCGCTCCCGGAGGTCCCCAGCCCACACACCGCGCCCGCGACCGCGTAGCTGCTCACCGCGGCCAGGTCGCCGTAGAGCATCTCGTGATCGGGAGAAGAGCAGGTGGCGACGTCCCAGCTCACGGCCAGCGTGGTGTCGTCCACCCGCGCCGCCGTCATCTGCCCCACGGGCCGGGCCATTGCCAGGGGGGCGCAGGGAGTGCTCTGGCAGCCCGCCGTGGCCGTGATGTCGATCCGGACGTTGTCCACCATCCACCACCACTCGAACGAGCCCTGGTAGTAGTGGAAGCGGATCTGCACGTCGGGCGCGCCCGCCGCCTGGGGGGTCAGGTCAATCGTCCGGTGGTCGGGATTGGCGCTGGAAGCCCCCTGATTGCGGAAGACGTTGACCCAGGCGTTGCCGGTGAGGCTGGAGCGCACGTCCACGTCCCCGAGCTCCCCCGTGCCGCCGGTGTACCAGCGGAAGTACTGGTCGAACTGCAGCGTGACGAGCTGCGCCTGGGAGAGGTCCAGCACGGGCGTGATGAGCTGCTCGTCCTGGGTGGCTGCGGTCCCCGCGGCGTCGCTGTCCACCATGGCCACCGGCGCAACCATGGGGGCCGTGAACGTGCGCGCGGCCGGGTTGGTGGTGGTCCACGTGGCCGCGGCCCCGCCCCCGGCACCGCCGTCCACCACCGTCCAGCCGGCGGGAATCCCGGAGGCGAAGGTCTCGTTCAGCACCGTCGCGTTGCCGGGAAGCACGTGCCCCGCCTTCTTGGTGAAGCCGGCGTTCCAGGCGCCCTCGGCCGCCGTCGCCTGCACGTTCAGGGCGAGGTCGGTCCCGCAGGCCACGGCCTGCCCCACCTGGAAGCGGAACTGGTCCGCACCGGTCTGGGCGGAGCCGCCGGGCGCCAGGTTGGGCCAGGCGGCGCTGGGATCGAAGACGCTCACCCCGGGGGTGGGGGAGGACAGTGTGCCCGTGATCGAGGTCAGCGCCGTGTTGCCGTCGTTCAGCAGGGTCACCGGCATGGTGACGATCTCGCCCGGGTCCAGGTAGCCATCGCCGCTGCCCGGGCCGCCGGAGGGGCAGCTGTCCGCGAAGGACGCCGTGGTGGCGGTCGCGTGGACGACGTTGGGCGTGGCCAGCGTGCAGTTGCTCTCGGGGGAGAAGCACTGCCCGTCGGCAGTCACCGCCTCGATCTTGTACCCGTAGGTGGCGGGACTGGTGAGGACATCCGTGTAGCCGTTGCTCGCCGTCTCTCCCAGGGAGATGAAGTTGCCTCCGCAGCCGTTGGCGGCGCGGTACACCCGGTACGTCGCGGCCCCGGGAACCGCAGCCCAGGAGAGGTCCACCTGGTTGGTCCCCGGGGTGGCCGTGATGGCGGGCGTGGCGCTGAAGCAGGCATTGAGGGGGATGGCCATGGACGAGATCGTGGCCAGCGCGGTCTTGGCGATGGACAGCGCATAGCTGGGGTTCATGTTGGTCACGATCCGGTCGTTGTTCGTGTGGTAGTTCGGGTTGGGGTCGCTCCCCACGCAGCCCCCGGCCTGGTTGTCGTTGAAGAAGTTCTCCGCGATCTCGATGGCGCCCACGCCCGCCGTCCAGAAGGAGGCGTGGTCGGAGCGGTTGGTGGCGGTGGAGGTGAGGAAGTCGCGGGTGAGGTTCAGGCCGTAGGTGCCGATGCTGGTGTTGAAGCAGGTCCCCACGTCCAGGGAGGCGGGGAGCGTGCCGATGTGGATCTCCATGCAGCGGTCGCCGTTGCTGTCGTAGCCGAACATGTCGAGGTTCAGCACGCCCAGGATGGGGCCCATGGCGTGATCCTGGGTGTAGGCGGCGCTGCCGAAGAGTCCCTGCTCCTCACCGGTGAAGAAGATGATCTTGATCGTGCGGTCCCAGCGGTACTGGCGCAGGATGCGCGCCGCCTCCAGCAGGGTCGCCGAGCCCGTCCCGTTGTCGTTCGCCCCCGGGGCGGAGGTGGAGGAGCTCCCGGACTGCCAGATGGAGTCGAGGTGGGCGGTGAGCAGCACCTGGGATCCTGGCGTGTTCGTCCCGGGGATGGTGAGCACCAGGTTCTTCCCGCTCACGCCCGTGGTGAAGGGATCCTCCTCCAGGTTGGCTCCCGTGAACCTCCAGGCCTGGGCCTGCTGACGGACGAAGTCGTACCCCTTGGCGTTGGCGGCTCCCGAGAACATGGTGGACGTGAACCTGGTGTCGATCTGGTAGGTGGTGCCGTCGATCTGCACGGTCTCGACGCCCGACAGCTTCTCGATCCAGTCCAGCCACTGGGTCTGGCCCGTCTTGTTGAGGATCTCCGCGATGAGCGGCTTGAAGGTGCAGTCGTAGGGCACGAGCTGAGCGGCCGGCTGGCCCCAGCCCTTGGGCTCGTGCCAGAGCCGGACCGGGTGCTGGCCGTCGAGGGCGAGCTTACCCGCCTCGGCGTCGCTCACCTGAAGGATCACGTTCCGGCCCGAGCGGTACAGGGGGCGCCAGGACAGCGGCGGCTCCTCCCCGTCGTGCAGCTCGAAGAGGTACAGCACGGTCTCGGGCAAGACGTCGCGCAGGATGACCTGGAATGGGATGCCCTCGGCCTTCATGGCCTCTTGCTGGTCGGCGTCCCACTCGGCGAGGAAGAACGCGGATGCCTTGAAGGTGACGGGGACGTCCCGCTGGATCAGTGCCGCCTGGGCCGACTGCGGAACCACGACGAGGTCCCTGGACGCAGCGAGCGCGCCCGAGCAGGCAGCGAAGACAAGGATCGATCCCAGAAAACCGCGGGCTGCGCGCATCCGTTCCCCCGTTGGGTTCCGGACGGTCCGCCGCCCGGGCCCAAAAGTATACGGAGAAAAGAGCGCGGCTACGCGTTTTTCAGTTGTGGAAGTAGGCGTCTTCGGCGAACAGGTACAGCGGCTCGGCTTCGACCTGGCTGCCGGTCAGGCACGCGTCGGCTTCGGCGCGGGCCCGGGCAAGGATGGCGGCGGAGCGAAAGGCCTCCAGCTCCATGAATCGTTCGAGGCAGGTCATCGGATCGAAGCGCAGGTCCGGGCGGGGCTTCATGGCTCGCTCCCTTCGACGCCCTTCCAGTGCAAAGGCGCTGCCACCAAGGGTTCCCCCGTCCGGCGTGCTTTTCTGGCCCCTCCCGTCCACGGCCGTGGACGTCGTGACGCGACACGGCTCGGAGGCGGGTCGTATCCTGTGGGCGGAGGAGCCCATGAGCGAGCAGGAGGTCCGGAAATCGGCGGGGTCGGTCGGGTGGCGGGAGGTGTCCGCGGGCAAGGGAGCCCGGAGCCAGGTCCTGCTGGGGCCGGACGACGGCACGCCGCACTTCGCCATGCGTCGTTTCCAGATGGACGTGGGAGGCGGCATGCCGTTCCACACGAACACCGTGGAGCACGAGCAATTCGTGCTGCGCGGAAAGGCCCGCATCCGGATCGGGAACCGCGTCCACGAGGTGGGGCCGGAGGACGTCCTGTTCATCCCGGCGGGCGTGCCGCACGCCTATGAGGTCCTGGAGGGTCCCTTCGAGTTCCTCTGCATGGTGCCGAACCTGCCGGACCGCATCGAGATCGTGGAGGGCGGCCGTTGAGCGACCGGTCGCCTCTGCCGGCGCTGCTCCTGGGGCTGTGCCTGGCCGTGGGGCTCGTGTCGGGGGGCTGGTTGGTGGGACGGGGCCTCTTCCGTGCCCGCGCCACGGAGCGCGTGGTCACGGTGCGGGGCTTCTCGGAGCGGGAGATCCCCGCCGACCTGGTGCTGTGGCCCGTGACCTTCACGGTGACCGCGGACGACCTGGTGGCGCTCCAGGAGCGCTCGGACCAGTCGGCCGCCCGCATCGTCGCGTTCCTCCGCAGCACCTTCGAGCCCGGCGAGTATGCGGTGGCGGCGCCCCGCATCCAGGACCGGCAGGCGGAGGGGATGTTCGGAAGGGAGGGCCAGCGCCTGGACCGCTACGTGGCGGAGGGCACGGTGGCCGTGCGCACGGCCAGGATCGCCGAGGCCCGCGGTGCCATGGCCCGCACCACCGAGCTGGTGAAGCAGGGAATCCCCATCGTGCGGCGGTACGACCAGAGCACGCAGTACCTCTTCACCGCGCTGGAGCGGATCAAGCCCGAGATGATCGCGGAAGCCACCAAGGACGCGCGACGGGCCGCCGAGCGGTTCGCAGCCGATTCCGGCGCCCGCGTGGGACCGATCCGCACCGCACAGCAGGGCCTCTTCACCATCGAGGACCGGGATCCCTTCTCCCCCGAGGTGAAGCGCGTCCGCGTGGTGACGACCGTGCAGTACGCGCTCGAGGAGGACTGAAGACGAAACGGGCGGCCCGGTGGCCGCCCGTCTCCACGGATCGACGCCGTCCGAAGGCTAGGGACAGGTCGTCGTGCTGCGCGGGCCGGAGGTGGCGTTCCCCCAGCTCCCCGCGGGCGCGCAGGTGTTCTCTCCGCGCACCAGGTACCAGAATCCGGCATTGGAGCCGGGCAGCGTGGCGTCGGACGTGCTGGTGCCGGAAAGGTCGTTGAAGCAGACCTCGTCGGCGCCGCCGGGGCCAACCGGGAAGGAGGACGTGCTGCCGCGCAGGGCGTCATAGGTGAAGGCCGCCGCATCCGAGCCCCAGGAGAACGTGGTCTTGCTGTCGAAGCCGAGGCCGGTGACCTCGCCGGGGGAGCCCAGCGGCTCCAGGCCCACGCAGCCACCGGGATCGGCGAGGCAGATGTCGATCTGGGTGCAGGGGTCGCCGTCGTCGCAGATCTCGCCCTCGCTGAAGGTGTTGAAGCAGCCCGTCGCCTCGTCGCACTGGTCCAGGGTGCAGGGATCGCTGTCGCTGCAGTCCACGGGGCCCGTGGGCTGGCAGCTCCCCGCCACGCAGTGGTCGCCTATCGTGCAGGCCTGGCCGTCCGAGCAGGTGCCGTCGTCCACGACGTTCACGGAGACGGAGTCGGTGGTGATCGATCCCGGCTGCAGCGGTGTCTTCGAGGTGACGTTCACGCTGTTGTTCAGGGTGCTGTTGCCGGCGCAGGCCGCGGTCCTCACCGTGATGATGAAGTCGAAGCTGCCGCCGGGGCGGAGGCAGTCCACGCGGCAGCGCACGTCCCCGGTGCCGCCCACCGGCGGCAGCTGGGTGCAGAAGGCGCTGTCCGAGCCGGTGCCGTTGATGTCCACGAAGGTGACTCCGGCGGGGAGCGTGTCCAGGAACTCGGCCTCCAGGGACGTCTTGGGGCCGCTGTTGGCGACGTGGATCGTGTAGTCGAAGGTGTCCCCCGCGTTGACCGTGGCGGGGGCGCTGAGGTCGGTGTCCAGGGTCGCCGTGAAGGCGGACGTGTTCTCGCAGTTCAGGCCGACCGAGAGCAGGTAGTCGGCGCCCGCCGGGACATTGGTGGCCGCGACCGGGTTGGTGGCCGCGTAGTAGGTTCCCGTGTAACGAGCCCGCCAGGTGAAGGACTCGCCGGGCGAGGTGGGTGTGGTCGCGGTCAGGCTCCCCGCCCCTGAGGTGTTGCTGGACGTGACGTCGGCATCGTTCAACTGCAGGAGGGGGGCGCCCAGCTCGTCGAACAGGTAGATGGCGGCGTTCACGGGGGTGAGATTGCGGCCCGGGTCGGCGTCCACCCCCACGGTGATCACGTCCCCTTCCACCGCGCAGAACTTGTAAGCGTCGAGATCCTCGCCCGTGCTGGAGTTGAACGAGCTGAACGTCCCCGCGAAGTAGCCGTTGGCCGCCGACTCCGCGCCGGTGAGGGTGTTGTTGCCGGCGCTGTTGACCTCGAGGGAGGCCGAGGCGGAGGGGGGCTGCAACACGCTGTACAGGCGGTAGGGCTCGGCCTGCCCGTTGAAGTGGCTCACGCGCAGGTAGGACTGCACTCCGGTCAGGGCCCGGCCCTGGATGTTGGGCCCGAACACGCCGTTCAACCCCTGGTCGCTGTTGTCTTCGTCGTCATACTCGAGGGTGTCCGTGGCGGTCGTGACTCTGAGGTCGAAGTCGCCGTTGCCGCTGGCGGCGACACCATCGGCGATGGCGAAGACGCGTGTCCCCGTGACGGGCGTCCCCAGACTGAAGAAGTCGGCGTCGCTCAGGGGCGTGATCGAGCCCTCCATGGGACAGGCGCTGAACGCGTTCGCGGTGGCTGGCGTGCCGTTGGACTCGAGCTCCTGGATGCACTGCGTCGCCTCCACCACGTAGCCGCCTCCGGTGGCGACCAGTGCGGCCTCGTCCACGAAGACGAAGGTCTGCTCCCCCGCAGCCATGGGCTGGCAGAAGATCTCCTCCGCGGCGGCGAGGTTGGCGGTGATGGTGCTGCGGTTGGAGGCCCTCACCGGTGCCGCGCACGAGATGGTGCCCGGTGCGGGACAGGACGGTGCGGTGTAGAGGACGAGGTTTCCGCCCCCGCCACTGTCGAAGGTCTGTGCCCTGAAAGAGTAGGAGCCCGCGCTGGGCGCCGTGAAGGAGAAGACGCTGTCGCGGCCGGTGGCGGTGGAGGAGGTCTGGCCGACTCCGGTGAAGCAGCCGGCGCCGGACAGCGTGTAGTCGTTCAGTCCGGAAGCGTTGGACCCGACCTGGAATCCCAGGGGCAGAGCGATGGCGGTGGCGCAGGTCTCGTTGACCGGTGGAGGGATGCGCTGCACCTGGAGCTGCACGGTCGCGGCCCCGCTCGGCGGGGCCACGGTGTCCCAGCTGTAGGCGACGACGTAGTAGGTGGTGCCGGCGTTCAGACCCACCGTGAGGGTGGACTCGAATTGGGAAGGACCGCAAGCGCTGTCGTCGTCGTTGCAGATGGTCTGCGTGAAGGGGCCCGCACAGCTTCCCGCCGTGAACACCGCGAGCACGGTGTCGTCCCGCGTCGTTGCCGGTGCATCCGCCCCGCAGGTCGTGATGCGGTAAGCGGCCGAGACCGTGGGGGTGAAGGTGTACCAGATGCCCCGTGAGAACCGGCTCTGGAAGGCGCAGGAGGGCGTGGGATCCCCGGTGGTGGTGGCGTCGAAGAGGTTCACGGGCGCCGTCAGGTGCGGGAACGGTCCCGCCCCCGGGATGGCCACGGCGCCTGCGCAGGTGTCGTTGCTGGGGACGAGCAGCGGCTCGTCGGGAGCGGGCGCGTCGACGTCTCCGGCGAGCTTCTTCGCCCTGCCGAGATCGTGATGGAGGGTGATCTCCTCCGCCGGTGCCGCGGGCTGCTTTTGCGCTGAGGCCGGGACACCCCCCGCCAGGCTCAGCAGAACGAGACACGCGAACGTCCTTCGACTCGTCATACGACTTCCCCCTTCGTGCCCACGGCGGCCCGATGCGTGATGTACGCCGACGGCAACGGCCTTTCAAGCGAATGTCGCCGGACGTTTCCGGGCGGCAGCGAACTGGATCGCACTGGATTTGAAAGAAAAAGGGCCGGGCGGAGAATCCGCCCGGCCCTTATGTGCCGGAACTACGTTCCCGTCGTCGTCCGGTCTTTCTAGGGGCAGGTGGCTCCGTTGTTCCGGGCCGCGTTGCCGCACTGACCGGAGGCCGAGCCGCCGTTGCGCTCGCCTGCGGTGGCCGTACCCCAGGTGGCCTCGGTCCCCGCGCCGTCCACCCCCGTCACCAGGAACCAGAGGTCCCCGGCGGGGACGCCGGACCAGCTCGCCGAGCCCGAGGTGCCCAGACCGCACACGCTCCCCAGCAGCGTGTAGCTGGGCAGGCTCGCCAGGTTCCCGTAGAGCAGCTCGTAGTCGGTCGCGGTGCACGACGCCGCGTCCCAGCTCACGGCGATCGTGGTGGGATCCACCCGGGACGCCCCCAGGGCGTTCGCGGGCTTGGCCCCCCCGGGCGCACTCGTGCAGACCGCGTTGTTGCAGGTGGCCGGCACCACCGCCGACACCCTCACGTTGTCCACCTGCCACCACCACTCGAACGCGGCCTGGTAGTAGTGGAAGCGGATCTGCACGTCCGCCGCCCCCGCCGCCTGCGCGGTGATGTCCACCGTCTTGTGGTCGGGGTTGGGGCTGGAGGCGCCCTGCTGCCGCAGCACGTTGACCCACGCTCCACCGGTCACGCTGGAGCGCACGTCCACGTCCGCGATCTCCACCGTCCCCCCGCTGTACCAGCGGAAGAACTGGTCGAAGTCCAGGGTCACCGAGCTCGCCGTCGCCAGGTTGATCGCCGGCGTGATCAGCTCCTCGTTCTGCGACGCCCCGGTCCCCGCGTTGTCGCTGTCCACCATGGCCACCGGCGCCACCAGCGGCGCCGAGAACGTCCGCAGTCCGGGGTTGGCCGTCGTCCAGGTGGCCGCCGCACCGCCGCCG
>DASUFT010000091.1:0-7788 GCA_036274395.1 Candidatus Polarisedimenticolaceae bacterium | reverse complement strand
AGGGATGGCGCCGCGGACCGAGGCCAAGGTCCGCGTCATCTCCACCCTGCAGGACTTCGCCTCCATCGCCCAGGCGGTGGGGGGGGACAAGATCGAGGTGGACTCCCTGGCCAAGGGGTACCAGGACCCGCACTTCGTGGATGCGAAGCCCTCGCTCATCCTGAAGCTCTCCAAGGCGGACCTGCTGCTGGTGGCCGGCCTCGAGCTGGAGATCGGCTATCTCCCTCCCATGCTCGACCAGAGCCGGAACGCGAGAATCCACCCCGGGAATCCCGGCTACCTCGACCTCTCCCAGGGGTGCGAGGTGCTGGGGCGCCCGACGGCCACGGTGACCCGCGCCATGGGGGACGTGCACCCCTTCGGCAACCCCCACTACTGGACGGATCCCGAGAACGGCCGTCGCATCGCGCGCGCGATCGCGGCGCGGCTCTCCCAGCTGGACGCCGCCAATGCTCCCGCCTACCAGAGCGGCCTCGCCGCCTTCGAGGCAAGACTCACGGACAAGCAGAAGGAGTGGGCGGCGAAGATGGCGCCCTACGCCGGGGCCAAGGTCGTCTCCTTCCACGACTCCTGGCCCAACTTCGCCAAAGCGTTCAAGCTCGAGATCATCGGGCACATCGAGCCCAAGCCCGGCATCCCGCCCTCGCCGTCGCACACCCTGGAGATCATCAACCTCATCCAGCAGAACAAGGTCAAGGCCATCCTGGTCGAGCCCTACGTCGACCAGAAGGCGCCCAAGTTCATCGCCGGGAAGACGGGAGCGCGGGTGGTCGTGCTCTACCCGTCCGTGGGAGGGACGCCGCAGATCCCCGACTACTTCACGCTGTTCGACCTGGACACGGCCGCGCTCGTCGCCGCCCTCGAGGGGAGCAAGCCATGACCATCTTCGATCTGTTGCTGCCGGCCTTCGTGGCCAGCCTCATCCTCACCGGGATCCACGCCTACCTGGGCGTCCACGTGGTGGAGCGGGGCGTGATCTTCGTGGACCTCTCCCTGGCCCAGATCGCGGCCCTGGGGACGACGGTGGCCTACCTCATGGGTCACGACCTGCATTCGAGCACCGCTTACGTCTACTCGCTGGGCTTCACCATCCTGGGCGCGGCGGTGTTCTCCTTCTCGCGCATGCACCGGAAGACCCGGGTGCCCCAGGAAGCGGTGATCGGCATCGTGTACGCCGTGTCCGCGGCGGTGTCGATCCTGGTGATGTCGAAGGCCACGCAGGAGACCGAGCACCTGAAGGAGATGCTGGTGGGGAACATCCTCTCCGTGACCTGGCCGGAGCTGTTCAAGACGGCCGTGCTCTACGCGGCCATCGGGCTCTTCCACTACGTCTACCGGGAGCGTTTCCTGCTCATCTCCCTCGACCCCGACGAGGCGGAGCGGCGCGGCTGGAACATCCGGCTCTGGGACTTCCTCTTCTACGTCTCCTTCGGCTTCATGGTCACCCAGTCGGTGGCGATCGCCGGCGTGCTCCTGGTGTTCTGCTTCCTGATCGTGCCCTCGGTGACGGCCATGCTGCTGTCCGAGCGGCTGGGGGCGCGCCTGGCCATCGGCTGGACCATGAGCGCCTTGGTCTCGGCCGCGGGCGTGGGCGCCTCCTTCGCCCTGGACCTCCCCACCGGCGCCACCATCGTCGCCACCTTCGGCGTCACCTTGCTGCTGGTGGCGGGGCTGCGGCGTGCGCTCCGGCGGGAGCGGGCGGAGGAGCGGGCGATGGGGACGGAGTCGGCTCGCGTGTGACCCGCTGCCGCTACAATCCGCGCAAGAGGAGGACTCCGGATGTCCGTTGCACGCGCGCTGCTCACCTCATCGGTCCTGTCGCTGCTCGTTGCCGGATGCTCGGCACAGCCCACCGAGATGGCGGCTCCTCCGGCAGCCACATCGGCGTCCGCCGAGGGCGACGTCCCACTCTTCGAGGGCCTGGGCCCGCACACGCGCGCCATCGCGGCCGCGACCCCGGAAGCGCAGCGCTACTTCGACCAGGGCCTGAGCTTCCTGTACGGGTTCAACCACGACGAGGCGATCCGCGCGTTCAGGAAGGCGGCGGAGCTGGCGCCCGAGGCCCCCATGCCCTGGTGGGGGATTGCGGTGGCCTACGGGCCCCACATCAACTTTCCCATCGTCCCGCCCGACAAGGCGCAGGCGGCCTGGGAGGCGCTGGGCAAGGCGCGGGAGCGCGCCGTGCACGGGAGCGAGGTGGAGCGGGCCCTGATCGAGGCGGTGGGGAAGCGCTATGCGAATCCCCAGCCCGAGGACCGCAAGCCGCTCGACGAAGCCTATGCCGCCGCCATGCGCGACCTCTCCGCGCGCTTCCCGCAGGACGACGACGTGGCCGCCCTCTTCGCGGAATCGATGATGGACCTCCGGCCCTGGGACCTCTGGACACCGGACGGGAAGCAGCAGCCTGGCACGGACGAGATCCTGCGCACGCTGGAGACCGTGCTGGCGCGCTCGCCCAGGCACCCGCTGGCGCTCCACCTGTACATCCACTCCATCGAGATGTCCCCCGAGCCCCACAGGGCGGACCAGGCGGCGGACGCGCTCCGCAACCTGGTGCCGGCCCAGGGGCACATGGTGCACATGCCCTCGCACATCGACGTGCGCACGGGTCGCTGGGCACAGGCGATCGAGGCCAACGTGCGCGCCGAGAGGGCGGACGTGGCCTATCGGGAGCGGGTACCCAAGCAGAACTTCTACCGGGTGTACATGGCGCACAACCACCACATGCGCACCTTCGCCTCCATGATGCTGGGGAGGAGCGCCGAGGCCATCCGGACCATCGACACCATGGTGGCGGAGATCCCGCCCCAGTGGGCGAAGGAGAACGCCTTCATCGTGGACGGGTTCCTGGCCATGCCCTGGGAGGTGCGGATGCGCTTCGGGAAGTGGGAGGAGATCCTGGCCATGCCGGACCTCCCGGAGAGCTTTCCCATCGCACGCTCCCTCCGGCACGCGGCGCGGGGGATCGCGCTGGCCGTCACCGGCAAGAAGGAGGAGGCGCGGGCGGAGCAGAAGGCGTTCGAGCAGGTGCGGGAGACGGTGGCCGAGGACGCCACCTTCGGCAACAACGCCGGACGGGGGATCCTGGAGGTGGCGGCGCACCTGCTGGAGGGGGAGCTGTCGTTCCAGGAAGGGGACCGCAAGAAGGGCCTGGCCGAGCTGCGCAAGGCGGTCGCGCTGGAGGACGCGCTCCGCTACGACGAGCCGCCGGACTGGATCAACCCCGTGCGGCACGCGCTGGGGGCGGCGCTGCTCGAGGACAAGAAGTCCTCGGAAGCGGAGCAGGTTTATCGGGCGGACCTCAGAAAGCTCCCCGGGAACGGCTGGTCGCTGTTCGGCCTGGCGCGGGCGCTGCGCCTGCAGGGGAAGACCGCGGAGGCCGACACGGTGGAGGCGGAGTTCAAGGAGGCGTGGTCCTCCTCGGACGTCACGCTGCACGCCTCCTGCTTCTGCCAGCCGGGGGTGTAGACCGCTTCGGTACTCTTTGTACGGTCCTCGACAGGGCTGGGATCCGCGGCGAACGCTACAATCGAGCCTCGATCGACCCGGAGGTCTTCCATGCGCCGCTTTGCCGCTCTCGCCGTCTGCCTGCTCGCCGCCACGCTCACCGTCGCCGCCCCCGAGGGGAAGGTGTACGGCAAGGGGGTGGCCGTGGGCGAAGCCGTCGCCGTCTCCGAGCTCATCGCGCACCCCGAGCTGTACGTGGGGAAAGTGGTGCGGGTGGAGGGGCTCGTCACGGATGTCTGCCCGAGGCGCGGGTGCTGGATGACCCTGGCGGGAGACAGGGAGTTCCAGACGATACGGATCAAGGTGGACGACGGGGTGATCGTCTTCCCCATGGACGCCAAGGGCAAGCACGCGGTGGCCGAGGGGGTGTTCACGAAGATCGAGCTGACCCCGGAGCAGGCGCTCGAGCACGCCCGGCACCTGGCCGAGGAGAAGGGCACTCCCTTCGACGCGGCCAAGGCCAAGGACCTCCCCACGGCGATCTACCAGATCAACGGAACGGGCGCCGTCCTCCGCTAGGCGCCCCTTGCCCGGGAAGCGGCGCTCGCTCTTCCGCTGGAACCGCATCCTCCACCGGGACGTGGGCTATCTCTGCGTGGCGCTCACCCTCGTGTACGTGGTCTCCGGGGTGGCGGTGAACCACCTCGACGACTGGAACCCCAACTACGTCGTGACCCGGGAGGTGCGGCGGTTCGATCCGGTAAGGGTCGCCGACCGCGAGACGATGGTCGGCGAGCTCGTGACGCGACTCGATCTCCCCGCCCCCAAGGGATCGTTCCGCTCCAGCCCCGAGAGGGTGGAGCTGTTCTACGAGGGCTGGAGCGTCGTGGCCGACGCTTCGGCGGGGACCGCCCTGGTGGAGCGCACGCGGCGGCGGTTCCTTCTCTTCGACGCGAACACCCTGCACCTGAACCGCCCCAAGGGCGCCTGGACGTGGATCGCGGACGGCTACGCCCTCCTCCTCGGCTTCCTTGCCGTCTCCGGGATCTTCATGCTGCGCGGGCGGACGGGGTTCGACGGGCGCGGGAAGTGGCTCCTGCTGGCGGGGCTGCTCGTGCCGGTGGTCTTCCTGATCGCGGTGCGACTGCTCGACGCAGGATTCCCGGATCCCTAGCGATCTCCTCTCATCCCCGCGACGCGAGCGGGTTCTGCCACTTCAGCCCCGGAAACCGTACGAAGTCGGCGTCGGTCGAGTGCAGCTCGGCTTGGTGCTCGATCGCCAGGGCAGCCAGATGGGCATCGGTGGTGAGGTTTCCGGCGGTGCCCACGCTCTCCAGCAGCCCCAGGAGGATCGCGGCATGCCGCTCCCCCGGCAGGAGGATTCCGGCAGGCGGCTGGGCGAGCCACGAGCGCACGAGGGAGCAGGCGGACACGACGGGAAGCGGGTTCCCCAGGACGGTAGGATTGGTCGCGATACGGAGGAATCCCAACAGCACGGCCCAGGGCAGTCCGACGGCGCGATCGCCCGTCATGAGGTTCTTCCACCAGGCCACTGCCTTGACGTGCTGGCGGGCTCCACGGTCGTGCGCGTAGAGGAGCAGATTGACGTCGGGAACGATCAACGCTCGTACTTCCTTCCCCGCTCCGCCACCTCCAGCGCATCCACGAGCTGATTCATCCGGTCGGGATCGACGCCGGGTTTCACGCGGAGGTCGAAGGTCTCGACCACGAAAGCCTTCGCCCTGCCGCGGCGAGAGCTCATGCCAAGGCCTTGCCGCAGCGCTTCGTTCACGACGGCCTTCAGGCCTCGTCCGGAGCGGCGGATCTCTTGGCGAAGGCGCTCGGCAACGTCCCGATCCAGGGTCAGTGTGGTACGCATCGTCTTGACATCATGATGACGACCGATCGTGATGTCAAGATGCGCCGCGAGCGGACAACCCGAAGGGTCAGTCCGCGCTGACCAGCTCCCGCAGCCGCCCGGGCACCCCCGCCCCCGTCTCCTGGGCGTCGCGCGCGGCCATCGCGGTCACGTTCACGATGTCGGCCACCTCGCTCCCCGGGATGAGGAGGTAGACGGGCTTGCGCATTCCCAGGAGCAAGGGCCCGTAGACCTCGGCCCCCCCGAGCTTCGCCAGCAGCTTGACCGCGATGTTGGCGGACTCCAGGTTCGGACAGACCAGGAGGTTGGCCCCACCCTTCAAGGAGCTGAAGGGATAGAGCGTCTCCAGGATCTCCGGGGAGACCGCGGTGTCGGCCATCATCTCGCCGTCCACCATGAGGTCGGGCGCCAGGCGCTTCACCAGCTCCGCCGCCTCGGCCATCTTGGCGGCGGAAGGATGTTGCGTGCTCCCGAAGTTGCTGAAGGAGAGCATGGCCACCCGGGGCTCGATGTCGAAGCTGCGCACCTTGCTCGCCGCCAGGACGGCGATCTCCGCGAGCTCCTCCGCCGTGGGATCGAAGTTGACGGTGGCGTCGGTGAGGAAACGCACGTCGTTCTTCAGCACCAGCATGTAGAGACCGGCGATCGTGCGCACACCGGGGAGCGGCCGCAGGATCTGCAGCGCGGGTCGGATGGTGGCGGGGTAGCTCTGGGTGAGGCCGGCCACGATGCCGTCGGCGTCGCCGGTCTGCACCATGGTCATCCCGTAGGTGACGGGCGCGCGCATCTGGATCCGCGCCTCGTCCCGGGTCACGCCCTTGCGGCGGCGCAGATCGTAGAGGACGTCCGCGTAGGCCTCGAGCTTCTCCGAGTGCAGCGGCTCGATGATCTCCACCCCCTGCAGCTCCAGATCGAGGGCGCGCGCTCCGGCGAGGATGGTCTCCCGGGACCCCAGCAGGACGGGAACGGCGATCTTCTCGTCGAGGACGATCTGGCTCGCCCGCAGCACCTTCTCCTCGGCGCCCTCCGGGAAGACGATGCGCTTGGCGGCGCGCTGCGCCTTGTGGATGATCCCGCGCATGATCTCCTTGCCCCGGCCGAAGCGGCTCTCCAGGGCATCGCGATAGGCGTCCAGGTCGGCGATGGGCCGGCGGGCCACCCCGCTCTCCATGGCGGCCCGGGCCACCGCCGGCGCCTCCCACAGGAGCACCCGGGGGTCGAGCGGCTTGGGGATGATGTAGTCGCGGCCAAAGCGGAGCTTCCCCCCGTACGCCTTGATGACGGAGTCCGGCACGTCCTCCTTGGCGAGGTCGGCGAGCGCCCGCGCCGCGGCCAGCTTCATCTCGTCGTTGATGCAGGTGGCCATCACGTCCAGGGCTCCCCGGAAGATGAAGGGAAAGCCGAGCACGTTGTTCACCTGGTTCGGGTAATCGGACCTGCCCGTGGCCATCACCAGGTCGCGGCGCACCGCCAGCGCATCCTCGGGGAGGATCTCCGGGTCGGGATTGGCCATGGCGAAGAGGATGGGATCCGCCGCCATGCTCGCCACCATGGCCGGGGTGACGAGCCCACCCACCGAGACGCCGGCGAAGACGTCGGCGCCGCGCATGGCGTCCTGGAGCGTGCGGGCCTCGGTCTCGGCGGCGAAGAACTCCTTGTAGGGGTTCATGCCCTCCTTGCGCCCCCGGTACACCACGCCCTTCGTGTCCACGAGCAGGAGGTTCTCCTTTTTCACCCCGAGCATCAGGTAGAACCTGGCGCAGGCGATCCCCGCCGCCCCCGCGCCGGAGAAGACGACCTTGACCTCCTCGATGCGCTTCCCCACGATCTCCAGGGCGTTCACGAGCCCGGCCCCGGAGATGATCGCGGTGCCGTGCTGGTCGTCGTGGAAGACGGGGATACTCATGGTGGCCTTGAGCTCTTCCTCGATGCGGAAGCACTCGGGCGCCTTGATGTCCTCCAGGTTGATCCCCCCGAAGGTGGGCTCGAGCGCACGCACGATCCGGATCACCTCCTCCGGGTCCTTGGCGTCGATCTCGATGTCGAAGACGTCGATGTCCGCGAAGCGCTTGAAGAGGAGGCCTTTGCCTTCCATGACCGGCTTCCCCGCCAGGGGTCCGATATCCCCCAGGCCGAGCACGGCGGTGCCGTTGGAGACGACCGCCACCAGGTTCCCCTTGGCCGTATAGGCATAGGCGTCCTGGGGCCGCTCGGCGATCTCCCGACAAGGCTCGGCCACTCCCGGCGTGTAGGCCAGCGAGAGGTCGCGCTGGGTGGCGCAGGGCTTGGTGAGCGCAATCTCGATCTTTCCGCTGCGTCCCTGCCGGTGGTACTCGAGCGCATCCTGCTTGCGGATCATGGCGGCGCCTCCCGTGGGGTGTGGGGAGGATGCTAGGCCGTCAGGCCCCTGCGGGGAGGCGGCAAAGTGGAGAAAGGAGGCGGTTTTTGCCGGGACTTGGGAG
>DASUFT010000090.1:0-54032 GCA_036274395.1 Candidatus Polarisedimenticolaceae bacterium | reverse complement strand
GTGGAAGTCGCGGCGCCGCTGGAAGATGGGGTGCGCGCGCCGGAGCGCCACCAGGTCGCCCACGAAGGCCAGGAGCTCGAGGTCGGCGTGCTCCCAGTCCAGCCAGGCCAGCTCGTAGACCTGGCAGTAGGCGTTGTTGTTCCCCCCCTGCGTGCGCCCGATCTCGTCCCCGTGGAGCAGCATGGGGATCCCCTGCGACAGGAGCAGCGTGGCCAGGAAGTTCCGCCGCTGGCGGGCGCGCAGGGCGAGGACGGCGGGATCGTCGGTCGGCCCCTCCACCCCGCAGTTCCAGGAGCGGTTGTGGGACTCGCCGTCCCGGTTCTCCTCGCCGTTCGCCTGGTTGTGCTTCTCGTTGTAGGAGACCAGGTCGGCCAGGGTGAACCCGTCGTGGGCGGTCACGAAGTTCACGCTGGCGTAGGGACGCCGTCCGTTGGTGGCGTAGAGGTCCGAGGAGCCGGTGAAGCGGAAGGCGAGCTCGCCCAGGGTGCGCTCCTCGCCGCGCCAGAAGTCGCGCATGTTGTCCCGGTACTTGCCGTTCCACTCCGACCAGAGGGGAGGGAAGTTCCCCACCTGGTAGCCCCCCTCGCCCACGTCCCAGGGCTCGGCGATGAGCTTCACCTGGCTCACCACCGGGTCCTGCTGGATGAGGTCGAAGAAGGCGGAGAGGCGGTCCACGTCGTGCAGCTCGCGCGCCAGCGTGGAGGCCAGGTCGAAGCGGAAGCCGTCCACGTGCATGTCCAGCACCCAGTAGCGCAGCGAGTCCATGATGAGCTGGAGCACGTGGGGGTGGCGCATGTTCAGGCTGTTCCCCGTCCCCGTGTAGTCCATGTAGTAGCGGGGATCCTGGGGCACCAGCCGGTAGTAGGCGGCGTTGTCGATCCCCCGGAAGGAAAGGGTGGGACCGAGGTGGTTCCCCTCCGCGGTGTGGTTGTAGACGACGTCGAGGATGACCTCGAGCCCCTCCCGGTGGAGGGTCTTCACCATCTGCTTGAACTCCTGCACCTGGCGGTCGCGCGGCCCCTCCATGGCGTACGCCTGGTGGGGGGCGAAGTAGCCGATGGAGTTGTATCCCCAGTAGTTGCGGAGGCCGCGGTCCAGCAGCACCCCGTCGTGCACGAACTGGTGCACGGGGAGCAGCTCGACGGCGGTCACGCCCAGGCTCCGTAGGTGACGGAGGACCGAGGGGTGGGTGAGACCGGCGTAGGTCCCGCGCATCTCCGGCGGGACCTCGGGGTGGCGCATGGTGAGTCCCTTGACGTGCGCCTCGTAGACGATCGTCTCGTGCCAGGGGACCTCCAGGCGGCGGTCGTTCCCCCAGTCGAAGAAGGGAGAGGTCACCACTCCCTTGGGGACGTAGGGGGCGCTGTCCCGGTCGTTGTCTCCCTGCACGGCATCGTTCCACTCCACCTGCCCGTCGATGGCCCGCGCGTACGGGCAGAGCAGGAGCTTGCTGGGATTGCAGCGGTGGCCGGCCTCGGGCGCGTGGGGGCCGTGCACGCGGAAGCCGAAGCGCTGCCCGGGGACGATCCCGGGCAGGTAGCCGTGCCAGCAGTAGGCGGTGACCTCGGGGAGATCGACCCGCGTCTCGCTCCCCTCCTCGTCGAACAGGCACAGCTCCACCCGCTCGGCGATCTCGGAGAACAGCGAGAAGTTCGTGCCGTTGCCGTCGTAGGTGGGGCCGAGGGGGAAGGGCCTTCCCGGGAGGAGCCGCACCTAGGCGCCCGGGTGGACGAACGCCACCATGGCCAGGGGCGGGAGCAGGACCCGCAGGGATTGAGCCCGCCCGTGCGCCTCGACGTCCTCGGCGGTCACCCCGCCCAGGTTCCCCATGCCGCTCCCTCCGTAGAGGGCGGCGTCGCTGTTGAGCGCCTCCTCCCACCTGCCCGGGAAGGGCACGCCGATGCGGTAGCCCTCCCGGGGCACGGGGGTGAAGTTGCACGCGATCACCACCGTGCGCGGCACGCTCCTCGCCTTGCGCAGGAGGGAGACGATGCTCTGCTGCGAGTCGTTGCAGTCGATCCACTCGAACCCGGCGGGATCGCAATCCAGCTCGTGCATGGCGGGCTCGCCGCGGTGGAACCGGTTGAGGTCGGCGGTGAAGCGGCGCAGGCCCTGGTGGGCGGGGTCCTGGAGCAGCTCCCAGTCGAGCTCGCCGTCGTGGTTCCACTCCCGCCACTGCCCGAACTCCCCCCCCATGAACAGGAGCTTCTTCCCCGGCTGCGCGTGCATGTAGCCGAGCAGCAGGCGGAGGTTGGCCCGCTTCTGCCAGTCGTCTCCGGGCATGCGGGAGAGCAGCGAGCCCTTGAGGTGCACCACCTCGTCGTGGGAGAGGGAGAGCACGAAGTTCTCGGTGAAGGCGTAGAGCATGCGGAAGGTCAGGCGTTCGTGGTGGAACTTGCGGTACACGGGGTCCTTGGCGAAGTAGTCCAGGGTGTCGTGCATCCAGCCCATGTCCCACTTGAGCCCGAACCCCAGGCCGCCCAGCCAGGTGGGGCGGGAGACCATGGGCCAGGAGGTGGACTCCTCGGCGATGGTCTGGATGCCGGGGAAGGTGTCGTAGGCGGCGGTGTTCACCTGGCGCAGGAGGTCGATGGCCTCCAGGTTCTCGCGGCCGCCGTGCACGTTGGGGATCCACTCTCCCCCCTGGCGCGAGTAGTCGAGGTAGAGCATGGAGGCGACGCCGTCCACGCGCAGGCCATCGGCGTGATAGCGGTCGAGCCAGAAGAGGGCGCTGCTCACGAGGAAGGAGCGCACCTCGTTCCGGCCATAGTTGAAGATCAGGCTGTTCCAGTCGGGGTGGAAGCCCTTCCTGCGGTCGGCGTGCTCGTACAGGTGCGTGCCGTCGAAGTAGCCGAGGCCGTGCTCGTCGGTGGGGAAGTGGCTGGGGACCCAGTCCAGGATCACCCCGATGCCGCGGCGGTGCAGGACGTCGATCAGGTGCATGAGGTCCTGGGGCGTGCCGTGGCGCGCGGTGGGGGCGAAGTAGCCGGTGACCTGGTAGCCCCAGGATCCGTAGAAGGGGTGCTCCATCACGGGGAGCAGCTCCACGTGGGTGAAGCCCATCTCCGCCGCGTAGTCGGCGAGCGGCTCCGCGATCTCGCGGAAGCCCGGCTGCCGGTCGCGCCCGCCCGGGCGGCGCCACGAGCCCAGGTGGACCTCGTAGATGGAGAGGGGAGAGGTGAGCGCCTGCCGCTCCTCGCGGCCCTGCATCCAGGTGGCGTCGTCCCAGGTGTAGGCGAGGTCCCAGACCACGGAGCCGGTGGCGGGCGGAACCTCGGTGCGGAAGGCGAACGGATCGGCCTTGTCCGCGCGGTAGAGGTTCTGCCGGGAGGCCACGTGGTACTTGTAGCGGGCGCCCTGCACCGCACCGGGAACGAAGCCCTCCCAGATGCCGCTGTCGGCGCGCGCCTGCAGCGGGTGCGCGCCGCGGTCCCAGCCGTTCCAGTCGCCGACCACCGCCACGTACTGGGCCTCGGGGGCCCAGACGGCGAAATGCGCGCCCGCGATGCCGTCCACGGTGGCGGGATGGGCGCCCATCTTGTCGTGGAGCCGGTGGTGCCGCCCCTCGTTGAAGAGATGGAGGTCGGTGTCCGTCAGCAGGCTCGAGGTGCGCGCCAGGCTCATCGGGTGCCCTCCAGCGAGATCTCGGGGGCGACGGCGCGCAGGCGTCCCAGCACCTCCGCGCGCGTGCGCAGCTGCTCCAGGCCGTGGCGGAGCTTGCGCCTCCAGTTGGGGCGCTCGAGCGCGGTGCCGGGGACGTTCTGGGGCGCGGTCTCGAGCCAGAGGTCCTCGAGGTTGACGAGCAGCAGGGCCTCCGGCTGGCGGCGCAGGTGCACGAGCGTGTAGAAGAGCAGGGAGTCGAGGGTGTCCTGCGCGGGCAGGCCCTCCCCGTGCAGGAAGGCGAGGAGCGCCCGGCGCTGTGCGCCGCGAACGCCACGGTCCCAGGCGGCCTGGGATGCGTCGAGCAGCCCCAGGTCCTGGCGGTCCCCGATGTCCAGTCCCTCCAGCCAGGCGGCGAAGGGGGGCATGTCGTGGGTGTTCAGGCTGGCCACGCTGTCCGGAGCCGGAGGTTCCAGGGCCGCGGCGGGGTCGGGCTGCAGCGCGTACTGGACGACGTGCATGCCCAGCACGCCGTGCCGCCGCATGGCCGGCCGCACCGGAGGGGGGACCAGCCCCAGGTCCTCCCCCACGAGCATGCTGCGGTTCCGCACCGAGGCCAGGGAGAGCACGGCGTACATCTCCTCGAACTTGTAGCGGACGTAGACGCCGTCCTTCGTCTCCATCCCGGACGGGATCCAGAACAGCCGGTGCAGCGACATCACGTGGTCGATGCGCAGCGTGCTCGCCGCCTGCAGGTGGTGGGCGAGACAGGCGCGCGGGTAGGCGTAGCCGTTCTCGCGGATGCGCTCGGCGTGCAGGGGCGAAAACCCCCAGTTCTGGCCGGCGGTGAAGAAGGAGTCGGGAGGGGCCCCCGCCGCCGCCTCCAGCGCGAAGGAGGCGCGGTCGGCCCACACGTCGTAGCCGTCCGGGTGCACGCCCAGCGGCAGGTCGAGGTAGAGCCCCCCTCCCTCCGCCGTCCGCGGCGCCACCTGGTGGATCTGCTCGTCCATCGCCCACTGCACGTAGAGGTGATAGCGGCGGACCTCGTCGTCGGCCTCGGGGTGCTGCGGCCACGTGGGCCAGGGCCCGCGATGGTGCTCGATGGTGGCGCGGAAGCGGGCGTAGGCCTCGGCTTCGGGATGGGCGGCGAGATAGCGCGCCAGCGCCTCCGCCCGGCCGGGACCGGGACCGGCGTGGAAGGCGCCGGCCAGGAGATCCAGGACCCGGCGCTTCACGGCCATGCAGCGCCGGTAGTCCACGAGGGGCGCGCGCCGGAGCGGCTCGAGCTCGGCGCGGAACGCTTCGCTGTCCACCAGGGCGCGCGCCTCCGGGGAAGCCGCGAACTCCGGGCACCGCGTGGGATCGAGGTACAGCTCGTTCCAGAACAGGCGGGAGGCGGGCGCGTAGGGGCTGGGCTCGAACGGCCGGTCCCGCTCCGTGGAGCCCGGCCACCCCAGGAACGCGGCCAGCAGGGGGAGCGTCCCCACCGTCTTTCCCCCCAGCTCGCGGGTCCAGCGCAGGAGCGCGGCATAGTCGGTGAGGTCGCCCGTCCCCCAGCTCCGGTCCGAGTGGAGGGCGTACAGCGGCGAGAAGACGCCCCACTCCGGTCCGGCATGCTTCGGAGACCATGCCCGCAGCGGCGCCGACAGGATCCAGCAGGCACGGTCTCCGGCCTGCAGCCGGTGCACGCCGGGCGGGAGCGGCGAAGGGAGCGGCGCTTCCAGCTCCAGGAAGCGCTCCCCCTCGATCTCCCCACCGAAGCGCCGGCGCAGGACCGCCAGGTCCCAGCTCACCTCGCGCTGCCCCCCGTCCTCCAGGTGGACGATGGCACCCATCCTGCCCTCCGCTTCGCGGCCGGGGAGGCGCAGCTTCACAGGCACCGGCCTCCCGTCCCAGGCGACGTGGGCGAGCGGGAGCCCCCGCCGCCACAGCGCGAGCCGGCGCGCGCGGAGGGCGGTCCCCGCCTCGTCGGGATGGCTGAGCGGTGCGCCCAGGTGCGCGAGCACGCGGCAGAGACCCTCCGGCGTCGCCGCAATCACCTTCCCCCGGATGTCGGTGTAGGTGGTCTGGACGTCGTGCAGGCGGGCGAGCTGGCGCAGGGCGCGCGAGGGTTCCGTCACGTCCGCTCCTGCCCCGTCAGGTCGAGCACGCCCTGCAGGGCGACCGGCAGGTCCTCCAGGCGGTCGAGGAGGGCGTAGCGTACCTCCGAGACGGCCTTCTCTTCCGCATAGTGGGCGAGGAGGCCGGTGAGCACGCGGTCCGCCCCCTCCCCCTGGGGCAGGAAGGGAGCGCCGTCGGCGGCGATCCGGTAGGCCTCCAGGAAGGCGCCGCGTACCGCCTGCGCCCAGGCGGCGCACCAGGGCAGGAGCCGCCGCGCGTCCTCGGGACGAACCGCCCACCGCATGAGCGCCGTGTCCGCCGCGCGCGAGAACGACAGCAGCATGGAGGCGACGTCGCGCAGCGGCGACCTCTTCAGCCGCGCCTCGCCGGCGGGACGCCAGGGCTCGCCGGCGAAGCTCGTCACCACCACGTCCTGCCCGCGCAGCCCGAGACGCTCCAGGCGCAGCTCCCCGTGCACGCGCTGGCGCTGCACGGGCAGGCGGAGGCCGGTGATGCGGCGCGCACGCTCCAGCAGGAGGTCCCCGCGCGCCAGCACCGCCTGCACCCTCTCCTCTACCTCCGGCGGCAGCCGGTCGCGCGCCGCGGCCAGGCGGTCCAGCACGTCGCGCACGGCGCCGCGCAGCGTCTGGTAGAGCACCCGCTGGTGATTGGGGGGAAAGGGCTCGGGCGCGAAGGCCGGTCCGCCGTCCGGATCCGAGAGCGCGCGGTGAAGCGCCGCCGTGACCTCTCCCATCCTGCGGGCGAGCGCGATCCAGGCACCGGCGGCGTCCTGCACGGCGGCGCCGGTGAGGGAGTCCGCGGTCGCCGCACGGTCGAGGTAGCGCGCCAGGTGATCGTGGACCACCTGCCGGGCCGGGCCGAGGTCGGGCAGCTCGCGCACCAGGACCGCCGCCGTCGCCGGCTCCCGGGTCGCTCCGGTGATCTGCAGGTAGCCGGCGGCGTGGGCGGCGTGAGGGAAGCCGCGCCGCTCCGTGAGGAAGCGACGCATCTCGAGCTCCGGCCGCACCCCTCCCTCCAGGCGATGGAACCAGACCAGGCGCAGGCCGTCCGCGAACACGACGTCCGAGCGTCCGTCCCGCTGCTGCACCTCCTGCGCCCTTCCGGGCAGGACCTCGCCCCCGATGGGGGCGGCCACCACCTCGAGTGCGCCCGCCCGCCACCGCCGGCGCCGGGCGCAGGCCTCGGCCAGCAGTGCGGGCAGCGGTCCGGAGAGCAGCCCGTCGTGCAGCACGCCCTCGCTGGGCAGGCCCTCCAGGCGCGCGAGCACGCCGTCCCGGTCCGCCGCCGCCGCCGCGTCCTGTCCGAAGGAGGCCGTGAGGGGAAGGGCCAGCAGGTCCGCCTCTCCCTCCAGCGCGTCGGCGCGGGCGACGAGGAGGATGCCCGGCGTTCCCTTCGCGGTCTCCAGCGGGACCATGCCCGCGATCTGCGTTCCCAGCAGCTCGGACCCGCGGAACCAGGGGCGGCGGCGAATCCAGGCGGGGAGCACGCGCTCCAGCGCTTCGCGGCCGGTGCCCGAGCCCAGGACCTCGAGCCCGCCCAGCACGGACATCGAGGCCGGGGGAGGCGGGATCTCCCGGGCTCCGGGAGGGACCAGACGGAACCAGTGGAAGGCGTGGGGAGACAGGGTGAGGGCGTAGGGCCCGGCGCCCACGCGGGGGAAGGGCGTGCGGCCGAACATCTCCACCGGCCGCCACCCCTGGAAGGGCGCGAGGTCCATCTCCACCGGCTGGGCGAAGCGGGAGAGGTTCGCGACCACGAGGACCACGTCGTCCCCGTGCCGGCGCAGGTAGCCCAGCGTCTTGCGGTTGTCGGGAAGGACGAAGGAGAAGCTCCCGTGGCCGAAGGCGGGCGTGCTCTGGCGGAGCGCGAGCAAGCGCTTGATCCACCAGAGCAGCGAGTGCGGGTTGCGGCTCTGGTTCTCCACGTTGACGGCCGTGAAGTGGTACTCGGGATCCACGACCGCGGGCAGGTAGAGCTGCTGCGGGTTGGCGCGCGAGAAGCCTGCGTTGCGGTCCGCGCTCCATTGCATGGGGGTGCGGACGCCGTTCCGGTCCCCCAGGTGGATGTTGTCGCCCATCCCGATCTCGTCCCCGTAGTAGAGCACCGGGGTGCCCGGCAGCGAGAACAGCAGGCCGTGCAGCAGCTCGATGCGCCGGCGGTCGTTCCCCAGGAGGGGCGCCATCCGGCGGCGGATGCCGAGGTTGATCCGTGCCCGAGGATCCTCGGCGTACACGCGGTACATGTAGTCCCGGTCCTCGTCCGTGACCATCTCCAGGGTCAGCTCGTCGTGGTTGCGGAGGAACAGGGCCCACTGGCAGGGCTCCGGGATGGGCGGCGTCTGCTGCAGGATGTCCACCACCGGGTGGCGATCCTCCAGGCGCAGGCCCATGAACAGCCGCGGCATGAGGGGGAAGTGGAAGGCCATGTGGCACTCGTCCCCCTCGCCGAAGTAGGCCACCGCGTCCTCCGGCCACTGGTTGGCCTCCGCCAGCAGCATGCGGTCGGGCCAGTGGCGGTCCACGTGGGCGCGCAGCGCGCGCAGGAAGGCGTGCGTCTCCGGCAGGTTCTCGCAGTCGGTCCCCTCGCGCTCGTAGAGGTAGGGGACGGCGTCCAGACGCATGCCGTCCACCCCCAGGCCCATCCAGAAGTCGACCACCTTGAACAGGGCCTCGCGCACCCGGGGGTGATCGAAGTTGAGGTCGGGCTGATGCGCATAGAAGCGGTGCCAGAAGTAGGCGCCCGCCACCGGGTCCCAGGACCAGTTGGAAGGCTCGAAGTCCTTGAAGATGATGCGCGTGCCCGCGTAGCGGTCGGGGTGGTCGCTCCACACGTAGAACGCGCGGGCAGGGCTCCCCGGCCGCGCCCGGCGGGCGCGCTGGAACCACGGGTGCTGGTCGGAGGTGTGGTTCAGGACCAGCTCGGTGATCACCCGCAGTTCCCGGCGGTGCGCCTCCTTCAGGAAGGCCTTGAAGTCGGCCAGCGTGCCGTAGTCGGGATGGACGTCGGTGTAATCGGCGGTGTCGTAGCCGTCGTCGCGCAGGGGCGAGGGGTAGAACGGCAGGAGCCAGAGCGCCGTGACCCCGAGGTCCTGCAGGTAATCGAGCCGGGAGCGCAGGCCGGCGAAGTCGCCGATGCCGTCGCCGTTCCCGTCCTGGAACGCCCGGACGTGGACCTCGTAGACGACCGCGTCCTTGTACCAGAAGGGATGGGGAGCGTGCGGCCTCGACTTCGCGGAAACTCTCGCCGGCATGGGGCTTGCGAAATGCTACCACGCCCCTCCCAGCAGCCGCTCGAACTCCTTCCTCACCACCGCGTAGCACTCGCAGGCCGTGCGTGCCAGCCCGGCGCGGTCGAGGATGGTCATGCGCCCGCGCGCATAGGAGATGAGGGACTGCTTCTGCAGGATCCCGGCGGCCACGGTCACGCTGGCGCGCCGCACCGCCAGCATCTGGGAGGAGCTCCTGGGTGAGCACCAACTCGTCGCTGCCCACCCGGTCATGGCACAGCGGCAGCCAACGGCACGTGCGCTGCGCGATGGAATGCAGGTGATCGCAGGCCGTGGATTGTGCGATCTGGTCACGACCTGCTCGTGGCCCTGCACCATTCCGGTCGCCTTCCCCACGTTCGTCCGAGGACGGTTCTCGTCGGTCCGGGCGGAAGTGGATCAGGCCCTCCCCTCCGCCACATCCCTCCTGGCCATCAATTGTGCTCTGCCCGCTTCCTCCCGGCCCGTTTTCGCGCTAGACTCCCGCCAACTCGCACGGATCACCGTTTGTTCGCCACAAGCCCCCCGGAGGCTCCCATGCGCGTCCAGAGTTCCTTGGCCGATGTGCTCGCCGAGCGGCAGCAGGTGATCCTGCGCGACTGGATCCAGGCCCACGCAGAGTCCGGTGCCGCGCGCCCGGACCTGGTCTCCGACCAGACGCACCAGGCGCAGTGCGCCGCCGTGCTCGACCTGCTGGAGCGGAGCGTGCGGGCCGGAGAGGCGGAGGCGAGGAGCGGCCCCAACTGGAACAAGCTGCAGGACATGCTGACGGACCTGTCCAAGGTCCGGGCCCGCCAGGGGTTCTCCCCATCGGAGACCGCGCGGTTCGTGCTCTCCCTCAAGCAGCCGCTGTTCGGGCAGCTGCGGACGGCCCTGGCCAAGGACGGCGAGGCGCTGGCGGATGCGGTGTGGTCCACGACGGCGCTCCTCGACGACATCGCCCTTCTCACCACCGAGGCCTACCAGCGGGGGCGGGACGAGATCATCCGCCGTCAGAGCCAGGACCTCCTGGAGCTGTCCACCCCGGTGGTCAACCTCTGGGACGGGATCCTCGCGCTCCCCATCATCGGCGCCCTGGACAGCGGCCGGACCCAGGTGGTGATGGAGGCGCTCCTGGAGAAGCTGGTGGAGTCGCGCTCAAAGATCGCCATCATCGACATCACGGGCGTGCCCACCGTGGATACACAGGTGGCGCAGCACCTCATGAAGACGGTGGCGGCCGCCCGTCTCATGGGCGCGGAGTGCATCATCAGCGGCATCCGGCCCCAGATCGCCCAGACCATCGTCCACCTGGGCGTGGACCTGGGAGACGTGACGACGAAGGGATCGCTCCAGGCCGCGCTGGCCGTGGCCCTGAGCCGGCTCGGCCTGACGGTCGTCCCGAGGTAGCGCGTGGAACGGATCCCCATCCTCCGCCTGGGGCATCACCTCCTGGTCTCGATCCAGGTGGATCTTCACGACCGCCTGGCGCTCACCCTGCAGGACGACCTCACGCAGCGCCTAGCGGAGAACGGCGCCCGCGGCGTCCTCCTGGACATCTCGTCCCTCGAGATCGTCGATTCCTTCATCGGGCGGATGATCGGGAACATCGCGGCCATGGCCCGTGTGCTCGACGCGCACACCGTGGTGGTGGGCATGCGGCCGGCCGTGGCCATCACCCTGGTCGAGCTCGGGATCTCCATGCAGGGGGTGCGCACCGCCATCGACGTCGACGACGGGATGCGGCTTCTAGAGGCCGAGATGGCGGGGGAGGCGGCAAACGCCGGTGAACGTCCGCCGCTCTGAGGAGATCGCCGTGCGGGAGGTGGGCGACATCCTGTCCGTCCGGCAGCAGACGCGCCTATGGGCGGGAGAGGTGGGACTCTCGCTGGTGGACCTGACGAAGATCGTCACCGCCGCCTCGGAGCTGGCCAGGAACGTGGTCGTGTACGGTGGCGGCGGCCGGGTGCGCCTGGAGCTGCTCGAGAACGGCGTCAAGAAGGGACTGCGTCTGACCTTTGCGGACGAGGGGCCAGGAATCGCCGACGTGGAGCGGGCCCTGCAGGATGGGTTCACCACCGGGGGCGGCTTGGGCCTGGGACTGGGCGGGGCGCGCCGCCTCGTCAACGAGTTCGCCATCGATTCCCAGGTGGGCCGCGGCACGACCGTGACCATCGCGAGGTGGTCGTGAATCTCCGCTCGGTCCACCTGTGCATCGACCACGTCTCCGCGGTGGGCGAGGCCCGCCGGGCCGCACGCGACCTGGCGAAGAGCGTCGGGATGGATGCCGCCGAAGGCGGCAAGCTCGAGCTGGCGGTGACGGAGCTCGGCACCAACCTCCTCCAGCACGCGGGCGAGGGGGATCTGCTCCTGCGCGGCATGAACGGGACGGGACGCGCCGTGGAGGTCGTGGCCGTGGACCGCGGGCCAGGGATGCTCGATCCCGCCGCCTGTCTGCGCGACGGCCATTCCACCGTGGGCACGCCGGGTACCGGTCTGGGCGCCGTCCGGCGCCTGGCCGCCGAGTTCGACCTCCTCAGCAGGGTGGGCGACGGAACCGCGGTCTTCGCCCGCATCGGCCGCCCCTCCGGGCCTCCGGTCCAGGTGGGCGCGGTGTGTGTGCCCTGCCGCGGCGAGCAGGCCTGCGGCGACGCGTGGGCGGTGGCCAGCTCCAACCCCTCCTGGCGGGTAGTCCTGGCCGACGGGCTGGGACACGGCGTGGAAGCGGCGCACGCCTCGGACCAGGCGGTACGCGTGTTCGAGCAGCACGGGGCGGACAGTCCCGCGCACGTGCTGGAGCACATGCATCGCGTCCTCCGCAGCACGCGCGGGGCGGCCGCCCTGGTGCTGGGAGGCGACGCCGCCACCGGGAGCCTGCGGGCCTGCGGGGTGGGGAACGTGAGCGCCGCCGTGGTGGGTGAGCAGGGGACGCGGCAGGTGACCTCCGTCAACGGGACGCTGGGGCACGCGGTGCGGAAGCTGGCGGAGTTCGTCTACACCTGGCCGCGCACGGCCCTCCTGGTGGCGCACAGCGATGGCCTGTCCTCCCAGCTCACCCTGGAGCGCTATCGGGGCTGGCAGGCCAGGCACCCCTCGCTGCTGGCCGGCCTGCTCTGGCGTGACTTCGGGAAATCGCACGACGATGCCACCGTGCTCGTCCTTCGCTACCGGGAGGCCGCGGCATGACGGCAGGCCTGGTGGACATGGGGATCCGCTTCGAGCAGGACATCGTGGCGGTGCGCGGGCGCATCCGCCGCGCCGCCGCCCTGCTCGGCTTCGATCCCAGCGACCAGGCCCGCCTGGGGGCGGCCGTCTCCGAGATCGCGCGCAACGCCCTGCAGCACGGCGGTGGGGGGCGGGTGCGGGCGGAGATTGCCGGCGACAGCGGCACCGCCGAGCTGGCGATCGTGGTGGAGGATCACGGCCCGGGAATGGAGGCCCCGGAGGAGGTGCTGGACGCTTCCGCCGGCGGCCTGCTGGCGGTGCGCCGCCTCCTGCGCGACGTGGAGGTCGTCTCCTCGGTGGGGGACGGGACGCGGGTGCGCCTGCGGCGACGCCTGCCCCGGGGCGCGGTCCCCGACCGGGCGCGCCTGCACGAGATCGCCCAGGAGCTCTCCCAGGACACCTTGGCGGACCCGTTCCTCGAGATCCGGCGCCAGAACGAGGAGCTGGTGCGGGCGCTCCAGCTCGCGGCCCAGCGGCAGGAGGAGCTGACGAGCCTGAACCGCGAGCTGGACGACACCAACCGGGGAGTCCTCGCCCTGTACGCCGAGCTCGACGCCCGCGCCGAGTCGCTGCGCAAGGCCAACGAGCTGCGGGGACGCGTGCTCTCCCAGGTGAGCCACGAGTTCCGCACGCCCCTGAACGCCATCGCCTCCCTGGCGCGTCTCCTGGACGAGGAGACGGACGGTCCTCTCGTCCCCGAGCAGCGGGTGCAGGTCCGGCACATCCTGAAGTCGGGCCTGGAGCTGATCGAAATGGTCAACGACCTGCTCGATCTGGCCAAGGTGGACGCCGGCAAGCTGGAGGCGCGCATGGCGCCCTTCGAGGTGGAGGCGCTGTTCGGTGCCCTGCGCGGGATGTTCCGTCCCCTCCTGCCGCCGACAGGCGCCGTCTCGCTGTCGTTCGAGCAGGACGGCGGCGCCGCGACCCTGGTCAGCGACGAGAGCAAGGTCTCCCAGATTCTCCGCAACCTCATCTCCAACGCCGTCAAGTTCACGGACCGCGGCGAGGTCCAGGTGCGTGCCCGCAGGGGGCCCGGGGACAGCGTGGTGTTCTCCGTGCAGGACACCGGCATCGGCATCGCCGCCCCCGATCTCCCCCGCATCTTCGAGGAGTTCTCCCAGGTGGACCAGCCGCTGCAGCGGCGGGTCCACGGCACTGGGCTCGGCCTGCCCCTCTCCCGCAGGCTCGCCGCCCTCCTGGGGGGACGCATCGAGGTGGAGAGCACGCCGAACGTGGGTTCCACCTTCCGGCTCCTGCTGCCGCTGCATCCGATGCTCTCTCCCCATGCGCCGCAGGAGGGGCTGACCGATGGCGCCCGCGTCCTGGTGGTCGACGACGAGGAGGAAGGGCGTGCCGCCGCCCGGCGCGCTCTCTCGGACCTCCCCGTCCGCATCCTGGAGGCGGGGACGGCGGAAGAGGCGCTCCGGGTGGCCCGCGCCCATCGTCCCGAGGTGGTCATCCTCGACCTCGGCCTCCCCGACGCCGGCGGTGAGACGGTGCTGGAGGGGCTGCGGGCCGACCCCGACACCCGCGACATCTCCATCCTGGTCTTCACGTCCAAGCAGCTCCGGGGAGCGGACCGCGTTTCCCTTGCCAAGGCGGACGGGGTCTTTTCCAAGGGCTCGGACGGGGCGGACGGGCTGCGCACGAGCCTCCTCTCCCTCTGGAACGAGGTGGAGGCGGACCGATGAGCATCCCTGTGGCGGACTGGGTCCTGGTGGTGGACGACAACGCGGCCGGCCGCTACGCCGTCTCCCGGATGCTGCGCCGGGGCGGCTACCAGGTGCGGGAGGCGGGAACGGGACAGGAAGCCCTGACCCTGGCGGCGGAGCGTCCCCGCGTGGTCCTGCTCGACGTGCACCTGCCCGACGTCGATGGGTTCGAGGTCTGCCGGCGCCTGCGCGCCGACCCTGCCACGAGCGACCTCCCCATCCTGCAGATGTCGGCGAGCTACGTGAAGGGAACCGACCGGGCGCGCGGCCTGGTGGGGGGGGCGGACGCCTACCTGGTCGAGCCCATCGATTCCGAGGAGCTCCTGGCCACGGTCTCCACGCTCCTGCGCCTCCGGGACGCGGAGCGGCGGGCCCGGGAGGCGGAGGCCGACTGGGCCGCGTCCTTCGCCGCCGTCCGCCAGGGCATCTGCCTCTTCGACGCGAACCAGAAGATCGTCCGCCACAACGCCGCCTTCGCCCGCGCCCTCGCCGCCGGGGAGGAGCGCCTGGAGGGAGATCTCGTCGACCACCTGGCGTGGACGTTCCCCGAGTGCGTGGCGCCGGGAGCGACCCTGGCCCCCGGCTCCATGGAGCTGCGGGAGGGGGGCCGCGTCCTCACGGCCACCATCGACCAGCTGGCGGGTGGCGAGGGACGGCGCGTGCTCGTGCTGGAGGACGTCACCGCGCAGGCGCTGCACAAGCGCGATCTGGAGAAGTTCGCCTACTTCGTGTCCCACGACATGCGCGAGCCCCTGCGCGCCGTGTCCTCGTTCATCCAGCTCCTGGACCGCCGCCTGGCCCCGGTGCTGGACGCGGACACCCGGGAGATGTTCGGGTTCGTGAAGGACGGCGCCAGGCGGCTGGACGAGATGATCCGCGGCCTCCTCACCTTCGCCCGCCTTCCCGGCCGCTACGAGAACGTCCCCCTGGACCGGGTGCTGGCCAAGGCCCTGGAGAACCTGCGCACGGCGGTGGAGGAGCGCGGCGCGCGGGTGGTGGCCGAGCCCCTGCCGGTGGTGCGCGGCAACGAGCCTGCCCTGGTGCAGCTCTTCCAGAACCTCATCGCCAACGCGATCAAGTTCTGTCCCGGGGAGCCGGTGGTGCGCATCGGCAGCGCCGTGGAGGGCGGCCGCCCGGTGCTGGAGGTGAGCGACAACGGCCCCGGCGTGCCGGCCGAGGAGCGGGCGCGCGTGTTCGAGATGTTCCGCCGACTGGACGCGACCGGCCGCGTGCCGGGAACGGGGATGGGGCTCGCCATCTGCCAGCGCATCGTGCAGGCCCACGGGGGGAGGATCTGGGTGGAGGAGGGGGAAGGCGGCGGAAGCCGCTTCCGCTTCACGCTGGAGGGGGCCTCTTCGGCCAGGTGAAGTGGAAGGTGGAGCCGACGCGCGGCTCCGACGTCACCCAGATGCGCCCGCCGCCGGCCGCCACCACCCGGGCGGCGATGGCGAGGCCGATGCCGGTCCCCTCGTGCTCCCCCGGCCCGTGCAGCCGCTGGAAGATGCGGAAGATCTTGTCGAAGTGCTGGCGCTGGATGCCGATGCCGTTGTCCGCGACGGAGATCGTCCAGGAGCCGTCCCCCTCCTCGGCCCGGATGCGGATCCGTGGAGGCGCCTCCTGCCGGTACTTGACGGCGTTCTCCAGCAGGTTCTGGAAGAGCATGGTGAGGGCGAAGCGGGAGCCGCGCACCACGGGGAGGGGATCGCACTCCACGAGGGCCGCGCTCTCCTCCATGATCCGCGACAGGTTCTCCCGGGCCCGCGCCAGCGCCTCCTCCATGGGGACGTCCTCTTCCTGCGCGCTCTCCTTCCCCACCTGGGCGAAGGCGAGGAGGTCGTCCACCATGTCCTGCATGCGGGACACGCCGGAGGTCACGTACCCGATGTACTCGTCGGCGTCCCCGTCCAGGCGTCCCCGGTACTGGCGGGCCAGGAGCTGGGCGTAGCTGGTGATCACGCGCAGCGGCTCGCGCAGGTCGTGGGAGGCGATGAAGGCGAACTGCTCCAGATCGGCGTTGGAGCGGGCCAGCTCCCGGGCGTGGCGGTCCAGGGCGAGCATGGCCTCGCGCTGCGGCGTCACGTCCCGCACCACCGCGTAGACGATCTGCTCGTCCTGGTAGGCGCGCGCGGACCAGGAGAGCCAGCGCCAGCCGGTGCGGGTGATGAACCGCCCCTCGAAGGCGCGCGTGGTCCCCTCGTTCAGGGTCTCCTGCCAGAAGGACTGGAACCCGGCCTGGTCGTCCTCGTGGAGGCGGTCCGCCACCCGGCGCCCCTCGAACTCGCGCACGGGCACCCCCAGGGTGCGCTCCCAGGCTGGGTTGGCCTCCCGCAGGCAGCCGTCGGCGTCGAAGAGGCCCATCATGTCCACCGAGAGCGAGAAGAAGCGGTTCCGGCGGCGCTCCGCCGCCGCCAGCGCCACCTCGTGCTCCAAGGACTTCAGACGCAGAAGGGCTTCGGCCTGGCGCTGCAGGCGCTCGTTCTTGCGGTGGAGGTCCACGAACACCGCCACCTTGGAGCGCAGGATCTCCGGCTGGATGGGCTTGGCGATGTAGTCCACCGCCCCCACCGAGTACCCTCGAAACACCTGCTCGGGGGTGGAGTCGGCGGCGGTCACGAAGATGATCGGCGTGTGCATGGAGGCGGGACGGCCGCGGATCAGGGCGGCGGTCTCGTAGCCGTCCAGGCCCGGCATGCGCACGTCGAGGAGGATGACGGCCAGCGCGTGGTCCAGCACCTGCTTGAGCGCCTCCTCGCCGGAGCGCGCCAGGACCAGATTGTGGCCGAGGTCCTTGAGCACGGCCTCCAGCGCCAGCAGGTTCTCCTCGCCGTCGTCCACCAGCAGGATGTTGACCGGCCCCTCCTCGCCCGCGCCGTCCCTCCCCCCGCGCGTGGGCACCGCCATCGGCCGGGCGCTCATGGGAGCCGGCGCCACAGCCCGTCCTGGGCCGCGTAGGGAAGGAGGCCGGCGGTCTCCAGGTCGCGCGCTCCCGGCTCCAGCGCCACCAGGCCCAGGGGACACAGGCTGTCCCGCACCAGGCCGAGCACGCGCCGGCGCAGCTCCGGGCCGAGGCGGGGGAGGAGGCCGCGGCCGAGCACGCACTGGAACTCGTTGATGGGACCGTCGGTGGCCAGGCTGTGCGTGCCCAGCACGATCCGCTGCAGGAGCGGCGTGCGCAGGATCTCCCCACGCGTCTCGCTGTGGAAGTGCTCCGCCAGCGGGCGGGTGCCTCCGGCCCGGGCGTGGCGGTCCTGCGCTCCCCGCAGGGCGGCGGGGCTCACCCGGCCCCGTCGCGCCTCGTCCACGGTGGGGCCCAGGAGGTCGGTGGCGTAGATCTCCGCCCTCCCCGCGAGCCCCTCCTCCTCGAGCACCACCGCCAGGGCGTAGGCGTCCTCTCCCGTCCCGCAGGAGGGCACCCACAGACGCGGCGTGGGATAGGTGCGAAGGAAGGGAACGGCGCGCCGCCGGAAGGCCAGCCAGAAAGGGGGGGCGTCGAACAGGCGAGGCCGGGGGCGGGTCAGGGCGGCGACCACGGCCTCGGCCTCCCGGGGATCGCGCAGGACGCGCGCCTGCAGGGCGGAGAGGGAGGGGAAGCGGTGCGCGCGCAGCAGGGCGGTCAGCCGGGGCCGCGCCTGCCTGCGGTCGTAGCCTCGCAGGTCGTAGCCCCAGCGCCGGCGCAGGCCTTCCAGCAGCAGATCCGTCTCCACCGCATCGACGGCGTCGGTGGCGGGAACCTCGGAGAGGACGCTCATGCGCGGATCCCTTCCCCTTCCATGGTGTGCAGCCAGACGCGCAGCAAGGAGAGCAGGCGCTCCGTGTCCACCGGCTTGGGGATGTAGTCCGAGGCCCCGGCGGCGATGCAGCGCTCCCGGTCTCCCTTCATGGCCTTGGCGGTGAGGGCGATGATGGGCAGGCTGCGGTGGCGCTCCATGTGGCGGATCTCGCGCATGGCCTCGTACCCGTCCATCTCCGGCATCATGATGTCCATGAGCACGATGTCGATGTCGTCGGTGCCGGCCAGCGCGTCCACCGCCTCCCTCCCGTTCTGCACGTAGCGCACCTTCATGCGGCTGCGCTCCAGCACGGTGGAGAGGGCGAAGATGTTGCGCACGTCGTCGTCGGCGATGAGCACGGTGCGCTCGGCCAGGATGGGATCCTGTGTCTGCACCGCCCGCAGCATGGCACGCGAGCTTTCGGGGAGGCCGGCGGCAGGCCGGTGCAGGTAGAGGGAGGTCTCGGCCAGCAGGCGCTCGGGGGACATGGCGTCCTTGACCACGATGGCCTCGGAGGTCCGCCGCAGCTGCACCTCCTCCAAGGGGCTCAGATCCTTGCCCGTGTGCACGATCACCGGGAGGGGGCGGTGGGGATCGTCGGAGCGCATGGAGTCCAGGACGTCGAAGCCGCTCATGTCGGGAAGGCGGAGGTCCAGCACCACGCAGTCGAAGCTGCCGCCGCGCAGGGCGTTCACCGCGTCCAGGCCCGAGCCCACGGCGGTGATCTCGACGTCGGGGCCTCCCAGCAGTTCGGAGAGCGACTGCCGCTGCACGGCGTCGTCTTCCACGAGCAGGAGCTGCCTGGCCGTGCGGGCGATGTACTGCTGGATGCGGGCGAAGGAGGCGGCGATCTCGTCCCGGCTGAGCGGCTTCCTCAGGCAGGCGAAGGCCCCCAGCTTCAGGCCGCGTCCCAGGTCCTCCACCCCGGAGACCACCTGCACCGGGATGTGCCGGGTGTCGGGATCGTGCTTCAGGCAGTCCAGCAGGGACCAGCCGTCCATGTCGGGCGTGCGCACGTCCAGGGAGATGGCGTGGGGGTGGAGCTTGCGGGCCATGGTGAGGCCGGTCTCCCCGCTCACCGCGATCACGCCCTTGAACCCCTGCTCCCGGGCCACGTCCAGGAGGATCTTGGCGAAGATGAGGTCGTCCTCGACGATGAGGACCACCCGGTCGCCGGCCTCGATGGAGCTGCGGTCGTCGTCCACGTAGAACTGGGGCGGCGAGATGGTCAGCTCGTGCACTTCCGTGGAGATCTCGCTCGCGGCCAGCGCGGCCTCCGGGGTCTCGTCGGGGGCGGGCAGCTCCCGGGCCCGCGTGGTCTTGGGGCTCACGTAGGCCAGGGGGAGGAAGAGGGTGAAGGTGCTGCCGTCGCCGGGAGAGCTGTCCAGGCGGATCTCCCCCCCCAGCATGCGCGCGATCTCGCGGGAGATGGACAGGCCCAGGCCGGTGCCGCCGTACTTGCGGCTGGTGGTCATGTCCGCCTGGTGGAAGGGCTCGAAGATGATGCGGTGCTTGTCGTCCGGGATGCCGATCCCGGTGTCGCGCACGGAGAACGCCACCACCGCCTCCGCCCGGTTCAGGGCCTCGTTGTGGGGGCTGAAGCCCGACTGCACGGTGTTCACCCGCAGCCACACCCCGCCCCGGCTCGTGAACTTGAAGGCGTTGGAGAGGAGGTTGCGGAGCACCTGGTGCAGGCGCTTGCTGTCCGTCTCCAGGTAGGAGGGTAGCTCCGGCGCGATCTCGATGGCGAAGTCGAGCTTCTTGTTCTGGGCCAGGGGGCGGAAGCTGGTGTCGAAGTCGTGCTGCAGGTCCTTGAAGCCCACCCGGCCGATCTCCACCGCCATGGTGCCGGACTCGATCTTGGAGAGGTCGAGGATGTCGTTGATCAGGGAGAGGAGGTCGGTGCCCGAGGAGTGGATGGCGCGGGCGAACTCCACCTGCTTCTCCGTGAGGTTCCCCCCCGGGTTCTCGTAGAGCATCTTGGCCAGGATGAGCAGGCTGTTCAATGGCGTGCGCAGCTCGTGGGACATGTTGGCCAGGAAGTCCGACTTGTACTTGGAGGTGAGGGCCAGCTGCTCCGCCTTCTCCTCCAGCTCCACGTTCGTCGTCTGCAGCTCGGTGGTGAGGGCCTGGGACTGCTCGAGCAGCGCCTCCGTGCGCATGGTGGCGGCGATGGTGTTGAGCACGATGCCGATCGATTCCGTGAGCTGCTCCAGGAAATTGATGTGGACGTCGTTGAAGCGGTTGAAGGAGGCCAGCTCCAGGACGCCCTTCATCTGATTCTCGAAGAGCACGGGGAGCACGACGATGTTGGAGGCGTGGGCCTCGCCCAGACCGGACTGGATGGTGAAGTAGCCTCCCGGCGCTCCCTCCACCACCACCGGCTTGCGGTCCAGCGCGCACTGGCCCACCAGGCCGTCCCCGGGGACCACCTCGGCCGGGCAGCTCTCCTTGGTGGCGGCGTAGGTGGAGAGCAGGCGCAGGATGGGGTTCTCCCCCCCCTCCTCGTAGGAGTAGAAGAGCCCCTGCTGCGCCCCCACCAGGGGTGCCATCTCGGAGAGGATCTGCCGGCAGACGGTCTCAAGGTCGCGCTGTCCCTGCAGCATGCGGCTGAACTTGGCCAGGTTCGTCTTCAGCCAGTCCTGCTCGGCGCTCTTCTGGGTGGTCTCGCGCAGGTTGCGGATCATCTCGTTGATGTTGTCCTTGAGCGCTTCCACCTCGCCCCGGGCCACCACCTCGATGGAGCGGGTGAGGTCCCCCTTGGTCACGGCGGTGGCCACGTCGGCGATGGCGCGCACCTGGGTGGTGAGGTTGGCGGCGAGCTGGTTGACGTTGTCCGTGAGGTCGCGCCAGATGCCGGTGGCCCCGGGGACGCGGGCCTGGCCCCCGAGCTTCCCCTCCACCCCCACCTCGCGGGCCACCGAGGTCACCTGGTCGGCGAAGGTGGCCAGGGTGTCGATCATGTCGTTGATCGTCTCCGCCAGGGTGGCGATCTCGCCCCTTGCCTCCAGCACCAGCTTGCGCTTGAGGTCGCCGTTGGCCACCGCGGTCACGATGATGGCGATGCGGCGCACCTGGTTCGTGAGGTTCGACGCCATCACGTTCACGTTGTCGGTGAGGTCCTTCCAGACGCCGGCCACGCCCTTCACGTCGGCCTGGCCGCCCAGCTTCCCTTCCGTCCCCACCTCGCGGGCCACGCGGGTGACCTCGGAGGCGAAGGCGTTCAGCTGGTCCACCATGGTGTTGATCGTGTCCTTGAGCTGCAGGATCTCCCCCCGCACCTCCACCGTGATCTTGCGGGAGAGGTCGCCCTTGGCCACGGAGACGGTGACGTCGGCGATGTTGCGCACCTGGTTCGTCAGGTTGCTCGCCATGGAGTTCACGTTGTCCGTGAGGTCCTTCCAGACCCCGGCCACCCCCTTCACCGTGGCCTGGCCGCCCAGCTTCCCCTCCGTCCCCACCTCGCGGGCCACGCGCGTCACCTCGGAGGCGAAGGCGTTCAGCTGGTCCACCATGGTGTTGATCGTGTCCTTGAGCTGGAGGATCTCCCCCCGCACCTCCACCGTGATCTTCCGGGAGAGGTCGCCCTTGGCCACGGCGGTGGTGACGTCGGCGATGTTGCGCACCTGGTTCGTCAGGTTGCTCGCCATGGAGTTCACGTTGTCGGTGAGGTCCTTCCACACCCCGGCCACGCCCTTCACCCCGGCCTGGCCGCCGAGCTTCCCTTCCGTCCCCACCTCGCGGGCCACGCGGGTGACCTCGGAGGCGAAGGCGTTCAGCTGATCCACCATGGTGTTGATCGTTTCCTTGAGCTGCAGGATCTCCCCCCGCACCTCCACCGTGATCTTGCGGGAGAGGTCGCCCTTGGCCACGGCGGTGGTGACGTCGGCGATGTTGCGCACCTGGTTCGTCAGGTTCGTGCCCATGGAGTTGACGTTGTCCGTGAGATCCTTCCAGACGCCGGCCACGCCCTTCACGTCGGCCTGGCCCCCCAGCTTCCCTTCCGTCCCCACCTCGCGGGCCACACGCGTCACCTCGGAGGCGAAGGCGTTCAGCTGGTCCACCATGGTGTTGATCGTGTCCTTGAGCTGCAGGATCTCCCCCCGCACCTCCACCGTGATCTTCCGGGAGAGGTCGCCCCGGGCCACGGCCGTGGTCACCTCGGCGATGTTGCGGACCTGGCTCGTGAGATTGCTCGCCATGGAGTTGACGTTGTCCGTGAGGTCCTTCCAGACGCCCGCCGGACCCTTCACGTCGGCCTGACCGCCGAGCTTCCCCTCCGTCCCCACCTCGCGGGCCACGCGGGTGACCTCGGAGGCGAAGGCGTTCAGCTGGTCCACCATGGTGTTGATCGTGTCCTTCAGGCGCAGGATCTCCCCCCGCACCTCCACCGTGATCTTGCGGGAGAGGTCGCCCTTGGCCACGGCGGTGGTGACGTCGGCGATGTTCCGCACCTGGTCGGTGAGGTTGCTCGCCATGTAGTTGACGTTGTCCGTGAGGTCCTTCCAGACGCCGGCGATCCCCTCCACCTCGGCCTGGCCGCCGAGCTTCCCTTCCGTCCCAACCTCGCGGGCCACGCGGGTGACCTCGGAGGCGAAGGCGTTCAGCTGGTCCACCATGGTGTTGATCGTGTCCTTGAGCTGCAGGATCTCCCCCCGCACCTCCACCGTGATCTTCTTCGAGAGGTCGCCCTTGGCCACGGCGGTGGTGACGTCGGCGATGTTGCGCACCTGGTTGGTGAGATTGCTCGCCATGGAGTTGACGTTGTCCGTGAGGTCCTTCCAGACGCCGGCCACGCCCTTCACATCGGCCTGGCCCCCCAGCTTCCCTTCCGTCCCCACCTCGCGGGCCACGCGGGTGACCTCGGAGGCGAAGGCGTTCAGCTGGTCCACGACGGTGTTGACCGTCTGCGCCATGTCGTGGAACGCACCCTTGACGCGCCGGCCCTCGATCTCCAGGGGCATGGTCTGGGAGAGGTTTCCCTTGGCCACGGCGCCGATGACGCGGGCCACCTCGTTCACCGGGTGCACCACGTCCCCCACCAGCGAGTTCACGGCCTCCACGGCCGAGCGCCAGGACCCCTTGGCGCCGGGGAGGGAGGCGCGCTCGGCGAGCTGGCCGTCCTTTCCCACCACCCGGCTCACCCGCTCCAGCTCCTGCGTCATGGCGGCGTTCATGTCCACGATGGCGTTCAGGGTCATGGCCAGCTCCCGCTGCACGCGGGAGCCCGCAACGGGGAGACGGGCGGTGAAGTCTCCGCGCTTCACCGCCTTCAGCACCTTGAGGATGTCCTGGGCGGGGAGGGGATCGGCTACGCGTCGCTGGAGATTCATGCGCACTCCTGGAGAGCCGGCAAGGGAGGGGCCTCGTCAACGTGGCAGAGAGCGAGTTGGCGAAAGTCTACGTGGAAAGGAGGGTTTGTCAAAGAGGGATCCGGCTCAGTCCGCCCTCGCGCGCCGGATGGCCTCGCGGATCTCCTCCCGGAAGCCGTCCAGGTCCGCGCCCTTGGTCACGAACGCGGAGGCACCGGCGCGCGCCAGGTCCGGCGGCAGCCCGGCTGGATCCATCCCGGAGAGGATGATCACGCGCACGGAAGGGTGGGCGGCGGCGATGGCACGCAGCAGGTCCTCGCAGCGGGCGCCGCGGAGGAGGTAGTCCAGGAGCACGACGTCCGGCCGGTGGGCCTCGATGGCGGGGAGGACCTCCTCGGCCTGCGACGCCGACGCCACCACGTCCATGTCGGGGAGCTCTCCCAGCACGATGGCGTGGATCCGGTTGGTGGCGGGATCGTCGTCCACGCACAGGATCCGGGTCTTCCGCGGCTCCCTCGGCACGGCGGGAAGTCTAGGCCGGGTCCACGGCATGGGGTCCGCTCCTCGAGGGTCGCGTTTCCGCGTCGATCCGACACCCCCGCCGTGGCAGCCACGGCGACGAGATCCCCGCGCCAACTCCTGCTGGGCATCAGTGCAAGGGGGATCACCGGCCCCCGGACCCCGCCGCTCCGCGCAGCCGTCACTGAAAAAAAGGGAAAGGACCGACGAGATCGTGCGGAGACTACGCCCGAATCTCGCCGCTGTCTATCCTCGGGCGGCCCGCTTCTCCGCCGAGACCTTCTCGCCCCGCTCCTGGAACAGGGGCACGCGCCGGATGAACGAGTGATCGGCCGCCTGCCGGTGGATCTGCGCGAGCTCGTCGAGGTTGAGCCGCGGGAGGAGCAGGCCGTTCTCCACGGTCTGATCGGTGGCAGACACCGTGGTGTTGTCCGTGCACACCGCCACCGGGACCCCGTGCTCGAGGAACGTGAAGATGGGATGGGGGGTGCCGCGCGAGGCCGCCCCCGTCTGGTAGTTCGAGGTCAGGCAGCACTCGACGAGGATCCTGTCCCGCGCCAGGCGCCGCAGGAGCGCGCGGTCGCCGACGGCGGAGCAGCCGTGCCCGATGCGATCGGCACCCAGCAGGTCCACCGCTTCCCAGATCCGCTCCGGCCCCTCGTCCTCGCCGGCGTGCACGGTCAGGCCCAGGCCTCCCTTGCGCGCGATCTCGTAGGACTCGCGGAACAGGCGCGGCGGGTTGCCCCGCTCGGCCCCGGCGAGGTCGAAGCCCACCACGCCGCTGCGCTCGTGGAGGTGCTGCGCCTCCGCCAGCGCCTGGCGGGCCATGATCTTCGCGATGTGGGGCCCGTGCTGGCGCATGGAGATCACGATCAGCCCCACCTCCAGGTCGGCGTGGCGCCGGACCGCCGCGTTCATGCCCGACAGCACGGCCCGGATGGCCTGCCGGAGGGACAGTCCGGAGAACGTGTGGATGGCGGGGGAGTAGCGCAGCTCCAGCACGCGCACGCCGTGGCCGTACGCCTCGAGCACGATCTCCCGGGTGACGTCCAGGATGTTCTCGTAGAACTGGGTGATCCACATGGGGTAGTGGAACTTGTCCAGGTAGGCGAGGAGCGACCCTTCCTCCTCGCTCTGGAGCTGGAGGAGGCGGCGCATCTCCCGGAGCGTCGCCACCGGCTGCAGCCCGTGCTTGCGCATGAGCCGCCAGGTGGTGCGCAGGGGGATGGAGCCGTCCACGTGCTGGTGGAGCTCGGTCTTGGCCATGGAGACCAGGCTGCGCTGCATGCGCTTTCGGGGGAGCCGCATGCCAGAGAGTATAATCGGCGCCCTTTGCCGGAGGCCGTTTGTCGGAAGCCCGAGCGCCGCTCCAGCTGGCCCTGGTGTGGCACATGCACCAGCCCGATTACGTGGATCCGGGGAGCGGCGAGCGGTTCATGCCCTGGACGCGCCTGCACGCGCTCAAGGACTACGCGGACATGGCCGAGCACCTGGCGCGCCACCCCGGCGTGCGCGCCACGTTCAACGTCGTGCCCGCGCTCCTCACCGAGCTTTCCGCCTACCGCGACCGCACCGCCAGGCCCGACGCCTTCCTGGCGCTGTCGCGCCGCCGCGTGGACACGCTGCGCGCCGACGACCGGGCGTACGTGGTGGGACGCTTCTTCGCCTTGAACCGCCCCACCATGGCCAAGGGGCTCCCGCGGCTGAACGAGCTGGCGGCCCTGCGCGGCGACTACCCCATCGACGGCGTTCCCTCGCAGGTGCTCGCCCGCTTCGACGACCAGGCGATCCTCGACCTCCAGGTGCTGTTCCACCTCGCGTGGTCGGGCCCGCTGCTCTCGGCCACCCCCGAGGTGGCTGCCCTGCGGGCGAAGGGGCGCAACTACACCGAGGAGGACAAGCAGGCCCTGCTCGACCTGCAGGACACGTTCCTGGCCGGCGTACTCCCGCGCTGGCAGACGCTGGCGCGTGCGGGCCACGTCGAGTTCTCGGTCTCCCCCTGCTACCACCCCATCCTGCCCCTGCTCTGCGACCTGGAGGCCGCCCACGAGGCGCTTCCCGAGATGCGTCTGCCCAGCACGCGATTCCGGCACCCCGAGGACGCCGACTGGCACCTGCGCGAGGCGCGGCGGCTGTTCGCGGAGATCTTCGGACAGGAGCCGGCGGGTGGCTGGCCCTCGGAGGGCGCGATCTCGGAGACGGCGCTGCTGCGCATGGGGGCCGCGGGCTGGCGCTGGGCTGCCGGGGACGAGGAGGTGCTCTTCGCCTCGCTGGGGGAGGGACGGCGCCCCGGGCTCCTCTATCGCCCCTGGCGCTACGGGGACGGTCCGGCGCTCCTGTTCCGGGACCACGACCTCTCGGACCGCATCGGCTTCGTGTACTCCGGCTGGCACGCCGAGCCCGCGGCCCAGGACTTCGTGGAGCGGCTCCACCAGATCGCGCAGGAGCTTCCGCCCCAGGACGGACCGCACACCGTGTCCGTGATCCTGGACGGGGAGAACGCCTGGGAGTACTACCCCGATCACGGCGCACCCTTCCTGCACGCGCTCTACGGCGCGCTGGAGCGCGACGGATCGCTGCGCACGGTCACGGCCTCGGAGGCGGTGGCGGGGCCGGTGCGCGCGCTTCCTCGCGTGGTGGCGGGCTCCTGGATCGGCCACAGCCTCGCCACGTGGATCGGTCATCCCGACAAGAACCTTGCCTGGGAGCGCCTGGCCGCCGCCCGTGACGCGGTGGAGCGGGCACGGGGTGTCCCCGACGGCAACGACCCGGCGTGGCGCGCGATCTTCGCCGCCGAGGGAAGCGACTGGTTCTGGTGGTTCGGCGACGATCACCCCACGGCCTTCGCCGGAGAGTTCGACGCCACCTTCCGCCGCCACCTGCGCGCCGCCTACGTCGCCGCCGGCCTGCCCGCGCCGCAGGTCCTCTCCGAGCCCATCCGCCGGCACGCCAGGCGCGCCTTCGAGCCGCCCACGGGGAGGATCGCGCCCCGCCTGGACGGCGAGGTCTCGGATTACTTCGAATGGCTGTCCGCGGGGCACGTGCACGCCGCGTACGGCGCCATGGAGTCGGCGGCGCGCCTGGTGCGGCTGCTGCTCTTCGGCACCGACGGCACGCGCCTCTTCCTGCGCCTGGACCCCGTCGAGCCGCCTGCGGCGGAATCCCTGGCAGGCGCCATCCTGGTGGTTCGCCTGTTCGGCGCGCAGGAGCAGATCCTGCGGGCGCCGCTGCGCGGGGCCGGCCGCACGGCAGCGGGACCGCTGGAGGTGGTGGTGGGGAGGATCGTGGAAGCGGCCCTCCCGCTCTCCCCCGCCGACGGCCCGGAGGTGCGCTTCCAGGTGGAGATCGATGGCGGCGCCGGCAGCAGCCAGCGCCTCCCCGCGGAAGGGAGCCTGACCGTGGCCTGGGCCGAGGACCCCGCCCTCTACGACTGGAGCGTGTGATGAAGACAGCCGGCATCCTCACGGGCGGAGGCGATGCGCCCGGACTGAACGCAGTGATGCGCGCGGTCGTGCGCAGCCTCGCTCCCCGCGGCTGGCGCCTGCTCGGCATCCGGCACGGCTGGCGGGGGCTGATCGCGGCGGAGACCGAGCCGCTGGTCCCCGAGCAGACCGAGGAATGGATCCTGCGGGGCGGGACCGTGCTGGGGACCAGCCGCACCAACCCGTACAAGAAGGAAGAGGACATCCTCCGGGTACGCGACAACTTCCGGAAGCTCTCGCTCGATGCCCTGGTGGCGCTGGGAGGAGAGGACACCCTGGGGGTGGCGGCGCGTCTGTCGGGGGAAGGCTTCCCCGTGGTCGGCGTTCCCAAGACGATCGACAACGACCTCTCGGGGACCGACACCACCTTCGGGTTCGACACCGCGGTGGCCATCGCCACCGAGGCCGTGGACCGGCTGCGCACCACCGCGCAGTCGCACGACCGGGTGCTGGTGGTGGAGGTCATGGGGCGGCATGCGGGCTGGATCGCCCTCCATGCCGGCCTGGCGGGGGGCGCCCACCACCTGCTGGTCCCCGAGCGTCCGGTGGACGTGGAGGCAGTCTGCGCCACGGTGCGGCGCCGCGACGCCGCGGGGCGCCGCTTCAGCCTCATCGTGGTCGCCGAGGGGGCCGAGATCGCCGGGGGCGCCGTCACCCAGAACGCGGAGAAGGATGCCTTCGGTCACGTCAAGCTGGGGGGCATCGGGCAGCGGGTGGCGGAGGAGATCGAGCGCCGCACCGGACACGAGACGCGATCCGTCGTGCTCGGGCACGTGCAGCGCGGCGGGTCCCCGACCGCCCACGACCGGGTGCTGGCCACCCGCTATGGCCTCCTCGCGGCCGACCTCGTGCACGAGGGACGGTTCGGGTCCATGGCGGCCCTCCGCCACGGGGTCTTCCAGGCCGTCTCGCTCGAGGAGGCGGTGGCGGAGCTGAAGACGGTGGACCCCGCGACCCTGCGCCAGGCCGAGATCCTGTTCGACTGACGCCAGGGGGAGGACCGATGTCGGAGCTGAGGCACGATCCGCTGTCCCGCCGATGGGTGATCATCGCCTCCGAGAGGAGCCGGCGGCCGTCGGACTTCCTCCTCGACCGCGAGCCGGTGCACGAGGCGCCGTTCTGCCCCTTCTGCCCCGGCCACGAGGAGAAGACGCCCCCCGAGATCCTGGCCGTGCGTCCTCCGGGCTCGCCCGCCAACGGGCCCGGGTGGGAAGCGAGGGTCATCCCCAACAAGTACCCCGCGCTCTCCATCGAAGGAGAGCCGGAGCGGCGGGGGGTGGGGCTCTACGACCGCATGCGCGGGATCGGCGCGCACGAGGTGGTGATCGAGCACCCGTCGCACACGCTGCACATGGCGGACATGGACCGCGCCCACCTGGAAAAGGTCCTCTGGCTGTACCAGGAGCGCCTGCGCGACCTCTCCCGCGACGCGCGCTTCAAGTACCTCCTCGTCTTCAAGAATCACGGGGCGGCGGCCGGCGCCACCCTGGACCACCCGCACACCCAGATCATCGGCACCCCGGTGACGCCCCGGGCCATCTCCATGGAGCTGGAGTCGGCGCGCCAGCACTACCACCTGAAGGAGCGCTGCCTGCTGTGCGACATCCTGGCCCAGGAGCTGGAGGCCCGGGACCGCCTGGTCACGCTCGACGAGCACTTCGCCGTCTTCGCGCCCTACGCCAGCCGCTTCCCCTTCGAGCTGATCGTGCTTCCCCGCCGGCACAACCACACCTTCTCCGAGGAGCCGCGCTCCACGGTGGCGGCGCTGGCCGCCACGCTCAAGGACCTCCTGCTCCGCCTCAAGGTCGTCCTCCGCGACCCCCCGTACAACTTCGTGTTCCACACCGCCCCCAACACGGAGACGGTGGTGCGGCGATCGAACTACTGGAACACGCTGCCCATGGACTGGCACTGGCACGTGGAGGTGCTGCCCCGGCTCACCAAGGTGGCGGGGTTCGAGTGGGGGTCGGGCTTCTACATCAATCCCACCGCTCCCGAGGAGGCCGCGGCGTTCCTGCGCGACGCCAGCGTCTGACGGTCGAGGACCCATGAAGGTGCTGATGGCGTCGGCCGAGCTGCACCCCGTGGCCAAGGCGGGGGGGCTCGCGGACATGGTGGCTGCCCTGGCGCGTGAGCTGGGGAACCAGGAGCTGGACGTGCGCTGCGCCATCCCCGGCTACCGGGCGGTGCAGCGGGGGCTCCCCCCGGACGTGCGCGAGGTCGGTTCCCAGGAGGTGGCGCTGCCGGTCTGGGGGCACGTGGAGCGTGCCCGGGTCCGGCACCTGGAGGGTGCGGCGCTCCCCGCACCCATCCTGCTGGTCGAGCACCCGGTGTTCGACCGCGACGGGATCTACGACGACCCGGCGACGCGGGAGGGGTACGGCGACAACGGCTATCGGTGGGCGGTGTTCTGCCGCGGGGTGCATGCCTCGCTCGGGAAGGACGGGTGGATCCCGGACGTCGTCCATGGACACGACCAGCAGGGAGCGCCCCTGGTGGCGCTGCTGCGCTGGGCGCCGCTGCCGGAGGCGCTCTCCCGTCGCCCCGGGCTCGTCTACACGATCCACAACGTCGAGTACCAGGGGGTCGAGGACGCGGGCTGGATGGCGCATTCCGGCCTTCCCCTGGAGCTGCTCCGTCCCATGGGGCCGGCCGAATTCCACGGCGGGGTCAACCTCATGAAGCTGGGGATCCTCGCCGCCGACCGCATCACCACGGTGTCCCCGCGCTACGCGCAGGAGATCCGCACCTCCGCATTCGGAGCAGGACTGGAGCGCGTGCTGGCCGGCTGCGGGGAGCGGCTTTCCGGCATCCTCAACGGCGTGGACACCCAGACCTGGGATCCCGCGGTCGACCCTCACCTGCCGGTCCGGTATACTCCGCAAAGCTTCGCAGGCAAGGCGTACAATCGGCAGCGTCTCGTCGAGGAGCTCGGGCTCCTGCCCCCGTCCGAGGGGCGGCCGCTGTTCGGTTGGGTCGGGCGGCTCACCTCTCAAAAAGGAGTCGATCTCCTCCTGGACGTCCTGGACGTGCTTCTGCGCGACGGTGTCTCGATGGTCCTGCTCGGGTCGGGAGAACGCCGCTACGAGAGAGCGCTCGAGGAAGCCGCGCGGCGGCAGGGGGGACGTCTGGCCGTGCGCCTGGGCTTCGACGAGGGGCTGGCGCATCGGATCGAGGGGGGGGCCGACGCCTTCCTCATGCCCTCCCGGTACGAGCCCTGCGGCCTGAACCAGATGTACAGCCTCCGCTACGGCACCGTGCCGGTGGTGCGGGAGGTGGGGGGGCTGGCCGACACCGTGCGCGATGCCGACCGCGACGGGATGCAGGGGAACGGGTTCACCTTCGGTCCCTACGCTCCGGACGCCCTCCTGGAGGCGGCGCGCCGGGCCATGGCGGCCTACTCCGACCCCGCGCGCTGGCGGATGCTGGCGCTCCGCGGCATGGCGGAGGACTTCTCCTGGGAGGAGCCGGCACGGGCCTACCAGGGACTTTACCGGGAGACCCTGGCCTGAGGAGGAGGGACCCACGCATGGCCGAGCTGCCGGGGGCCGCCCCCGCTGCCGGGAAGGAGGAGCGGATCCAGGCGCCGCGCACCCGGTTCCGGCGCCGGGCGGACCGGTTCTTCCTCACGGAGCAGGCCGGGCGCACGCTGCCCCTCGTGCTCACGGACCAGGACGGGACCATCCGCTCCTGGAGCCGGGGCGCCGCGGACCTCTACGGCCTCTCCGAGGCGGAGGCCATCGGTGCCCGCTGGGCGGCGGTCACGGGGGAGGACGCCCTTCCCGAGGAGCTGTCCAGCGACCAGGTGCCGATCCAGCGCTACGAGACGGTGCACCGCACGAAGGAAGGGGAGCTCGTCCCGGTGATGGTGACCCGGACCGAGCTGGGCGCCCCCGGCGAGGGGGGCGGCAGCATGATCATGGTCGTCGACCTCACCGCCTCCAAGGTGCTGGAGGGAAGGCTGCGGCGCCGCTTCGCGCAGCAGACGGTGCTGCGCGAGATCGGCGAGGCGCTGCAGTCGGCGGTGGAGCTGGACGAGACCCTGCGCCGCGTGCTGGTGGGGGCCACCGCCGGGCAGGGCCTCCGCTTCAATCGCGCCTTCCTGCTCCTGGTGGACGAGGCGGCGGGGGAGCTGCGGGGCCGGCTGGCCATCGGCCCCTCCGATCCCGAGGAGGCGAACCGCATCTGGTCGGCGCTGGCCCGCACCAATCCCAGCCTGAAGAACCTCCTCCACCGCTACCAGCCGGTGGTGGAGCCGGACAGCGCCCGCGTCAACGAGATCGTCCACCGCCTGAGCGCCCCCCTCACCGATCCCGACGGCTTCCTCGTGCGCTGCCTGCGCGGCCGGCGCACGGTGAGAGTGGTGGACGGGATCGAGGCGGGGGAGCAGACGCCGGTGGAGCAGTCCCTGCTCGACCTCCTCGAGGTGCGGAGCTTCGTGGCGGTTCCCCTGCGCACGGAGATGAACCCGGTGGGCCTGCTCCTCGCCGACAACGCCATCACCAACCGGCCCATCGAGGAGGAGGACGTCGAGGACCTGGAGCTGCTGGCCATCCAGGCCGGTCTGGCCATCGAGCGGGCCCGCCTGATCGACGAGCTCAAGCATAACCAGGAGAAGATGCTGCACAGCGAGCGTCTGACCGTGATCGGCCAGATGGCGGCGCGGGTGGCGCACGAGATCCGGAACCCTCTGGTGGCGATCGGCGGCTTCGCCCGCTCCCTGCTCCGGGACGCGCCGCCCACGGACGCCCACCGGGAGGCGCTGGAGATCATCGCCGGGGAGGTCCGCCGTCTGGAGACCATCGTCCGCGAGGTGCTGGACTTCACCAAGCCCTCTCCGCCCGAGCTGCGGCCGGTGGACCTGCGGCGCGTGGCGGCGGAGCTGCTGGACCTCATGCGCATGGAGATCGACGAGGCCGAGGTGGAGGCGTGCGTGGAGGCCCCCGGCGACCTCCCCCGGGCGCTGGCCGACCGCGATCGCATCTTCCAGGCGCTGGTCAACGTGGTGCGCAACGCCCTGCACGCCATGCCCGGCGGAGGGCGCCTCACCCTGCGCCTCACCCCCAACGACGAGCGCGTGGAGTTCGCCGTCGTGGATACCGGCGTGGGCATGGCTCCCGAGGTCGTCGCCCGCGTGGGCGAGCCGTTCTTCACCACCAAGTCGGCCGGATCCGGTCTCGGTCTCACCATCGCCGCCCAGATCGTCCGCGATCACGGAGGGGAGATCGCGGTGGAAAGCGCGGTGGGGCAAGGGACCACCATGCGGATCCGGCTCCCCCGCGCCCCCTCCTGAACCTCCTGGAAGGAGACATCGATGATGTCCAAGATCCTGGTCATCGAAGACGAGAAGAACCTGCGACAGCTCTACAAGCAGGACCTGGAGCTGGACGGCCACACGGTGGTGACCGCCAAGTCCGCGGAGGAGGGCCTGAAGAAGGTGGAGACGGAGGCGCCCGACCTGGTGGTTCTGGACATCCGCATGCCCGGCATGGACGGCCTGGAGGCCATGGGGCGCATCCTCGACCAGCACCCCAGCATCCCGGTGCTGCTCAACACCGCCTACTCCTCGTACCAGGACAGCTTCCTGAGCTGGGGCGCCGACGCCTACGTGATCAAGTCCTCGGACACCGGCGAGCTGCGGCGCGAGGTGGAGCAGCTCCTTTCCGGCAAGCGCGAAGGCGTCCGCCGCCGACCGGGCGGGCAGCCGCACGCCCAGTCCTGACAGAATCGGGGCTCAGGGAGGCGGCTTGGCCCGGACGAAAATCATCCTGCAGGACGCGCTCGCCATGGTGCTGGCGGGCGGACAGGGCGAGCGGCTGTACCCCCTGACCCGGGACCGCAGCAAGCCCGCGGTGCCGTTCGGCGGCGGCTACCGCATCGTCGACTTCACCCTCAGCAACTGCCTGAACTCGGGGATCCGGAAGATCTTCGTCCTCACGCAGTACCGCTCGGCGTCCCTGGAGCGGCACCTCAAGATGGGGTGGGACCCCGTGATGTCCCCCGAGCTGGACGAGTGGATCTTCACCGTGCCGCCGCAGCTGCGCCTCAGGCAGAGCTGGTACCAGGGGACCGCCGACGCCATCTACCAGAACATCCACTTGCTGGAGGACCAGCGCCCGCGGCACGTGGTGGTCCTCTCCGGCGACCACGTCTACAAGATGGACTACGCGGCCATGCTGCGGCGGCACGAGGAGACCGGTGCCGTGGCCACGATCGCCGCCGTGGACGTTCCCGTGGAGGAAGCGCACGCCTTCGGCGTGCTGCACGTGGATGAACGCTCGCGCATCGTGAGCTTCCAGGAGAAGCCCGAGCACCCGGAGCCCATCCCGGGCCGGCCGGACCGGGCCCTCGTCAACATGGGCGTCTATTGCTTCGACACGCGCGCCCTGGTCCGGGCCCTGGTGGAGGACGCACGCCAGGCCACCCGCCACGATTTCGGGCACGACATCCTGCCCCGCCTGCTGCGCACGGGCGAGGTCTGCGCCTACCCCTTCGTGGACCTGGAGCAGCGGCCGCTCTATTGGCGCGACATCGGCACCCTGGACGCCTTCTACCAGGCCAGCCTCGACCTCCTGGAGGAGCGGCCCACCTTCGACCTCTACGACGAGGCCTGGCCCATCCGCACGCTGTCCCGCCAGCTCCCCCCGGCCTGGGCGGGGAAGCACGCCGTGCTGCAGCGCGCCATCGTGAGCCCGGGATGCGTCGTGCACGGCACGGTGGAGGGCTCGGTGCTGTCCCCGCAGGTGCGGGTGGGGGCGGGCGCGCGCGTGGAGGGCGCGGTGCTGATGGACGAGGTGGAAATCGGAGAGGGAGCGCGCGTGCGCCGCGCCATCGTGGACAAGAGCGTGCGCATCCCTCCCGGTGCCTCCATCGGTCACGACCCCGAGGCGGACCGGGATCGCTTCACGGTGTCGGCGGGAGGGGTGGTGGTGATCCCCAAGGGGGCGCAGCTGGATTGAGGGCCGGTGCTACCATCCCCCGCCCTTCGCGGAGGACTTCGTGTCCCACGTCACCCTCTACTCCAAGGACGGGTGCGGCGCCTGCGTGCGCGCCAGGACGCTCCTCTCCCGCAAGGGCGTGCTCTTCGAGGAGATCGACGTCACCGACGATCCCGTGCGCGAGCGGGAGATGATCGAGCGGGCAGGGGGCCGGCGGACCGTGCCCCAGATCTTCATCGGCGGCATCCACGTCGGAGGTTACGACGACCTCGCCGCCCTGGAGGACGAGGGCCGCCTGGAGGCGCTGCTGCAGCGGGGGATGGAGATCGCGGCGGGGGCGGCCGCCATGGCGGGCGCGGTCACGGCGCCGGAGCCGGTACCGGGGCGGGTCGAGGAGGCGCACTCCTCGTTCGCCCACGAGCCCGACGCCGCGGTGCGGCACGCGGACGGGAACGGCGGCCAGGTGCACGACGTCGTCATCCTGGGCTCCGGTCCCGCGGGCCTCACCGCCGCCGTCTACGCGGCGCGCGCCAACCTGGCCCCGGTGGTGGTGGAGGGGCTGCTCGCCGGCGGCCAGCTCATGAACACCACCGAGGTGGAGAACTACCCCGGGTTCCCGGAGGGGATCCTGGGACCGGAGCTGATGGAGCGCTTCCGGGGACAGGCCGCCCGCTTCGGCGCCACGTTCGTGGCGGGGGACGCCGTGCGCCTGGATCTCTCGGCGCGCCCGTTCACGGTGGCCACCGAGGAGGCCACCCTGCGCGCGCGCGCCCTCATCCTCGCCACCGGCGCCTCTCCCCGCTACCTCGACGTCCCCGGCGAGAGGGAGTTCGCCGGGCGCGGCGTCTCGTACTGCGCGACCTGTGACGGCTTCTTCTTCCGCAACCAGGAGATCCTGGTGGTGGGCGGCGGGGACACCGCCATGGAGGAGGCGCTGTTCCTCACCCGCTACGGGTCGAGGGTGACGGTCGTCCACCGGCGCGACAGGTTCCGCGCCTCCAAGGTCATGGCGGACCGCGTCCTCGCCCATCCCAAGGTGGAGGTCCTCTGGGAGAGCGTGGTGGAGGAGGTGCTGGGCGAGGGGGGCAAGGTGCACGCGGCGCGCGTGCGGGACCTCGGGACCGGAGCGGTGACCACACGCCCCGTCTCCGGCCTCTTCGTGGCCATCGGCCACGTGCCCAACACCGCGATCCTGAACGGCGCCCTTCCCACGGACGAGGCCGGCTACCTGCGCCTGCTGGGGAACGGCACCAGCCACACGACGATCGAGGGCGTCTTCGCCGCCGGCGACGTGCACGATCACGTCTATCGCCAGGCGATCACCGCGGCCGGAGCCGGCTGCCGCGCCGCCATCGACGCCGAGCGCTGGCTGGAGGCGCAGGGCCGCTAGCCTTCGAGCGTGGTCCCGGGGAGAGCGCGTGGCCGGAGGCGGCGGAATGCCCAGGCGGCGCCCGCCAACACCGCGGGCAGGAGCGGGGCGGCGATGGTGACGGCGGCCGACGTCACGGTCGCCGGGTCGGCGCTGGTGAGGCGCGGCCAGTTGAAGATGAACAGGTCCGCGGACAGGTGCGACAGCACGACGGTGAGCGCGTCGTAGCGGAAGAAGGCCCACCCCCACACGCAGCCCACGAGCGTCATGACGGCGGCCCGGCCCCAGAAGGGCTCGGCGGGGGGGAGGAAGTCCAGGCGGGTGTGGGTGAGCCCGTAGATGAGCGCCGGGATCGCGACCGCCAGCCAGCGCGAGCGCAGCGCAGAGCGGAGCCAGAGCCCCCCGAAGTAGCGGTAGGAGAGCTCCTCGGCCAGGGCCACGTAGCCGAAGAACAGGAGCGTGGAGGCGGAGGGGAACGCGGCGTTCAGCGCGTAGAAGAAGAAGCCGCGCGGCTGCACGTCCACCTGGATGCCCACCAGCGCCTCCAGCGTGGCCACCGCCAGCACCATGACGGCTCCGCAGATCAGGCCCAGCAGGAAGCCGCGTGCGGAGGCGGCGCCCACGCGCGGCTCCGTGAGGTGCCCTCGAGACAGTGCCCAGAGGGCGTCTCCCTTGCCGGCGCCGAGGCCCTGGTCGAGCGCGTCGCCGGCGGCGATCACCGCCAGGAGCAGCAGCAGGTTCCACACGCCGCTCACCGCGAAGTCCACCAGGGAGCGCACCAGGAAGACCCACCAGGGGAGGAGCGGCTCCCACTGCAGGATGAGGTTGCTCTCCTGCAGGAGCTGGGTGCCGATCAGGCACACGAACAGCATCCCCACCCAGGTGGCCGGCCGGTCGAAGCGGGCGCGGCCATCGCGCAGGCCGGCCAGGAAGACGAAGAACGCTCCCACCGCGGCCACCCCCGCCAGGATGAATCCGCAGGTCTCGAGCGCGATCCCCGGCGCCTCCTGCGCCCGGGCGGCGCGGGCGGCGGGGGAGGGCACGACCAGGCGCCAGGTGACGGACAGCACCTCCTCCCCGGCCACCGTGACCCGCACGTACTGGCCGAAGTCGGGGTCTCGCGACAGCGGCTGCTCGAAGGTGAAGGCGTGGTCCCGCCGGTGCGGGCGCTCGGCGGCGGTGGCGGCGGTGGCCGTCCAGGCCTCGGGGTCGAGGTGCATGACCCGGCGCAGCGCGCGCTCCGCGGCGCCTTCCGCCTGGGCCAGCGTGGGACGGGGTCCCGGCGCGTCCTCCTCCACCGTGGTTCGCCACCCGATGACACCCCGTGCCGGGTGCAGCTCGACCGAGTAGGTGCGCTCCACCCCTTCCTTCTTGAAGTCCACGCGGTAGTAGGCGAGGGGCAGGCCCCGCTCGATCCAGTCCTGGGCCCTGGCGCGCCCGAAGGTCCGCTCGGCGTAGTCGAGGGCTCCGTCGTCCACGTTGAGGACGGCGGCCGCCCGGTACCCCCGCAGGTCGAAGCGGCGCGAGGTCAGGAAGGTGCGGGCATCGCGCTCGAGCCGTGCCGCGGGGACGTTCAGGTCCATGCGGGCCAGCGGCCAGAGGAGATGGAGCTGGCTCGTGAAGATGGCGGAGGCGGCGAGCGCCACCACCAGCAGGATCACGTCGGAGCGTCGCGAGCTCATGCCTCTGCGGTGCGGGAGTGCGCCACCAGGCGCGCGAAGGCGGGTTCCCCGATGGCCCGGAGGACGGTGACCGCCGCGGTCGCCGCCAGGGGCCGCTCCAGGAGCCGGGCCAGGCGCCGCGCGCGCGCCGTGGCGGGGGCGAACGCGTCCGTCCACGCCTTGCAGTAGCGCGCCTCCATCTCCTCGGTCAGGCTCCCCCACCGGGCGGCCTCGAGCGCCACCGGCGCGGCCAGGCGCGCCCCCAGGAGCGCGTGGGACATCCCCTCGCCGGCGAAGGGATCGATCGTCCCCGCGGCGTCTCCCACGAAGAGCGCGCCGGCGGAGGCCGGCTTGCGCACGCCGAAGCGCAGGGGTCCGATGCTGTGCCAGCGCGCGCCGTCCTCCGTTCCCCGGAGGGCCTCCCGCGCGGCGGGGTTCCTCCGCACCCGCTCCAGGAGGTGCTCGGGCCGGCCTCCGCAGCGGCGCAGGGCGGCGACCGTCGCCAGGAGGCAGACGTTGACCCGGTCGCCCTCCACCGCGGCCAGGCCCGCGTAGCCCCCATCGAAGACATGGAGATCGACGCGGGCGCCGAGCCCCCCTCCCCCGCGGTGGGTCTTGAATCCGAACCAGGCGGCGGCGGTGGAGCGCGCGGGATCTCCAAGGGTCGCGTGCAGCCGGCGTGCGAGCATGGACCGTCTTCCGTCCGCGGCCACCACCACCGAGGCGCGGATCTCCTGGGGGACCTCCCTCCCCACCACGGCGCCCGCCACGCGGGTGCCGTCCCACAGGGCCGCCGTGGCCTCCACGCCCTCCCACACCGTGACGCCGCGGCGGCGAGCCAGGTCGAGCAGGCGCTGGTCGAGGAGGGCGCGGGACACGCCGAGCCCCGCCTGGGGGAGGGGGGCGTCGAGCGTGCGCCCCCCCGGCTCGCTGACCCGGCAGCGTTCGATCGGGGGCGCCCCCGCCTCGCGCAGCGCCCCCTCCACGCCGAGCTCCCGCAGGACCGGCAGGGCCTCCGCGGAGAGGAACTCGCCGCAGACCTTGTCCCTGGGGAAGACCTCGCGCTCCACCAGGAGCACGCGCGCTCCTGCCCCCGCGGCCAGCGCCGCCGTGGCGGCGCCGGCCGGCCCGCCGCCCAGCACCAGCAGGTCCCAGCGTGCCACGGAAGACTCCCTCGTCAGCAGGCGGAGCGGACGACCACCGCCGAGTTCTTCGATCCGAACCCGATCGTGTTGCACACCGCGGTGACCAGCGAAGCGGCCCGCCCACGGTTGGGAACGACGTCCAGATCGCACTCGGGGTCCGGCTCGTCGTGGTTGATCGTGGGGGGGAGCCAGCCGTCGCGCATCGCCAGGAGCGCCGCCGCCACTCCCGCCGCCCCGCAGGCCCCCTGGGGATGGCCGATCACCGATTTCAGCGAGGAGGCGGGCACGCGCTCGGCGCGCCGGCCGAAGGCGAGCTTGACGGCGCGGGTCTCGATGCGGTCGTTGAGCTGCGTGGAGGTGCCGTGCAGGGCGAGGTAGTCGACCTCGTCCGAGGGCACGCCGGCATCCTCCAGCGCCAGCTGCATGGCGCGCGCCGGCTCCTCCCCGGACTCGTCCAGGCGGACGCGATGGAAGGCCTCGCAGGTGGATCCATAGCCGAGCAGCTCGGCATAGATGCGGGCCCCCCGCGAACGGGCGGCATCGTGCTCCTCGAGCAGCAGCATCCACGCCCCCTCCCCGAGGACGAAGCCGTCGCGGTCCTTCGAGAAGGGACGGGACCCCCGCTCCGGCTCCCCGTTCCACGACGTCGTCATCACCTGGAGGAGGCAGAAGCCCTGCAGGATGCCGGGAGCGATGGGGGCGTCGCTGCCGCCGGCGAGCACGCGGTCGGCGCGTCCGTAGCGGATCAAGGACATGGCATGGCCGAGCGCGTCCGTGGAGGAGGTGCACCCGGTGGACAGGACGTGGCTGGGGCCGCGCAGGCCGAAGCGCATGGAAAGCTCGCTGCTCAACGTGCCGGGCGTCGAGGAGGGGATGACGTAGAGGCTGACCGCCTTGGGGTTTCCCAGGTAGTACTCGCGGAACTGGCTCTCCGTGAAGGCGAGGCCGGCCCCCCCGCTCCCCAGCACCACGGCAAAGGCGCGGCGCTCGTCCGGGGTGAGGGCGGCGAGCGCGTCCGCCGAGAGGCCACCGTCGGCCAGCGCCTCCTCCGACGCGGCGAGAGCGAGGGTCACGACGCGCGGCACGTGCTTGAGGTCGCGGGCGGGGAGGTGTTCTTCGGGGTTGAACCCGAGCACCTGGCCGGCGATCTGCGTGGGAAAGCCGCCGGGGTCGAAGGGCTCGATCCGCCGCACGCCCGAGCGGCCCTCCCGCGTGGCGCGCCAGAACGCCTCCCGGCCGACGCCGTTCGGGGCCACGGCTCCCAGTCCAGTGACGACGACGCGCCGCCCCTGCTGGGGACGGCGGCCCTGCGCGGGCACGGCCATCCGGGATCCTCGTTCGACGGGTCCGCTGCGTGCCAGCAAGTCTAGCGGGGGGGGCGGGAACGGTCCACGAAGGGAGCCGCCGTCCGTCCCGCCTCGGTCACTTCTTCTCGAAGTAGGCGGCGTTGATCGCCGTGTACTGCTTCTGCGCCTCGGGAACGGCGTCCTCCTCGAAGATCGCCTCCACCGGGCACGCCGGCTCGCAGGCGCCGCAGTCGATGCACTCCGCCGGATTGATGTAGAGCATCTTCGCCTCGGCGAAGTCGGGGTCGTTCTTGGTGGGGTGGATGCAGTCCACCGGACAGACGTCCACGCAGGCGGTGTCCTTGGTCCCGATGCACGGTTCGGTGATCACGAAGGTCATGGCTGCCGCTCCTTCTCATCCTCGGCGGGGCGGGGCAGGACTCTACACGAAATGAAGGATCAGGGCTTGGCCTGCGCCTGGCGCGCCACCGCCTCCGCGGCGCGCCGCGCCTCCTCCGGATCGCCGAGGTAGCGGTGGGCCACCGGCCTGAGATCGTCGTCCAGCTCGTAGACCAGCGGGATGCCGGTGGGAATGTTCAGCCCCACGATCGCCTCCTCCGACATGCCGTCCAGGTACTTGACGAGCGCGCGCAGGCTGTTGCCGTGGGCCGCCAGGAGGACGCGCCGCCCCGCGCGCACCCGGGGCGCGATGACCTCGTTCCAGGCGGGGAGGAACCGGGCCACGGTGTCGGCCAGGCTCTCGCAGCGGGGGAGCGTCCGGGGTGGCACGCCCGCGTAGCGGGGGTCGTGGCGGGGGTGCCGGGGATCGTCCGGGGACAGCGGCGGGGGAGGGGTGGCGTAGCTGCGCCTCCACTGCTGGACCTGCTCGGCGCCGTACTTCTCCGCCATCTCCGCTTTGTTGAGCCCCTGCAGGGCGCCGTAGTGTCGCTCGTTGAGGCGCCAGTCCCGGGTGACGGGGATCCACATCAGGTCCATGCCGTCGAGCACGAGCCAGAGCGTGCGGATCGCCCGCTTGAGCACCGAGGTGTACGCCTCGTCGAACGAGAAGCCCCCCTCGCGGAGGAGCCGTGCCGCGTGCTGCGCCTCGGCGACCCCCTCCGGGGTGAGGTCCACGTCGGTCCAGCCGGTGAACCGGTTCTCCAGGTTCCAGGTGCTCTGCCCGTGCCGCAGCAGGACCAGCTGTCTCATGGCGTACGCCTCCCGCAGGACAGCGCCATCGGAGCATTCTCGGGACGGCCGGTCAAGCTCGGTGTAATCTCTAACGAGCACCCACGGGGGCACCCGCATGAGTGGTCCGATCCGTGTCCTCCTGGTGGAGGACAACCCCGCCGACGCGCGCCTGGTGCGCGAGGCGCTGGGGAGCGCGCCGCGCTTTCGGTTCGAGGTGGAGCACGCCCGCAACCTCGACACGGCGCTGGCGGCGGTCGCGGCCCGCCCTTTCGACGCCGTGCTCCTGGACCTCGGCCTCCCCGAGTCGGACGGCATCGACACCTTGAAGCGCGTGCGGGGGATCGCCTCCGAGCTGCCCATCGTGGTGTTCACGGGCCTGGACGACGAGGAAACCGGGCTGCGCGCGGTGACGGACGGGGCCCAGGGCTACCTGGTCAAGGGGGAGGCGGATCCCCGGGTGCTCTCCCGCTCCCTGCGCCACGCGATCGAGCGGCACCGGATGGTGGCCGAGCTGGACGCGGCCCGCCGCCGCGAGCACCACATGGCCACGCACGATGCGCTCACCGGACTCCCCAACCGGCAGCTCCTGTTCGACCTCCTGGGGACGACGATGGCGTACTGCTCCCGCTACGGCCTCTGGGCGGCGGTGCTCTTCATCGACCTGGACGGGTTCAAGGGCGTGAACGACACCCTGGGGCACGATTCCGGCGACCGGGTCCTGCAGCTGGTCGCGGAGCGGCTGAAGGCGGCCATCCGCACCAGCGACACCGTGGCCCGGCTGGGTGGGGACGAGTTCATCGTCCTGCTGTCCAACATGCAGCGCACGCAGGACGCCTTCATCGTCGCCCGCACCATTCTCCAGGACCTCTCGCAGCCGTACCTCGTGCGGGACGAGCGGGTCGCCCTGACCCCCAGCATCGGCATCGCCATCTACCCGGGGGACGGGACCAGCGCCGAGGCGCTGGTGCGCAGCGCCGACTCCGCCATGTACTCGGCCAAGCGCCACGGGGGGGAGACGTACGAGTTCTTCTCCGGCCTGACCGCCATCCACCACGAGCGCCGGTTCGAGGCGGGCGCGTTGCGGCGGGCGCTGCAGGCCGGCGAGCTCCGGCTCTACTACCAGCCGCAGGTGGAGGCGCAGACGGGGCGCGTGCGGGGCGCGGAGGCCCTCCTGCGCTGGCACCACCCCGATCTGGGTGTGCTCGGGCCCCGGGCTTTCCTGGACCTGGCGGAGACGGACGGCATCGGCCGCGAGCTGACCGCGTTCACGCTCCACGCCGCCTGCGACCAGGTGAGGGGGTGGTCGCACGGCGGCTATCCCGACGTGCGCTTGGCCGTGAACCTGGCGCCTCGCGATCTCCGGGATCCCGCGCTCGCAAGCGCCATCGAGCAGGCGCTCGCCGCCTCCGGGGTGCCGCCGGAGCGGCTGGAGCTGGAGGTGCCGCCCGCGGCCGTCTCCCAGGAGTCGGCCGGCGGATTCCGCGCGCTGGCGCCGCTCCGGAGGTCGGGGCTGCGCGTGTCGCTGGACGCCTGCGGGCTGCTCCCCGCCTGGCGGCAGATGCTGGAGGCCTTCCCCGCGGATTCGGTCAAGGTGGATGCCTCGCTGGTCCGCGGCCTCGGGCGGGACGAGCGGGAGACCGCGGCCGTCGCCGCCATCCTGGGAGCGGCGGACGCCGCCGGGATGGAGACGGTGGGGGCGGGGGTGGAGACCCAGCACCAGCTCGACGCGCTGAGACGCCAGAACTGCCTGCGCGTGCAGGGGTACTACTACAGCCAGGCATTGCCTCCCGCGGACTTCGGGCAGATCCTCCGGGACGGCGTCCTCCCGGACGTGGACCCCCAGGCGTGACCGGCCGGAGCAGGCGCTCGGTCTCCGCGCGTCTGGCCTGGCGTCTTCGCAAGCTCCTGGAGCCCGAGCAGTCTCTCTGGCAACAGGGTCACCGGCACGTCGCGGGCGTGGACGAGGTGGGTGTGGGGCCGCTGGCCGGCCCGGTGGTGGCCGCGGCGGTGGTGTTTCCTCCCGGTCTGGGACTGAAGGGGGTGGACGACTCCAAGCGCCTGCTCCCCGAACGCCGGCATGAGCTGGCGGGAACGATCCGCGCCCGCGCCACCTGCTGGTCGGTGGCCGCGGTGGAGGCGGACGAGATCGACCGGCTGAACGTCTACCATGCCGCCCTGGAGGCCATGCGGCGCGCGGTGTGCGGCCTCACCACCTGCCCCGACTACGTGCTGGTCGACGCCCGCACCATCCCCCAGATCTCCCACCCCCAGCGGGCGATCGTGGACGGGGACGCGCGGTGCCATGCCATCGCCGCCGCCTCCATCCTGGCCAAGTGCGCGCGCGACGCGATCATGGTGGAGCACGAGGCGGCGTTCCCCGGCTACGGCTTCGCCGCGCACAAGGGATACGCCACCGCCGAGCACAAGGAGGCGCTGCGGCGGCTGGGCCCCTGCGCCATCCACCGGCGCTCCTTCACCCCCTGCGTGCAGAGCGGGCTCTTCGACGGCCTCGATGCCGAGGCGGCGGAGCAGGCGGCGCTGGCGGCCTTCGACGCCTGATTGGCTGCAAGGCCCCGGCCTTTCCGCGGCCGCGCGGTAGACTTCCCGCTCCATGCTCCTGCTCCTGCCCTTCCTGCTGCTGGCGGCGTCCTCTCCGCAGGCCGCGCCCAGGGACGCCGCGTACTGGCGCGGCCTGGCGGAGAGCAAGTTCGCGGTGCCCGAGGGTGCGTCCCCGGGGGCGCTGCTGGAGGAGGCGAGCGCGCTCCTCGCCTCGCCCGATCCCACGCTGCGGGACGGTGTCGGCTACGCCGCGGCCGCAGAGTGGATCGTGCGCAAGAAGGTGGTGGAGCCGGCCGACCTGCGCAGGCTGCTCGCACTGTGGACACGAAACCTCAAGGCGGGTCTGGGGCAGGCGGGAGACGACAGTGTCCTGCTCCGCTCCTTCTCCGCCCTGGACCTGTCGCTGCTGGCGGCGCGCGACCTGGACACGCCCTACCTCCAGCCGGCCGAGCTGACGGCGCTCCTGGACGCGGCTCTCGCCTATCTGTCGGCGGAGCGCGATCTGCGCGCCTACGATGCGGAGAAGGGCTGGATCCACGCCACCGCGCACACCGCCGATCTCCTGAAGTTCCTGGCCCGTAACCCCCGCCTTCCCCGCGCCGATGCGGCGCGCGTGCTGCCCGCCATCGGGGCCAAGCTTCGCGATGCCGGAGAGGTGTTCGGCTGGGGCGAGGACGAGCGCGTGGCCAGCGCGGCCCTGGCCGTGGTGCGGCGCAAGGACTTCGATCCCATTTGGCTGTCGGCCTGGCAGGATGGCTTGATCGCCCCCGCAGAGGGACTCTGGGACACGCCGTTCCTGGACGTCCGCCGCTTCGCCGCCGTGCAGAACGCCAAGCATGTCCTGGCCCGCCTGCACGTCCTGCTCTCCGTGGTGCCCGAGCCGCCGGCCCCCGTGGCCGAGGCGCGGACCAGCGTGCTGCACGCGCTGGAGCGGCTCCCCTGATCGTTCACCTGCTGGACGGCACCTACGAGCTGTTCCGCCACTTCTACGGACTGCGCCGGGCCGCACCGGGGAAGGACGCTCCCTGGGGTGCGGTGGCGGGGGTGCTGGGCACGACGCTGCAGATGATCGAGGGCGGCGCCACCCACCTCGGCGTGGCCACGGACCACGTCATCGAGTCCTTCCGCAACCGGCTCTGGCCGGGCTACAAGACCGGAGAGGGGATCGAGCCCGCCCTGCGGGCGCAGTTCCATCCCCTCGAGGACGCGCTCGCCGCCATGGGAGTCGCCGTCTGGCCGATGGTGGAGCTGGAGGCGGACGACGGTCTCGCCTCCGCGGCGCGCATCGCGTCCGACGATCCCGTGGTGCAGCAGGTCTGTCTCTGGACGCCGGACAAGGACCTGGCGCAGTGCGTCCGGGAAGTGCGCGTGGTGCAGGTGGACTCGCGCCGGAAGAAGATCCTGAACGCCGAGGGCGTGCGGGCGAAGTTCGGGGTGCCGCCGCCGCTCATCCCCGACTACCTGGCGCTGGTGGGGGATGCGGCCGATGGCTATCCGGGGATCCCCGGCATCGGGCCCGTCACGGCGGCGCGGCTGCTCAACCGCTACGGGTCGATCGAGAGCCTGACCGACGAACTCCTCGGTGGCCGGCGTGACCTGGCCATGCTCTTCAAGGACCTGGCCACGCTCCGCTCCGATGCGCCGCTCTTCGAGGACGTGGAGGCGCTCCGCTGGGGGGGACCGACGCCCGCCTTCGCCGCGCTGGCGGAGCGCATGGGCGCGACGCCTCTGGCCGAGCGCGCGGCCCGTGCTCCGGTGGCCTGAGCTACACTCGGGACAATTGAACGACTGGCTGCGAGTCTTCGTCACCGATCCCACCTACCACGAGGAGCGCGTGGAGAGCTTTCTCCGCACGACCGAGCAGGCGGACCCGGCACAGGCACGCCTGCTCCACGCGCGCCGGCACGGGGCCAGGGACTGGCCGTCGTTCCTCGCCTATTTGCAGGCCCTCGCCTCCGGACACGCGCGCGAGCCCTTCTTGGAGGCCTTCGAGGCGATGAAGCAGGGCGCCTGGGACAGGCTCTCCGATCTCCTCGAGCGCCAGCCTGACCTCGCCCGCGCCCGCGGGACCAACGGCAACACGATGCTCAACCTCGGCATCAGCCTGGCCGGCTCCACCTGCGCCCCGCTCCCGCTCGCCGCAGAGAAGCTCCTGGACAAGCTTTTCCGGGCGGGGGACGTGAACGAGGCCAACGACCGGGGCTGGACGCCGCTCCATCAGGCGGCGTACGCCAACGCGGGAACGCTGGTGGAACGCTTGCTCGCCGCCGGTGCGGATCCCTCGCGGGAGGCGTACGGCGAGGGCGGGACCCCGCTCGCGGTCGCGCTGTTCTGGGGCCATCGCGAAGCGGGGGACGGGCTTGGCGCGCGCGCCGTCGCTCCGGACAACCTGCGGATCGTCGCCGGGCTGGGAAAGCTCGACCTGGTGCTCCGGTGCTTCACCCCGGACGGGGCGCTCACGGAGGCGGCCCGCAGCAAGCGCGGGTTCTACCGGCCGCACACGGGGTTCCCGCCCTGGAAGCCGTCGCCGGCACCGCAGGAAGTGCTCGACGAGGCGCTGGTGTGGGCGGCGAAGGCGGATCGGGTGGAGGTGCTTCCAGAACTGGTGGCGCGCGGCGCGGACGTGAATGCCGATCCCTACCGGGGGACGCCGCTGGCCTGGGCTGCGGCCAACGGGCGCTGGGCCGCAGCTTCCTGGCTCGTCGACCACGGGGCCGCGGTGAATCGCACGGGGACCTTCGGAGGACTTACCCACGGCGAGCGCGTCACCGCGCTCCACCTGGCCGCGCAGGCCGACCACGCCGAGGTGGTGCGGCTGCTCCTCGAACGTGGTGCGGATCCGCACCTGAGGGACGCTCTGTACGGAGGCACGCCGGCCGGTTGGGCGGAGCACGCAGGCTCCGCGCGCGCTCTCGCGCTCCTCGGAGAACGCGGCTAGAGATGCCCGCGATGCCCGTGGAGGTGGTGATCGAGACCCCGGCCGGCAGCCGGAGCAAGTACCTCTACGACCAGGAGCGCGGGATCTTCCGGCTCCACAAGCTTCTCCCGCTGGGGGCGACCTTCCCCTTCGACTTCGGCTTCGTCCCGGAGACGCTGGCGCAGGATGGCGACCCGCTGGACGTGCTGGTGCTCTCCGCGGAGCCGCTCTTTCCGGGATGCCGCGTGGACGTGCGCCTGCTGGGAGTGATCGAGGCGGAGCAATCGGAGAAGCGGGGGAAGGCGATCCGCAACGATCGCCTGATCGGAGTTCCGGAAACGAAGAAGATCCGGCCGCGCGAGCGCACGCTGGCCGATCTCCCGCCCGGCGTGCTCGACCAGCTCGAGCACTTCTTCGTCTCGTACAACCGGGCGGAGGGGCGGACGTTCACGCCGCTGGCGCGGCGGGGGCCGGAGGTCGCCCTCCGGCTGCTGGAGGAGGCGCGCCGCGCCTACGGGAGCCGGGCCAGGGCGGAGGTGCCCCGCAGCGGGCGGGCGGGCGGAAGCCGGAAGGCCAGCGTTCCCTCGCGCTCCGGCAGGCTGTAGCCCAGGAGCTTCAGGTTCCCGACCGCATCCTTGGAGAAGACGATCTCCGGGTTGATGCCGGTTCCCTCGGCCACGCGCTTCCGGCTAAGGAAAACGCCCACCGTCATGCCGTCGACGTCCAGGCGGTGGAGGTTGGCGACCGGGGAGAACTCGCGGACGCTGCAGAGGGTCAGCTTCCCCGGGGCGTGCAGCGCACCGTCGGGGAGCCAGAACGGCGCGTTGATGTTGGCGCTGACGCATGCGTCATTGGCAGCCGCGAATGTCGCGGGCGCCGCCGCCGCCGCCATGAGGATGGAGAGGAGCCACCGCCGGCGCAGGATCCTGGACATCGCGACCTCCTCCCGTGGATTCGGCCTGCTTCTGCCCTGTGGAACGCTCGGGGGACGCCCAAGGTTACAACCTTTCGCTGCAGGGACCTATTTGCTTCCTGCCCGTCCCACCCCCAGCTCCTCCAGCAGCTCGGTCGCCCCGTCCACCTCCTGCGCCACCCACAGGACATAGCGGACGTCCACGTGGATCGTCCGCGTCCAGCGCGGGTCGTAGAGGTAGTCCGCGCTCACCGCCTCCAGGTTGGTGTCGAAGGCGAGGCCGCACAGCTCCCCCCACCCGTTCAGGGTGGCCGAGCCCGAGCTTCCGTTGGTCACGCTGTTGGTGGAGAGGAAGTCCACGGGAAGCGTGCCGAGGTCCGGATCGGCGTGGCCTGCGAAGCTCCCCGCCCTGGCCTTCTCGAGGAGGCGCTTGGGGCTGTTGAACGGGGCGACCCCGGTGTCCTTCTCCAGCACGCCTGCGATCGTCGTCTGTGGCGCCGCTGTGAGTCCGTCGCGTGGGGCGTACCCCTCCACCCGGCCGTAGATGATGCGCAGGGTGCCGTTGGCGTCCGGCGCCAGCTCGCCCGAGGCCGCGCGCTGTGCCGCGATCAAGCGAGGGCGCAGGCGCAGGAGCGCGCCGTCGAGTGCGTCGTCCCGGGCATCGATCTCCTGGTGCACCGGCCACAGCGCCAGCGCAAGCTCCACCATGGCGTCGCCGCTGCGCTGCAGTTCGTCGCGGCCGGCCGAGAAGAGGGCGCGGCGGCGCTCCAGGTCCGTCAGGTGCGTCCCCCCGTAGAGCCGGCCGAGGAGCGCGTCCACCTGCGCCTCCGCTCCACCGGCGCCGGTCGCGGCGAGCAGGCGATCGAGGGGCCCCAGGCGCTGGTTCGGTGGCAGCCGTGTGGCTTCCAGGAGGAAGAGGCGCAGGCCCCGCCGGTCACTCCCCGGCTCGATCTGCCTCTGCGCGCGCTCCATGCCCGCCCACAGATCGGTGAGGTCGCGCGCCTGATAGCCCTCGTCGCGCTCGAGGTCGGGCCTGGCGCGGTTCTCCGCCAGGCGCACGAGCTTCTCGGCCTGCTCCAGCAGCGACGAGGCGGTGGCGAGCCACTCCAGCACCGCGTCGCGCGCGCGCACGGCGCGAGCGGGGGCGAGCGCACGTTCCAGCTCGCCCGTGGGGATGCCCAGGCGCGCCTCCTCCTCGCGCTTCCTGAGGACGACGCCGTCCCGCTGCAGCGCGACCAGCGTCCCCTCGTGCTTCTTGAGGTAGTTCTCGAGGGAGGCGATCCGGGACGCGTTGGCGATCGCCACCTCCGGTCTCTCGGCACCGGCGGCGTGGAGCTCCCCGAGCAGCATCCTCCGGTAGCGGATGGAGGTGGGGAGCACGAACTCCTGCGCCTCCGCCAGCTCACCGGCCGTCTCCAGCCGGTGCGTGGTCCCCGGATAGCCGAGCACCATCACGAAGTCTCCGGCATCCAGGTCGCGCGTGGCCAGGCGCAGGAACTGCTTGGGGCGGTAGGGAACGTTGCGGGGCGAGGGAGGCGCCGGCTTCCCGTCCGGCCCCACGTAGGCGCGGTAGAAGCCGAAGTCGCCGGCATGGCGCGGCCACATCCAGTTGTCGATCTCGTCCCCGAAATTGCCCACGCCCTCGGCGGGCGCATACACCAGGCGCACGTCCTGGATCTCCATGGCCTCGAAGAGCAGGAAGCTCTCGCCTCCGAAGAACTCCTCGACCTCGCAGCGGCGGCCGCCCGGCTTCTCGCACTCCGCCACCAGCTCCCGGCGATGCCGCTCCACCCGGCGCCACCGCTCCCCGTCGGCCAGGGAGGCCTCGTCCGCCCGGAGCACCGCGCGCGTGACGTCGCGGATGTCCGTGGTCACCCGCACCCGGGCGTCCGGCCGCGCCGGGATCTCGTCCTGCCGCCGGTGCGCCAGGAAACCCTCGGCGATGAGGTCGCGTTCCGGGGTGGCGTTGTACTGGAGCGCCCCCAGCACGCAGTGATGGTTGGTCACGATCAAGCCATCGGGGGAAACGAAGGACGCGCTGCAGCCCTTGAGCGAGACGATGGCGCCCATGGGGAAGCCGGTCAGGTCGGAGAGCTGCCGCGGCTCGAGCTTCAGCCCGACCGCTTGCAGATCGGCGGCGATGCGCGGGATCTGCTGCGGCAGCCACATGCCGGGGGGTGCGGCGGCGAGGAGGACCATGGAAAGGAGGCGCATCGTCATTTTTCCTCGAGCTCCTGGATCAAGCCGGGAAGGTGCATCTGCGCTTCCGGGCTGTCGGGGGCGAGCGCGATCGCTTCCTTCAGGGCCGCCAGGGCCTTCTGCCGCTCCCCCGCCGCCAGGTAGGCGAGGCCCAGCTCCACGCGCACGTCGGCATCCGCGGGAGCGAGCCGGCCGGCGATCTCGAGCTGCTCGATGGCGGCGTCGTTCCGCCCCAGGCGCCGCAGCACGCCGCCCAGGTTGAACCGGGCGACCAGCGAGTCCGGCGCGTGCTCCACCGCCGCCGCCAGCTCCCGCGCCGCCTCCTCGAACCGGCCCTGCTCGGCCAGCTGCGTGCCCCGCGCGAAGCTCGCATCCGCCGTCGTCTCCTGGGCGGGCTGAGCCGCGGCCTCGGCCTGCCGGATGTCGAGGAGGTTCTGGCGGAGCTCCGGCGCCTCGGGCGCCAGCGCCAGGGCCTGCTCGGCCGCCGCCTCCGCACCGGCGAAGTCGTTCTGGAGCAGCCGGCACCAGGCCAGGCCGAGCTTCACGTCCACCACGCCCCGCAGCCCCCAACGGTCGGCCAGCGAGAAGTGATGGAAGGCCTCGGCCGCCGCGCGCGCGTGCGCGCTCGAGAAGGTCTTCCCGCGGAACCGGCCGCTCAGCACGTCCTCCCGGGAGGCCTCGGTCAGGTCCAGGTAGTGGCGGCCCCAGGCGCGGTGCCACTGGGCGAAGGCGCTGTGCGAGGTGAAGAGGAGCCACAGCACGGTGAGCGCGGCGAACACCCAGCCCGGCCTGCGGAGCCGGCCCCCGTTCTTCAGCTCCAGGTTCTGCGCGCGCACCGCGGGGCGGCGCACCAGGTGCACGAGCTTCAGGGCGAGGAAGGCGGTGATCCCCGCCAGGCCCACCGACATCAGGAGGGGGGGGCCGTCGTACAGGTCGCGGAACACGAGGGTCGAGGCGGCCGCCACCGCGGCCACGAACAGCTCCTCCCCCAGGGACAGGTCGTACCGGCGCGCCCTGGGCTCGGCCGGCTTTCCCCGGAGGAGCGAAGGCCGGGCGAAGGAGAAAGAGAGCGCGTTCTTCGGGCACACGCTCACGCAGTCCATGCACTTCATGCAGCCGGGGTCCACCACGCTGCCGAAGAGGCGCACCTCCTCGTGCACGCGCACGTTGGAGGTGCAGGTGGCGGTGCAGTGGCCGCACTGCTCGCAGGCATCGCTGACCACGATCTTCCCGGGAGAGAGCCGGTCCAGGGCGCCGAACATCGCCCCGTACGGGCACCCGTAGGTGCAAAACCCCTTGGCTCCCAGGAAATACACGGCGGCGAAGCCGCAGACGGCGAAGGTGAGGACGCCGAAGACCGGACCGGGGAAGGTGGCCCAGAGGTCGCTCGTCAGGAGGTGGTTGCTGAAGCCGGGGAAGGGAGGGGTCCCCCGGATCCACCGGCTCGCCGTGGGCCAGGCAAACATGTAGAGCGCCACCACCATGGGAGCGAAGGCCAGCAGGCGCGAGCGGAAGGGCCGCGGACGCACGCCCAGGCGCTTCATGGCCCACCCGCACAGGTCCTGGAGGGCCACGACGTGGCACCCCCAGCCGCAGAAGAACCGGCCGAAGATCAGGGTCAGCAGCAGCGCCAGCCCGAAGAAGAGCGCCCCGGCGTTCACGTAGCCGAGCTCGAGCGTGTACATGGCCTCGGAGGGCTCGACGGGGGAGAGCGTGCGGCGGGTCAGCAGGTAGTGGGTGACGTGCAGGGCGATGAGGAGGTGCACCCCCAGGAGCACCCCGGCCCGCCACCGGCTGCTGCGGGACTTGCGGATGGGGGCCGGTTTCCCCGTCCGCAGGATCGGCAGGCCGGGATCACCGGTCGGGACTTCCACGCTGCAACGGCCCATGGGCTTGCGCATTCTAAAACCGGAACCTCGCGCGTGAGCGGGCGCCTCCGGTTCAGTCGCCGTTTAGCGCCGCCCCAAAAAAGTACCGAATGGATCCTTTCTGTCGTATCTTCGAACAGGTCGTCCGTGTATAGGGGGGTCTCATCGATGTTCGTGGTGCGCGTGTGGAGGGCCCGGGCCCTTCCGTTTCTCGTGTGTCTTTTCTCGCTCGCAGGTCTCTCCGCCCTCCCCGCCGCCGCAGTCTGCGGAGACGGCGTGATCCAGGCGGGAGAGCAGTGCGACGACGGCAGCAGCAACAACACACCGAGTTCCTGCTGCACCACCTCGTGCACGTACAACGGCAAGAGCCCAGACGTGATCGTGGGGGAACTCCCGAACACCAGCCGGTACGGGCCCGTGAACGGCATCACCGCCTACGCGATCGGAACCACCTCCTGCAATCTCGGATCCTGCTGGCTCCTCTGGATCTCGGGGACCCCCGACCATCCGGTGATCGGGCAGAACATGTATCGCCTGAAGGACAATCGGTTCGAGCAGATCGGCCAGTCCTGGCTCAAGCACGGGTTCACGGCGCTGCAGGGGACGGTCTGCTCGTCCTCCTGCCAGCCCTCGGGGACGGGTGCGCGCCTGGGGATCCAGTGCTCCGATCCCTACGACTCCAGCCTGAACGGGAGCCAGACGCGGCTCGGTCCCAGGAGGAACGTCAACCCGAACACGGGTGTGTTCCTCTTCCCCGACCCGGACGAGAACACCACCGGCGACGCCATCTTCAAGCGTCTGCAGGTGCACAACACCGACCTCGAGCCCACCCTGAATCCCGGGGCGCTGTACTTCGTGGAGGGGCAGTACGTCGCCCGGGACGACGCGGACGCGAAGAACCAGAACAACAACGCCTCCTATCGCCGCGTGACGGTGGGAGCGTCGCCCTACTCCCTCACGCTGCAGGGCAGCACGCAGCGCGGCTTCCCCGCGATCAGGGCCTGGAAGGCCAACGATCCCAGCGTGGTGGAGACCGACATCCTCACGGACGGGCTGATGATCATGGGCGCGAAGGTGACGCCCCTGGGGGGTGGGCAGTACCACTACGAGTACGCGGTCCACAACCTGAACTCCCACCGGGGCGCCAAGTCCTTCTCGGTGCCGCTCCCACCCGGAGCCACCGTCACCAACGTCGGCTTCCACGACGTGGATTACCACAGCGGAGAGCCGTTCGATGGGACGGACTGGGCGTGGTTCGTGACGCCGTCGGCGATCACCTGGTCGACCCAGGCCTACGAGGTGAACCAGAACGCCAATGCGCTCCGCTGGGGGACGCTCTACAACTTCCGCTTCGACGCGAACATGGCGCCGGGCAGCTCGCTCATCACCGTGGGCATGTTCAAGCCGGGGTCGCCAGCGTCGTACACGGCGACCACGCTCACGCCGGTGACCTGCGCTTCGGCGCCGAACGGCACCGCCTGCAGCGACGGCAACGCCTGCACCACCAGCGACAGCTGCCAGGCCGGCGCCTGCGTGGGCTCGAGCCCGGTGGTGTGCGATCCGCCTGCCGACGCCTGCCACGACCCGGGAGCCTGCAATCCGGCCACGGGAGCGTGCGTCTACCCCGCCAAGCCGGACGGCACGGCCTGCGACGACGGGAGCGCCTGCACGGCGACAGACGTCTGCCTGAGCGGGGCCTGCAGCGGCCAGAGCCCGGTGGTGTGCACGCCCATCGACTCCTGCCACGACGCCGGAGCCTGCAATCCCGCCACCGGCGCCTGCTCCACCCCGGCCAAGCCGGACGGCAGCGCCTGCGACGACGGGAACGGCTGCACGACCGGGGACGCCTGCCAGGGCGGCTCCTGCCAGCCCGGCAGCCCGGTGGTGTGCGCCCCCATCGACTCCTGCCACGACGCGGGCGTCTGCGACGCGGGCACGGGGGCCTGCTCCAATCCTGCCAAGCCGGACGGCACCGCCTGTGACGACGGAAGCGGCTGCACGGCCAACGATGCCTGCGCGGCCGGCACCTGCACCGGGGACGGCGTGCCGGTCCCGGCCGAGGTGAGCAGCGGCGTCGAGCTCTCCCGCGTGGACGGGGTGACCACCATCTCGTGGACACCGGCAGCGGGCAGCACGTCGACCTCCGTCCTCCGTGGACTGCTGTCCGCCCTCCCCGTCGGTCCCGGAGCGGGGGACGAGGTCTGCCTGGATGGCGGGACCGGGACCTCCATCACGGACGACTCGGATCCCTGGGAGAGCGAGGGGTACTGGTACCTGGTCTCGGGCGTGAACTCCTGCGGGCACGGCTCCTATGGCTGGCAGTGGGAGGACGGCGCGCAGACCGTGGAGCGCGAGAGCACGACCTGTCCTTGAGCTAGCGGTCGGGGGTCTCCTGCGGTCCGCCACAGGAGACCCCGTCTCGGCCCCTTGCTATCATCGGCGGCCCCCATTCCCGGGAGGCCATCGGTGAAGATCCACGAGTACCAGGCCAAGGGCGTGCTCCGCCGCTTCGGCGTTCCCGTGCCCCGTGGCGAGGCGGTCACGTCCGCCGAGGACGCGCGCAGGGTGGCCCAGGAGCTGGGCGGCGGCACGGTGGTCGTGAAGGCCCAGATCCACGCGGGAGGGCGGGGGAAGGGCACGTTTCGCGACGCGGAGGGGCGGCCCGTGCTGCGGCCCGACGGGAGCAAGCCCCTGGGTGGCGTGGTCGTCGTGTCCGGTCCCGACGAGGCGCAGGCGGTGGCGGCGCGCATGCTCGGGAACGTGCTCGTCACCAAGCAGTCGGGTCCCGAGGGCAGGGAGGTGCGCCGGGTGCTGGTCGAGGAGGGGATGCGGATCGCCCGCGAGGTGTACCTCGCCCTCCTCGTGGACCGGGCCGTCTCCGGGCCCGTCTTCATCGCCAGCGCCGAGGGGGGGACGGAGATCGAGGAGGTCGCCGCCGCCCGGCCGGAGGCGATCCTGAAGGTCGCCGTCGATCCCCGGGCGGGATACACGCCCTGGATCG
>DASUFT010000089.1:0-24014 GCA_036274395.1 Candidatus Polarisedimenticolaceae bacterium | reverse complement strand
GCACCAGTTTGGGGAGGTCGTACTTCTTTGGGCCGACGTCGAGGAGGAAGTCGACCCGCTGGGGGTTCACGCGCCCGATGTGGAGATCGGAGATGTAGCGCATGAGGGTGGCCGTGAGCGCCACGTCGAGCTCGGCCAGGGCACCCGGGGACGGGTCCCGCTTCAGTGTCTCCAGGTGCGCCGGCCAGCGGTCGCCATCGTAGTCGGCGGCGCGCACGCCCCGCTCGTCCGCGGCGGCGAACAGGGACGTGAGCGTGAGGGCCTGTGCCGTCGGGACCCCGTTGCGGATCCAGGCGGGGGCATCGCCCCGCTCCCGGTAGAAGGCGTCGAGATGGCGCCGGTAGTCGCTCACGTCGGGCCAGCGGAGGATCTCGACCCGGCCGCTCTCCACCACGCCGCGGAGGTCGGCGGGGGCGGCGGGCACGATCCCCACCAGGGCCAGCACCAGGAGGGCGTCAGCCTTGCGCATGCGGAGATTGCCGGGCAAGCCCGCCCCTTCGCGCAATGGGACCTTGGTCCCATCGGTCTCCCGCCGCGCCTTGCGTAGAATTCGCCCAGGAGACGGTGCATGCGCTGGCGACGGTGGATCCTCATCGCCGCTGCCGCCGCCTCGCTCTACGCGGCGGCCGGGTTCCTCGTCGTGCCCTGGGTCGCGCGCCGCCAGCTCGTCGCGCTCGCCCGCGCCGACCTCCATCGCACGCTCGCCTTGGATCGCGTGCGCTTCAACCCGTTCACCTGGCGGGGCGTGGTGGAGGGGGTGCGGCTCGCCGACCGGGACGGGGAGCCGCTGTTCGCGCTGGAGCGGCTGGTGGTGGACCTCCAGGTCTCCGGCCTCTTCCGCCGCGCCTGGCGCTTCCGTGAGATCGCCCTGGAGGCGCCCGCCCTCCATGCCCGTCTGCTCCCCGACGGCCGCCTCACCGTGGCCGACCTGTTCGAGGGAGAGCCGGCCCCGGAGGCGGAGCCCTTCACCTGGCCGCGGCTGATCGTGGACCGCTTCCAGCTCCGCCGGGGACGGGCCACCTTCGTGGACGGGTCGCGCGCGCCCGCCTTCGTCCAGGAGATCACGCCTCTCGAGCTCGAGGTGCACGACCTGATCACGATCCCCCGGGAGAGCGGCGACCACACCCTGGTGCTCGGTCTGGGGAAGGAGGCCGCCCTGCGCTGGTCGGGGACGCAGACCGTGGACCCGCTGCGCCTCCAGGGACGGGTGGACCTGCAGGGGATCCCGCTCGACCGGCTCTGGGAGTACCTGGCCCCCGGCGATCCCATGACGGTGCGCGCGGGACGGGGCGACGTGCTCCTGCAGTACGACGTGCAGCGCTCCGGCTCGGGCGGCCTCATCCTCACCGTGCGGGAGGGCACCGTGCGCTTGCGCGGCGTGGTGGCAGGGGCGCGCGCGGGCGAGGAAGCCTGGCTCTCCCTTCCCGAAGGGGAGGCGAGCGGGATCGAGGCGGCCTGGCCCCAGGGCCGGGTCACCGTTCCCCACGTCCGCCTGGCCTCACCACAGGTGCTGATGCGCTTCGAGCCCGCCGGCTGGAACTGGGCACGGCCGGCGGCCAATCCGGCGCCGGAGACCGCACCCTCCACTTCGTGGAGCGCCGCCGTGGCGGACGTCGAGGTGAGCGGGGGCACGCTCGTGCTCGACGACCGGATCGTGAGCCCCCCGGTGACCACGACCCTGTCCGCGCTGAGCCTGCGCCTGCGCGGCCTCTCCACCGACTGGACCGCCCCCGTGAAGGGAGAGCTGACCGCATCCGTGAACGCGGCGGGGAAGGGTTCGGTCACCGGGACGTTCGTGCCGGTTCCCTGGTCGTCCGATTTCCGGGTCGCCCTCTCCGGCATCGACATGACGCCCTTCGAGCCGTACAGCGTGCGACTCCCCGGTGCCGAGCTGAAGAAGCTCACGGCCGCGCTCGAGGGAAGGCTGCAAATGGGTCCGGGCTCTCCTGCGTTCCAGTTCGAGGGGGATGGCACGCTGGATGGGCTCCAGGTCGCCGGCGCCGGGGAGGACCGGCTCCTGGGGTGCCAGCAGGCGCGGCTGCGGCGCGTGCGGCTCACCGTGGCCCCGGATCGCCTCCGCATGGAGCGCGTGGAGGTGGACGGGGCGGAGTTCAAGCTGCACATCGACAAGCAGGGGAACTTCAACCTGGCGCAGCTCAGCGCCCAGGAGCGGGCGGCGGCGCCGGAGCGGGAGCCGTTCCCGGTGGACATCACCCGCATCGTCTTCGCACGTGGCGGGGGAAGCTTCACGGACGAAAGCCTGATCCTACCCTTCGGGACGCGCATCCACGCCATGCACGGCGACCTCAAGGACTTCTCCACGCGGAGCACGGCACCGGCGCGGCTCGATCTGGAAGGGCGCGTCCTGGAAGAGGGCTACTTCAAGTCCTCGGGCACGCTTCGGCTGGCCGACCCTCTGGCCGCCACCGACGTCAACGTCCTCTTCCGCGAGGTGCGTCTTCCCTCGCTCACGCCCTACAGCGCGCAGTTCGCCGGGTACTCCCTGCAGCAGGGGATGCTCGACCTCGACGTCCGTTATCGCCTGGCCGACCGCAAGCTCCTGGGGGACCACCACGTCGTGGCCAAGGACCTGGTGCTGGGGCCCAAGGTGGAGGGCGCCGAGGGACCCGGGCTCCCCGTGCGCCTGGCGGTCGCGCTGCTCAAGGACCGGCAGGGACGGATCGACCTGGAGGTCCCGGTCGAGGGGACGGTCGATTCTCCGGAGTTCAACTACCGCTCCGTGTTCTGGCAGGCGTTGAAGACGATCCTGGGCAACGTGGCCAAGGCCCCCTTCCGCGCCATCGGACGCGCGTTCGGCACGGACGAGGAAGATCTGGAGCTGGTCGGCTTCGCGGCCGGCCGCTCCGAGCTCCCCGAGCCCGAGGCGGACAAGCTGGCGAAGGTGGCCGCCGAGCTGGCCGGGCGCGACGGGATCGCGCTCGCCATCGAGGGGCGCTTCGACCCCGTGACCGACGCCGCCGCCCTGCGCCGGGACCGGCTGGAATCGAGAATCGACGCCCTGCGTACTCCGGACAGCAACCTGGACCAGATCCTGGAGGCGCTCTACGCGGAGACGTTCTCGGCGGAGAAGCTGTCGGCGGCGCGGCTGCAGTTCTCGGTGGATGCGGGGACGGGGGCGTCTTTCTACGAGGCGCTCCAGGCGGAGCTCCTGGAGGCCGAGCCGGTCGGTCCCGAGGATCTCAGCAGCCTCGCCGTGGCTCGCGGGCAGTCAATCGCGGCCGCGCTGACCACGGGAGGCCTCGATCCCGGGCGGGTCCGGGTCACCGATCCCTCCCCCGTGAAGAGGAAGAAGCAGGGCTCGGACCTCGTCCCCTCCGAGATGACGCTGGCCGCGGAGGACTGAGGATGGCGAAGGTCTCCGGAGGAACCTACGAGGAGCGCTACGCGGCCGGGAAGGCCCTGCGGCGGGGCTGCCCGCGGGAAGCGCACGCGCGCTGGAAGACGCCCGCGGCGTTCGACAAGGCCCTGGCAAGCTTCGCTGTCGCCTACGCCGACCAGAACGAGAAGGACCACGCCGCGCTCGACCGGGCGGTGCGCCGGGGCAAGGTCAAGGCCGTGTTCGAGGAGGCTCGCTGACCTTCTAGGGGCAGATCGCGACCGTGTTCTGGGTGGCGACGGCCGGACAGGCGGCGGCGATCCCGCTCACCGCGCGCTCCCCGGCGGAGCTGCGGCCCAGGCTCGAGTACGTCCCCCCTTCCACGCCGGCCATCAGGAACCAGGCATCCCCGGGGGGCGGGGCGACCGTGTAGGTCCCCGTGCTGCCGATCGAGCACCGCACCCAGCTCGCCGCGCCGAACGCGCCCAGGCTGCCGCCGAGCAGCAAATGATCCGATGCACTGCACGACGTGAGATAGGTGAAAGTCAGATCCGTGCCCGCCCGGGAGATCGACAGGGTGGGCACGGGAACGGGATAGCGCGTCGCCGGGAGCGCGGCGGTCGCCCCCTGCCGCGCCGCCTCCGCGTGCTGCAGAGCGGAGGTGAGCTCGGAGCCGACCTCCGCGGGATCGTGGAAGCCCATGCTGTTCTCGGACACCACCAGGTTCTCCCACCGCACGTGGGCGGCCCGGTGGTCCTCCACCGCCGCTTGCAGCAGGGTGGCGTTCACGGGCTGGTGCTGGGCCGCCGCGTCCTTGGCTCCCGCGATGGCGGCGAGGCTTCCCACCAGCGCGCTCTCCACCTGCACGGCCTGGGCGTACACGTCGTCCTGGATCCTCCCCGCTCGCGACTTCATGTTGGCGAGGTTTCCTCCGTGACAGGCACCGCACGGCGGGAGGAGGCCGTCCCGGTCCACCGAGAGCCCGAACGCCCCGGCGAACGCCGCCACCGGCTGCGCCGTCATGTACTTGATGGGCGAGGCCATCCAGTGGCTGGTGAAGCGGGTCCCGTCGGCCGCCCGCGTCACCCTGGGCATGTGGCAGGTGGAGCACGCCGCCCCGTTGCCGTAGTGACGGCTCTCCCAGTAGGTCTCGGCCTCCGGGTGCTGGCTCTTCACCAGCGCCTCCCGGATGGGGAAGGGGGTGAGGTAGGAAATGCCGTTCCCGGGCGAGAAGGGGCTGCTCAGCGCCCCCGTGCCGTGCGTCCAGTCCTGCACGTACTTCCTGTCGGCGTAGGGGCCGTACCCGGGGAACTGCGCCTGGTAGATCGCCTCCAGGTCGGACACCTTGGCCCAGGGGAAGAAGTCGCGGTCGATCCCGTCGATGGGGCTGTTCCCGCAAACGTACTCCACGTGGCACTGGGCGCACAGCGCCACCTTCTCGTCCAGGCTCAGCGGCGTGTCGCCGCCGAAGCTCGTGGGGCTCCCGGGATCGGTGGGGTTGATGTGCCGGCGGGAGATCGCATCCAGGAGCGACTTGCGGATGATGCGGAAGCCCACCAGCTCCCCCGTGGCCGTGTCGCGCCGGACCTTGTGGGGCGCGTGGCAGTGGTTGCATCCGTTGCCGGACGCGCGGGTGGGCGAGGTGGGCGCCAGCTCGTTCACCGTCAGGGCGTATAGGGCGGACCAGGTCCACTGCGTGTTCTTGACGGCACCCGCCGTGTCAAAGCTCGCGTACCTCGTTCCGTCCGGAAGCGTGACCAGGACCTGGGCCTCGTGCGTCTTCGGATAGGCGGCCTGGCGGTCGGTGGACATCCGCACGGTGGTGCCCGCGGGGACGCTGATGGGCTGCGCCATGTGCGCGCCCTGCACCACCGTGGGATTGCGGACCGTCCGCTCCTTGCCGGAGTCCCAGTAGTAGGCCACCTGGGTGGACTTGCACTGGATGCAGGTGTCGAACTTGCCCCGGGTGACGTCGTAGTGGTCCTGCAGCATCACCCCGTGCGAGCGCTCCTCGTTGTACTCCCGGGTGAAGCCGTAGCCGTCGATGACGTCGTTGTAGTGCGCGAAGTCGTTGAGCTTGCTCCACTGGGTGGGAGAGCCGCCATAGGGGGTCTTCCAGCCGTCGCCGTACACGTAGGTGCCGTACTGGGATGCGTGGCAGCCTCCGCACAGCTCGAGATCGAAGTGCACGGCGGGCTTGGTGGCGACGTCGGCGGCATGGGCGACCGCACCCTCGTGACAGGTCGCGCACGCCACCCCTGCGTGGGACGAGGCGCTGACCTCCGCCACCCGCTGCGCGTGACAGCCGGTGCACGACGGGCTCTGTGCGTGGACCAGTGCATGTGCGCCCAGGAAGACCAGGGCGGCACCGCATGCGAGACGCAGGGTGCGCGACATGACCTCACCTCCCCCGAAGGACTTTGCCCCACGGTACGACGCCGCGGGGAACGCCTGAGGAGCGAGTTGGTCGCCTTTTCAGAAGCGGAAGACGGGCACCACGGCCACGTACCAGCCGCCGTCGAAGTCGGTGCCGGAGTCGAGCGAGAGCTCGATCGCGGGACGGGGACTGTAGGACGCCCCGATGCCGTAGGTGCGCGGCTTTGCGGGGCCCTGGTCCACCTCGAACTGGAGGGTGCTGCCGTCGTCGGGATCGGCCACGGTGCCGGTGGCGGTGGCGAACGTGTTCCAGTCGGTGCCGTTGAACCACACCCGGATCGGCCGTCCTCCCGCCTCGCCGAACCAGCCCGCGCGGATGGAGGTGACCACCGCCTTGAAGCGGTCGTCAAACCCCAGGTCGGCCCGGGCGCCGTTGCAGTCGGCGGCGAAGAAGAACGGGCCGTAGCCCCCAGCCAGCGTGATGCCCAGGCCTCCCACCGAGCCGGTCAGGGACGTGGGCACCTCCACCCGGCGCCTGCGCGGGCTCCCTCCGGGGAGGAGCGGAGGGAGCGTGACCTCCAGCGAGGTGTCGGACTCGTTCCAGATGTAGCCGGCGATGGCGTACACGTTGAGGAAGGGGAGGAGCCAGACGTCGAGCTTGAGGTTCGCGTTGTCCACCCGGGAGTCGGCGCCGAACTGCACGGCATCGGGGACGGAGACGGGCGGCGCGCCGTCCCGTCCCACGCGCACGTCCGTGATCTCGATCGCCCGGTCGAGGTGGTAGTACACCGCCCCCGCCCCGAAGGGGAGCGGCAGCTCGATGCCGCGCTTGCGCGCTTCCTCCGCCAGGAAGGGCAGGCGGTGCCGCGGCGGCACCTCCTCTGCCGCTGCCGCCGCGCCGGCGAAGAGGGGGAGCAGCAGGACAGGCGCGAGCATCCTCATGGGCGGCAGATCCTACCGCATGGGCTTGCTATTCTCTCCGGGATGCGCGCCCTGCTGCTCCTCCTGGTGTGCGTTCTCGCGGGGCCGGCCGTCGCCGCGGAGAGAACCATGGAGTGGACGGGCTTCGTCGGCTACCGCGACGGCGCCGAGCTGGAAGGAGCCGACGCCGATCCGGCGCCGTCTTTCGGCCTGGGAGCAACGTGGTGGATCCGCCGGGATGCCTGGTTCGAGGTGTTCTACGACCGGCAGAGACTGGACTTCGACCGCTTCGATCTCGCGGTGGGCTACCTGCAGTTCGGGGGAGGGTACGAGCCTCCCCGGGAGGGTGTGCGGCCGTACGTCACGGTGGCCGCCGGTCTCGGGCACTTCCAGGCCGATCCCGGATCCGTGGACGACCCCGTGAACTTCTCGGGCTCGATCGGCGGCGGGTTCAAGCTCCCGCTTTCGAGAAAGACCCTGTTCCGCCTGGAGGCACGGGGATGGGCCATCCTGGCCAGCGCCTCCACCGCGGTCACCTGCGGCCCGGGCTGCTCGGTCTCCTTCCGCGGAGAGGGGTGGGGACAGTTCGGCGTCCGGGCCGCCTTCGCGCTCGTTCCCTGAAACGGAGGAATCCATGAGGAAGACCCTGCTCGGTGCGCTGGCGCTCTTCGGAACGGCGCTGGCCGTGCACGCGGCCCGCAAGGTGGAGGACTACTCGAAGACGATCGCCGAGTTCAAGAAGATCTCGGTGGTGGCGCCTTTCTTCGACAGCGCGTACGGCTACGCCGTCTTCCCCACCGTGGGGAAGGGGGGCCTGGGAATCGGAGCCTCGCATGGCAAGGGCCAGGTCTACCAGGGCGGCAAGGTGATCGGCTTCACCTCCACGAGCGACGTCTCCATCGGCCTGCAGGCGGGAGGCCAGGCCTACAGCCAGGTCGTCTTCTTCGAGGACAAGGAATCGCTCGAGAGGTTCACCAGCGGCAACTTCGAGTTCGCCGCTTCCGCCTCCGCCATCGCCGTGCAGTCCACCGCCGGGGCTTCCGCCGGGACGGAAGGGACGACGGCAAGCGCGGCGGGAAAGAAGACCGAGGTCGCTGCCGCCGGGGCCGAGTACCAGAACGGCATGGCCGTGTTCACGATGGCCAAGGGCGGGCTCATGTACGCGGCGACGATCGCCGGCCAGAAGTACACCTACAAGCCGGTCAAGAAGTGATCACCAGCCGGTCTTCTTGAACCCGTCGGTGGGCGTCCAGCTCGAGTCGATGGGCGACTTGGCGAAGGTGGACCGGCTGTCGGCGAGCACGTCCTTGCTCGGATCGAAGGCGGAGGTGGGGTGCCACTCGGGATCGACGGGGGACTGCACGAAGGTGGACCGGCTGTCCGCCAGCACGTCCTTGCTCATGTCGTAGGCGGACGTGGGGTGCCACTCGGAATTCACGGGACTCTTCCGGAATGACGAGGGGTTCCCGATGGCCGCCGTCTGCTGCTCCGGGGTGGAGGGCTGGACGGGCGCACCGGCGAGCTGCTGCGGCCCCGCATCGCGGAGCGCGGTGGGCCCCTCGGGGATGCCTTGGATGGGGCGGGACTCCGGCTCGCCGGTGAGCTGCACCCGGTCCACCAGCTCGGCCGGCATCGTCACGTCCCCCGTCCGCGTGCTCAGGACGTAGAGGTCGCCTTCCCGCCGGACGCTGTCCCCGGAAAGAACCCGGCCGTCCAGCAGGACGAGCTCCGCCCCCGCCAGGGCGGCGGCCCCCACCAGCAGGGCGGCCGGTGCGGCGAGCAGGCGGAAGGACCGGGGGAACATGGCGGGGCAGTGTAGAGTGACGCGCCACGCCTTGCTTGCAGGGAGGACCCCCGATGCTCCACCGCTGGGCTCTCGCCGGCCTCATGCTTCTCGTGCTGCCCGTCCGGGTCCCGGCAGCGGAGCCGTCCGCCCCGGCGGCGACCGAGCCGCGGGGAAACGTGAAGGTGACGATCCGGCTGGGACGCCTGGAGAACGGGCAGCGCCGGCCCCTGAAGAGCTACGACCTGGTGGTGGCGCCGGACACCGCGGGATCGAAGCTGCTGGCGGGGGCCCGGGTGCCGCTGCCGGTGGGAGACGACAAGGCCGCCGCGGAGGGCGCCAGGTTCGTCTACCAGAACATCGGCTTCTCGGCCGAGGCCATGGTCTGGATCCTACCGAGCGGCAAGATCAAGCTCCTGGGCAGCTTCGAGGATAGCCGCCTCGCGGAGGCGGCGGCGGGACGGCCCCCCGTGGTGGAGACGCGGCAGCTCTCCGTCAACACCGTCCTGACCGACGGGCAGCCGATGGAGGTCACCCGGGTGGACGGGGGGACGGATCCTTCCGGGTACGTCGAGGTCGAGGCCAAAGTTCTTCGTTAATTCTTGTTTGTTTGGTCCAGATGAGACCGAATGGGTCTATCGTTGGCCGCGAACCGGCGGGCGAGGTCGAGCTAAGGTGCCGCACACGTGGCCTGAGGGGACGACGTGACCTGCGGAGCGCAGCCGACGGTCTGGGTCGTCGACGATGACGCCGGGGTGCGCCGGAGCCTGAAGCGGCTCCTGGGCGTCCTCGGCTACGCCGTGGAGACCTTCGGGTCCGCCGAGCAGCTCCTGGGCCGGCCGGCACCGGACGGTCCGGCCTGTGTCGTCCTCGACGTGCGCATGCCGCGCATGACCGGGCCCCAGCTCTTCGAGCGCATGGAGGCGTGCGGCCTGGCCATGCCCGTCGTGTTCCTCACCGGCTTCGGCGACGTGCCGACCGGCGTGCGGGCCATGAAGCACGGTGCCGTGGACTTCCTGCTCAAGCCGGTGGACGGGGACGCCCTGCGCCGCGCCGTCGAGGACGCTCTGGCCCGCGACGCCGCCCGCCTCGCGCGCGCGCAGGAGATGGCCGCCATCCGGGAGCGCCTGCGGGACCTCTCCCCCCGGGAGCGTCAGGTGCTCGCGGACGTCGTGCGCGGGCTCCCCAACAAGCTCACCGCGGCGGACCTCGGCATCAGCGAGAAGACCGTCAAGGTGCACCGGCACCGCATCATGGCCAAGACGGGAGCCTCCTCGCTGGCGGAGCTGGTCAGGCTGGTGGACGCCGGAGGCCTCTGACCAGGACGCGGGCCACGAGCACGCCCGCGGCCGCCCCCACCGCCACGGACAGGAACGTGACGAAGGCCCGGCTGGCGTGGACCGCGACGTCGGCGGCGGCGTCCTCGCCGGCCGCCAGCCTCCCCAGGCCGACCAGGGCCTGGAAGACGGCACTGCTCGCCCCCAGGGGGAGGAGCCCGGTCACCATGATCACGGGGTGCACGCCCTGGCGGTGGGCGGAGCGCGTGGCCACCACCGCCACGGCGGTGGCGGCCAGCGCGGTCGCCCAGCTCGGGCGAACGTCGAGGGCCAGCGCACCGTCCTGCACCAGCATTCCGGCGGCGCCGCACAGGAAGGCCGCGCCCAGGCTGCGCGCAGGCGCGGTCAACAGCACCGCCAGGGCCACGGCGAAGAGAGCGGTCCAGAGAGCGTGCACGATCACAGCACGATCGCGTGTGCCAGCGCCAGCGCCAGCGCCAGGACCAGGAACACGAGGCCCGCGTCCAGGAGCCGTCCTGCGCCCAGGAGCCTGTACCTCCGGGTGAGCAGGTCGAGGAAGCCCTGGATCACGCCGACGCTGGGGATGGCGTAGACGACGGACGCGAGGAGGAGCGGCCCGGGAGTGGAGCTCCAGCCCAGGCGGAGCCCGACACAGGCCACGATCTCCGAGAGGAGCGCCGCCCCCAGCGTCCCCGCCAGGGGAGGAAGCCGGGGCCCGAGGAGGAGCCTGGCCGCCTGCCCGAGGGCGCCCGCGGCCAGCGCGATCGCGGATGCGGCGGCATCCCCCTGCGCGACCTGGCAAAGGAAGGCGGCGCAGGCTGCGGCGGCGAGGATCGAGCGCAGGGGACGGCCGGCGGGGCTCGGGGCGGAAGCCGCCGTCAGCTCCGCCTCCAGCGTGCGCGCGTCGGCGGCGCCGGCCGCGGCGCGATCGGCGAGGGCGCGGATCTCGCCCACGCGGGAGAGGTCCAGCGTGGTGGCGCCCACCGGGCGCAGGAACGCCGCACGCTCGCCGTCGCGCTCCTCCAGGCCCGCCAGGCAGTCCAGCCTCCACACGGAGATGCGGGCCTTCACACCCAGCGCTTCCGAGATCTTGGAGAAGCAGCGCTCGGCCTCGGCGGTCGGGCCTCCGTTCCGGAGGACGGCCACCGCCGTATCAAGGGCGACGTCGAGGGGTCGCACCGCCCCGCCTAGGTCTGCAGCGGCAGCGTGAAGTGAAAGGTGGCCCCGCCGTCGGGGTTGTTGCGGTACCAGAGCTGGCCCCCGTGCGTCTCCACGATGGAGCGCGAGATGGCGAGGCCGATCCCCATGCCCGATTCCTTCGTGGTCCAGAAGGCCTCGAACATCCGCTCCTGCTGCTCGGGGGAGATGCCGGGGCCATGGTCGCGCACCGCGAGCTGCGCCTGGGCGCGCCCCACCGGCCGGATCGTCAGCTCGATGTGACGGTCCTCCGGGGGGCGGTCGTGCACGGCCTCGATGGCGTTCATCAGGAGATTGAGCATCACCTGCTGGAGCTGCGTGCGGTCGGCAGACACCACGAGGTCGGGATCGCTCTCCGTGGAGACCCGGACGCGGCGGTCCAGGAGCTCGGTGCGCAGGAGCCCCAGCACCTCGTGGAGGGCGTCGGCGAGGCGCACGCTCTCCCGCTGGGTCCCCCGCCGGCGCAGCATGGCGCGCAGGCCGCTGACCACCATGCCGGCACGCTTGTCGTCCTGCACGATGTCCTGGAGGATCGTGCGGATCTCCTCCAGGTCGGGCTTCTCCATGGCCAGGAAGCGCAGCGCCGCCTGGGCGTTGGTGAGGATGGCGGAGAGCGGCTGGTTCAGCTCGTGCGCCAGCGAGGCGGAGAGCACGCCCACCTGGGCCGCCCGGTCCGCGTGCCAGAGCTGGCCGTGCAGCCGGTTCAGCTCCTCCTCCGCTCTCCTGCGGGCCGTGACGTCCTGCACGATGATCACGAACCAGTCCGGTTTTCCCCGGCGGTCGCGCACCAGCGACACCGTCACGTGTCCCCACACTACCTCGCCGGAGGAGCGCAGGTACCGGCGCTCGCTGGAGGTGGTGTCGATCTCGCCCGCCAGCATCTGGCGCACCTGGCCGGCATCCGTGGGAAGCTGCGCCTGGTGCGCGAGCTCGAGGAAGTTGCTGGTTTGCAGCGCCTGCCGGGTGAGGCCGAGGAACTCGTGGAACGCGCCGTTCACCCAGAGCAGCGCGCCGTCCAGGCCCACGTGCGCCACCCCCACCGGCGCCTGCTCGAAGGTGGCGCGGAAGCTGCGTTCGCTCCTGGCCAGCGCCAGCAGCGCGCGGCGGCGCGCCGTGACGTCCTGGATCGCCCCGATGGCCTTGGTCCCTCGGCGCTCCCCGTCCCGCTCGAGCACGCGAAACAGGTGATGGAGCCAGACGGTGCCGCGGCGGGGATGGCGGTACCGGTACTCCGTGGCCACGCTCTCCCGCCGCCCCTCCATGGCTTCCAGCATGAGGCGGCTCACCCGCGCCCGGTCCGCCGGGTGCACGTTCTCCTGCCAGATCTCGGGCGCGTGCGTGGCCTGCTCCCTGGACAGGCCGAGCAGCGCGCGCAGCCGGGCATCGAAGTACGTCACCCGGCCGCCGCCCTGCAGCTCGTAGAATCCGAGGCCGGCGACGTTGACCGCGGCGGCCAGACGCGTCTCGCTCTCGATCCGCGCCGCCACCGCGTGCTTCATCTCCGCCGCCAGTCCGGTGGCGCGGGCCAGGCGCTGGTCGCGCGCGCGCAGCGCCTGCTCCGCGCGCCGGCGCGCCAGGGCATTGGCCACGGCCTGGGCGACGAGCTCCAGGTTCCGGATCTCGGCCGGTGGCCAGGGACGCTCGTCGGTCCTGGAATGGAAGGTGAAGATCGCCTCCACCGGACCGCCGCGAAGGCGCACCGGCAGTCCGAGCGCGCCGCGCACCCCCAGCGCTTCCAGGCCCGCGCGATCGCGTCCGGTACCGTCGGGGAGCGCGCCCAGGGAGGGGAGGACGAGCGGCCTCTCTTCCCGCAGCTCCGAGGCACACCAGGGAAGATGCGCGTGCAACCACAGCGGGTCGGGAGGGGCGGGGAGGGAAGGGGACTGCCAGACGTGGGTCAGGCCGTACAGGCCGGACAGGCCGAAGGCGGGCTGCCACAGGATGCAGAGGTCGAGGTGGAGGCATCCGCCGATCTCGCCCAGGGTCTCCTCGACCTGTGCGTCCAGCCCGTCCGTGCCCAGGGCGCCGAAACCGGCGGAGAGCCTCCCCACCAGCTCGTCCAGGCCCACGCTCGGGCGGCTCGCGCACATGCTCTCGTCCCCCTGCGTGCGGGCGGTTCTACACCAAAAAGAAAACCGTTTCGAGCCGGCGGTAGGACCAAGGTCCAATTGAGGCTCCGCCCGTCTCCCGGGCACCCTAGCGGGAGGAGGGGAGATGGGGAGCCTTCACCCCAGGACGACGGTGTACGTCCTCGACGACGACGCGTCCGTGCGGAACAGCCTGGGCCGGCTCATGCGCTCCGAGGGGTACGACGTGCGCCTCTACGAGAGTGCCGAGCGCTTCCTGGAGGAGGTCGCGCCCTCCCCCCTGGCGTGCCTGCTCCTGGACATCACGCTCCCCAACGTGAACGGCCTCGAGGTGCAGCGCACCCTGAACGACCGGCAGATCCGGCTTCCCGTGATCGCCATCTCGGCCCGCGACGACGACGCCATCCGCCTGGAGGCGCGCAGGCTGGGAGCCAAGTTCTTCTTCCGGAAACCGGTGGACGATCGTACCCTGATCGACGCCATCGACTGGGCCGTCACCCCCGGCCCGCAGCGCAGAGCCAACGACTGACGTAGGAGACGTGGAGACGGAGGAGAAGGATGCGTGGGACGAGTCTCGTACTGGCAGGCGCCCTCTTGACCGCCGGCGCCACCATCGTGCGCGCGGATGACCTCACCGGGCAGCAGCGGTTCCTGTGCACCGCCTCCCAGGTCACCCTGTGCTACTCCGACGGCGACTGCGACAAGGGCTCGGCCTGGGACTTCGACGTTCCCCAGTTCATCGAGGTCGACCTCCCGGCGAAGCGCCTGAGCACGACCAAGGCGAGCGGGCAGAGCCGGACCACCCCCATCACGAACCTGCAGCGGGAGGCAGGGCAGGTCGTGCTCCAGGGGTACGAGAACAAGCGGGCCTTCAGCTTCCTCATCGACGAGAAGACGGGCTGGATGACGGTGGCGGTGGCGCGGCGCGACATCGCGGTCACGGTCTTCGGCGCCTGCACCCCGAAGACCGCAGGAGAATGACGACGATGAAGATCAAGATCGCGACCCTGGTTGCCCTTCTGGCCGTGGCGGCCCTGGCCGCCGTGCAGGCGCAGCAGAAGTCCCTGGCCTCCACCCTGGGCGTCTACGTCTTCCCCAACGGCGGCCAGGACGCGAGCACGCAGTCCAAGGACGAGGGGGAGTGCTACACCTGGGCCGTCCAGCAGGCGGGGGTCGATCCCTTCCAGCTCGCGGAGCAGGCCAAGGCCCAGCAGGGGCAGGCCCAGGCCAGTGCGGAAGCCGCCAAGTCGGCGGGCTCGGGCGCCCGCGCCAGCGGGGCCTTGAGAGGCGCCGCCGCCGGAGCCCTCATCGGCGAGATCGCCAACGACGACGCCGGGGAAGGAGCCGCCATCGGTGCCGCCGCCGGTGTGGTGGCGGGCGGCGCCCGCAAGAGGGGCGCGCAGCGGCAGGCCGCAGCCCAGGCCGAGGCCCAGACGCAGCAGGTGCAGGCAGCCACGGCACAGCAGATGGATGCGTTCAAGAAGGCGTTCTCGGTCTGCCTGGAAGCCAAGAAGTACATGGTCAAGTACTGAGGTGAGGCCCTGGGCCGCCGCGCTCGCGCTGGGCGCGTTCGTCCCCGCGGCGGCCCAGCAGCTCGAGCCCCGCGCCTACTCCGCCTCCCCCGTGCAGACGACGTTTGCCGGCGCGGCCTACGCGCATTCCAGCGGCGACGTCGTCTTCGATCCCTCGCTCCTCTTCACCGACGTGTCGGCGAGGATCCACGCAGTCGCTCCCTTCTATCTCCGCACCTTCGGCCTGGCCGGGCGCCAGGCCAGCGTGGGCGTGGTCGTCCCCTACGTGTGGGGCACCGTGGAGGGGAACGTGCAGGAGGAGTTCCGCCGCGCCGACCGCTCCGGGTTCGGCGACCTCGCTATCCGCCTGGCCGTGGGCCTGACCGGCGCACCCGCCCTCTCACCGGCGGAGTTCAGGGCGCGCACGCCCGGCACCTTCCTCGGCACCAGTCTCACCGTGACCGCCCCCACCGGGGAGTACGACCCCGCGAAGCTGGTGAACCTGGGGACGCACCGCTGGGCATTCAAGCCGGAGCTGGGCCTCTCGCACCCCATCGGCAAGTGGTGGCTCGAAGGGTACGCCGGCGTCTGGGTCTTCACCCACAACGACGCCTTCTTCGGCGGGCAGCACCGGGCGCAGGACCCGCTGGGCGTGGCGCAGGCGCACGTCATCCGGGTGCTCAAGCCCGGCCTGTGGGCCGCGCTGAACGGGACGTACTACCGCGGCGGTTCCACCACGGTGGAGGGCGTGCAGAACGCCGACCGGCAGGCCAACTCCCGCCTGGGAGCGACGGTGGCCGTACCGCTCCGCCGCGGCCAGTCGCTCAAGCTCGCCGCGGCCAGGGGGACGAGCACGCGCGTGGGATCGGCCCTCACCACCTTCGGGGTTACCTGGCAGAAGGTGTGGATGCCGAGGGCGGGCTAGAAAATCCGGCCCACCACGAGGTACGCCCCGTCCCGGCCTCCCTCCGACAGGCCGTATCCCAGGTAGAGGGGATACTTGCCGGTGCTCAGGGCAGCGAAGACGGAGCCCGAGTAGATCAGGTCGGAGAACGTGGGGTGATCGGCGGCGGGGAAGACGTTCCCCGCCTCGAACACGATGCCCGCGTAGAGCATGCCCAGGGTACCGAGGTCCTTGACCCGCGTGTAGTCGGCCACCGAGAGGAGCACCTTCTCGTCCCCGCGCAGGGAGTCGGGAGGGAAGCCGGCCAGGTTGAGGAACCCGCCCAGGCGGAACTGCGAGTAGAAGGGGATCGACGAACCCAGGCTGGTGCCCACGTTGAGCTTGCCCACGAGCGTGTTCCGGCCGAACGTCCCCGCCTGTGTGGCCCGCAGCTCCACGGCGTCGTAGACGTCGTCGCTCCCGAAGGACTCTCTGGCGAAGAAGGCCTGCACGGTGGTGCGGTTCCCCGCCGTGGGGAGGTACACGTCGTCCAGGCGGTCGAACGTGCCCACGAGGCGCGGTCCGCCCACGGCGGGCTCCGAGGAAGGGAACGAGGTCGTGGTCTCCGGCTTCACGCGCAGGGTTCCCCGCAGCGCCCCCACGCGAACCTCCCCGAAGTTGCCGATCTGGTACCCCGCCTCCAGCGTGCCTCCGGCGCCGCGCGTCGTCAGCTCCTCCAGCGTGCCGTCGGGCAGGAAGGCGGACGCGCGCTCGCGCGTCCAGTACAGGCTCGGCACCACGAACCAGGGGCTGGCCCCCCGGATGGGCTGGTAGAACTCCGTGAAGACCTGGAAGGGGTTCCCCACCACCAGGAACGACCGCCACTCCGCCCCGGCGCGATTGACGTTGGGCCGGCGCAGCAGGCCGGTGAGGTGGAAGCGGTTGACGCCCTCGAAGTCGGTGTCGAAGGAGAGGCCGACCCGCAGGTAGTTCGGGCCCCAGACCTTGGGCTCGCCCTGGAGGACCAGGGTGTTCCCCTTCTCGCCCTGCTCGACGCGGTATCCCACGTTCTGGAACTCCCCGAACTGCCAGAGGCGGTCCAGGTCGCGGTAGAGCGCGCGCAGGTCCAGGGGAGCTCCCGCTTTCGTCTCCAGCCGCTTCAGGATCCGGTCGGATGGAACCGGCGCGAAGCCCTCCAGGCGGATCGCGTCCACCTGGACGGAGGGGAGCCCGCTTCCCTCGCGGCGCTGGCGCTTCCGGAAGGCCGCGTATGTCGCCTCGTCCACGGAATACCGCCGCAGCTCCGCCTCGTGGGCGCGCGCCACCGCTTCCCCGACGGGAATGGTGTCCATGATGTGGGTGAAGTCCCCGGAGCTGAACTCTCCCAGCTCCGGGGTCATGAGCAGGTCCTGGGAAGCGATCTCGGCCCGCGAGATCACGCGGTTGCGCTCCGCCATCGCCGTCGCCGTCTGGGAGAGCACCCCCGCGGGGGAGAGGTCGTGCACGGACTCCGGGAGCGGGGTCCCCACGTCCACGGCGATGATCTTCTCGGCCCCCATGGACCGGGCCACGTCCACCGGGATGTTCCGCGCGATCCCCCCGTCCACCAGCACGCGCCCGTCGATCTCCACGGGGGCGAAGATCCCCGGGAGGGACATGCTGGCGCGCATGGCGCGCGCGAGATCGCCACGGTCCAGGACGACCATCTCGCCGGTCCGGAGATCCGCCGCCACCGCCCTGTAGGGAATGCGCAGGCGGTCGAAGCTCTCGAGGCCGGTGGTCTCCAGGGTCAGGCTGCGCAGGACGAAGTCGATGCGCGTCCCCTGGAGGATCCCCTCCTTGGCGGAGATCCCCTCCTTGCCGATCCCGACCTCGAAGGGCACCAGGGCCAGCAGGTCCTCCTGCTTCCGCCGGTAGGACAGGTGGCGGCGGTCGGGAGCGTCCCGGAAGGCCTGCTCCCAGGGGATCCGCTCCACGATGCGCTGGATCTCGTCGGGGGAGTAGCCGGCGCTGTAGAGGGCCCCCACGAGCGACCCCATGCTGGTCCCCGCCACGTAGTCCACGGGGATGCGCAGCTCCTCCATGACCCGCAGCACCCCGATGTGGGCGCCGCCCCGGGCGCCGCCCCCCCCCAGGACCAGGCCGATGCGCGCGGGTGCCTCGGCTCCCCAGGTGGAGGTGCACCACAGGACGGGAAGGACGAGGATCCACCGGCGCATGGGTGCGGATGCTAGCGCGATCGGCGCGGCTTCCGGATTGGACCAAGGTCCAATTGAGGACCGTGGCCGTCACCGGCATGGTGCGGGAAGTGAGACAGGTCCTCCTGCGCAGCCTGGAACGGGCGCTCCTCGTCCTCGGTGTCCTCGCGCTGGCGGTCTTCGCCGGGGCGCACCTGGACCGGGCCCTGTCGTCCCGCGCCGCCCTGGCCGAGATCGAGGAGCCGGGGTCCGCCGACGTCGGCGCCTGGTCCGCGCCCCGGATCGCCGCCTACCGGGAGGCGCTCGGGCAACCGCACCGGCCTCCCCTGGGCGCGCTCCGCATCCCCAGGGTCGGGCTCACCGTCCCCGTGTTCGACGGGATCGACGAGCTCACGCTGAACCGCGGGGTGGGGCGGATCCCGGGGACGGCCCGGCCCGGGGAAGCAGGGAACCTCGCCCTGGCCGGGCACCGGGACGGCTTCTTCCGCGGCCTCAAGGACGTGGCCGCCGGGGATGTCCTGGAGCTGCGCACGCCGGAGGAGACGCGGACCTACGTGGTGGACCGTGTGGTGGTCGTGGAGCCGGACGACGTGAGCGTCCTCGACGACCGCGGCGCGCCCACCCTGACCCTCGTCACCTGCTATCCGTTCTATTTCGTCGGACATGCGCCGCAGCGGTGGGTCGTCCAGGCCTCGCTCAAGGCGGCGGAAGGGAGGCCATCGTGAGGGGAAGGATGTTGCTCGGCCTGGTCGCGCTGGGAGCCGCGGGGCTCGCCCTCGCGCAGGTCAAGACCGACACGGCCACGGAAACCGGCCGTTCGCTCCAGGCCATCCAGGTGGAGCGCGGCGAGGTCTGGTACGTCTCCGGGAACGATCTCGTGGTCAAGATGGAGGACGGCACGCTGCGCAACTTCATGAACGTGCCGGACGACGTGCGCGCCACCGTGGACGGCAAGCAGCTCTCGGTGCGGGAGCTGAAGCCGGGGATGAAGCTGCAGCGCACGATCACCACCACCATGACGCCGGCCGTGATCACCACCGTGCAGACGGTGACCGGCACCGTGTTCTCGGTGTCGCCCCCGAAGTCGGTCGTCCTCACCCTGGAGGACGGCACCAACCAGAGTTTTGACATCCCCAAGGGCCAGCAGTTCGACGTGCAGGGAAAGACCGTGGACGCCTTCGGCCTGAAGCGGGGGATGAAGGTCTCCGCAGCCAAGATCATCCAGACGCCGGCGACGATGACGGCCCAGCAGCGTGCGGTGACCGGGTCCATGCCGCCCCCGCCCCCGCCCAACACGCCGATCCTCATCGCCCAGTCCGAGCCGGTGCCGGCGCCCCCGCCTCCGGAGGCTCCCAAGCCGGAGAAGCTGCCGGTGACCGGGAGCCTCGTGCCCCTCCTCGGACTGGTGGGCGCGGCCTCGCTCGGGCTCGGTCTGGCGCTCGGCGTCCTGCGCCGGCGGAGGACCGTGTGATGCGGAAGACACCGTGGATGGTGGCGGCGTGCTTCGCGGCCACCGCCGGCCTCGCCCAGGGCGAGGCCGGCGTCCGCCAGCAGCTGGCCACCGACCGCGCCACCATCCAGGCGGACCGGCAGGCCATCGTGGCCGAGGCGCTGCCCCTCACGGAGGAGCAGGCCAAGGCTTTCTGGCCCCTCTTCCGGGAATATCGCGGGGAGATGGAGAAGCTGGGCGACCGCGCCGTGGACCTGATGATCGACTACGCGAAGAACATGGACGTCCTGACCGACGAGAAGGCCGCCGCCCTGCTGGACGAGTACCTGAAGATCCAGCGGGACGAGGTCAAGGTCAAGCAGTCCTGGCTCCCCAGGTTCCGCAAGGTCCTGCCCGGGAAGACGGTGACCCGCTTCTACCAGATCGAGAGCAAGCTCGACACGCTGCTCCGCTTCGAGGCGGCGGCCCAGATCCCGCTGGTGGAAGACCTGAACGTGAAGGAGTGACGCAGGGGAGGAGCGGGCGCCGCGGGGCGCCCGCTCCTCCCGTCAGAAGGCGAGGGTGAGATAGGCGCTGGCGCCGGAAATGTCGTAGATGAACTTCAGATCCTTGCCGTTCTTCTCGTAGTTCTTGATCCGCAGCGTCGTCGAGTCCATCCCGATCGCCGCCCCCACGTGCTCGGTGAAGTGCCACTTGAGGCGGGCCGAGGCCTCCCGCATGCCCCCGTTGAAGGTGCCGGCATCGAGGCGGAAGAAGCGGGTGTACAGCTCCGCGAAGAGCCGGTCCCGCAGCGCCCAGTCGAGGCGGAGTCCCACGAGAGGCACGGGGAACTGGACCGACACGCCCTCGTTCACCGTGCCCGTCACCGGTCCCTCCGGCCCGGTCACGCCGCCGTCGGCGTCCAGCGTGGCCTCGACGCGCATGTAGCTGAGCCCGGCCGTCCCCGAGATCTTGACCTTGTCCTCCTGCAGGAAGTCCCACCGCCAGGCCGCGTAGGGGAACCGGGTGTCGAAGGTGGCGGTCACGAAGGCGCCGGCACTGAACGTGAAGTCGCCCCAGGTGACGTCCTCGTCGATCTCCCGCGAGCCGGAGCGGTTGAACTGGACGTAGCCGAAGTCGATGGACTGCCTGGGCTTGAAGTGCCAGAAGCCGTCCAGGCGCGCAGCCTGCTTGCTCCCGGGAATGTTGAACAGGCTCTCGAAGTCCACCGCGGCGCCCGTCCCCAGATCCTCCGGGGCCAGCGTGGCCTGGGTGACGAGCTCGGCCGCCATCCCCCCCAGCGAGACCTGGAAGCGATCGGGCACGCCGCCGAACTCGGCCATGGCCGGGGAAACCAGGAAGGCCGCCGCCATCAGGGCCGTCGCGGCGCGCATCAGATCAACCCGTGCTTGTCGAGTTCCTTCGTGATCATGAAGGAGATCTCCTTGCTCAACGACTTCACTTCCGAGGGGTCGATCGACTCGCTGACCCCCGTCCACAGCGGCTTGCCCTCGCCCTCCGTTCCCCACAGCCGTGTCTGCAGGCGCACCACGGTGCTGTTCACGAGATAGCCGGGGGAGTAGACCGTGCCGTACCAGCCGCCGTAGGCGCCGTAGTACGGGCCCCAGCCATAGGAGCCGACCACCACCCCGGTGCTGGGCGGCACGTAGTCGGTCTTCTCGTCCACGCTGATGAGGCGGGTGATGACGACACCGTCGTAGCCGCCCTCCTGCACCTTCTGGCGCAGGACGTCTTCGGCGACCTCACCCTCGGGGAGGACCTGCGCCGACTGCGTGGCCTGCACCTTGTAGCCCTGGAGAGACGCCACCATGGCCTCCTCCCAGGCCCGCCGGTTGGCCATGTCGGCGCTCATCCCGATGACCAGGACCTTCTTGAGCGGAGCCCGGCCGGCGGCCGCCGGCTCCGTCCAGGTGTTCACCCACTTCGTCGTGGCGCAGGCCGACGCGAGGAGCGCGAGGGCGGCCACGGCATACCTGAGCTGTCTCACGTGCGTGCTCCTTCGCCTACCAGCGGAAGCCGAGGCTGACGGGGACGAACTGGCCGCTCTTGGGCGTGTCCAGCCAGTGCCACACCGCCTCCAGGTACATCTCGGCGTTCGGGCTCACCTGGAACGTCAGGCCGGCGCCGGCGTTCAGGCCCCACTCCCAGCTCGACTTGTCGTCGATCAGGTATTCGCCCTGCACGATGCCCGGGTAGCACCAGCCCCACCAAGGGTCGCACCAGTACCCGGTTCCGTAGCCGTACTCGGAGATGTGCGCCTGCAGGTAGTAGACGCCCACGCCACCCACCAGGTAGAAGCCGACCTTTCCCGTCCCCTTGGAGTTCCAGAGCAGGTCCACGGTGCCGGACCAGACGCGGGCATCGCCGTCGTCCGGGGGCTGGATGCCGATCGTGCCCGGGTTGGTGTCGATCTGGTCCAGGAACTCGTTCTTGGCGTCCCACCAGTCGTAGCCGAAGTCCAGCCGGTACCCGAGGTTGGGCCGGCCCGTGGCGAACCAGGTGGCGCCCCCGTGGAGGGCCCACCCGTCGTCGAAGGCCTTGCTGGCATCGCCCTGGAGGAAGCTGGGGCCGAAAGAGAAGTGGCCGGCCACCGGGCCGTCCACCGCCGCCCGGACGCCCGGGACGGCGAGTCCCAGGGTCACCGCGATCGCCACCAGCCATGCCGCCCGCTTGATCGTCATGCACGTCTCCTCATGTGAGGTTCGGGGTCGTCCTTCCTATCACACGGCCCCGCGGGGCAGCGATTGGACCAAGGTCCCATTGAGCCCCCCCGCGAAGGGGGGCGATCCTACTCGATCAGGGAGACTGCGTCGCGCCTGGACCCGGCGAAACGGCCCCTCCGGGCAGGCGGCAGCGTCCGTCATGGGGCCGGAGGGGACCGCCATGAAGATCCGTATCCTGCTCGCGGTGGCGTTGCTGTCGGTCACCGGCACGTTCGCCGCCGAGACCGCGCTCAACGCGGTGCTCTACCCCGAGGGGAGAGACATCAAGGTCAAGTTCCAGACCACCGAGCGCGCCCCCAAGGCGACGCTCAGCGGCTCGGTGCGTCCCCAGCAGGGCCAGTCGCGCATCGAGATCAGCTGGAAGAAGCTGGAGCCCGCCCTTCTCTTCGGCGGGGACGTCAACTGCTGGATCCTCTGGACGGTGACGCCGGAGGGTGTGGCGCAGAGCCTGGGCGAGCTGCCCGTGCGCCAGGACCGCAGCGGGGAGGCCAGCTTCTCCACCCCCGCCAAGCAGTTCGCGCTCATGGTCACGGCGGAGCCGCTCCCCGCCGTGCGCCGGCCTTCGGACCTGGTGGCGTTCGTCTCCATGCCCTCGGACGACAAGATGGCGAAGAACTCCACTTTCGGGTTCGACGGGTTCCGGACCATCGCCACCAAGCGGGACAACGAGTCCATCGCCGGCCTCAAGTACGAGGACAAGACCCCGGTCGAGCTGCAGCAGGCGCGCAAGGCCATCGAGCTGATGGACCGCTTCGAGGCGGAGAAGTACGCGCAGGCGGCGGCGCGGGACGCTCGCGTGGCGCTCGGCCAGGCCGATGACGCCTACCAGGGGCGGGTGGGGAAGGCGAAGGACGTGCCCGAGCTGTCGCTGCGCACGGTGGCGCTCGCCTCCAGCGCCGTGGGCTCCGCCATGACCCAGATGGAGGCCCAGAAGGCCAAGGACACCGAGGCCGCCCGCCTCGCCGAGCTGGCCCAGAAGCAGAAGGAGACGGAGGCCGAGCGGGCCGCGCGGCAGAAGACCGAGGCCGAGCTGGCGAGCGTCGAGCAGCAGCGGCAGGCGCTCCAGACCGATATGCAGCGCGTGCAGGCCGAGAAGGCCCAGGTGGAGGCGGACCGGGAGAAGATCCGGCGCGACCGGGACGCCCTGGCGCAGCGCCTCTCCGGTGCGTTGGGCAAGGTGTCGGCGACCGAGCGCACCGGGCGCGGCCTGGTGGTGAGCCTTTCCGGCGGGATCCTCTTCCCCAGCGGGAAGTCCACGCTCAAGCCCGAGGCCAAGGTCTCCCTGGCCAAGCTCTCGGGCATCCTCCTCATGATCCCCACCGCCAACATCGAGGTGGAGGGGCACACCGACTCCACGGGCTCGGCGGAGGTGAACTCCAAGCTCTCCATGGACCGCGCCTCGGCCGTGATGGAGTTCCTGAAGTCTCAGGGGGTGGAGGAGGCGCGGATGAGGGCGGCGGGCTTCGGGCCGGAGAAGCCGGTGGACACCAACGACACCGCCGAAGGCCGGGCCAAGAACCGCCGGGTGGAGATCGTGGTCCCGGAGGACAACGCGGCCAATCGATGACGCTCGCGCGCGCGGCCGTCGCCGGCGCGCTGTCCGATCTCGCGCGGTCGTGGCGCCTGCTGGCGCGCGCGGACCTCGTGTACCGGGCGGCCGCCTTCGCCCTCCTGGGGCCGGCGACGGCCCTGCTCGTGCGCTGGCTGATCCCGGACCGTGCGGGGGGGGTGCTCGCCGACACCGACATCCTGCGCTTCTTCGTCGCCACCAAGTCGGGGTTGGCGAGCCTCCTCGTCCTGGCGGCCGTGCTCACCGGCCTCACCGTGCTGGAGCTGGCCTGCCTGATGCCCATCGGCTTCGCCGCCTCGGAGGGGCGGCGCCTGCCTGCCCGGATCGCCCTCTACCGCGCCGCCCTGCGCACGCCGGAGCTGCTGGCGCTGGCCGCGCACATGGTGGTGCGCGTGGCGGCCGCGCTGATCCCGTTCCTGCTCGGGGGCTTGCTGCTCTACGTCGGCCTGCTGCGCGGCCTCGACATCAACTACTACCGGGCGGCCCGGCCGCCGGCGTTCTGGGCGGCGGCGATCCGGGGAGGAGCGCTGGTCGCCGGCCTCGCCGTGGCACTCCTCTGGGCCGTCGCGCGCTGGACCTTCGCCCTGCCGCTCGTGCTCTTCGAGCGCGTCCCGCCCCGCCGGGCCCTGGGGGAGAGCGCGCGCCGTTCGGCCGGGCACCGCTGGCGCATCCTGGGCGTG
>DASUFT010000088.1:0-43189 GCA_036274395.1 Candidatus Polarisedimenticolaceae bacterium | reverse complement strand
CCCTGCTTCTTGGCCGCGTACACGATGGAGGCGGTCTCGTTGACGTCCCGGGAGACGTCGATGCGGGGGCCCCGGCTCCGAAGCCACAGCTCGGCCACGTTCATCCCGATGGACGAGTCGCCGGGGGAGGAGACGTAACAGGGCACGCCGCACCGGTAGGCGGTGGCCAGCACGCAGGTGTCCTGCACCCCCAGCTCGTCCTCGCGGCCGGCCAGGAACTTGCCGAGCAGGAAGTGCAGCTCGGCGGTGGACATGTCGCGCTGGAACTCCGGGCTGAGCATCACCTCGCGCAGGTAGGCGTCCGTCTTCAGCAGCACCTTGTAGTCGAAGAGGATGTCATAGATGCGGACCACGCCGTCCTCGCGAAGCACGCGATCGTCCAGGTCGTGCCGCCCCTGGTGCATGGCCAGGCCCAGGCCGAAGTGGGTGTCGTGGTACAGGTTGGCGCCGGTGGAGATGATCCAGTCCACGAAGCCGGCGCGGATCAGGGGGATGATCACGGAGCGGCCCAGGCCCGCCGGGGTGAGCGCGCCGGAGAGGCTCATCCCCAGGGTGGCCTCCGGCCGGAGCATCTTCTCCACCAGCAGGCGCGCCGCCTTCTGCAGCCGGCCCGCGTTGTAGGCGAGGAAGGTCTGGTCCAGGAGGTCCGCCACCTCGGCGTGGGCTCGGATCGGGTCGGGATAGATGCGGCGGCCCGAGAGCCAGCCGTGCTTCGCATCGGCCACGGCAGCACCTCCGTCAGCGGGGCGCGCGATGCTAGCATGTGGGCAACCCCGTATGTCGTCCTCTTCCTCCACGTTGCGCCTCGAGATCGCCGATCTGGAGCGGCTGCTGTTCCGCTTCCGGCCGCCGCAGGTGGAGAACCTGCGTCTTGCGCGCGAGGGAGAGCGGCTGCTGCTGCGCCTGGAAGGGCTGAAGCTGCCCACGCCGCTCCTGCCGGCGATCGCTGCCACGTTCGAGATCAAGGCCGGGCTGGTGGAAGGATTGCGGAACGTGGTGGGCGTGCGCCTGGTGGCGGAGCAGCTCCCGCTGGGGCTCCAGGCGGTGGCCAACCCGTTCCTGGACAAGCTGGTGGAAAAGATGCTGCCGCCCGAGGCATCCGCGTACGTCGAGGTGCGCTCGCCCAACGTGTTCCGGGTGCATCTGGAGAAGATCCCGGAGTACGGGCGGCCGTTCCGGGAGACGCTCACGCTGGCCCGCCTCACCGTCCCCGGTCTCGGCGGCGGCGCCCTGGAAGCCGGGTTCGGCGTGCGCGGCTGAGAAGGGGTCAGGTCTTTCCTTTTTCCTTTTTCAGCCGCAGCGGCTGAAAAAGGAAAAAGGAAAGACCTGACCCCTTCCGATTCACCAGCGCCACCCCGGCCAGGATGAGGGCACCGCCCAGCAGCGCCGCCGGCACCAGGTGCTCCTGGCCGAGCGCGACCGCCACGGCCATCGTGACCAGGGGCTGGAAATAGATGAAGGCGGCGACGCGTGCGGCGGGCAGCACGCGCAGGGCATCGTAGTACCCGATGTAGGCGAGGCCGGAGCAGACGAAGCCCAGGAAGACCAGCGCCAGCCAGCCCGTGGGGGTGGGGGTCGTCAGCTCGGAGAACCCGGGACCGGCCAGCAGCCAGGGGAAGGTGAGGATCCAGCCGATGGCCATCACCCAGAGCATCATCCGCGCCGGCGGATGGCAGACGATGCGGCTGCGCGAGAGCACCGTGAACACCGCCCAGTTCACGGCGCTCCCCAGGACCAGGAGGTCCCCCACCGTCCCCTCGTGACCGGTCCAGAGCCGCCCCGGGCGGCCGCGGGAGACCACCACCAGGACGCCCACCGCGGCCAGCGCGATCCCCGCGATCCGCATCGGGCGCAGCCGCTCCTTGAGCACCAGGAAGCCGAGGAGCGCGGTGAAGATGGGGATCGTGGTCACGATCCAGGAGCTGGTGGTGGCCGTGGCGGTCTTCAGGCCGTTCGCCTGCAGCCACTGGTGGAAGGCCACGCCCAGGAACCCGAGCAGCACGAAGAACGGCAGCTCGCGGCGCGGGGGGAGCGCCCACTGCCTGCGGAAGGCCACCGCCGCGCCCAGCACCAGCACCCCCATGCCGAAGCGGGCCCAGACCACGGTCGCGGGCGAGACCTCGGACACGGCGCGCTTGGTGGCCACGAAGGACGCGCCCCAGGCGATCGCCGCCACCGCCAGCCCCAGATAGGCGCGCCCCATCCCCCGCGGTTCCATCGCGACGGTGTAGCACAGCCCCTTGCTTGCGCGAGCGTGTAGGCTTCCGGCGATGAGCGATGCCCGCGCGCTGGAGAGCGAGCTGCGCCGCCGCCTGAGCGGCGAGGTCCGATTCGACGACGGCACCCGCGCGCTCTACGCCACCGACGCCTCGAACTACCGCCAGGTGCCGATCGCGGTCGTGTTCCCGCGCGACACGGACGACCTGCTCGCGGCGCTCGATGCCTGCCGGGAGGCGGCCGTGCCGGTGCTGCCGCGCGGCGCGGGCACGAGCCTGGCCGGCCAGTGCTGCAACGTGGCCGTCGTGCTCGACCTCTCCCGCCACCTCCACCGGATCCTCGAGATCGACCCCGAGGCGCGCCTGGCACGGGTGCAGCCGGGCGTGGTGCTCGACCATCTGCGCCGGGAGGCGGCGCCCCACGGCCTGACCTTCGGACCCGATCCCGCTACCCATCGCCACTGCACGCTCGGCGGGATGCTGGGGAACGACTCCTGCGGCGTCCACTCCGTGGTGACCGGACGCACGTCCCACAACGTCCTGGGCCTGGACGTCGTCACCGGCGACGGCCTCCGCCTCCGGGTGGGGAAGACATCGGACACGGAGGCCGACGCCGCGGTGGCCGGGGGAGGACGCAAGGGGGAGATCTACGCCGGCTTGCGGGCGCTGGCGAAGAACCTCGCCCCGGAGATCGACGCCCGCTTCCCCAAGATCCCGCGCCGCGTCTCCGGGTACGGCCTGGACGCGCTCCTCCCCGAGCAGGGCTTCGACGTGGCGCGCGCGCTGGTGGGGACGGAGGGAACCTGTGCGACGTGGGTGGAGGCGACGCTGCGCCTGGTGCCGGGATGGAAGCACCGCGCGCTGGTGCTTGCGGGCTTCCCCGACGTGCCTGCCGCCGCCGACCACGTGCCCGCTTTCCTGGAGATGAACCCGATCGGCCTGGAGGGGATCGATCACGCGCTGATCGAGCGCCAGGCCCAGCGCGGCGTGGCGCCCGCCGTGCTCGCCCCCTTCGCCGGAGCGGGGGCGTGGCTGCTGCTGGAGGTGTCCGGCGACACCGAAGCCGAGGCGGCGGCCAAGGCGGAGCGCGCCGCTGCGCGCGCCCGCCGGGAGGGGGCGCTCTGCCGCGTGCTCACCGACCCCGCCGCCCAGGCCGCGGTGTGGGAGGTGCGCGAGGGTGCGCTGGGCGCCACCGCGTTCCTCCCCGACGGGCGCCACGCCTGGGAGGGATGGGAGGACTCGGCGGTGGCGCCGGCGCGGCTGGGCAGCTACCTGCGGGGACTGCAAGCGCTGCTCCGTGACTACCGGTACGAGGCAGCCTTCTACGGCCACTTCGGCGACGGCTGCGTGCACGTCCGCATCACCTTCGACCTCGAGACCTCCGCCGGGGTGGGGCAGTTCCGCTCCTTCATGGAAGATGCGGCCGACCTGGTGGTGGCGCACGGTGGCTCGCTCTCGGGCGAGCACGGAGACGGGCAGGCGCGCGGGGAGCTGCTGGACCGGATGTACGGCGCCCCCCTCACCGCGGGGTTTCGCGCCTTCAAGCGCCTGTGGGATCCCGAGGGGCGCATGAACCCGGGGAAGGTCGTGGACGCCCGGCCCTTCGACGCCGACCTGCGCCTGGGGCCGAACACCCCCGGCGCCCGCCCGGCGACCGTCTTCCCCTACCGCGAGGAAGGCGGCTTCGACCGCGCCGTGCTCCGCTGCGTGGGCGTGGGACGCTGCCGCCAGATGTCCCCGGGCACCATGTGCCCGAGCTTCCGCGCCACGGAGGACGAGCGGCACAGCACACGCGGGCGCGCGCGCCTCCTCCACGAGATGCTGCGCGGCGAGGTGGTGCGCGGGGGCTGGGACGACCCCGCGGTGGCGGAGGCGCTCGACCTGTGTCTCGCGTGCAAGGCCTGCGCGCATGAGTGCCCTGCCGGCGTCGATCTCGCCACCTGGAAGGCGGAGTTCTTCCATCACCACTGGAAGGGCCGCCGCCGGCCGCGCGCCGCGTACGCGTTCGGCCACGCCGACCGCTGGCTGCGTCTCGCCGGACGCGTGCCGCGCCTGGCCAACGCCATGACCGCCGCCCTCGGCCCGCTGCTCAAGGCCGCGGCCGGGATCGCGCCCGACCGGGAGATCCCGAAGCTGGCGCCGACCGGCCTCCACCGGTGGGCCGCAGGCCGGCGGGCGGGCGAAGGCGCACCGGTCCTGCTCTGGGCGGATACCTGGACCGAGCATCTCCTCCCCGCCCCCGGGCGCGCCGCCGTCGAGGTGCTGGAAGCGGCAGGCGCGCGCGTCACGCTCTCCCCCGCCGGCGTCTGCTGCGGCCGGCCCCTCTACGACTGGGGAATGCTCGACCAGGCCAGGCAGTACCTCCGGGTGGTCCTCGATGCGGTGGGGGGCGCGGCGCTCGCCGGCACGCCGGTGGTCGTGCTCGAGCCGTCGTGCCTGTCGGTGTTCAAGGTGGAGCTGGTCAAGCTGTTCCCGGGAGACCGGCGCGCGGCGGCGCTCGCCGCCCGGGCCACCACGCTCGCGGGGTTCCTCTCCGGCCTCGATCTGCCTCTTCGCCCCCTCGGCGGCCGCGCCCTCGTGCAGTTCCACTGCCACCAGCAGGCGGTGCTGCCGGTCGCGCCCGAGAAGGAGCTGCTCCGCCGGCTCGGGGTCGAGGCCACCGTGCTCGACGCGGGGTGCTGCGGCATGGCGGGCGCCTTCGGCTTTCGCCGCGACCACGCGGAGGTCTCGCGGCGGATCGGCGAGCTGGGCGTCCTGCCCGCCGTGCGCCGCGCGGGCCCGGACGTCACGGTCGTGGCAGACGGCTTCTCCTGCCGGGAGCAGGTCTTCCAGGAGACGGGGCGCCGGCCGGCCCACCTCGCCGAGCTGTTGCGCGCCGCGCTCCCGGGGGGAGAATAGGGACAACTCCCGCCCCACACCCTGGAGGTTCGTCATGGAGAGCCGCGCCAAGCTCCTGGGCCATCCCATCCATCAGATGCTGACCCCGCTCCCGCTGGGCCTGCTCGTCATGGCCGTGATCTTCGACGCGCTGGCCCTGACGACGGACTGGGACATGACGGCCGTGTCGTTCTGGAACATCGTGGCCGGGATCGCCACCGGTCTGCTCGCCGCCGTCTTCGGCCTGGTGGACTGGCTCGCCATCCCCTCGAACACGCGGGCCAAGCGGATCGGCGCCGTGCATGGGATCGGCAACGTCGTGCTGATCCTCCTCTTCCTGGGCGCGGTGCTGCTGCGGCGCGACGAGCCCAGCTATGCGCTCACCACCCCCGCCTTCCTGCTGGAGGTGCTCGGGCTCGGGCTCGGCACCGTGACGGGATGGCTGGGCGGGGAGCTGGTGGACCGCCTGGGCGTGGGGGTGGACGACGGCGCGCACCTGAACGCCCCCAACTCCATCACGAATCACGCGGCGGACGAGGGCGCCGTGGTGCAGCCGGTCGCCGCCCCGCGGAATCGCTAGGGCGAGAGCAAGGCCCGCAGGTCGGTGTCGCGCGCGAACGTGAGGACGCCGCACTCCACCTCCGAGGCGCAGCGCACGGTGGCCGCGACCAGGGCCTCGGCCAGGTCGGGGAGCGCCCAGGGGAACGCGGCGCACGCGCTCAGCATCGCCGCCGCCGCGGGCGCCATGAGCGGGCGGAGGGCACCCTCCGCTCCCTGCTCCAGGCGCCAGACGGCCCGGAGCGGCCAGGTCCCCATCACCGCCGAGGACGGGATGGCCTCGCTGTTGTCGAACGGGGTGGCCGCGACCGCCCACGCCCCCTCCCCGGACGGAAGCAGGACCGCGAAGTCGTCGCCCAGCACCGGCCAGCCCAGGGACGTCACGGCGGTGGATTTCCCCGCGCGCGAGGGACCGGCGAGCACGCGGGCGCGGCCGTCCTCGATCACGGCCGCGCCGTGGAGGGCGAACCCGCCCGCCTGGAGCGCGAGCCGGGCCACCAAGAGGCGCGCGGCGTTCTCGACCCGGCGCTCCGCCGGCTCCCCTCCCCCGGGGTCGAGATCGAGCGCGAACGCCGCGCCACCGGCCGGCGCCAGCACGAACCCGTAGGAGCGCACGGCGGGGATCCCGGGGCCGGCCACGGCCTCCATCCGGTACCGCTCCCCCCGCGTCCACGGCGCCAGCGTCGCTCCCGGAGCCGCACGTCCCACGAGGACCTCCACGCTCGCCGCCGACCCGGCCTCCACGAAGGGACCCCAGCGCACGTCGAGTGCGCGCGCCAGCGCAGCCTCGAGCCCCCGGAAGGCAATCGTCCAGGGGCCCACCCGCAGCATCCGTGCCGTCAAAGCGTTACACTCCTCCCCAGCAATGACCCGCTTCGATCGCGGAACGCTCACCTGCCCGCGACTCGTGGATTATTTCATCCAGGCCGGCCGCCCGCGCGAGCGGTGGCTGGTCGGGCTCGAGGTCGAGAAGATGGGGGTGAGCGTCCGCGACGGACGTTCCATTCCCTACCCCGACGTGCGGCGGGTGCTCGAGGCCTATCACGCGCACCGCGGCGGCATCCGCGTGCACGAGGGCGAGCACCTGATCGGCCTCGACGGCGACTGGGGGGAGATCTCGCTGGAGCCGGGCGGCCAGGTGGAGTGGTCGTCGCGCCCCGCCCCCGATCTCGACGCGCTCGACGCCGCGCTGCGCGCGCACCTCCGCGTGCTGGACGAGGTCGGTGCCGAGGTGGGCGTGCGCTGGCTGGACGTGGGCGTGCAGCCGGAGCAGCCGGTGGAGACGATGCCCTGGATGCCCAAGGCCCGGTACGTCCTGATGCGGGACTACCTGGGGGCGCGCGGCCGCCTGGCGCACCGGATGATGACGCAGACGGCCAGCGTGCAGTGCGCCTTCGACTATGCCGACGAGGGGGACTGGACGCGGAAGTTCCGCGCCGCCGCCCTGCTGACCCCGGTGGCGGTGGCGCTGTTCGGCAACTCCTCCCGGGCCGACGGCCGCGACACCGGCTGGCGCTCCTGGCGGGAAGCGATCTGGAAAGAGGTGGACCCCGCCCGCTGCGGCCTCCCCGCCATCGTCTTCGATCCAGCCTTCGATCTGCGGGCCTGGGTGGAGTGGGTGCTCGACGTCCCCGCCATCTTCCGCCGCCGCAGCGAGGGGCTGGTCTCCGCGCACGGCAAGCCTTTCCGTAGCTACCTGGAGAGGGTGGGCTGCGATGCGGTCGGGATCGACGACTGGGAGCTGCACCTCTCGTCCGTGTTCACCGAGGTGCGCTCCTACGCCTACGTCGAGGTGCGCTCCGCCGACCTTCAGCCCGACGACCTCCTTCTGTCCGTTCCCGCCCTCTGGACCGGGGTCCTCTACGACGACGACGCGCTCTCCGCCGCCCTGGAGCTGGGCCGGGGCCACGACGACCACGCCGCCTGGCGCGCCGCCATGGATTCCTCGGCGCGTCTGGGGTTGGAGGGGACCGCGGGAGGGGTTGCGCTGCGCGACCTGGCCGCGGAGGTGCTCGGTCTCGCCCTGGCCGCGCTCAAGGGCGGGGCGCGGGCGGCCGGCGCGAGCGGCGTGCGCGCGCTGGAGCGCCTGGGCGAGCGGCACGCGCTCCCTCTGGGACGGGCCATCCGTTGATCACGGCCATCGTCCTGGCCGCGGGAAAGTCGGAGCGCATCGGCAGGCCGAAGCCGCTCCTCCCCACGGGGGACGGGACGCCGTTCCTGGCGGCGATCCTGGAGACGATGACCGGGACGGCGGTGGACGAGGTGCGGGTGGTGGTGGGGCACGAGGCCGAGCAGGTGATCGACGAGGGTGGGCTGGTGCGGCACGTCATCGTCCACAACCGGGATTTCGAGCGGGGGATGCTCTCGTCGGTGCAGGCGGGGATCCGGGCGCTCCCCCGCGGCACGGAGGCGTTCCTGCTCTGGCCGGTGGACCAGCCGCTGGTGCGGGCGGACACGGTGGACCGGATCATCGAGGCCTGGGAGCGGCGGCACGCTCCCGTCGTGGTCCCCGTGCACCACGGCAAACGGGGGCACCCCACTCTGTTCTCGGCCAAGCTGTCCCCGGAGCTGCTGCGCGCCCCGGAAGACCTGGGAGCCCGCGCCGTCGTGCACGCGCACGAGAAGGGCCTGGTGGAGGTGGAGGTGGACGACCCCGGCATCCTGACCGACATCGACACGCCGCAGGCGTACCGGAAGGCGTTCGGGCGCGACCTCGCGCCCGAGAGGACGCGCCGGTGAGCCGGGGCTTCCTGGTGGCCCTCGCCCTGGCGGTCCTGGCCGGCTGCGCCGGACCGGCCCCCCGCTCCTCGGACACGTACGAGAGCAAGGAGCTGGGCTTCGCCTTCAAGCTCCCGGAGGGCTGGCGCATGTACGGGGAGGAGGCGAAATCCCGCGGGGGTACCCTGATCAACTGGCAGGTGAAGTCCCTGGAGGGGGCCGAGCACGCCTGGCTGGAAGGTCTTCCCGAGAGCGTCGTCCCCGAGCTGGCGCGCTGGACCAGCCACTACTTCGGCGACATCCAGGACGAGAGCAAGGAGACGGGGACGGTGGGGGGGGAGCCGGCGCTGATCGTGACCCACACCGTCCACGTGGGAAAGCAGACCACCCCGTCGAAGGTGCGCTACTGGGTGGTCCGCCACGGCGCCGTCCTCTACCTGATCCGGGCCGTCTACCCCGCGGGGAAGGAGGCGGAGGAGGATCCGGGCACCCGCGCCCTCCTCGCCACCTGGCGGTTCACGCCGCCGACCGGGTCGCTCCCCAGCTGACGTACAATCCGCGTCTTTCCAACCCCATCCGGGGTCCGCGGAGGATGCGCATGGCCGAGCCGGCCCAGCAGGAGCACAAGCCCTTCGTCCCGCAGCACGTCGAGATGCGCGAGTTCACGGTGGGGACCGTGGTCTTGGGCCTCGTCATGACGGTGGTGCTGGGCGCGGCCAACGCCTACCTGGGATTGAAGGCGGGCCAGACCATCGCCGCCACCTACCCGGCGGCCGTGATCAGCATGGCCTGGCTGCGCCTCCGGCGCGGGACCATCCTCCAGGAGAACCTGGCCCGCACCGCCGGGTCCATCGGCGAGTCGGTGGCGGCGGGGGCCATCTTCACCATTCCCGCCTTCCTGATCGCGGGCGCCTGGCCGTCCTTCGAGGGCCCGGGCGCGTACTGGCGCTCCACCGTGCTCATGATCATCGGCTCGGTGCTGGGCGTGCTCTTCGTCTCCCTCGTGCGCCGCGCCATGGTGGAGGACCGCACCCTCCCTTTCCCCGAGTCGACGGCGGCGGCCGAGATCCACAAGGCCGGGCAGCGCGGGGCGGGGGCCGCCAAGTACCTCTTCCAGAACATGGCGTTGGGCGGGGCGATCTATCTCGCCGGCGCCTTGAACCTGTTCGCCGTGGCCTGGACCAAGGTCGTCCGGTTCGGCCAGGTGGGTGGGCACGTGCGCCTGGGGACGGGCGCCAACGCCAATGCCCTGAGCACCGGAGGGGCGACGCAGATCGTCACCCCCGACGTGAGCCCGGCCTACATCGGGGTCGGCTACATCCTGGGTCCCAGCGTGGCCGCCCTGAACTTCGCCGGCTCCCTGTTCGCCTGGGGCTTCATGGTGCCGGTGCTCATCTACTTCCTGGGACCGCAGCTCCAGACCTACTTGCCGCCGGGAGCACCGGTGGATTCCTGGGCGGGGATGACGCGGAGCGTCTGGCAGTTCATCGTCCGCCCCATCGCGGTGGGCGGCATGCTGGTGGGCGCGGGCTTCACCATGTTCCGCATGCGGGAGAAGATCGGGCAGGGGCTGGCCCGCGCCGTGCGCGAGCTGAAGGCGGGGGACGTCGCGGCCAAGGCGGTCCGGACCGAGCGCTACATGGCCTCGAAGACCGTCTTCCTCCTCATCGGCATCACCTTCATCGCCATGGCGGGCCTCTACGTCAGCTTCGCCGGCGTGAAGGCGGGGCTGACCGCCGCCATCGTCATGCTGATCGCGGGGTTCTTCTTCTGCGTGGTCTCCGGCTACCTGGTGGGCATGATCGGATCCACGAACAACCCGATCTCCGGGATCACGCTCTCCACCCTGATCGTGGCCGCGCTGCTCATGGTGGCCCTGGGCGTGTCCGGGCAGAGCGGCGTGGTCGCCGTGCTCGGGGTGGCGGCGGTGGTCTGCGTGGCGGCGGCGGTGGCCGGCGAGCTGCTCCAGGACTTCAAGGTCGGGTACCTGCTCGGCGGCACCCCGCGCACCATCCAGCTGGTGGAGCTGGTGGCCGTGGTGGTGGCCGCTCTCGTCATGTACTTCCCTCTGCTCATCCTCTACAAGGCCAACATCGCGAACGGAGGCATCGGCTTCGGCGATCCCGCGCTCTCGGCACCCCAGGCGAGCCTCATGGCCTTCCTGGCCAAGGGGATCGTGGGCGGGGACATGGCCTGGCCGCTGATCATCGTGGGCATCTTCCTCGGCCTGACCATGGTGCTCCTGCAGGTGCGCAGCCCCATGCTGGTGGCCGTGGGGATGTATCTGCCCTTCGGCACCACCTCCGCCATCTTCGTGGGCGGCATGATCCGCTGGCTGGCGGACACGATCGCCAAGCGGCGGGGCTACAACGACGCGCAGCTGGCCCGCTTCGGCAACGTGGGTGTGCTCATCGCGTCCGGGCTGATCGCCGGGGAAGCGCTGATGGGACTCGTCACGTCGGGGCTGGCCATCCGGGACGTCAACCTGGGGGCCTTGCTGCAGGGCACCGAGGAGAGCCCGAACTACTTCAACGACCCCAGCTACCTGGTGGGGGTCGCCGTGGTGGCGTTCATCGCCTGGCTGCTGGTGAAGATCCCCCTGAACAACGCCGGGGACCCGAACGAGCCCGCGCCGCCCGCCGCCATGATGTGACCGTTTCGGAGGATCCATGAGCGCCGTCGCCGACTACCTGCACCAGAACCGGGACCGCCTGGTGAGCGAGCTGCTGGAGCTGCTCCGCATCCCCTCCGTGAGCACGCTCCCCGAGCGCAAGGAGGACGTGCGCCGGGCCGCGCAGTGGCTGCAGCGCCGCCTCACCTCGGCCGGCTGTACGACGGCGGAGGTCCACGAGACCGGTGGCCACCCCATCGTGTACGGGGAATGGCTGGGGGCGCCGGGGAAACCGACGATCCTGGTGTACGGGCACTACGACGTGCAGCCGGTGGACCCGCTGCACGAGTGGAAGCGGCCCCCCTTCGAGCCGGTGGTGGAGGACGGGAAGATCTGGGCCCGCGGCGCCTCGGACGACAAGGGCCAGGTGATCCTCCACGTCAACGCCCTGGAGGCGCACCTCGAGGCCTCCGGCACCTGCCCGGTGAACGTGAAGTTCCTGATCGAGGGGGAGGAGGAGGTGGGCTCGGACCACCTCGAGCCCTACATCGAGCAGAACAAGGTGCGCCTGGCGGCGGACGCGGTGGTCGTCTCCGACACCGCCTTCTTCGCCAAGGGCGTGCCCTCCATCTGCCATGCCCTGCGCGGCCTCGCCTACTTCCAGATCGACGTGCGCGGCACCGACAGCGACCTGCACTCCGGCACCTTCGGCGGCTCGGTGATGAACCCGGCCTTCGCCCTCGTGCACCTGCTGGCCCAGCTCAAGGACAGGAGGGGCAAGGTGCTGGTCCCCGGCTTCTACGACAAGGTGCGCAAGCTGTCGAAGGCGGAGCGGAAGGCCTTCGCCTCCCTCCCCCACAGCGACCGCAAGTGGGCGAAGGCCATCGGGGCGCCCGAGCTCTTCGGCGAGCCCGGCTTCACCACCCTGGAGCGGATCTGGGCCCGCCCCACCCTGGAGATCAACGGCATCTGGGGCGGCTTCCAGGGGGAAGGCGCCAAGACCGTCATCCCCGCCGAGGCGCACGCGAAGTTCTCCACCCGCCTGGTGCCCGACCAGACGCCGAAGGAGATCGCGCGCAAGGTCGAGACCTACCTGAAGAAGCTCGCGCCCAGGGCGGTGAAGGTGACCGTGCGCGAGCTGCACGGCGGCGAGGCCTGGCTCGCCCCCACGGACCATCCCGCCCTGCAGGCCGCCAGCCGCGCCGTGAAGCGGGCCTTCGGCAAGGCCCCCGTGTTCCAGCGGGAGGGCGGCTCCATCCCGGTGATCGCCGCCTTCGGCCGCATCCTCCGCATCCCCAGCGTGCTCATGGGGGTGGGCCTGAACGACGACAACCTGCACGCGCCCAACGAGAAGATGGACCTGGAGCAGTTCCTGCGCGGCAACGACGCGGCCGCCTTCCTCATGGAGGAGCTGGCCGGGCGCGAGGAGCCGGCGCAGGTGCCGCGGATGCGGAGGAAGACGGCCTAGCGCCGGAACGTCTCGTCGAAACGCGCCAGGTAGTCCCGGCGGGAGCGGCGGATCACTTCGTGGGCGTCGGCGCGGCCGAACACGTGGGTGATCTCCACGGGCTGGCCGGCGGTGCGATCGGGACCGTGCTTGTAGGTCAGGAAGTAGTGGCGGACGCGCTCGACCAGCGGTCGGGGAAGTCCCTCCACGTCCTTCACGTCCCCGTACACCGCGTCTCCCTGGAGCACGGCCAGGATCTTGTCGTCCGCCTCGTTGCCGTCGATCATGCGCAGGCCGCCCACCGGGACCGCCCTCACCAGGATGTCACCGTGCTGGATGGGCCGCTCCGTGATCACGCAGATGTCGAGGGGATCGCCATCTCCCACGATGCCGGTGCGACCCGTGCGCTCCATGCAGAACTCGGCGACCTCGTCCTCGCAGAAGGTCTGGGGCACGAAGCCGTACAGCGCGGGACAGACGTTGCTGTACTGCTGCGGGCGGTCCACCCGCAGGATGCCCGAGACCTTGTCCACCTCGTACTTCACCGTGTCGGTGGGGACGATCTCCACGTAGACCGTCACCACCTCCGGCGCCTCCCGCCCCATGGACACGCCGTGCCAGGGGTGGGCACGGTAGGGTGTGGCGACCAGGCCGCGGTTCTTGTCAGGAGGCGACATACAGCACCTCCCCGTCCTGCTCCTTCCGGATCACGCCCCGTCCAGGGTTTGCCGCCAGGTGCTCGAGGATGCTCTCGACCGTCTCCACGTCGTCTCCGGCGCCGGCCTCGGCCGCGATCTGCCCGGCCTTCCCGGGACCTCGCTGCCGCAACGCCGCCACCACCTTCTTCTGAAGCGCGAGCACGGAGGCCGCCGCCTTCTTTCCCGCCTCCACCCCCGGCTGGTGGTAGGCGTTGACGTGGATCAGGCTGGCGTAGAGACCGACGGCGCGCTCGTAGAGGGCGATCAGCCCGCCCACCGTGGCCGGCGAGACCTCGCGGAGCGTGAGCAGGATCGAGGGGCGGCCCGCCTCGTGGAGCGCCCGGCGCGTCCCCAGCAGGAATCCCTGCAGGTAGTCGCCCGAGGTGATCCCCGGCTCCACCTCGAGCCCGCTGCCGCCGTCCACGAGCACCTGCAGGAAGGTGACGAAGAAGTTGGGCACGCCCTCCCGGAGCTGCTGCACGTAGGCGTGCTGGTCCGTCGATCCCTTGTTGCCGTAGACGGCGATCCCCTGGTGGACCACCTTGCCGTCGAGATCCCGCTCCTTGCCCAGCGACTCCATGACGAGCTGCTGCAGGTAGCGGCTGAAGAGGGCGAGGCGGTCCTTGTAGGGAAGGACCACCATGTCGCGGCTCCCCCTTCCCCCGGTGGCGTGGTGCCAGGCCAGCGCCAGCATGGCCGCCGGGTTCATCGCGGCATCGCCCACCCGGGTGGCCCTGTCCATGGCGGCCGCACCCTCGAGCATGGCCTCGACGTCGATCCCCTGCAGCGCGGCAGGGAGCAGTCCCACCGCCGACAGCTCGGAGGTGCGCCCGCCCACCCAGTCCCACATGGGGAAGCGCGCCAGGAACCCCTGCTCCTGCGCCGTGCGGTCGAGGGCGCTCCCCTCCTGCGTCACCGCGCAGGCGTGCTTCCCCAGTTCGAGCTTCCTCGCGCGGTAGGCCGCCGCCGCCTCCAGCATGCCGTTCCGGGTCTCCGGCGTGCCTCCGGACTTCGAGATCACGATCGTCAGCGTGCGGGCGAGGTCGTCCCCCAGGCCGCGGAGCGTCCGCGCCATCCCGTCGGGATCGGTGTTGTCCAGGAAGTGGGGCCTCAGGCGGTCCTTCGGCCCGCCCAGCGCCTCGGCCACGAACTGCGGGCCCAGGGCGGAGCCGCCGATCCCGATGAGGAGGTAGTGGCGGAACTGCTGCTCGACGTGAACGTCCCGTGCGAAGGCCAGGACCTTCTCCAGCGTGGCGTGGATCTCCGCCGCGATCTCCATCGTCGGCGCCAGCTCCGGCGCGCGCAGCCAGTAGTGCCCCACCATCCTCCCCTCGTCGGGGTTGGCGATGGCCCCCTTCTCCAGGGCGCGCATGTCGGCGAGCGCCCGCTGCAGCCGGTCCTGCATCGCGGCCTGAAACGAGGATGGGATGTCCATCCGGCTGAGGTCGAGCCGGAAGCCCTGCCGGCGATCCTCCCAGACCGCGTCCTTGATCAGATCTGCTTCCACAGGAACACCGCCTTGCCCATGCGGGTCTCGATGCGGGAGACGTAGCGATGATAGCTGCGGCTCTGGACACCCGGATGCCAGGTGGAGCGCGGGAGTCCCGCCGCCAGCTCGGCGGCCTCGTGCTCGGTGAGGGCGGAAGCACCCTTTCCGTAGAACCGGCGCGCCGCCGCCTCGGCACCGAACACGCCGGGGCCGAACTCCACCACGTTCAGGTAGAGCTCCAGGATCCTCCTCTTGCCGAGATTTCCCTCCAGCTGCGTGGTGAGGATGGCCTCCTCGAGCTTGCGCACGGGATTGCGGGAGGGGGACAGCCAGAGGTTCTTCGCCAGCTGCTGGGTGAGGGTGGAGGCCCCGCGCGGCGCGTCGCCGGAGTCCACCGCCTGACGCACGGCCAGCCGCACCTCGTGCAGGTCGAATCCGTCGTGGGAGAAGAAGCCGATGTCCTCCGCGACCAGCACCGCTCGCTTGAGGTGCGGCGAGATGCGCGCGTAGGGGACCATCCGCCACGCGGGCTCGCCGCCGTGCGTCCGCTTCCAGGCCTCGATGAATGCGGTGCTCCTGGGCCAGCCATGGCGGAGCGCCGCCACGTTGGGCCAGGTCGCGGCCTCCCAGGCCGCGTACCCGGCGGCCAGCACGAGGCCGACGAGCACGAAGATCCGGAAGGCGCGGCGAAGAGGACCCCGGCGCTTCTTTGCGCGTGCGGCGGGCACGGCACGTTCGTAGACTTTCCGGGGCGCGAGGTCAAGCGGGATGTGGGTCCAGGCGGAAGACGATGCCATCGCGCGTGCGGCCGATGCCCTGGCGGGGGCGGACCGGGTGGCGGCGCTCACCGGTGCGGGCATCTCCACGGAGAGCGGCATCCCCGACTTCCGCTCCGCGGGTGGCCTCTGGGCCATCTTCGATCCCGCCGAGTACGCGACGCTCTCCTGCTTCCTGCGGGAGCCCGAGAAGGCCTGGCGCATGTACCGGGCGCTGGCGGCGTCGCTCCTGGGGCGCCGGCCCAACGCCGCCCACGCGGCGCTGGCCCGCCTGGAGGAGGCGGGCCGCCTTCGAGGCATCGTCACCCAGAACATCGACGGGCTGCACCAGGCCGCGGGGAACCGCAACGTCCTGGAGCTGCACGGCGAGGCGCGGAACCTCCAGTGCCTGGCCTGCGGCCGCCTCACGCCCGCCCGCGTCGCGCACCTCACCCCCGGCCCGGCCCCGCACTGCGAGGACTGCGGTGCCTTCCTCAAGCCCAATGTCGTCTTGTTCGAGGAAGCGGTGCGCGACCTCGACCTGGCGGGGGAGCTGGTGCGGGAGTGCGACCTCCTGCTCGTGATCGGCACGTCGGCCCAGGTCGTGCCGGCGAGCGCGCTTCCGGCACGGGTGCGCGGGGGTGGAGGCTCCATCGTCGAATTCAATCTCGAGCCCACGGATCTGACCGCTTCCGGGCTGGGCCGTTCGGGGGCGTTCGTGGCGGGCCGCGTGGGAACGACGCTGCCGATCGTCGTGGAGCGGGCACTGGCGCGGTAACGATTTCGAACTCAGCGGAATCGTGCACGCGGCCAAGCTTCCTCGTATTCTTGGCGCGACCGCCGGGAGGAGGCGCCTGCTTTGACCGCGGAGTCCCGTCCCGCCTCGCTCGTCGCCGAGCGCGCCGTCCGGTACCTGCAGCACGAGGGGCGGCGGATGCCGAGCACTGCCCTCGTGCGCGCGGTGCTGGCCACGCGCATGTCGAGCGAGGCGGCGGCCAGGCGCGTGCTGGAGACGGCGTTCTCCGGCGATCCGCGCCTGCTCTACGCGGAGGGCGGCTGGGCGGTGCTGGCGGCGCAGCCGGCGGCGACCGCTCCCGCCGTCGAGCTCGCGGAGCCGGACCACGTGCTGCTGATCCTGGTGGGGCAGGCACCGGCGCGACGCGCCCCCTTCCGGCTGCACGCGGTGGCGGGGGTACGGATCCGTGCCGGCTCGGTGCTCAGCGCCTGCGGGGGGCCCGTGGGCACCGGACCCTCGGCGAGCCGCCTCGCCGGGTCGCTGCGAGAGATGCTGCGCGAGGCCACCCCGGTGGTGCACGACCCTCCGGGGGCGATTGCGGCGCTGGAACGCTGGCTGGGAGAGAGCCTGCCCGCTCCGCTCTCCCTCCGGCGTCTGGCCGCGGCGCGCTTGGGACTTCCCGCCGGACATCGCCTGCAGGACCTGGCCGGCGCGCTGGGGATCCGCTGGCGGGACACCGACGATCCGCTCGATCTCGCGGAGGCACTGGAGTGGAGCCTGGAGGGCCTGCGCCGCCCCGGCGAGACGCTGGAGGAGCTGCGCGCGGAGACGCAGGACGCCGGCTCCCCTGCGCTCGACGGTTCGGGCAGGGGCTTCGACCCGGCGTCCTTCCTGGAGACCGTTCCCCACGCTCCGGGCACGTACCGCTTCTTCGACGCGGAGGACCGGCTGCTGTACGTGGGCAAGTCCCGCAACCTGAGGCGTCGTCTGGCCTCCTACTTCCGCCGGGGGAAGCGGCCGGTACGCGTGGAGCGCCTGCTGGACCGGCTGCACCGCGTGGAGATCACCCCCTCCGGCTCCGATCTGGAGGCCGTGCTGCGCGAAGCGGCGGAGATCGCGCGCAAGCATCCCGCGCACAACGTGCAGCGGCGCGTCCATCCACAGCCGGACCGCTTCGATCGCCTCGATCGGCTGCGCTCCGTGCTCGTGCTGGAGCCGGCGGAGACGCCCTGGGTGCTGCGCGCCTATCTGCTGCGGGAAGGGCGGCTGCTCGATCGCATCCCCCTGGGCCCGCGGGGTGGCGGCCTGGGTCGGGTGGGGCGCCTGCTCGACGGCCACTTCTTCGAGACCGGCCCCAGGGTGCGCGGCCGTTCCGGCGACCCCGTGGATGTGGAGGTGGTCGGGCGGTGGCTCGCCGCCCACCGGGAGCGGGTGGTGGCCTTCGATCCCACGCACCTGCGCTCTTCCACCGAGGTGGTGGACCGCCTGCGCTGGTTCCTCCGCGGCGGCCCCCTGGTCGACCCCACCGGCCGTCCCGTCGTGCCCCGCTGAGCCGTCCTCCGGCTTCGCCTACAATGAGCCGGCCCCGATGAAGGACCTCCTCTACGTCCTGCTCGCCCTGGGCCTGGTGGCGTTGAACGCATTCTTCGTCGCCACCGAGTTCGCCATCGTGCGCGTGCGCACCACGCGCATCGACGAGCTGGTGGCCAAGGGCGTGCGGCGCGCGGCCGCCACGCGCACCGTGCTCCAGGACCTGAACGCGTACCTGTCCGCCTGTCAGCTGGGCATCACGCTGGCCTCTCTCGGTCTGGGGTGGGTAGGGAAGCCCGCCTTCGCCCACCTCCTGGAGCCGCTGATGTCCGGGCTCGGCCTCTGGTCGGACGTGACCGCGGCCTCCCTCTCCATCACCCTCGCCTTCGCGATCATCACCTTCCTGCACGTGGTCCTGGGAGAGCTGGCCCCCAAGACGATCGCCATCGAGCGGGCGGAGGCCACGGCGCTCCTGATCGCCTGGCCCATCCGCATCTTCAACGTGCTGCTCTTCCCCTTCATCTGGTCCATGAACGGGCTGGCGAACCTGGCGGTGCGCGCTCTCGGGCTCCGGGCCGTCTCGGAGGGGAGCCTCGCCCACAGCGAGGAGGAGCTGCGCATGATCCTCTCCGTCAGCCAGCGCAGCGGCATGCTCCCCGAGGCCCACGCCCAGCTGCTGGAGAATGCCCTCGATTTCACCGAGCGCGCGGTGCGGCAGATCATGGTGCCCCGCGCCGACATCGTCTGGCTGGACGCCCGCCGCCCCTACGAGGACAACGTGCGGATCGTGCGGGAGAGTGCCCACACCCGGTACCCGCTCTGCGAGGGGGACGTGGACCACGTGGTGGGCGTGCTGAACCTGAAGGACCTCTTCCTGCAGCCACCCGGGATGGACCTGCGCCAGCTTGCCCGCAAGCCCCTCTTCGTCCCCGAGGGAGTCTCCATCGACCGGGTGCTCCGCCAGTTCCAGCGCTCGCGCACGCACCTGGCCGTCGTGATCGACGAGTACGGGGGCACCTCGGGAGTGGTGTCGATCGAGGACGTGCTGGAGGAGCTGATCGGGGAGATCCAGGACGAGTTCGACGAGGAAGCTCCCAAGGTGCAGGACCTGGGAGGGGGCCGCCTGTCCGTGGACGCGTCCGTCCCGGCCGACGAGATCGCGGAGACCCTGGGGATCCACGACGGCGCCGACGAGGAGGTGGACACGCTGGGGGGCCTCGTGGTGGCGCGGCTGGGCAGGATCGCCCGCCCCGGGGACGTGGTGACGCTGGGGAACCACCGCGTCGAGGTCAGCCGCATGCGCGGGCGCCGCATCGTCCGCCTCACCGTCCATCCCGCCACGCCATCCTGAGCTTGCCGTTAACCGTACCTTGCTGGTACTGTTTCGAGCCTTCACGGATTTCTGCGATCCGGTCGCAACAGTGGGAGGCCGCGTGGCCCAAGAACGTCCGAACCTCCTGGAGGGCATGCGCGCGCGGGGATTGCGCCTGACCAACCAGCGCCGCATCGTGGCGGACCTCCTCGAGCAGGCCCGCGAGCATCTCGACGCCGACGCCGTGCTGGCGCGCGCGCAGGAGAAGGACCCCTCCATCCACCGGGCCACGGTGTACCGCACGCTGCACCGGCTCAAGAAGCTGGGGCTCATCGACGAGCTCGATCTGATGCACGTCTCCGGAGAGCGCCACTACTACGAAGTCCGGCCCCGCGCGTTCCACATCCACCTCGTGTGCACGGTCTGCAAGGGGGTGGAGGAGCCCTCCGGTCCCTTCTGGGAGGACCTGAAGCGCAAGGTGGAGCGCGAGACCGGCTTCAAGCCCGAGATCGTGCGCCTGGAGATGGGCGGCCGCTGCCGCAGGTGCCAGCGGCGCGCGGAGGGCCGCGCCCAGGCCTGAGTCCCTGCTCTTTTTGTTGTCGTCATCGTTGCGACAGAATCGCAACAAGGGGGGAGAATGCTCGGACGGTCCTTGGCGATGGTGCTCGGAGGGTTGCTCGGGATCTCGGCCGCGCTCGCGGCCGACGACGCGCGCGTGGACGAGCTGGAGCGGCAGGTCCGTGAGCTGCGGCAGCAAGTGGAGGCGATGAAGCGCTCCGGGGAAGGAGGCGACCTGGCGGAGATCCAGCGGAAGATCGACGTGCTCACCCGGGAGATCGAGAACCTGAAGCTGGGCGAGGCGGCTCCCACCGCCAGCGCGGAGGAGGGCGGCGTGCATGGTCTGGGACCCGCCGCCTCCAAGGTGTACGCGGTGAAGCAGGGCGTCTCCATCGGCGGCTACGGCGAGTTCCTCTACCAGAACTTCGACGGCTCCCTCGAGGACGGCAGCCCCTCCGCCGCCACCGACAGCGCCGACCTGGTGCGCCTCGTCCTCTACACCGGCTACAAGTTCAACGACCGCATCCTGTTCAACTCCGAGATCGAGTACGAGCACGCCACCACCGGGGAAGGAGACGAGGAGAAGGGCGAGGTCTCGGTGGAGTTCGCCTACCTGGACTTCCTGTTCGGGGAGCGGATGGGGGTGCGCACGGGCCTCGTGCTCGTGCCCGTGGGCTTCATCAACGAGCTGCACGAGCCGCCCATCTTCCTGGGCACGCGCCGGCCCATGGTGGAGTCGCAGATCCTCCCCACCACCTGGCGCGAGCTGGGAGCGGGCGTCTTCGGGGAGACCGGTCCCCTCTCCTGGCGCGCGTACCTCACCACCTCCCTCGACTCCGCCGGCTTCGAGGGGGCGAGCATCCGCGAGGGCCGGAGCGGCGGCTCCCAGGCGGCGGCCGAGGACTTCGCGCTCACCGGCCGGGTGGACTGGAAGCCCCTGGGCGGCCTGACCGTGGGCGCCTCCCTCTTCGCCGGGAACACCGGCCAGGGTGCCGGCTTCGACGGCGGGCTGACGCTGTGGGACGCGCACGCCGAGTACCGCTGGCGCGGCCTCCAGGCCCGGGCGCTGTACGCCCAGACCTCGATCGACGATGCCGCCGCCATCAACGGGGCGAACGGCCTCCTGGGCGAGGAGTCCGTGGGCGAGGACCAGTTCGGCTGGTACGGGGAGCTGGGCTACGACGTGCTGGCAGGGCGGAGCAGCCAGTCCCTCATCCCCTTCGTCCGCTACGAGCGCTGGAACACGCAGGACGCGGTGCCGGACGGCTTCGCGGCCGATCCCGCCAACGACCGCACGCTGACCACGGCCGGCCTCTCCTGGAAGGCGATCCCCAACGTGGTGGTGAAGGCGGACTGGAACAGGTCCGAGAACGAAGCACGCACCGGAGTCGATCAGTTCAATGTGGGTCTCGGCTTCCTGTTCTGAGCGGCTGCGCACGCTCGCCGTGGCGGCGGCCCTGCTCCTGGGCGGGACCGACGCCGTGGCGAAGCTCTTCCTGAGCCAGCCTCAGGCGCTGGAGCTGGCCTTCGGCGCGGGTGCTGCGGTGGAGCGCCAGAGCCACTTCCTCACGCCCGGGCAGATCGCGCGGGCGCGGGAGCTGGCGGGGGCGGGGGTGCGCGTGGAGGGGGCGCTCGTCACCCGCTACGTGGGGCGGAAGGACGGCCGCCTCCTGGGCACCGCCTACTTCGACTCCCACCGGGTGCGCACCCTGCCCGAGACCCTGATGGTCGTGGTGGGGCCGGAGGGGAAGGTGACGCGCGTGGAGGTGCTGACCTTCGGCGAGCCCGACGAGTACCTCCCCCGCCCCGCCTGGTACGGTCAGTTCCGGGGACGCGCGCTGGACCGCGAGCTCGCGGTGTCCCGCGCCATCCACGGCGTCACCGGGGCCACCCTCTCCGCGCGCGCCACCACCGAGGCCGTCCGGCGCACCCTCGCCCTCCACCAGGTCCTGCCGTGACCTGGACGGAGAAGGTGCTGCTGTGGAGCTCCACCCTCGCGGTGGGGGTCACCGGGCTCGTGTACGCCTGGATGAAGTACCTGTTGCCGCCGGTGGACCCCTATTCCGCGATCCACCATCCCCTGCAGCCGCTCGTGCTCAAGGTCCACCTGGTGGCGGCGCCGTTCCTCGTGTTCGCCGTGGGCCTGGTCTTCACGCAGCACATCTGGGGCCAGTTCCGCGCCGGTCTCCGGCGCGGGCGCCGGAGCGGCATCGGCACGCTCCTCACCCTCGTCCCCATGGTGCTGTCCGGCCATCTGATCCAGACCGTGACGGCGGAGAGCTGGCTGTTCTCGCTGGCCATGATCCACCTCTTCACGGGATCGCTGTTCGTCCTCGGCTTCACGTCCCATCAGGCGTCGATGTGGATGCGGCAGGTGCGGGCGCGGCGCCGGGCGGCGGCGTTCCCTGGAGACCGAGATCGGCAGCCACCGCGCGCAGCGCCTCCAGCGTGAAGGCGATGTGGGTGTCGAGGTCCACGCCCAGCTCGGCCGCCCCCCGCTCCACGTCCTCCCGGCGCACGCCGCGGGCGAAGGCCTTGTCCTTGAGCCGCTTCCGCACCGAGGAGACCTTCACCTCGTGCAGGGACCTGCCGGGCATGACCAGGGCGCAGGCGGTGAGGAAGCCGGAGAGCTCGTCGGAGGCGTAGAGCGCGCGCTCGAGGTCGGTGGTGCGGGGGACGCCGGAGTAGTCGGCGTGGGAGAGGATGGCCCGGCGAAACCACTCCGGGTAACCGAGGCGCTCCAGGATCTCCGCTCCCCGGAAGGGGTGGTCGGCGGGATCGGGCCACCGCTCGTAATCGAAGTCGTGCAGGAGCCCGACCAGTCCCCAGGCGTCCCGGTCGCCCCCCAGGCGCGCGGCCTGGGCGCGCATCGCCGCCTCCACGGCGTACGCGTGGCGCCTCAGTCCAGGGTTTTCGGTGTGCTCGTGCAGCAGGGCCAGCGCCTGGGCGCGAGGCGGGAGGTTCTCCATGGCCGGCCATGGTAGCGTTCCTCCACGTGGACCTGCTGGCTCTACCCCTCGCGCGCTATCTCGACACTCTGGCCGCCGCCCCTGCGGGAACGCCGCAGGAGGAGGACGTCCGGGGCTCGATGGAAACGCTGGCGGCCCAGCGCGGCTTCCCCATCGTGGGGCCCCAGGTGGGGCGCCTGCTGGAGCTGCTCGCCCGCGCGATGGGAGCGCGGCGGGTGCTCGAGCTGGGCTCGGGCTTCGGCTACAGCGCCTGGTGGTTCGCACGTGCCGTGGGCGAGGGCGGCGAGGTCGTCCTCACCGAGGGCTCGCCCGAGCGCGCGCGCGAGGCGGAGGAGTTCCTCCGCCGCGCCGGTCTCCTCTCGCGCACCCGCATCCTGGTGGGGGACGGGATCGATCTCGCATCCCGCGCCACCGCGCCCTTCGACGTCGTCTTCAACGACGTGGACAAGCACGCCTACCCGAGGGCGTTCCAGGTGGCACGCCCGCTGGTGCGCCCGGGCGGTCTCTTCCTCTCCGACAACATGCTCTGGCGCGGGAACGTGCTCCCGCCGGCACTGGAGGATGCCACCACCGCCGGCGTGGTGGAGCTGACCCACCGCCTCTTCGCCGATCCCGACTTCCAGACCGTCCTGCTGCCCATCCGCGACGGGGTGACCGTCTCCCTGCGCACGCGCTGAAGGCCATGGACCGCCCCTTCGTGTACGTGAACATGGCCATGACCGCCGACGGCAAGATCACCTCCGCCGCGCGCGAGTACGCCGCCTTCACCTCCCGGCACGACAAGCGCACGATGGACCGCCTGCGCGCGGAAGCGGATGCCGTGCTCATCGGAGCGGGCACGCTGCGGGCGGACGACCCGCCCCTGTCCATCCGCGACCCGGAGATGCGGGCCCTGCGCGAGCGCCTGGGGCGGCCGCCGGACCTGCGCACCGTGGTGGTGAGCGCGCGCCTCGATCTTCCGTTCGGGGGGCGTTTCTTCCGGGGCGGAGACCCGGCCTCCCGCATCGTGGCCACGGTGGAGGACGCGCCCGAGGAGCGCCTGCGGGAGCTCGCCGGGCGGGCCACGGTGTGGCGCCTGGGGCGCGGGCGGGTGGACGTGCCACGGTTGCTCTCCCGTCTGAAGGAGGCCGGGGTGGAGCGCCTCCTGGTGGAGGGCGGAGGCGAGACGAACTGGGCGTTCTTCGAGGTGGACGCCATCGACGAGCTGTACGTCACGCTGGCGCCGTGCCTGCTCGGCGGCCGCGCCGCGCCCACCCTCCTCGAGGGCGAGGGCAGGCTGCTGGCCGACCGCCGCAACCTGCGCCTGCTCTCCTGCGAGCGCGTGGGGGAGGAGCTGTACCTGCGCTGGGCGGTGGAGCGGGGCTGAATGGACCGCTTCCAGATCGCGGACCTGCTGGACGAGATCGCGGCCCACCTCGAGTTCCGGGGCGAGAACCCGTTCAAGGTGCGGGCCTACGAGAACGGCGCGCGGGTGCTGCGCGACCTGGAAGAGGATCTGGAAGGGCTCGTCCGCTCGGGCCACCTGCGGAAGCAGCGCGGGATCGGCGCCGCCCTCGCGGACAAGATCGCGACGCTCGCGACCACGGGCGCCCTCCCCTACCTGGACGAGCTGCGCGCGATCACCCCGCCCGAGCTGCTCTCCTGGACGCGCATCCCGGGACTCGGGCCCAGGAAGGCCCTGGCCATCCACGAGGCCCTGGGGATCGTCACCCTGGAGGCGCTGGAGGCGGCGGCCCGCGCCGGGCGCCTGCGCACCCTGCGCGGCATGGGCCCCGCCCTCGAGGCCAAGGTGCTGGAGGGTCTGCAGCGCCTGAAGCGACAGACCAGGCGCGTGCTCATGCCGGCCGGGCACGCCGCCGCCGCCCGTCTCCACCGGGAGCTGGCGCGCCTCCCCGGTGCCCGCCGCGTGGAGATCGCCGGGGAGGTCCGGCGGAGCCTGGAGGTGGTGGGCCGGATCGAGGCGGTGATGTCCGCCGACGACCCCGGGGCGGCGCTGGAGACCCTCGCCGGCCTCCCCGGCATCCGCGAGGTGCTGGAGCGCACGGCGGATCGGGCGGAGGTCCGTCTCGCCTCGGACCTGCCGGCCACGGTGCGGGTCGTCCCCGATCCGCGCTTCACCGCCGCGCTCATGGAGGCCACGGGCAGCGAGGCCCATGTGGCGGCGCTGCGGCAGCGGGGGCTCGACGCCGGGGATGCGTTCCCGGACGAGGCGGCGCTCTACGCCTCCCTGGAGCTGCCCTGGATCCCCCCCGAGCTGCGCGAGGACGGCACCGAGGTGGCCGCCGCCGCGCAGGGAAAGCTCCCCCGCCTGATCGAGCGCGCCGACCTGCAGGGGGTCCTGCACGTCCACTCCGACTGGTCCGACGGGCGGCTGTCCATCGCGGACATGGCGGAGGCGGCGCGCGTCCTGGGCTTCACCTATCTCGGCCTGTGCGATCACTCCCAGTCGGCGGGGTACGCCGGGGGCCTCTCGCCGGCCCGCGTCCGCGACCAGCACGCGGCGATCGACGCCCTGAACGCCCGCTACGGAGGAGCCTTCCGCGTGCTCAAGGGCATCGAGGTGGACATCCTGGCCGATGGCGCCCTCGACTATCCCGACGACGTCCTCGCCTCCTTCGAGATCGTGGTGGCCTCGGTGCACAGCCGCTTCTCCCTGCCGGAGGCGGAGCAGACCGTGCGCGTGCTCCGCGCGCTGGAAAACCCTCACGTGGACGTCCTCGGCCACCCCACCGGCCGTCTGCTGCTGGCGCGCGAGCCCTACGCCATCGACCTCGTCAAGGTGATGGAGGCCGCGGCGGAGCACGGAGTGGCCATCGAGGTCAACGGTCATCCCAGTCGGCTCGAGCTGGACTGGCGCCCGCTGCGCGCCGGGCTCGCCCTGGGCCTGCGTACCTCCATCGACCCCGACGCGCACACCGCGGACGAGCTGCACGGCGTGGACTGGGCGGTGCGCATCGCACGCAAGGGCTGGTGCACGGCCGAGCAGGCGCTCGACGCCTGGCCCCTTCCCCGCCTGCTCGATCACCTGGCGGCGAGGCACGCGTGAAGCCGACCCCCGCGCTCGGGCGCCGTGCCGGCCGCATCACGGCGACGCTGCACGCCCTCTATCCCGACGCCACCTGCGCGCTCACGCACGAGAGCGCGCTTCAGCTGCTGGTGGCGACGATCCTCTCCGCGCAGTGCACGGACGAGCGGGTGAACCAGGTGACCCCCGCACTCTTTCGCGCCTATCCGGACGCCCGCGCCCTGGCCGAGGCCGACGCCGCCGCGCTGGAGGCGATGATCCGGCCCACCGGCTTCTTCCGGAACAAGACGCGCTCCCTGATCGGCCTCGGCCAGGCCCTGGTGGCGCGCCATGGCGGCCGCGTGCCCGACAACATGGAAGATCTGGCGGCGCTCCCCGGGGTGGGCCGCAAGACGGCCAACGTGGTGCTCGGCACCTGGTTCGGCAAGCCGGCCATCCCGGTGGACACGCACGTCACGCGGCTCGCCGGCCGGCTGGAGCTGACGGACGAGACCGATGCCGTGCGCATCGAGCAGGACCTCATGCAGCTGCTTCCGCCGCCGGAGTGGACGTTCTTCTCGCACGCCCTCATCTGGCACGGCAGGCGGATCTGCAAGGCGCTGCGGCCTCGGTGTCCGGCGTGCGGACTGCGGCCGCAGTGCCCCTGGCCCGACCGTGCTCCGCGGGCCCGGCCCCGCTAGGCTGGCGGGCGTGCACCCCGGGCGCTATGGTGCAGGCCGTCGGGGATGGGGGGTCGAGCAGCGTGGCCCGGGAGCCGCGATTCCACACGATCGACGGGGAAGAACTCTACCGGAAGCTGGCGTACGGCGAGCCTCTCGTGGTGCTGGACGTGCGCACGGAGAGCGAGTACGCGGCCCGGCACATTCCCGGCTCGCTGCTCCTGCCCCTGCACGAGCTGGAGTCCCGTCTGGGGGAGATTCCCCCTGCCAGCACGCCCACGGCTGTGGTGTGTGAGCACGGGATCCGCAGCATCTCCGCCTGCGGCTTCCTCAGCGAGCACGGCTTCGGTCCGCTCTTCAATCTCGCCGGCGGTCTGGCCACCTGGCCCGGACCGACGGTGGCCGGCATGGAAGCCTCCCAGAACGGGCGGCACCTGCATCCCATCTCGCCCTCGCTCTTCCTCATCGAGAACTTCGACCTGCTGCCGCGCGGCCTCGCCCTCGACCTGGCCATGGGCGAGGGAAGGAATGCGATCTATCTCGCCACGCGCGGCTTCGACGTGGACGGCGTGGACGTGGATCCCGACACCGTGGCCCGCGCCCGCGCCCGCGCCCGGCGCCTGCAGGCTCCCATCCGGGCGGTGGTGGGGAACGTGGAGGACGGGACCTACATCGTCCCCCTCGAGGCCTACGACGTCGTGGTGGTGTTCAACTACCTGCACCGGCCGCTGTTCAACGACATCCGCGACGGCCTGAAACCGGGCGGCGTGGTGGTCTATCAGACCTACACCACCGAGCAGGCCCGCTACGGCAGGCCCACCGATCCTGCGCACCTCCTGGAGCCGGGGGAGCTGCGGCGCGTCTTCGCGGACTGGGAGATCCTGCGCTACCGGGAGAGCACGCTGCGGGAGATCCCGGGCGGGCCGCTGAAGGCGGTGGCGGGGATCGTGGCGCGCAAGCCTCCCGGGTAGAATCCGTCCGAGGGTTGAGCACCGTGCAAAGCGACCTCCAGTGCGCCTCGCGGTCGGGGATCGTCCCCGTCTTCCCGCTCCCCCAGATCGTGTTCTTCCCTCGAACCATCCTCCCCCTGCACGTCTTCGAGCCCCGCTACAAGCAGATGGTGCGGGAGGCGAGCGCCGGCGAAGGCCTCATCGCCGTGGCCCTGCTGCGTCCGGGCTGGGAGGACGAGTACGCGGGTAGCCCCGCCTTCCACGACGTGGGCACCATCGGACGCATCGAGGACCTGGAGCCGCTGCCCGACGGCCGGTTCAACATGCGCCTGGTGGGGCTGCAGCGCGCCGTCTTCAGCGAGATCGTGCAGGAGCTCCCCTACCGCCGCGCCCGCGTGGTGCCCCTCCACGAGAGCCAGGTGGACGAGCGGAACCCGCGCATCCTCTCCGGCAAGCTCGACCTCCTGGCCTCCCACGGCTGCCTGCTGCGCGAGCTGAGCGAGCAGGAGGGGCACACGGTGGTGCTGGACGAGCGGATCCCCTTCGAGACCGCCGTCAACGGCGCCTGCGCAAACCTCCCGGTGGATCCGGCCATGCGCCAGTCGCTGCTGGAGGAGGACGATCTCTACCGCCGGTTCCAGCGCACCTCGGAGATCCTGAACGAGGTGCTGGAGCGCGTGCTCCACCTGAAGGCGCTGCGCTCGCGCGACGAAGGCGGGAGCGGGCTCAACTAGCCCCCGATCTGGTGCATCGTGCGCCCCAGCACCGGGGGGCGGCGCGTCTGCAGGAGATCGAGCGCTCCTCCACGGCCCTTGCCGGCCAGGGCACCCCGCACCAGGCCCAGCAGCGTCTCATCATCGGCACCCGTGCGCAGCGGCTCCCGCAGGTCGACCTCGCGGTCGTCGTAGAGGCACACGCGCACCCGTCCGTCGCTGGTGAGGCGCAGCCGGCTGCAGTCTCCGCAGAAGGGCCGCGTCACGGAGTCGATGAATCCGACGCGCCCGCGGCCGTCCGTGAAGCGGTAGGCCGAGGCGGGGGCACTGGGGTCGGCGGGAAGCTCGGGAACCAGGGGCCAGCGCGCTCCGATGCGGCGGCGCAGCTCGGCCCCCGATACGACGCGGGAGGGGTCCCACGCGGCGTGATTGTCCAGGGGCATGACCTCGATGAAACGCACCTCGAAGCCGCGCTCGCGCCCCATCTCCACGAGCGCCTCGGCCTCGTCATCGTTCTCCCCCCGCAGAAGCACCGCGTTCAGCTTGATGGGGGTGAGCCCCGCGTCCGCGGCCGCCGTGAGCCCGGCCAGCACCTCCGGGAGGCGCATCCGCCCCGTCAACCGTGCGAAGCGGTCGGGCCGCAGGGTATCCAGGCTGACGTTCACCCGCCGCAGTCCGGCCTCGGCCAAGGCCGTGGCATGGCGGGCCAGCAGCACGCCATTGGTGGTGAGGGAGAGGTCCTCCACCCCAGGCACCTCCGCCAGCATCCGGATCAGCACGGGGAGGTCGCGCCTCACCAGTGGCTCGCCTCCGGTGAGGCGGACCTTGCGGACCCCGGCCGCCGCCAGCACGGCGACCACCCGCAGGATCTCCTCGAACGTGAGCATCCGCGCGCGGGGGAACCAGACCGGGTCCTCGGGCATGCAGTAGGCGCAGCGCAGGTTGCACCGGTCCGTCACCGAGAGCCGGAGGTCGTCGTGCACCCGTCCGAACCCGTCCTTCAGCATGCGTCCGGTAGTATAGGCGGCGCCTCGCTCGTCCCGGGAGACCGCATGCCGCAGAAGGCCTACAAGAACCTGGATTTCCTGAGCAGCCAGGAGGCCCGCTCCGTCCGCATCCTCACGGAATACCTGGAGCCGCGCACCCGCTTCGCCCATTACCACGTGCGCGACACGGTGGTCTTCTTCGGATCGGCCCGGGCGCTGCCCCCCGAGCGGGCGGCCGAGCTGCTGGCGCACGCGCGGCAGTCCCGGGACCCCGACGCCCAGCGCCGGGCGGAGAGCGCGGTCCTGCTCGCCCGTTACTACGACGACTGCCGGGAGCTGGCCCACCGCCTGACGCTCTGGTCGAAGTCGCTCCAGGGCGCGGCCCGCCGCTTCATCGTGTGCTCCGGCGGGGGTCCCGGGATCATGGAAGCCGCCAACCGGGGCGCGTCGGAGGCGCACGGCATCTCCATCGGTCTCGGCATCAGCCTGCCCTCCGAGCCTGCGGCCAACCCCTACATCACCCGCGAGCTGGGCTTCGAGTTCCACTACTTCTTCATGCGCAAGTTCTGGCTCGTCTATCCCGCCAAGGCCCTGGTCGTGTTCCCCGGCGGCTTCGGCACGATGGACGAGCTCTTCGAGCTGCTGACGCTCGTGCAGACCCGCAAGATCCAGAAGCGACTGCCCATCGTCCTCTACGGTGAGGAGTTCTGGCGGGATCTGCTGCACCTGGACACGCTGGTGCGCTGGGGGACGATCTCTCCCGAGGACCTCGCGCTCTTCCGGATCATCGACTCCGTGGACGAGGCCTTCGATCACCTCAAGACGGAGCTCACGGAGCTGTACCTGGAAGGGGAGCCGGCGTCGGGGGAGACCCTGCAGAAGGCGGCCGAGGATCCCTGAAGGCACAAACACCCGGGCGCCGGGGGCGGCACCCGGGTGCTTCTCAGGACAATCGCCGCGTCAGCGCCTGTTGAGGGGCTTCGCCGTGCCGGTGGTGAGCCGCGTGGGGGCCATGGAAGCCTCCTGGGAGCCACTCGAGAAGGCTTGCACGGGGCCCACGGCCTCGGTCAAGCTCTGCACGTCGATGGTTTCCAGCGACGGCTTCAGGTACGGCATCTTTCTCTCGTCCATCGCGCACCTCAAGATCGATCGGATGTGCGAGAGGGTACGCGGGCCACCTGTTCGCTGCAATAGCCGTTTTCGCCCATTTGCGCACGTCGGCCTGTTCAAACCCGGCAAGTAACGAATACTTCTAATGACGCCAAAACCGAAAGGCGGTCGAGACCGCGAGCCTCACGTCCTCGTGGCGGAAGCCGCCCATGCCGGCCGGACCGTGCAGCGGCACCTGCACGACGTGCTCGGGGTGTCGCACCAGACCGCCCGCGGCTTGATCGATGCCGGTGCGGTGCGCTGCAACGGGACACGCGTGACCCGGCCCGACCACCGCCTCGTCCCCGGCGACCGGCTGGAGGCGGACTGGGACCCCTCGCGGCGCTATCGCGCCGCTCCCGCTCCCACAGCGGGGCCGGGGTTCCGCGTCCTCCACGAGGACGACACGCTGGCGGTGGTGGAGAAGGAGGCGGGGGTGCTCACGGTCCCCGCCCCCGGGCACCCCGGACCCTCCCTGGCGGAACGGCTGGAGGAGGGGTGGCGGCGCCGCGGGTTCAAGAAGGCGCGCGCCCACGTCGTGCACCGCATCGATCTCTACACGTCGGGGCTGGTGGTGTTCGCGCGCACGCGGGCTGCCTGGGAGGATCTGAAGGCACAGTTCGCCTCCGGCTCCCCGGAGCGCATCTACCTGGCGGTGGCCGAGGGACGCGTGGAGGCGGACTCCGGCCGGCTCGTGCACCACCTGACCGAGCACCCCAAGAGCTTCAAGGTGCAGCCCACCCTCCCCACCGACCGCGGCGCGCGCCGGGCGGCGAGCCGCTTCCGCGTGCTCGAGCGGTTCGCCGAGGCGGCCACCCTGGTCGAGGTCTCGCTCGAGACGGGGAGGAGGAACCAGATCCGGGTGCAGTTCGCCGCCACCGGGCACCCGCTGGTGGGGGACGTGGCGTACGGCCATCCCTCCCCCCTGATCGGCCGCACCGCCTTGCACGCGGCGCGTCTGCGGTTCCGGCATCCGGTGGACGGCAGCTCCGTCGATTTCCGTTCCGAAATCCCGGCCGACCTGCGGCGTCTCCTGCGCCGACTCCGTGCGGGGCACACGCCGCGAATGTCGAAAGAAGGCATCTGAGAAGCGTTGCCGCTGCGCCGGCCTCACCCTACAATCACGGACGTGCCGCGCGCGAGGATCGGAAGCCAGCGTCGCGTGTTCGCCGCAGCGGCGATCGCAGGGACGGTCGCGATCTGGACCTGGGTGCCCGCCGCGGAGGAGCCCGTCTTCCCTCGCGGCGACCTGGTGGACGCCCAGGCCACCTTCTGGACGAGCGTCTACGGGAAGTGGTCGCTCTCCCAGGTGGCGGTCCACGACAAGCAATGCCCCTCCATGATCTACGAGGTCATCGACCTCCCCGGTGCGGTGGGCGAGGCCTACACCCCCGCCCAGCAGGCGTTCGTGGGCGACGTGCGCGCCGCGTGGGAGGCTCGTCTCGCCGAGATCGAGGGCAGGGTGGACGCCGGCGCTCCCCTGAGCGACGACGAGAAGTCCCTGGCCCTGCGGGTGACCGATGCCTGCGGCACCGACGGCCTGCGGGGAGCTTCGCTGCGCGTGCGCAGCCAGCGCGGCCTGCGCGAGCGGTTCCGCCGCGGTCTCGCCGTGTCGGCCCGGTACGACGTCCGGTTCCGGGAGATCTTCCGGGAAGCCGGCCTTCCCGAGGACCTGGCCCTCCTCCCTCACGTGGAGTCGTCGTTCCAGCACACCGCCCGCTCCTCGGCCGGCGCCGTCGGGGTCTGGCAGTTCACGCGCGCCACGGGCAGGAAGTTCATGCGCGTGAACGCCGCGGTCGACGAGAGGCTCGACCCCGTGGCGTCCGCGCGCGGCGCCGCCCGGTACCTGCGCGCGGCCCACGACACGCTGGGAAGCTGGCCCCTGGCGCTCACGTCGTACAACCACGGAGTCGCCGGGATGACCCGGGCGCGGGCGCAGTTCGGGGACGACTTCGAGGCGGTGGTGCGCGCCTACGACGCCCCCACCTTCGGCTTCGCGTCCAAGAACTTCTATGCCGAGTTCCTGGCCGCCCGCGAGGTGGCCCTGCACCCCGAGGTCTACTTTCCCGAGGGGGTGAGCTTCGAGGAGCCGCTCGCCATGGACGAGGTCCCCCTTCCCCGGGCCATGACGATCCACCAGGTGCAGTCCCGCTACGGGGTGGACCGGGCCACGCTGCGGCGCCTCAACCCGGCCTGGTCGGCGAAGGCCGCCGCCGGCCGGATCGCCCTCCCCGTGGGACACCGGATCTGGCTCCCCGAGGGCACGCTCGCCGGGCGCCCGGCCACGCCGGAGACCACGCTCGCGGAGGCGGCGGCGCCGAGCCCGGCTCCGGCCGCGAAGCGCGCCCACCGCTATCACAAGGTGCGCCCCGGGGACACGCTCTGGTCGGTGGCCAAGCGCTACGGCCTGGAGGTGGCGGAGCTCCGGAAGATGAACGGTCTCGGCGCGAAAGCGAGCCGCATCCGCCCCGGCCAGCGCCTGCGCGTCGGCGACGCCTCCTAGGGCTAGGAACGGCCGCGGCCCCACCCCTGGGCTATAGTGCCCAGGGTCATGGGCGAGCCCCGCTACATCAATCGCAGCCTCGGCCTCAAGCAGGCCGTCACGCCCCAGCTCGTGCGCGACTACCACTCCCCGCTGGTGGAGCGGATGCGCGCGCAGGGGAACCGGCTGCAGGCCGGCCCCCTCACCTTCCGCCTGGCCCGGGAGTTCGGCTTCTGCTACGGGGTGGACCGCGCCATCGAGTACGCCTACGAGACCCGGGAGAAGTTCCCCGACCGGCGCATCTTCATCACGGGCGAGATCATCCACAACCCGGGGGTGAACCAGCGCCTCACCGCCATGGGCATCCGCTTCCTCGACGGCAGGCACGGGGTCGGGATCGAGGACCTCCACCCCGGAGACGTGGTCCTCCTTCCCGCCTTCGGCGTGCCCCTGGCCGACATGGAGGCCCTGCGGAAGCGCGACGTGGTGCTGGTGGACACCACGTGCGGCTCCGTGCTCAACGTCTGGAAGAACGTCGAGCGCTTCACCCGCGCCGGTCATACCGCGCTCATCCACGGCAAGTACGCGCACGAGGAGACCCGGGCCACCGCCTCCCGGGCCTGCAGCCAGCCCGGCGGTCACTTCGTGGTCGTGCGAGACATGGAGGAGGCGGCCCTCGTCTGTGCGTACATCGAGCGGGGCGGCGACCGGGCAGCCTTCCTCGCCCGCTTCGAGGGTGCGGTCTCCTCCGGGTTCGACCCCGACCTGCACCTGGCCCGGATCGGCTGCGCGAACCAGACCACGATGCTGTCCAGCGAGTCCCTGGCGATCGCTGAACGGGTGCGCGCCGCCATGATGGCGCGGTGGGGCGAGGCGAACGCGGCCGAGCGCTTTCAGGCCTTCGACACCATCTGCAGCGCCACCCAGGATCGCCAGGATGCGCTGGTCGCCCTCCTGGACGAGGGACCCATGGACCTGATGCTCGTGATCGGCGGCTACAACTCGTCGAACACGGGCCACCTGGTGGAGATCGCGGCCGCGCGCGTCCCCACCTTCCACGTCCAGCACGCCGACTGCCTGGAGAGCGCCGAGCTGGTCCGGCACCAGCCCCTGGGAGCCGCCGAGGAGATCCGTTCCCGGGGATGGCTGCCCCAGGGCGCGGTCACGCTCGGCATCACCGCCGGTGCGTCCACCCCCAACGGGGAGATCGAGCGCGTGCTCCGCCGGGTCGCCTCCTTCCGCGCGGTCGACCTGGACTGACGCGTGCCCGTGCGCCCCCCTTCCCACCGCAGACCACCGGCCCGGCGCCCGGTCCGACGGCGCTCCAGTTCCGGTGCCGCTCCCCGGATCCGGCACGACCGGGGGGAGCGGCTGCGCGTGGAGATCGTCTCCATCGGCCGTGAGCTGCTGCGGGGACGGGTCTCGGACACCAACGGCGCCTGGCTTGCCGAGTGGTTCTCCCGCCGGGGTGCCCTGGTGCACCGGATGGTGGTGGTGGACGACACGGAGCGGGCGGTGACCTCCGCGGTGGCGGAGGCGCTGCAGCGCGGGACGCACCTGGTCCTCACCACCGGCGGCCTGGGCCCGGCGGTGGACGATCGCACCCTGGCGGCGGTCGCCGACGCCCTCCATCTGCCCCTGGCCGTGCAGCCTGCCGCGCGCGACCTGGTGGAGAGCGCGTACGTCCGCCTGGAGCGGCAGAAGAAGGTCAGCCGGGGCGGGATGACGGCGGCGCGCGAGAAGATGGCCGCGCTGCCCGTCGGCTCGGAGCCGGTGCCGAACCCGATGGGGATCGCGCCGGGGATGCTGGCGCGGCTGCCCGGAGGGGGGGCGGTCCTCTGCCTCCCGGGAGCCCCCGAGGAGATGCGCGCCACCTTCGAAGAGGCGGTCCCGCGCCTGCGGGACCTCGCTCCCCGCGGCGCCGTCGCCCAGCGCGAGGTGGAGACGCCCACGGCCGACGAGTCCGCGCTGCGGCCCCTCCTGGAGCGCCTCTCCGCCGAGTACCCGGACATCTGGGTGCAGAGCCGGCCGGCCGAGCCGGGGCGCCGGGAGGCGCGCTCGCGCGTCACGCTGGAGGCGGTCGCCCCGACCAAGAACGAAGCCGAGTCCGTGGTGGAGACGGCGCTCCGGCGCCTCCTCGCCCTCGCCGCCGGCGCCTGATGGAGGAGTGCATGCGCGTGTGGTGCGTCCTGTCCCTGATCCTGCTCGCCCCCGCGCTGCTGGCCGCCACGGCGCCCTCGGCGGGCCCGGGCGTCTCCACCGCCGCCATCGATCGCGCCGTCGCCGCCCTGGTCGCGAAGCACGGGGAGGCGCTGGCGCCTCGCATCCGGCTGGGCGTGGCGCAGGTGGCGGCGCGCTGGTGGCCGGAGGACGGGGACGAGCAGGCCTTCCACGCCTTCGTCACCGACAACTTCCTCCCTTCCCCGGCCGACGTCGACGCCATGGCAGCGAGGCTGGAGCTGGTACAGGAGCAGATCGACGGGCACCTGCACGAGGTGGCCCGCCTGGTGACGGAGCCCTCGCAGCTCGACACCGGCCCGGTTCGCCCCTGGGACCAGATGCTGGGCGACCTCTCCCTGGCCTCCCACGTCACCCCCGACCTCTTCACCAACAAGGTCGCCTTCCTGGCTCTCCTCCACTTCCCCGTGCACACGCTGCAGGAGCGGCTGGCGGCCGGAGCCACCTGGGACCGGGCGACCTGGGCCCGGTCGCGGATGATGGACCGCTTCGCGGCGCGGGTCCCGGCGGGCGTCTCCCAGGAGGTGACGCGGGCCTTCAACGCCGCCGAGCAGTACATCGCGGACTACAACGTCCTGATGGGTCAGCTCGTGTCCGAGGACGGCAGCAGGCCTTTCCCGGCCGGGCTCGAGCTGATCACGCACTGGGGGCTGCGCGACGAGCTCAAGTCGCACTACGGCGAGGGGGACGCCGGCCTGCGCAAGCAGCGGCTGATCGCGAAGGTGATGGAGCGGATCGTGCGCCAGGAGGTCCCGGCCTGCGCGATCAACTCCGACGCCGTGAGCTGGTCGCCCTTCAAGGACGACGGGCAGCCCTGCCCGCCCGAGCCCGACACGCGCTACGCCCGCATCCTCGACGTCTTCCGCGCCGTGAAGGAAGTGGACCCCTACAACCCCACCGCCCCCACGTTCATCCAGGCGCGCTTCGAGCAGGACCGGCAGATCCCCGAGGCCGAGGTGGAAGCGCTCCTCCAGTCCATCCTCGAGTCGGGCGAGGTCCGCGACATCGCCAAGCTCGTGCAGGCGCGGGTGGGCCGCCCCCTGGAGCCGTTCGACATCTGGTACTCGGGATTCAAGCCCGGACGCGGCCGCAGCGAGGAGGAGCTGGACCGCATCGTGGCCGCCAAGTACCCGACGGTGGCCGCGTTCCAGGCCGACGTCCCCCGCATCCTCCGCGCCCTGGGCTTCGCCCCCGAGAAGGCCGACTGGCTGGCGGCGCACATCGCGGTCGACCCCTCGCGCGGCGCGGGGCACGCCATGGGCGCCGTGCGGCGCGAGGACAAGGCGCACCTGCGGACGCGGATTCCCGCCGGAGGGATGAATTACAAGGGCTACAACATCGCCATCCACGAGATGGGGCACAACGTCGAGCAGGTCTTCTCGCTGAACGGGATCGACCACTGGTTCCTGAACGGCGTCCCCAACAACGCCTTCACGGAGGCGCTGGCCTTCGTGTTCCAGGGCCGGGACCTCGAGCTCCTGGGACTCGCCTCCCCGGGCGAGGAGGCGCAGCGGCTGGAAGCGCTGGACGACGTGTGGGGCGCCTACGAGATCGGCGGGGTGGCGCTGGTGGACATGCGGATGTGGCGCTGGATGTACGCCCATCCCGAGGCCTCCCCGGCGGAGCTGAAGCAGGCGGTGCGGGGCATCGCCCGTGAGGTGTGGAACCGGTGGTACGCGCCTGTGTTCGGGCGCAAGGACGTGGAGCTGCTGGCGGTGTACTCGCACATGGTGAGCAACGGCCTCTACCTTCCCGACTACCCGCTCGGGCACGTCATCGCGAGCCAGCTCGCCCGCGCATTCCGGGAGGGGGACTTTGGACGGGACTTCGAGCGCGTCTGCCGCCAGGGCCGGCTCACCCCCGACGCCTGGATGAAGGGTGCGGTGGGCGCGCCCCTCTCCGCGCAGGCCATGCTGGCGGAGGCGCGGCGCGCGCTCACCGCCGGGACGCGCTGACGCTCCACGTCCGGCGCAGCCCCTCCGCGAGGTAGCGCGCCTGGAGCAGCTTCTCGAAGGCAACGTCGCGCGGAAGCGCCGCCAGGCCCGCGTTGGGCCCCACCAGGACGTCCCGGCCGGCGAGCGCCTCGCGCCACGGGGCCAGACGCGCGGCCACCTCGTCCGCGTCCTCCACCTGCTCCCGGGCCGCATCGAACAGGCCGAGCATCACGCCGCGCCCGGGGGGCAGGTACGCGAGGGTCTCCAGGCTCGCCGGATCGGTGAGGTCGAGCCCGAGGTGCGTGCCGGGGAGAGCGGGCAGCGTGCCTGGGTCCGGCCGCCCAACCCAGAGGATGGTGACGGAGCCGGCGGGTGCCTCGTCGAACAAGAGCGTGCAGGCGGCACCGTGCTCGGCGCGCTCCTCGACCTGGAACCAGCGGCAGCCGGCCGCGCCCAGCGCGCGCACCTCCTCCACCAGCGCCGCGGCCGCGGTACGGTGCCGCTCCCCTCCCAGGGCGACCGGCCCGGGGAGGCTCACCTTCACGGGCTTGGGCGTGACCGCGGAGGCGGCGACATAGCCCGGGACCGCCATGGGCGCCACCCGGCGCAGGTCGGCATCGAGGCACGCCCGGAAATGCGCGCGCGCGTCCGGCCAGCGCACCTGCCCGTCCGTGACCACGTCCAGGAAGGCGCGGCACTGCTCGGCGACCACGATGGCCTCGGTGGCCTCGTCCCGCGGGTCGTCGGCGCCGACGGGGTAGCTGCTGTGGTTGGCCGAGCGGATCACACGGGTCATGATAGAGCCATGGAGCCGAGAAAGATCCTTGCCGTGGTGCTGCTGGTGGCGGGCGTGCTGGTCCTGGTGTTCCGCGGGCTTCCCTACACCGAGAAGCACACGGCCGACCTGGGCCCTCTCGACGTGTCCGTGAAGGAGGAGAAGCGCGTCGCGCTCCCGGTCTGGCTGGGCGTGGGGCTGGTCGTGCTCGGCGGCGGACTGCTGCTCGTCCCCCGCCGCTAGACCTCGGCCCCCGCGATCCCCTCGGAGGCGCTCTCTCCGGGCAGCTCCGCCAGCCCTCTCCAGAAGGCCTCGCAGCTGCGCACGGTGGCCAGGAAGTCCTCCAGGTCGCGTGGCTTCGCCACGTAGGCGTTGGCCTGCAGGCGGTAGCTGCGGTCGATGTCCTCGTGGTACCGGGAGGTGCTGAAGACCACCACCGGGATGGAACAGAGCCGCGGGTCTCCCTTGATCTCGGCCAGCACCTCGTGCCCGTGCTTCTTGGGGAGGTTGAGGTCCAGGAGGACCAGGTCGGGCCGAGGTACCTCTTGGTGGCCGGCCTCCCGCCGGAGCATGGCCAGAGCCTCCTCCCCGTCGGCCGCCACCGCGAGACGAGTGTCCTGCCCCTCTGCCAGCGCCAGGCGGGTCAGCCGGACGTCGGCGGGGTTGTCCTCCACGAGCAGGATCCGGAACGGGCGGTCGAGAGCCATGGGAGTGCAGGGAGGATACTTCAATCCCACGGGATCGGCAGGCCGAGATCGCGCAGCTTGCGCGCCATCTCCCGCCGCTCCCGGTTGGGGCGCAGGCCCTCGGGGCCGAGCTCCAGCCAGCCCGCGGCGCGCGCGGCCGCGACCGCCGCCGCACGATCCCCCGCCGCCATGCCCCGCAGCACCGCCGTCTCCACCCGGGAGAGGCGCAGCCCCTGCACCCGGTAATCCTGGAAGGCCTCCCAGGCGAGGGGGCACCAGCGGGCGACGATCTCCCCTCCGATCACCTCGGCGTACTGCCGGATCTCCTGCTGCGCGTGGGGGTCCATGCGCAGGCGCAGGAAGTGGAGCAGGTTGTGGAGGTCGATCTTCCAGTACGCCTCGGTGTAGGTGGATAGCGGCAGGTCCTTCCTGGCCTGTTCCCGCGCCACGCCGGCCTCGATCCTCTCCAGGTACACGGCGCGGGCGCGGTCCAGCAGATCGGCCTCCCTCGCCGTCAGGCGGGCGCCGACCTCCTCCGGCAGCGCTCCCTCCGATCCCTGCTTCCCCGTCGAGGACTGGACGCGCCATGCGGAGGCAGGCGTCCGCTGCGCGGCGTCGATGGCCTGGGAGTAGCGCGTGGAGTACTCGTTGACGTTCGCGGTGCGGTGCCGGATCCACTGGCGCCAGCAGTCCATGGGGACGCGCACGTGCAGCTTGATCTCGCACATCTCGAAGGGGGTCGTGTGGTCATGGCGCATCAGGTACCGGATCAGGCCCCGGTCCTCGTGCACCTTCCTGGTGCCCTGCCCATAGGAGACACGCGCAGCCTGCACGATGGCCGCATCCGAGCCCATGTAGTCCACCGCCCGCACGAAGCCATCGTCCAGCACCGGGAAGCGCCGCCCCAGCACGGCATCCAGCTCGGGCGCGCTCGCCCTGGAAAGCGCGGCCTCGCCCGTCTCAACCACGGTCCCTCCAGGTGCGCTTGAGCGCGGCCGACGCGCGCTCGTAGCGCTGGGCCAGGCCGTCGGGCGTGACCACGTTGATCCAGTCGGAGACCGCGGTCACGTACGGGGCGACACGCGACCCGCGCAGGAGACGTGCGTCCTCCCCTCCGTAGGCCGCGAGCGGCACCGCGAGCGCCGCCCCCGCCAGGATCGCCGCCAGGGCGCCCAGCGCCGCTCCGGCCAGCCGGTCCAGAGGTCCCAGGGCGGCGGCGCGCACCAGGCGGGAGGCGAGGAACGACAGCACGGCACCGAGGAGGATCACGCCCACGAAGAGGACGGCCCAGGCGACGATCCGCCTCAAGGGGAGGGCGGCCCCGGAGGCCTCCAGGTGGGCGGCAAGCGGCTCGTGCCAGGCGTTGGCGGCCAGGAAGGCGCCGATGAGCGCCGCGATGGAGAGCACGACCCGCACCAGGCCGCGCAGCAGACCGTACAGGACGAGTGCGGCCAGGAGGATGCCGAACGTCAGGTCGAAGGCATTCACCGGGCGGGAGTTTGGCCGAGGACTCCGGGAGCGTCAACCGAGCGGAGGAGCCTCGCCGCCGGCTGGTAGTCGGGGTCGCGGGCCAGCGCGAGCGTGGCGGACCGGCGCGCCTGCGCGAAGTTCCCCTCCCGCGCGTACTGCTCGGCCACGTAGAGCGCGCACTGGGGGATCTCCGGCCAGCTCAGGCAGGAGGCGCGGAGCTCGGCGAGCCCCTCGCGACGGTGCCCCGCGAGGAGCAGCGCCCGTCCCAGCTCCGCCCGCGGTCGCGGGTCGGCCGGTGCGGCCGCCACGGCCCGCCTCAGCTCGGGCAGGGATGCGTCCGCCCACCCGGTGCCGCCGAGGAGGCGGGCGCGGGCCGACAGCTCCGCGTCCCCGCGCACGACGGGCAGGCTCGCCAGCGTGCGCATGCGGGCGGGAACGTCCGTGAAGAGGTAGCGCAGGAACGACTCCGGGGGGAGGCCCGGACGGGGGCGAAGGTCGCGCGCCAGGATGGCGCCCGCTTCCTCGAGCGCGGCTCGCGCGTCCTCCCGCCGCCCCAGGCGCCGCGCCGCCTCCACGTGCACCCAGAGGCGCGCATCGCGCACCACCAGGCCGTCCTCCTGCCAGGCCGTCATGGCCAGCGCGCGCGCGAATGCCGGAGGCCCTGGCACCGGCTCGCCCGGCCCAGGTTCGAGAAGGTTCCGCACGTGGGCGCGCACGTCCAGGGTGGGCGCGAAGGCGACCGGCAGCTCGGGCCGGGGCCAGGCCGCCGCCGTGGCCACCAGCGCGAGGACGATGGCCGCACAGGCGCGGGCCGGCCACCGGCTCTCCAGGGCGGCAACCGGAAGCGCGCCGAGACCGAGGAGGAGCGCCGGGGTGGAGGCGTGCCGGTACTCGCCGGAGACGAAGAACACGACGCACGTGAGCCAGGGAACCGCCACCCAGCCCAGCAGCAGCCCGCCTCCGGGCCGTCCCGTGAGGAGCAGGAGCGCGATCCCGGCGCAGCCGAGCGCCGCCAGGAGGCCGAACCCCAGCGGAGCCAGACGGAGCGGACGCGAGCGCGCCGCCATGAACGCCATCGAGTAGTTCGTCTTCACCTCGAAGTTGGTGAAGAACAGCAACGCCTTCCTCAGGAGCAGGGGCACCCGCACCTCGCGCAGGGCCGCGCGCCGCCAGAAAGCGGAGGCATGGGCGAGGTCCATCCACGGATCGCCGGCGCGCCTCCGGGCCTCGTCGAGGAAGGCCCGCTCCTCGGCCTCGGCTCCTCCGTCCTGCAGGAAGGGGGCGGCGACGTAGACGCCGGTCGCGCCATGGTGGTTCCCCACCCAGAGGTTCATGCCGGCATTGGCGGACAGCGGCACCCATTGCCCCTGGGTGATGCCCACGCACAGCACGGCTGCCAGGGGGAGCGCGAGGGCCCCGGCAGAGAGCGCGAGGGCGTGCCGGAACCGCCCCTGCCGCAGGAGCGCCGCGGCGGCGACGGGAACGAAGAGCACGGCGTTGGCCCGGAGGAGGATGGGGACGGTGAGGCAGGCGCCCACGGCGGCGGCCGTCCAGGCACGCGGTCGGAGACGATCCCTCCCCAGAAGCCACAGCGCCGCCGCGAGGCACGCGAACGTCGGGGACGGCGTGAGGAGCAGCCCGTCGTAGAACAGGGGGGGCGCGGCGAGCAGCGCGGCGGCGAGGGCGACCAGGCCGGCGGCGCGCCTCCCGGTCCAGACGCGCGCGGCGAGGGCGACGAAGGCGCAGGCGGCGGAGCCGAGCAGGGCCTGCACGAGAAGGACCGCCGGGATGGAACGTCCCCAGGCGGCCAGGAACCAGGGGTAGCCGACGTTCGTGAAGCTCACGCCGGTCTGGAGCCGGAGGGCCCGTTCCCAGTAGAGGCGCGCGTCCTGGACGAGGACCCCCGCGAAGAGGTCGGTGGACAGGGCGTGGGCCTGCAGCAGGCGCATCGCCAGGGCGGCGGCGGTGCCCGCCGCCAGGACCAGGCGGAACGCGCGCTCCCGCGTCCCCTCGGTCACGTCAGGGTGAGCCAGGCGCGGGAGGGCGCCTCCCCGTCGAACCAGTCGCGCGTCAGCGTGAGCCACAGAGCGATGCCTGCCCAGGCCTGGAGATGCCGGTACCGCCGCACGATCGTGCGGTCGGAGACGCGGCGCCCTCCGTGATGGAGCCGCGCGTACTTGGCCCGCATCCAGGAGTCGAGACCCAGACCCTGCGGCCGCCCCAGGAGCTTCAGCAGGTTCTCGGCCACGTAGGGCCCCACTCCCGGTAGCGCGAGCAGCTCGTCCCGGATCTCCTCCGGATCGCGGGTGTCGCGATCGAGCCGCTCCAGATCCACCTCCCCCGAGACCACCGCGCGCGCGAGAGCGCGGACGAAGGGGGCGCGGTAGCCCAGTCGGCCGCGCTCGCGCAGAACCCGCTCCGGAACCCTGGCCAGGCGGTCCGCCGTGGGGAAGGCTCGCCGCCCGTCAGGGGCCACGTTCCCCCAGCAAGAGACGAGTGCCTCCGTCATCCGGGTGGTCAGGGCCCAGGAGCAGTTCGTGGTGAGCACCAGCTTGACCAGGTCCTCCCAAACGGTGGGGGCGCGCAGGAGCCGCCCCGCGCCGCACGAGGCGATCCAGCCCAGGTCGGGGTCCTCCGCCACGAGCGCGTGCAGCGGTGCCACGTCCACCTCGAGCGCCAGGATCCGCGCCGCGGCGCGCTGCGCCGGCGCCTTCGCCGGTACCACGCGCAGGTCCGCGTGCACGCGCGCGGCCTGAGCGCCCCCACGCCCGTCCACCACCACGAAGTCGAGCCACGCGACCTCCGGCCCGAGCCGGAAGGGAGGCAGCAGGCACCAGCCGTGGCTGAGCACGGTACGCACGAACGAGAAGCCCGGCGGGGCGTGGAGACGCCTCACGCTGCGTCCCCGGCGAGGAAGGCGTGCACCGCCGCCAGGAGCTCCCGGGGGTGCGAGCGCATCAGGTACTCGGCGTGCAGTCCCTCCCCGATCTCCACGAGGCGCGCGCCGGGCACCCAGGCGGCCCAGCGCGCGGCGTGGCGCCGCCCGATCACCCAGTCCCGCGTCCCGTGGACCACCAGCGTGGGCTGCCGGATGGAGGCCGCCTCCTCGCGGCGCACGGCGAGGGCACGGAGGCCGCTCGGCCGCGCGAATCGCGTGGGGCGCCGCTGGCGTCCCACGATGTGGGGGAGCGCCGAGAAGAAGCGCGGGCGCCAGGGCAGGACGTCTCGCATGCGGAGATCCACCGGTGCTCCCACCAGGATCAGGCGGTGGATGGGAGCGCCGGCGATGGCGGCGCGCGCGGCGTGGAACCCGCCGAAGGAGAAGCCGAGCACGCTGACGCTGCGGAACTTCTCCGCCGACAGCGCGCGGACCACACCGTCCACCTGCCGCCATTCCTCGCGTCCCCAGGTGAACCGACCGGGGTCGTCGCCGTGCCCGTGGACGTCCACGGAAACGACGTCGCGTCCGCCCGCGGCCAGGTGCTCCGCCATCTCCTCGATCTCCGGGAGCCGGCGCCAGCAGAGGATGCCGTGGACCAGGACCACCGCCTCCGCCGAGCCCGTGCGCCGCCACGTCGCCACCACGGGAGGGCCGTGGGGGCGCGGCAGCAGGACGTGCTCGAGCAGCTCCACCGCCATGCGGAGATC
>DASUFT010000087.1:0-12998 GCA_036274395.1 Candidatus Polarisedimenticolaceae bacterium | reverse complement strand
GGCAGCATCCGCTCCATCGCCGCGCAGAATGCGGCTGCATTGGTCACCGGGCTCCGGGCGGCGGTCGGAGGAAGCCCGAACCAGGCCGTGCCGTCGTCGCGACAGAGCACGGTCATCCAGCCCTCCGACTGGAGCCACTGTGGGTCTTGCACCGGCTCTCCCCGAAGGGCGGCCTCGAGCAATGCCCCGTCCACGTGCGAGGCGGCGTCCAGGGCCTCGGCGACATCCTCGCGTAGCTGCTCGGCACTGAAGTGGATCGCGAGCGTGTCCGCTGCCGACTCGTCGGGGAAGACCGCGGGAGCTACAGGAACAAAGGCCACGGTTCGCACGGCGGAGGTGCGGACCTCGTCCCTGGGATGTGCGCCCGTCAGGCGCGTGCGCTCGCGCAGGCTCCAGCGCGAGACGTGGGCGCCCCGCGCAAGAAGCTCGAGAGGAAGGGAGGAGGGAGCCGTGGTCACCGTCCACTCCACCTCCCGATCCACGTAGGTCCCACCGGCGCGGTCGGGGGTAGAGGAGCCGCCGTTCCACGTTCCGGGAGCCTTCTTCTTCGAGACTTGCGCCCCCTGGGGGAGGGGGATCAGGTCCTCGCGACGCACTTCCTTCGGGAGTGTGTTCGCTTCCTCCACCTCCACCTGCATCTCGTGCAACTCACGTGATGAAGGCAGCGTGCGGATCTCCTCCGGGACGCAGCCCCGCGCGGCCTGGAGGAAACCAGCGCAGAGCTTCTCGACCTGGTTTTCGGAAGCGAACTTCGACCTGCTGCTGCCCACGACCTGGATCTCTCCCTGCGGGCCTTTCAACGTGTGCCTCTGGTAGACGGCCGCGGCGGGTGGAGAGCTGCGCGCCCCGGTGCGGGAGCAGGCCCACGACGGCTCGCTGGAGAGGACCGCCAGCAGGCTGAAGGCCCCGCTCTCGTCCTGGAATCCCGCCAGGGGCCGTGCGAAGGCATCCGCTCCCAGGGAGAGCAGGGAGTCACGGAGCTGCTGCTCCAGGTCGAGGAGATCGTCCGGTTCTGCGCGCACGGCGACGAGCATCGCTCCCCGATCTTCTCGTTCCGCTCGCTCACGACCGCGCGTCTCGAGCTCGAACTCCATCGCGTACAGCCGGGCGAAGCGGTCCTCCCGCCAGGCATCCGGCCGGGGAGGGCGGCCGGCCAGGTCCGGCACCTCGAGGAGCGGCGCCTGCACCGTGCACAGGCGCACGATGCCCGTGCGCACCTCCACCGGCTCCGCGCGCTCGAAGACCACGGTCCCCGCCAGCAGGAGTCCAAGCATCCGCCAAGGCTAGCCGAGCCGGGCAGGATCGAGGAAGGGCCGCGAAGAACGCAGGTTCCCGGACCGGAACTACGACTCCGCGCCTCCGGGGACGATGGCGGCGGGGTCGATGCCCATCGCGCGCAGGGAGGATTCCCAGACCTCGTCGGGATCGCGATCGAGCACGAGGATGGGATCGGCGGTCCCCAGGATCCAGGCCCCTTCCGCGATCTCGCGCTCGAGCTGGCCGGGGCCCCAGCCGGCGTAGCCGGCGAAGCACTGGAAGCGGCCGGTGTGCAGGTTGCACAGGCGCGACAGCGTTCCCGTGGAGGCGCTGACGTGCAGCCCGCGCACCACCTCCCGTCCCTCGGGATCGAGGTGCTCCTCCCCGTACACCACCAGGCCCTGCTCCGGCTGGACCGGTCCTCCCATGCGGATGCGCTTGTCGGGATCCCCGGCGTACGGGATGGCGTTCCGGTCGCAGAGGTCCTTGAGGAGCATGGGGGTCTGGCGATTGATGACGAGGCCGAGCGCCCCCTCGTCGTTCTGCTGCAGGAGGAGCACGACCGAGAGGTGGAAGTTCGGATCCTGGAGCTGCGGCACGGCGATCAGGAACCCCGGAGCCAGCGTCGTCATGCCCTTATGATGCCCGACTTCCCGGCCCGGTGCTCCGCGGCCCACTGCGTTGACCCGGTCCGGGGCGGCCGGTATATTCCCCGCTTCCTTGCCCCGGGCGGCGTAGCCAAGTGGTAAGGCAGAGGTCTGCAAAACCTCCATTCACCGGTTCAAATCCGGTCGCCGCCTCCATCCGCCGAGCACTTTTCACGCGCCACCTTCCCGTCACGGCGGGGATCCCCTGCGTTTCAGGCGCCTGCGCGTGGCGCGGGGCTTGCTGTGTTTCCGGAGCAAACCCCTCCGCCGGAGGCTGCTCCCGTGCATGCGAGTCCCCGAGCCGTCTGGGCCCTCCTCAGCATCCTGGTCCCCGTGACGGGCGTGCTGGCCGTGCGCCACGCCGTCGGGCCCACCGCCCGTCCGGACGGGACGATCGCGAACGCCAGGGTCTGGGTGACCGGGCCTCCCGCGGGAGACGCCGGCGGAGGCCGCCTCACCGTCGAGACCATGACCCTGGTCCCGGAGAGCGGCCCCGATGTCCCGCTGACGACCCCCGGCGGGCGTCCCCTCCACCTGGATCCGCGCGACCTCCCTGGGCACATCGCGCTGGCCGGGACTGGCAGGGTCCCGGCGGGACGCTACGCAGGCCTCCGCCTCGGGCTGGGAGGGGCGACACGGACGCTTCCCCTCGCCCTCACGCTGGACGCCGGGCGCGAGCTGGACCTCGTGGTGGGCGTGAAGGCGCGTCCCGCCGGCACCACCGCCCGCATCGCCTCCCTGCAGCAGCGCTGATAGAATCCGCCGAGGCCGACGACCTCCCGGCCGGAAGGCGATGTCCCGCGAACCGTTGAAGCAGCCGCAAGGTCCGGTCCTGCTCGACCGGATCGTGAAGAGCGAGTGTCAGCGCGTGGCCGTGCTGGGCCTGCACACCCACGCCGGCACGCGCACGGTGCTCGCCTCGCTGATCCGGGAGCTGCACCGGCGGCAGTGGCCCTTTGCCGTCACCTCCGCCCCTCGCACGCCCCTCGAGCCCGAGGCCGAGGCCGAGGCCACCACGCGCCTGGCGGTGCCGGTGGGTACGGTCGTGGCGACGGCCGGCGTCCCGGGACGCGAAGGAGAGGCCCGGCTCGAGCTGGTGGAGATGACGGACCTCGAGACCAGCCGCGGACCGGTGGGGATCTACCGCGTCGCGGAGGGAGGGGAGGTGGACGTCCAGGGGCCGGACGACCCCGATGCCATGGAGGTCCTGCTGAAGCGGCTTGGAACCGTCTCCGGTGGGCTGGTCTTCGTGGACGGCAGCTGGGAGCGGCGCGCCTTCGCCGCGCCCGGGGTCACGGACGGGCTGGTGCTCGCGCTGGCCGCCGGGCTGTCCGCGACACCGGAGCGGTCGGCCGCGGCCGCCCGCTACCTCGTGGAGATGTTCACGGTGGAGCCGTCCGACGAGGCGGCGCGCGTGGCCTGGGAGGAGACCGCTTCGGGCGGCGCCGCCGTGCTCCTGGATGGACGGGGGCGCCCGCTCGGCCTGCTTCCTCCCGGCCTCGCCGACCCGGTCCAGGCGCTGCGCGGTCCCGACGGCAGTCCGGTGGCGACCGTCGTCCTGCCCCACGGGCTGAACGACGAGTTCATGGTGTCGCTGGTGCGATCCCAGTTCCGCTGCCAGCTCGTGGTCCGGGACGCCACCCGGATCAACATCGCGCCCATCTACTTCAAGGCGTGGTTCAAGGGCGGCGGGAAGATTCGCGTGGTGCGGCGGACCCACCTGGTCGCGGTGGCCACGAACCCCATCAACCCCTCGGGACCGGATGCCGACCCCGGGAAGTTCCGGCAGTCCGTGTCCGAGGCGGTTCCGGGGCTGCCGGTGCACGACGTCGTGCTCGAGACCGGCGAGGAGCCCCGGAAGCCCATCTGGAAGTTCTGGGAGTGACGCCCGTCTAGCGGGCGCGCACCTCTTGCCGCTCCGCACGCGTGCGCCGGGCCGGAGGCGTGGCGGTCCCGCGCGCACCGACCCCGAAGCTCGGATCCTGCGTGAGCACGAGGGTGTCGAGGCGCGTGCCGGAGGTCAGCGCCCCCAGGTCGATCTGGTGGTCCCCCGGGACGAGCTTGCCGAGCGGGAGCCGCACCCAGGCCCACCCGGCGTGTGCGGGCTCGGGCACCACCTCCCAGGCCCCCCCATTCGCCGCGGCCGCCCAGCCCGCCTGGCCGGCGGTGGTCCGCACGCGGAGCCACAGGTACCAGGCGGCCACGCGCGGCACCGTCACGGTGAAGCGCGCCATCGCCGTGGGCTCCGCACCGGGGGCGAGGCCGGCGGGCGCCTCGATCCAGGCGCCGCCCGAGGCTCCCTCGCCTCCCGCCGCCGCCAGTCCGCCGACGAGGTCGCCGGACTCCGCCTCTACCATCAGGTAGTCGTTCTCGTTGCCGTCGGTCACGGCCTCGACGTCGGGCGTGGAGGTCGAGGGGTTCCCCGCACGGTCCACGCTGCGGACGTAGAAGGAGTAGCGCGTCTCGGGCAGCAGTCCCGCGACGGTGACCTGATGCTGGAGGTCCGGGCTGGAGACGGAGCCGGCATCGAGGTAGGTCTCCCCATCCGCCGTCCGGTAGAGCACCTCCCCCGAGGACACCTCGTTCGTGTTCCACGTGAGCTGCACGGAGGTGGGACTGGAGGGAGTGGCCTCGACCCCCGTCACCACCGGGCCTTCCATGTCGGCGGTCATGGCGCTCGTGCCCGTGGTCCAGGCGGACTGTCCCCAGTCGCCGGCCATGACGTTGCCGGACCGGTCCTTCACCCCGCCGGAGCCCCCCACCACATGGACGCGGTACTGCGCCCCGGAGACGAGGGCGTTGGCCGGCTTCAGCGTCGCCGTCAGGCCGTCCGCAGAGAGCACGGGGTACCCGGTGGCCTGGGCGACGACGCCGCCCGAGGCGTTGAGGACGCGCACCGTGGTGGGCAGGATCGAGGAGGCCAGCATCGGCTCGCTGAAGTACACGGTGGGCCGCACGAGCGTCGACACGCCGGTGGACCCCGCGAGCGGGTTCGCGTACTGGACCCGCGGCGCCGTGGTGTCCGGCAGGACGGTGGTGAAGCCGGGACTCTGCGTCCACGTCGAGGCCATCGCCATGCCCCCGGCGTCCTTCACCCCGGTCGAGCCCCCGATCACCTGCACGCGGTAGACCTTGCCCCCGAGGAGCGGGGAGGCCGGCTTCAGCGTGACCACGAGGCCGTCGGCGGTCAGGTACGGGTAGCCGGACGTCATGGCCACGTTCTGGCCCGCGTCGTTGAGGAGGCGGACCGTGCTGGTGGTGATGGAGGTCCGGGCCATGGGCTCGCTGAAGCGGATGGTGGGGACGACGCTGGTCGGCACGCCCAGGGCACCGGCCAGGGGCCGGACGGAGGTGATCGTCGGGGCGGCGGTGTTGGGACCCGGGTCCATCGTGAACATGCCGCTTCGCGTGCCGAAGACCCGGTCGAGGCGCACCACCTCGATCCCGATCCCGGTCGCCGCCGGGCCCACCAGCGTGATGTCGGCCGTGCAGGTGGTGGTGGAGACCGCCGTGACGCCGTTCACCCTGATCCCTGCGTTCAGGAACTTCACGGTCATCCCGGGGCCGAAGTTGGTGCCGCCGAGCGTGACGATGAGGCGCTGCCCGACGGCACCGCGATTGGGCGTAACGGAGGTGACCGTCGGCCGGGGAAGACCCGCCACCTCGTTGGAGAACGTCGAGCTCTCCCCCTGGGCGTTGTAGGCCTTGACCCCGACGTACCACCGGGTCGAGTCGGCGAGGTTGAGCGTCGTCGCGGTTGTGGTGACCGTCGCCTGGTTCGTGTATCGACCTGCGACGGTTCCCCAATACACGCGATAGCCCGATGCCCCTGCAACCGCGTCCCATCGCACCGCCATCGTTCCCGCGCTGACCAATGGAGTGAGAGTCACGAAGAGCCAACCCAGGACGACGTTTCGGGCGATGGACATCAGGCGTTCTCCCCTGGCCGATGAAGGGCCCGCGCCGGTCTTTGCGGTTCCCGTGCCTCTCTGTCACAGGGGGATATACGCGTTCAAAAGCCGAAAAACAAGCAGTGAACTTTAAGTATTTAACTATGTCGGCATCAAATAGCGAGAATTTTCAGTGCTCTTTATTCCCGGCGGCAACATGGACCGGGCAAGGTTTACCGCTGTCCGGGGCTCCGGCGCACATGCGGGGAATTCACCGCGAACATTCAAATCCCGCGTTGACGGATCTGTAAGCTCAGGCTCCGAGCGGCCCGGCGACGACCCGCGGCGGCGGAGGCACCTAAATCCCCGTGAATAGAGGAGTTCGGTTCCGGCGCATGGTGCTACCCGCCCATGGCACGTATGTGGCAAGTGCCATTCCTCCGACTCGCGCTCTTCGGGGGGAACACGATGCGCGCTCTGACGACCTCGACCGTCCTGGCCACCGTCCTGGGGGCCGCGATCTCGGCCTCCGCCGCAGGCACCGTCGCCCTGCAGTGGAGCCCCGCCGACGGGGCCTCCGGCTACCGCGTCTATTACGGCACGGCGGCAGGCAACTACACCACCCAGATGGACGTCGGAAGCGCGACCCAGACGACCGTATCGGGGCTCGCCGACTGCATGCCCTGGTACTTCGCGGTGAAGGCGTACGACGCCGGGGGGAACTTCAGCACGACCTACTCGAACGAGGTCACGGGATGGCCGCGTCCCAGCCTCACCAACGTCTCCCCGGCAAGCGCCGAGCAGGGGCGCAGGCTCACGCTCACGGTCGACGGAAGCAACTTCAAGTCTGGCGCGACGGTGACGTTTTCGACGCCGGGCCTCACGGTCAACGCGGTGACCGTCCAGTCGTGTAATCGGCTGACCGTCGACGTCACGGTGGGGGCGGGGGCCACCCTGGGCGGGAGCAACCTGGAGCTGATGAACTCCGATCGCACCTTCGGCTCCTACCCCTCGGCGCTCACCGTGCAGGCCGCCGTCGCCCCCATGGTGGCCCTGACGGCGCCCGTCAACGGGGCCACGCAGGTGCCCACGTCCGTGCAGCCGGCGGTGACCTTCTCCGAGCCCATGGTGCCCTCGACGATCAGCGCCACCACCGTGCAGCTCGTGGATGCGAACGGGGCCGCGGTGGCCCAGGCCTCGGGCTCACCCGCGCTGTCGTCCGACGGGCGCACCGCGACCCTCCGCCCGGCGGCGGTGCTCGCGGAGGGGCAGACCTATCGCCTGCGCGTGGTGGGCGGCACCTCCGGCGTGCTGGACCTGGCCGGCCTGCCCCTCGCCTCCACGTTCCTCCAGGGGACCGGGTTCTCCACGGTCGCCGACACCAGCGCTCCCACGCTCTCCGGGGTGGCGGCGTCCGATCTGACCTCCTCCTCGGCGCGCATCCTCTGGACGACGAACGAGCCCGCCGACAGCAAGGCGTTCTACCGCCGGTCGGGCGACTCCGCCTACCTCGAGACGAGCCTCGATCCCACGCTCGTGACGAGCCATGCCGCCCTGATCACCGGCCTCGCGGCGGGAACCACCTACCAGTACCACGTGAGCAGCACCGACGCGGCGGGGAACACCAGGACGAGCACGGACGCGACCTTCACGACGCCGTCCCCCGCCCAGGCGGCGATCCAGGTGGAGGCGGAGGACGGGGTGAACAGCTCGCCCATCCGGGTGATCAGCGGAACCGGCGCCTTCGACGGCGGCTGGATCGACCTCCCCGCCGGCAGTCCCGTGGGCACGTCGGACGCGCCCACGGGAACGGTGACCTTCGACGTCTACGTGCCGGCCGGCGGGAGCTGGAAGCTCTGGGTGCGCATGTTCGCCCCCAGCACGGATGCGGACTCGTGGTTCGAGTCCATCGACGGGGCGGCCCGACAGGCGATCGTCGCCCCGGAGGTCGGGAACTGGGTCTGGGTGTCCGGCCGCTCCTACACGCTCACCACCGGCCTCCACCGGGTGGAGCTGGGCGGGCGCGAGGAGCAGGCGCGCGCCGACCGCATCCTGCTCACGAACGACGGCACCTTCGTCCCCACGGCAGTACCGGGGAGCGACACGCTCTCGCCGCTCCCCATGACGACCTTCACGGTGGCGCCGGGCAGCGGCTCCAACACGCTGAGCTGGAAGGCGTCCACGTCCGCCGATCACGCCAGGACCGTGATCCGCTACCGGACGGACGGCGTCTTCCCGCGCACGGCCGCGGACGGCTTCCCCGTGCTGGACCAGCCCGGCGCGCCCAACTCCACCGGCACGTACGTGCACGGCGGGCTGTCCAACGGCACGACCTACGCCTACGCCGCGTTCTCCCTGGACGCTGCCGGCAACGGGTCGAACCCCACGGATGCGTCGGGGACGCCGGGGAACGGGAACCAGAGCGCCCCCGGACGGGTGAAGAACAACCGCCGCAAGTAGCGGGGGAGGGAGGTCTCAGGCGGACCAGAGACGGACCTCGTCGAGGTCCGTCCCCCAGCCCTGGCGGGCGCTGGCGGGGACGTAGAGCAGGGAGGTGTACTCGCGCACCATGCGGTGCGTGCTGAAGCGGGGACCGAGGAGTCCCACCGCCGCCTTCATGCGCGCGACCCAGTCCCGGGGGAGGCCGGCGGCGTCGCGGCGGTAGTAGGCGGGGACGATCTCCCCGGAGAGGGTGGCCAGCAGCGAGGCCGTGTCCTCCCGGTCCTGCTCGGCCGTGTCGCTGTAATCGACGGGCCGGCCGATCGCCCACCCGTGCGTGGCGTCGAACCCCTCCTGCCACCACCCGTCGAGGACGCTGAAGTTCAGGGCCCCGTTGACCGCGGCCTTCATCCCGCTGGTGCCGCTGGCCTCCTCCGGCCGCCGGGGGTTGTTCAGCCACACGTCCACCCCCTGCACCAGGAAGCGGGCGATGCGCAGGTCGTAGTTCTCCAGGAAGAGGATGCGCCCCCGGAACTGCGGGGAGAGGGACGACTCGAAGATCCTCCGGATCAGCTCCTGCCCCGGGCGGTCGGCGGGGTGCGCCTTGCCGGCGAAGAGCACCTGCACCGGACGCTGCGGGTCGGAGAGGATCTCGTGCAGTCGCGCGGGGTCCCGGAAGAGCAGGTCGGCGCGCTTGTAGGTGGCGAAGCGCCGCGCGAAGCCCAGGGTCAGGATCTCCGGGTCGAGCAGTCCCTGCACGGCACGCAGCTCGTCGGGGGAGCGCCCGTGCCGGGCGAACTGCTCGAGCACACGCTCGCGGGCGAAGGTCACCAAACGGCGCTTCTGCGCGAGGTGGGCGGCCCAGACCTCCTCGTCGGGAATCGCGGCCACCGCCTCGGCGAACGGCACGTCCAGCATGTGCTCCTGGAAGTCGTCCCCCAGCCGGCGGCGGAGGAGGTCCAGGATCTCGGGGCCGATCCAGGTGAGGGTGTGGACGCCGTTGGTCACGGCGCCGATCGGCTGCGCCCCGGCCTCAGGGGGATACAACCCCCGCCACATGCGCGAGGCCACCTCGCCGTGCAGCACGCTGACGCCATTGGCCTGCCCGCTCGTCCGGATGGCGAGGGCGGTCAGGTTGAAGAGGTCCGCACCCTCGCCGGCGCGGCCCAGGTCGAGCACCTCGTCCAACGTGGCCCCGACTTCCGTCGCCAGAGGTGCCATGTACCTGCGCACCAGCGCGGCGTCGAACATCTCGTTCCCCGCCGGCACCGGCGTGTGGGTGGTGAACACCGCGTTCCCGGAGATGCGGCGGCGCGCCTCCGCGAAGGAGATGCCGTCGCGACGCACGCGCTCGCGGATCCGCTGCAGGGAGAGGAAGGCGGAATGTCCCTCGTTCATGTGCCAGACCGACGGCTGGAAGCCGAGCGTCCGCAGCGCCACCACCCCGCCCATCCCCAGCACCAGCTCCTGGCACAGGCGCATCTCCCGCCCCCGCACGTAGAGGAAGGAGGTGATGAAGCGGTCGGCGGGATCGTTCTCCCGCACGTCGGAATCGAGCAGGATGACGGGGACGCGCCCCACCGTGGCCTTCCACAGGCGCAGGCGCACCGTGCGCCCGGCCAGCTCGAGCTCGATCTTGACCTCGCGGCCTCCGGGGCCGGCCACCGGCTGCACGGGGAGGCGGCCCAGGTCGTACCGCGGGTAGGCGTGCTGCTGCTGGCCGTCGGCATCGATCGTCTGCTGGAAGTACCCCCGCGCGTAGAGCAGGCCCACGCCCACGAAGGGGAGGCCGAGGTCGCTCGCGGACTTGCAGTGGTCGCCGGAGAGCACGCCCAGGCCTCCGGAGTAGATCCCCAGCGCCTCGTGCCAGCCGTACTCGGTGGAGAAGTAGGCGATGGGGCCGCCCTGGAAGTCGGGGTAGGTGCGGGGGAACCAGGCGGCGGCGCTTCCGGCGAGGTAGCGGTCGAGCGCATCGATCACGGCCCGGTACTCCGCCAGGAAGCTCGCATCCTTGAGCAGGGGCTCCCAGCGGCGGGGCTCCACGTTGATCAGCAGCTCCACCGGGCTGTGGTAGTGGTGCCAGCGCACGGGGTCGATGGCCTCGAAGAGCTGGCGCGCCCTCGGGGTCCACGTCCACCACAGGTTGTAGGCCAGGTCGCGCAGGCGCGCGAGGTCGGGCGGGATCTCCATTTCGGCGATGGGCAGGGTGCGGACCTCGGGCATGCGCATGGCCGCTACTGTACCCTGTGGCCCCGTGCGATCGCTGCAGCTCACGCGCCCCCTGGCGTTCTTCGACCTGGAGACGACGGGGACGGACCCCGCCACCGACCGGATCGTGGAGATCGCCGTGCTCCGCCTGGACCCGGATGGCGCCAGGGAGGCGCGGGCCCGCCGCTTGAACCCCGAACGGCCGATTCCTCCCGACGCCACGGCGGTGCACGGGATCGGCGACGCCGACGTGGCCGCGGCCCCAACGTTCCGCCAGATCGCCAAGGGGCTTCTGGATTTCCTCGGCGAGGCGGACCTGGCCGGCTTCAACGTGAGCCGCTTCGACGTGCCCCTCCTCGACCGCGAGTTCCGCGACTGCGGCATGGACCTCGGCCTCGACCGGCGCCGCGTCATCGACGTGATGACGATCTTCCACCGCAAGGAGCCCCGGCACCTCACCGCCGCCGTCCGCTTCTACCTGGGGCGGGAGCACGTGGACGCACACAGCGCCGCCGCCGACGTCGACGCCGCGGCCGAGGTGCTCGTGGCGCAGCTCCTCCGCTACGAGGACCTTCCCTGCACGATCGAGGCGCTGGACGGCTGGATCGCCCCCGTGCCCCCGGACGCCGTCGACCGCCAAGGCAAGTTCGTGCTGCGGGAGGGGAAGGTCACCTTCGCCTTCGGCCGCAACAAGGGGAAGCCGCTGCGCGACGTGGCGGAGAGCGATCCCGACTACCTGAACTGGTTGCTCACCTGTGACTTCGCCCCCGACGCGCGCTCCCTGATCGAGGGGGCCCTGCGAGGAGAGCTTCCCCGATGCTGAGCACGGGCGACTTCAAGCGCGGCCTGCGCATCCTGGTGGACGGGGAGCCCTGGACCATCGAGGACTACACCGTCCAGACCCCCTCCGCGCGGGGCGCCGCCACCCTGGTCCGCACCAAGCTGCGCAGCATCCTCTCGGGGACGCTGATCGAGAAGACCTTCAAGTCCGGGGAGAAGTTCGGGGAGCCGGACGTCTCCATCAAGCAGGTGCAGTACCTCTACGGCGATGGCGAGGCCCACCACTTCATGGACCAGGACTCCTACGAGCAGCACGCGCTCTCCCAGGCCGACCTGGAGGAGGACGCCCCCTGGCTCACGGACGGCCTTCAGCTCTACGCCGTGTTCTACAACGGGCGCATGGTGGGGGTGAACCTCCCCCAGCAGGTGGAGGCGGAGATCGCCATGGCGGGGGCGGGCTCGCGCACCGACACCGCCAGCGGCCGCAACCTCAAGGACGCGACGCTCACCAACGGGGTGCAGATCAAGGTGCCGCTGTTCGTGGAGATCGGCGAGCGCGTGATCGTGGATCCGAGGAGTCGGGAGTTCGTACGTAGGGCGAAGTAGGAAGGGGTCAGGTATTTCCTATTTCCTTTTCCATCCTTGATGGAAAAGGAAATAGGAAATACCTGACCCCTTCCTACTCCACGTACCCGAGCGACTTCAACGCCTCGACCGCTTCCTGGTCGAGCGCCGTGGAGGCGTGGGGGTCGGCGTCGAACGCGGTGAGGCCGGCGTAGACGTTCTTCATCCATCCCAGCAGCTGCGTGGAGGGTGCCGACCCCGGCTGGACCTTGCTCTCCCGCTCCCGGGTGGCGGAGGCGAGGTCGAACAGCGCGCGGCGCTGCACGTCGATGCGGAAGACCTCCTTGCCGCCCGGCGCCATCAGCCCGACCTCCAGGAGCCCGGAGCGGCGGGCCATCTCCGACGCGTGCTTGGAGACGACCGCCCCCTTGTGCGCCTGGTGGAAGGTGATCCGCGCCATGTCCGGTGCCGCGCCATGGAGGAGCACCGCCGTCCAGTCCACCCCCCGGAGGCCCGAAGGAGGCCGCACCCCCACCAGGCCGAGCACGGTGGGGGCGAGGTCGAGGTTCAGGGCGGGGGCGCTCACCGTCCGCGCCGGCAGCGTCCCCGGCCAGGACAGGGCCATGGGAATGTGGAGGGTCTCCTCGAACAGGTTTCGCCCGTGCCCCCAGTAGCCGTGCTCGCCCAGGCTCTCCCCGTGGTCGGCGGCGAACACCACCAGGGTCTGCTTCGTCAGCCCCTGCGCGCTCAGCTCTTGAAGGAGCCGGCCCACGTGGAGGTCGGCGAAGGCGACCTCGGTCTCGTACCGGTCGCGCGGGCCGGGACGCTTCCCGAGCCCCAGGCGCGCGGCCTGCTCCGGCTGCACGCGATAGGGGGCGTGGGGGTCCACGTAGTGCACCCAGAGAAGGAAAGGCCTCCCACGGTCGCGCCCCCGCAGCCACGCGATCGCCTCGTCGGACAGGTCCTCCGCCGTGCTCTCGCCCTTGTAGATCCCCATCCAGCGCTTGCGGGTGAAGACCTCGTCGTAGCGGGCGAAGTGCTCGCCCAGGCCGGAGAGCCGGTCCTTGAGCGTCCAGTTCCCCACCACGGCGGCCGTCGCCCACCCGTGCCGCGCCAGCACCTTGGGGAGGGATTCGAGCCCGGGGCGCATCCGCAGGCCGTTCCGGGTGGCCCCGTGCTCGTGCGGGTAGAGGGAGGTGAGCATGGACGCCAG
>DASUFT010000086.1:0-6845 GCA_036274395.1 Candidatus Polarisedimenticolaceae bacterium | reverse complement strand
TCCCTGGGAGACGTGCACGCGGTGGGACACCGGGTGGTGCACGGGGGGGAACGCTTCCAGCTCTCCGTGCGCATCGACGACGAGGTGGTGCACGGCATCACGGACTGCATCGAGCTGGCGCCCCTGCACAATCCCGCCAACCTCCGGGGCATCCAGGCGGTGAGCGAGCTGCTCGGGCAAGGGGTCCCCCAGGTGGCGGTGTTCGACACCGCGTTCCACGCCACCATGCCCCCCGAGTCGTACCTCTACGGCATCCCCTACTCGTACTACCGGCGCCACAAGATCCGGCGCTACGGGTTCCACGGCACGTCGCACCGCTACGTGGCCTACCGCTACCGGCGCATGCAGGGCCTTCCCCGCGAGCGGGTGAACCTGATCACGCTGCACCTGGGGAACGGCTGCTCGGCCTGCGCCATCCGGGAGGGGAACTCCTGGATCACGTCCATGGGATTCACTCCCCTGGAGGGGCTGCTCATGGGCACCCGCTCCGGCGACCTCGACCCCTCCATCCTGGAGTTCCTGCAGGTCAAGGAGGGGATGAGCCTCTCCGAGATCGATTTCATGCTCAACAAGCAGTCGGGCCTGCTGGGGATCTCGGGGCTGACCGGGGACATGCGGGAGCTGCTGGAGGAGGAAGCTGAGAACGGGGACCGTCGCGCGCGCCTGGCCATCGAGGTCTTCTGCCGGCGCGTGCGCCGCACCATCGGCGCCTACCTGGCGGAGACGGGGGGGACGGACGCGGTCATCTTCACCGGAGGCATCGGGGAGAACGCGCCGGTGGTGCGGGAGAAGATCTGCCGCGGGCTGGAGCTGGTCGGCGTCGAGCTCGATCCGGCGAGGAACGCCGCCGCCAAGGACGGTGTCGCCGGGCCCATCACCGCCCAGGGGGCCCGCCTCCCCGCCTACGTCATCCCCACCGACGAGGAGCTGCTCATTGCCCGCGATGCCGTGCGCGTCGTCCAGAACGTGGCGCGGCCCTGGTAGTCACGGTGCGGCGGATGGGCTTACCCTCTCGCCGCGTGGGGGTGTTTGCCGACAACAGCCGGAGCATCGGGGGGACGCCGCTCGTCCGATTGAATCGGGTGACGGCGGGGCTGACCGCCACCGTGCTCTGCAAGGTCGAGGGCCGGAATCCCGCCTGCTCCGTGAAGGACCGGATCTGCGCCGCCATGATCTCGGCCGCGGAGCGGGACGGGATCCTGACGCCCGGCTCGAGGGCGCGCACGGTCGTCGAGCCCACCAGCGGCAACACCGGGATCGCCCTGGCCTTCGTGTGCGCCTCCCGCGGCTACCCGCTCCTGCTCACCATGCCCGACATCATGTCCAGGGAGCGCCGGCGCATGCTGCGCGCCTTCGGGGCGGAGCTGATCCTCACCGAAGGGGCGCTGGGGATGGAGCCGGCGATCGCCCGCGCCGAGGAGATCGTGGCCTCCGACCGGGAGCGCTACTGGATGCCGCAGCAGTTCAAGAACCCCGCGAACCCGGAGATCCACTACCGCACCACCGCCCGGGAGATCTGGCAGGCCACGGGCGGGAAGCTCGATTGCTTCGTGGCGGGGATCGGCACCGGGGGGACGATCACCGGCGTCTGCCGCTACCTCAAGGGCGATCTCCGCCACCCCCTGCGCGCGGTGGGGGTGGAGCCGGCGGCCTCCCCTGTCCTGACCGCCCTCCGGCGCGGGGAGACGCCGCAGCCGGGGCCGCACAAGATCGCCGGCATCGGCGCCGGCTTCAAGCCGGACGTGCTGGACTTCCGGTTCCTGGACGAGATCCAGCTCGTGGAGAACGAGGCGGCGATCGAGATGACGCGCCGCCTCCATCGTGAGGAAGGCATCACGTGCGGCATCTCCAGTGGAGCGGCGGCCCACGCCGCCCTCACGGTGGCGGCGCGGCCGGAGATGGCGGGGAAGACGCTCGTGGTCGTGCTCCCCGACCTGGGGGAGCGCTACCTCTCGAGCGGGCTCTTCGAGGACGTCGCGAGCTGAGTCACCACCCGAAGCGCGCGCGGCACCACCCGGAAGGTGATCTCCCGGGCGGGAGTGTCGTCCAGGGGCTCGCCGTCCCCCCAGGGGATCATGGGCCGCTCGGCGATCACCCGGGCCTCGGTCGCGCGTGCGGTCGTGACCGCCCCGTGCTCCACGTGGGTCCCCCGGTAGACGCGGGGGAAGACGCGCAGCAGCTCGAGCTTGGCCACCTCGCGCACCAGCACGAGATCGAGCAGACCGTCGTCCAGCACCGCCTGGGGCGCGATGCGCATGCCGCCGCCGAAGGTGCTGCCGTTGGCGAAGAGCGCCATCATGACCCGCCCTTCCCACACCTTTTCGTCGAATTCCACGCGCACGTGCGGGGGCACGAACCCGGGGAGCTTGCGGAGCAGCGCCCAGGGATAGACGAAGGGGCCGGGCATGGCCTTCCCCACGCGCCGCGCCACCGCCGCCACCTCGCCGTCGAAGCCCACCCCGCCAATGCAGGCGTACCAGCGCTTTCCTGCCCGGCCGAGATCGATGGCCCGGATGGGGGCGGTGAGCGCGTGCCGGATGGCGTCCACCGGGTGCAACGGCACCTCCAGCGTGCGAGCCAGGTCGTTGCCGCGCCCGGCGGGCACGACTGCGAGCGCGGACGGCGTCCCCGCCAGCGCCTGCAGGGCGTGGTGCAGGGTGCCGTCGCCGCCCGCCACCACCACGCGCTCCACCCCCGCGGAGGCCGCCTTGCCCACGGCCTCGAGCAGCTGCTCCACGCTGCGCGTGGCCACGATCTCGGCGCCCATCCGGCGCGCCTCCCGGACCACCGCCACGCCCTTCCCGCGGGTGACGAGACCGCCCGCGCGCGGATTCAGGACCAGCACCGCTCCGGACACCTGCCCTCCGCTATGCTCTGCATCCTCGCATGAGTTCCCCGGTGCACGTGACGTCGGAGATCGGGCGCCTGCGGCGCGTGCTCGTGCACGAGCCCGGGCCCGAGGTGGACGGCATGGTGCCCGCCATGATGGAGGAGCTGCTCTTCGACGACATCCTGTTCGGGGAGCGGGCCCGGGACGAGCACCGGCGCTTCAAGCGGGTCCTCCAGGTGCTGGGGGTGGAGACGGTGGAGGCGAGCACGCTGCTCGGGGAAGCGTTGACCGTGGAGGCCGCCCGCACCTTCCTCCTCGACGCCGCCCTGGCCGGTCTCTCCCCCATGCTCCGCGAGGAGATGCGGGCCGCCCCCGCCGAGCAGCTCGCGGCCATGCTGGTGGGGGGCGTCCGCCCCGCCACGGCGCACGGCGGGATCGAGGTCGAGGACCTCTACGAGATCCCGCCCCTCCCCAACTGGTGCTTCCAGCGCGACCCCCAGGTCGTGCTGGGGGAGGCGCTGCTCTTCGCCTCCATGGCCGCGCCCGCCAGGCACCGGGAAGCGCTCCTGGCGCGCGCGGCCTTCCACTTCCACCCGGAGCTGTGCGGCGTCCCCGTGCTCTTCGACCCGCTGGGGATGGACCGGCGCCCCACCCTGGAGGGAGGAGACGTCCTGGTGCTCTCGCCGGAGGTGATCGCGGTCGGGCAGTCCCAGCGCACCGACCGCACCGCGCTCTTCCATCTCTCCCGCGCCCTCTGCCGGCGCGAGGGCGCGCCGCGTTGGCTGGTGGCGGTGGAGCTCCCGCCGCGGCGCGCCTACATGCACCTGGACACCGTGCTCACCCCCATCGACCGCGACGCGTGCCTGGGCTTTCCGCCCGTCCTGCGCAGGCCGGGGATGGACGCGGCACGGGTGTTCGAGATGGACCTGCACGCGGAAGACCCGAGCTTCGCCCCCTGCACCGATCTCCTGGAGACGCTGGCGCGCCACGGGCTCGACCTCGAGCTCGTCCCCTGCGGCGGCGCGGATCCGGTGGCGCAGCAGCGCGAGCAGTGGACGGACGGCGCCAACGCCCTGGCGGTGGCCCCGGGGGTGATCCTCCTCTACGACCGGAACGTGGCGACCGCGGAGGAGCTCGCCCGCCAAGGCTTCCGCATTGTCCCTGCCGACGACCTCCTGCTGGGGCGGGCGGAGGTGGACCCCGAGGCGGGACACCGGGTGTGCATCCTCCTGGCGAGCCACGAGATCTCCCGCGCCCGGGGAGGACCGCACTGCCTCACCCACCCCCTCCTGCGCGACGGCTGCTAGCATGCCGGCATGGGACCCGAGGAGCTGACGCGCCGCATCGAGGCCGCCCTTCCCGGCGCTCGCGCCACCGTGCGCACGTTCTCCGGGCGCGACCACTTCCAGGCCGAGGTGGAGGCGCCGCAGTTCGAGGGCAAGTCGCGGGTGGAGCAGCACCAGATGGTGTACGCCGCCGTGGGCGAGCTGCTGGGGGGCGAGGTGCACGCGCTGGCCCTGCGCACCCGGGCCCCCGGGGAGAACAAGGAGCGTTCCCGATGAACTGGCGAGAGCAGATCGAGCGCGAGGTGAAGGATCACCCCGTCTTCGTGTACGCGAAGGGGGAGAAGGACATGGCGGTGTGCGGCTTCTCCCGCCGGGTGATGGGGATCCTGAACGAGCTGGGCGTGCCCTACGAGGTGCGGAACGTGCTCGCCGATCCCGACATCCGGCCCGCACTGGTGGGCTACTCCAGCTGGCCCACCATCCCCCAGGTGTTCATCGGCGGGAAGCTGGTGGGCGGCTGCGACATCCTCACCGAGATGTACGAGACGGGCGAGCTGCAGCGGACCCTGGCGGAGGCGGGCGTCCCCGTGCGCTCGCGCACCTGAAGACGCACACCTACCGCCTCGTCCTCGAGTACGAGGGCACGCGCTACCACGGCTGGCAGGAGCAGCAGAACGCGCGCACCGTGGCGGGTGAGCTGCGAGGCGCGCTCACCCGCGCCGGAGCCTGCGTCCTCGATCTCGGGGGCTCGGGACGCACGGATGCCGGCGTGCACGCGCTGGCACAGGTGGCGCATGCGCGGCTGGCCCAGCGCGTCGAGCCCGGCCCCTTCCGCCGGGCCTTGAACGAGGCGCTCCCCGCCGACGTGCACGTGACGGCGCTCTCCCCCGCCCCGGCCTCCTTCCACGCCCGGCACGACGCCGTGGGCCGCAGCTACGTCTACCAGATCTCCCGCCGCCGCACCGCCTTCGGCAAGCGCTTCGTCTGGTGGATCAAGCGACCGCTGCGCCTCCCCCCCATGAGGGAAGCGGCGGCGCTCCTCCCCGGACGTCACGACTTCGCGCTCCTCACGGAGCGCCCGTCGGAGCAGGCGAGCACGGTGGTGGTGGTGGAGCGCGCGGAGATCGGCGCCTTCGACGACCTCCTGGTGCTGCGGGTGGTGGCCAGCCACTTCCTGTGGAGGCTGGTGCGGCGCCTGGTGGGCGCGCTCGTGCACGTGGGGGGGGGCGAGCTGTCGGTGCCGGCGTTCGCCGGGCTGCTCGACGGCCGCCTCCCCGCCCCGGGCGTGAACCCCGCCGCGTGGACGGCGCCACCCTCCGGGCTGTTCCTCGAGGCCGTGCTCTACCCCGATTCGCCGCCCCTCCCCCCTCTGCAACCGGCGGTGGCCATCCGCGCCGAATGAAACCTATATTTTCGGGGGCGCGGCCGCGCGGATCGACGCGCGGCGGCTACAATGGAGTCGCATGAAGCTCGCCAGCCGCCGACGCGCTCGCGCCGGTCTCGCCGCCATCGTCGCGCTCAGCCTTCTCGCCCTGCCGGCCGACGCGAAGACGCGCAAGCGCCGCACCACGCGCGCGGCACCGCCGGTGGTGCACCTCGTCTGGCACGTGGAGACGCTGGACGGCAAGGTCCTGAACGAGAAGCAGGGGGCGAACCCGATCAACCCCGCCTCCGTGGTCAAGGTGGCCACCTCGCTATGGGCGCTGGAACGCCTGGGCCCGGACTACCGCTTCGACACCTATGTGCTCTCGAGGGGAGAGATCCGGCCCGGCAGCGGCGTCCTCGACGGCGACCTCCTGGTGCGCGGCGCCGGAGACGTGAACTTCCAGATCGAGAACGCGATGCTCGTCGCGCACGCGCTCAACCGCGTGGGCGTGCGCCGGGTCACCGGCCGCCTGATCGTCGATCCCCTGTTCTGGATGGGCTGGGAGCACGGCTCCGCGGGGACGCAGAAGGACCCCGTGCAGCGCGGCCTGCTCATGGCGGGGCGGCTGCGATCCGGCCTCGATCCCCGTTTCTGGCGGAAGTTCGAGCAGGCCACCTGGCGGCGGGTGGCGGCGGTGCGCGGCCTGGACCCCGCCCATCCCCCCCAGGTCGTGATCGAGAAGGGTCTGTCGGTGGAGACGACCCCGGTGGGCGGGAACCTGCTGCTCGCGCACCAGTCGAACGCGCTCATCGACGTCCTGCGCAAGTTCGACTGCCATTCCACGAACGACATCGAGCGTCTGGACGTGACCGCAGGTCCGCCGGGGGAGCTGGGGTCCTGGCTGACGAGCAAGATCGCCGTGCCCCCCGAGTCGGTGCTCCTGCAGACCTCCTCGGGCCTGGGCGTCAACCGCATCGCCCCCGCCACGATCGTGAAGATCCTGCGGGAGTTCCGGCACGCTTCCGAGCGGCACGGGTATCCCATCGAGACGCTGCTCCCCGTCGCCGGCTGCGAATCGTGCACGGTCACGAAGGCCTACCCGCGCCTCTCCCACGGGAGCAACGCGGCGGCGGTGGCGGCGAAGACCGGCACGCTCACCACCACGGACGGAGGGGCCGCGGTCCTGGCGGGGTTCGTGAGCACCGGCAACGGTGAGCTGGTCTTCTGCGTGGCGGCGCCGCGGTCCGGCCGCTACCTGTCGGCGGCGCGCCGGGCCATCGAGGACTGGCTCATGAACCTCATCACCACCAACGGCGGCCCCGTGCCGCGCGCCTGCGCGCCGCCGGGAGCGGATCTGGCCGAC
>DASUFT010000085.1:0-22128 GCA_036274395.1 Candidatus Polarisedimenticolaceae bacterium | reverse complement strand
GCTCCTGCGCATCCCGCGCCTCACCGCACTGTCCGGCATCCGTCCCGGCTTCTCCTGGAAGAAGCTCGCCTCCGACGGTCTCATGGCGGCGAAGGTGCTGCCCCTCGTCCGGCGGGAGCGGTACGACCTGGTGCACGCCGTGGAGGAGTCGGCCTTCCTGGCCCGCGCGCTCAAGGCGTTCTTCGGGATCCCCTACGTCTACGACATGGACTCCTCGCTGGCCCACCAGATGATGGAGAAGTACGGGGGTTTGCGCGCGGTGGCGGGATGGCTCCAGGCCTCGGAGCGGCACGCCATCCGCCACAGCGTGGGGGTGATCGCGGTCTGCCGGGCGCTTCAGGACCTCGTGCAGGAGGGCGCTCCCGGAAAGCTCGTGGCCCGCATCGAGGACGTGAGCCTCCTCCGCGACGACGCCTCCCTGCTCGACCCGCCCCTTCCGGAAGCGCCGCGGCCAGTCGTCATGTACGTCGGCAATCTCGAGCGCTACCAGGGGATCGACCTCCTCATGGAGGGCTGGGCGGACGCCGTGCGGCGCGGCGCCCCCGGCACCCTGGTGATCGTGGGGGGAGCCGAGGCCCACGTCGCGCACTACCGCAGGCGCGCGGAGGCCGCCGGCATGGGGGACCGGGTCCGGTTCGCGGGGCCGCGGCCCGTCGGCCTGCTGGGCGCCGTCCTGGCGGCCGCGGACGTGCTGGTTTCCCCCCGCACCCTGGGATTCAACACGCCCATGAAGATCTACTCGTACCTGGACTCCGGGAAGCCGATCGTGGCCACGCGCCTCCCCACCCACACCCAGGTCCTGGACGACGCGATCGCGGTGCTCTGCGAGCCCGCCCCCGCGGCCTTCGGCGCGGCGCTGCACGGCCTCCTCACCGACCCCCCGCGCGCGGCGCGCATCGGTGCCGCGGGGCGTGCCCGGGCCCGGGCCGAGTACACGCCGGAGGCGTTCCGGCGCAAGGTGCTCGCCTTCTACGGTGCGGTGCAGGAGCAGCTCCGTGTCCGCTGAGGCCCGGCGGTTCGCCCTCGGCCTCTACGCCGTGTCCGTGCTCAAGCAGGCCAAGGTGCGGGCGATCACCGGCATGCTGGGGGACACGGAGGGGCTGCGCTGCCTGGACCTCGGCGGGGACAACGGCGTGGTCAGCCTGCTCCTGCGCGAGCGGGGCGGGAGCTGGGCCAGCGCGGACCTGGACGAGAGGACGGTGGCGTCGATCCGGGAGCTCGTGGGGACGGACGTGGCGCGCTGCGACGGCAGCCACCTTCCCTTCCCCGACGCCGCCTTCGACCGCGTCGTCATCGTGGACATGCTGGAGCACATCGAAGAGGACCGCGCGCTGGTGAAGGAGGTGCGGAGGGTGCTCCGGCCCGAGGGACGCCTGCTGGTGAACGTCCCCCACCTCAAGCCCCATTCCCTGCTGAACCGGGTGCGCCACGCCGCCGGGCTCACGGACGAGAAGCACGGGCACGTCCGTCCAGGCTACAGTGTCGCGTCCCTGCGGGAGGTGCTGGCGCCCCACTTCGTGCTGGTGCGCCATGCCACCTACTCGCGCTTCTTCTCGGAGGGGATCGACACCGCCATGACGCTGGCGTACGAAGCGACGGCCCAGGGGAAGACAGCGACTTCCAGGAAGGGGACGGTGGTGACGCAGGCCGACACCGAGGCGCGCAAGGGGAGCTTCCGGGCGCTGCGCGCAGCCTACCCCGTGCTGCGCGCGGTGGCATCCCTGGACGGGCTGCTCTTCCTGCAGCCGGGCTACAAGCTGATCGCCGAGGCGGTGCCGGCATGAGGGTGCTCGTCACCGGGGGCACGGGGTTCACGGGGAAGGCGCTGGTGAAGCGCCTGCTCGACCTGAACCACGACGTGGTGGCCCTCGACTACAAGGAGGGCCTGCGCACCCAGGAGCTGCGCGAGTGGGGGGCCAAGGTGGTGCTGGGAAGCGTCACCGACCGCCAGGTGGTCGCCCAGGCCATGGAGGGGGTGGAGGTCGTCCACCACCTGGCGGCGGCGTTCCGGGAGATGGGGGTGCCGGACACCTACTACTTCGACGTCAACGTCAACGGCACCCGGAACGTGCTCGACGTGGCGCGCGCCGCGGGCGTGCGCAAGTTCGTGTACTGCAGCACGTGCGGGGTGCACGGCAACGTGGACCCGGCGCCCGCGGGAGAGGACGCCCCCATCCGTCCCGCCGACTACTACCAGCGCACGAAGTACGAGGCGGAGCCGTTCGTGGTGCGGGCGGCGCGGGAGGGGTTCCCGGCCACCATCCTGCGCCCGGCCGCCATCTACGGCCCCGGCGACCCCGAGCGCTTCTACCTCATCTACCGGAGGGTGGCGACGGGGACCTTCCCCATCTTCGGGAGCGGCAAGACCCTGTACCACCCGCTCTACATCGACAACCTCGTGGATGCCTTCCTGGCGGTGATGGATCCCGGCAAGGGCCAGGGCGAGGCCTACCTCATCGCGGACGAGGAGTACGTGGCCATCGAGCGCCTGGTGAAGATGATCGGGGAGGCCATGGGGGTCCCGGTGCGCACCCCGCACTATCCGGTGATGCCGCTCGTCCTCGCCGGCCACGTGTGCGAGAAGCTCTGCCGGCCCTTCGGCATCGTCCCTCCCATCTTCCCGCGGCGGGTGGACTGGTACCGTCAGAACCGCGCCTTCAAGATCGACAAGGCCAGGCGCGACCTGGGTTGGTCTCCGGCGGTGGGCCTGGCGGAGGGTCTGCGCCGCACCGCCGAGTGGTACCGGGCCGAGGGTCTGCTCTAGAGTGGACGCATGCGCATCGGCGTGATGCTGCGGTGCATCGACGAGCGGGGCGGGATCGGCGTCTACGCCCGCAACCTGGTCGAGGAGCTGCTCGAGCGCGACCACGAGAACCACTACGTGCTTCTGTTCCGGAGCGAGAAGCACGTCCCGCGCTACGCCGGCTTCCCCAACGTGACCTGCCGCGTCCTCCCCTCCCGCAGCCGCGCCTGGTGGGACCAGGTGCTCGTGCCCCGGGCGGCCCGGCGGGAGCGCGTGGACGTGATCTTCAACCCGAAGTTCACGCTGCCGCTCACCGGCGAGGCCAAGGGCGTCATGGTGGTGCACGGGGCGGACTGGTTCCTCCCCGGCTACAAGAAGCTCTACTCGCTCCCGGACCGTCTCTACATGCGCGTGATGATGCCGCTCTACTTCCGGCGCGCCAGCGCGGTGATCTCGGCCTCGGAGTTCAGCACCCGGGGCTTCGTCGAGCACCTGCGGGGGAGCGCGGCCAAGCTGCGCACGATCCACTACTGCGGGAACCGGATCTTCCATCCCATCGCGGACCGCGGCGCCATCCAGGCCGTGCTCGAGAAGCACGGGCTCCACGATCCCTTCATCCTCACCGCGATCCACTACGACTCGGGCCGGAAGAACTTCGCCAACATGGCCAGGGGGTTCGCCCTGGCGCGGGAGCGGGGGATCCGGCACCTCTTCGTGGTCTGCGGCCGCGGGGTCGAGCGCTATGCCGCCGAGCTGCCCCTGGCCAGGATGGGGATCGAGCGCGCCGTCCGCTTCCTGGGGTGGGTGGAGCAGGACGACCTGCCCGCGCTGTACAACGCCGCCGATCTCTACCTCTACCCCACGCGCCTGGAGGGGTTCCCCATCCCCATCACCGAGGCGCTGGCCTGCGGCTGTCCCATCGTGACCTCGCAGGGGGGGGTGTTCCCGGAGGCCGCCGGCGACGCCGCCGTCTACGTGGACCCCGAGGACCCGGAGGACATCGCGGCGGGGATCCGCCGCGTGCTGGAGAATCCCGCGTTGCGGCAGACTCTCCGCGAGAGGGGCCTGGAGCGCGCGAAGCTGTTCACGTGGGAGCAGTGCGCCACCCTCACGCTGGCGCTCCTGCAGTCGCTCGCCGCTCTCTAGCCGGTGCGGAGGCGGCGCACGAGGCGCGAGAGCTCCTCCCGGTGCACGGCCTGGAAGGCAAAGCACAGCACCACGTACAGCACGAGGAACGCGGGCCCCAGCGCCAGCGACGACACCCGGTCCCGCAGCAGCCAGCACGCGGCGCCCGCGGCCAGGGCGGCCAGCGCCCCCCGGCCCACCCGCCGCAGGGGCTTGAGCGAGGTGACCGTCCCCAGCGTGACCGTGAGGAGGGTGAACAGGGCCATCTCGCTCACGAGCAGGGCGGCGGCGGAGCCCACCGGTCCCCAGATCCACGCCAGCAACACGTTGGCCACCAGGCCGATCACGAGCACGATCACGTAGATGCGGGTGCGCCTTCCCTGCAGGTCGCGCGCCGTGAGCGAGTCGCCCAGGGCGCCGTCCATGAACGACAGCGGGAGCATGCAGGCGAAGACCCGCAAGACGGGGACCGCTCCGGCATAACCGGGGCCGTAGATGAGCCGGATGATCTCGGGGGCGAACAGCGCGATCGCCACCGCCACCGGGAGCACCAGCAGGCCCAGGACCCGGAGCTGCATGCGGAAGAGCAGCTCGAGGCGGGCCGGGTTCTCGCGCGCCGAGCGGAACATCTCCGGCACGAGCGCCATGGAGATCACCAGCGGGATCTTCGAGGAGACCTCCAGGAGGCGGTACCCGGCCGCGAAGTCGGCGATGTCCACGCCGCTGCGGAAGAACGAGAGGACCACCACACCCTGGCGGAACGTGAGCACGGAGGCGACGTACATCCCGCCGTAGAGCAGCGTGTCCCGCAGGACCATCCCCATGGTGGCGCGGTCCACCCGGGGCCGCAGGCGGCGCGAGGTGACCGCGTACCAGAGGGCGAAGCCGGCGATCCCGGCCACCGGGTAGGCGGCGACCACCAGAGGGAGGGAGGACCGCATGGCGAGCGCGAAAAGCACGCCCGCCGCCGTCGCCGCCACGATGGCCAGGCGGAACCCGGCGATCCACTCCATCTCCTTGAGGCCCTGGTGGACGGAGGCCAGCACCTCCTGGAAGGAGGAGGCGATCACGAAGAGGCCGAGCAGGGCGACCAGGGGAACCCGCGAGGCCGGCTGCAGCCAGGCGGCGAGGCCCACCATGACCGGGAACACCCCGAGCGCCATCCATCCCCGCAGGGCCAGGGAGTTGCCGAAGTACGTGGCCGCCCCCGGATCGCGCCGGGAGACGGAGCGCACCAGGCCCAGGGCCACGCCCATGTCCATCACCACCAGGAAGATGCCGGCGAAGCCCAGGGCGGCGGCGAAGTCCCCGAACTGGGAGGGGGCGATGCTGCGCGCGAGGAGGATCTCCAGGGCGACCAGGCCCAGGCGGTAGGCCGCCTGTCCCGTCGCCAGCGCGGCCATGTTCTTGAGGGTGGTCCGGACCGTGCTCACGCGCGCTCGCGGGGGGGCCGTGCCAGGACGCGGTCGTACACCTCCAGGGTGCGCCGGGCCGTCTCCTCCCAGGTGAACGAGAGGGCCCGCCGCCGGGCCAGCGAGCCCAGACGGACGCGCTCGTCCGGATGGAGCAGGAGGTGGGCGACGCCGTCCCGCATCCCGCGCACGTCGCGGGGATCGCCCAGGGGGACGATCGTGTCCCCGCCCACCTCCATCGCGCCGCCGCAATCGGTCACCGCGCAGGGAAGCGCGCAGGCCATCGCCTCCAGCAGGGCGAAGGAGAACGACTCCTGGAGGGAGGAGACCACGAAGACCTCCGCCTGCAGGAACGCCTCACGCAGCGCCGCCGGTCCCAGGTAGCCGGTGAGGCGCACGCGCTCGCGCACGCCGTGGGCTTGCGCCAGGGCGAGGACCCGCTCCGCCTCCGGCCCCGAGGAGTCCCCCGCGATCACCAGCGGGTGCCGGTCGCGCAGCGCCTCGGGGAGTGCCGCGTAGGCGCGCACCAGGGTGGTGAAGTTCTGGCCGGCCACCATGTTCCCCACCGCGAGCACGGCGCCGTGGTCTCCGTTCCGGGGAGGCGGCTCGGGGTGGAACAGCGCCGGCAGCCCGTGCGGGATCACGTCCAGCCGGTCGGGGGCGGGAGCCAGGTCGGGGGGGAGGCTGCTGGCCACGAACGAGGAGACGGCGATCACGTGGTCGGCGCGCCGCAGGTACGTCCGGCCGAGCACGTTCCAGTAGAGGAGATCGGGCACGGGAAGGGGATAGAGGCAGAGCCCATCGTAGGGGCCGGCGGCGCTCAAGGTGCAGACGGTGCGGCCGGGGAACGTCACCGGGCCCGGGTGCTTGAGGCTGTGGTAGAGGTCCACCTTCTTGGTCCGGAGCAAACCGGCCAGCGTGGTCTGGGACCAAAGTGCCTGCGCGACCCTTGGCGCGGGAGCCTCGATCGTCTCCACCTGGGGGAGGTCGAGCCCGTCCCGCGCCGCGCGCACCAGGACGATGCGGTGCCTCGACTGCCGCACCAGCTCGGGGACGAGGCTGTCGATGTAGGTCTTGCCCCCTCCCGGGGTGGACACGCGCACGTCCAGGGCGAGGGTGGCCATGGACGGCGTAGTGTAGGGTGCTCCGGCAGCCAGGACCACGTATGTTTCTGGATTCGAAAGGGCGGAGGGAGCATGCCGATTCTGGGGATCACCGACGGGCAGACCAGCGGGGCCGCGGTGGTGGCGGGGGGGCGACTGCGCTCCGCCATCAACGAGGAGCGGATCGTCCGCATCAAGATGGCCCGCGGCTTCCCCCGGCGCTCGATCGCGGAGGCGCTCCGCCTGGCGGGCGTGAGCGCCAAGGACGTGACCGGCGTCGCCGTGGCCCAGAAGGACATGGCGTTCCGGGACGAGATCGCCGGCTGGCCGGGCTGGTTCGAGGCCCGCGAGGACGACGCCGACGTGCACGCCGCGTTCTTCAAGATTGCGTCCCGGTACGGAGGCCTGGCCGCGTCCATCCCCGGGCTGAAGCGCCTCTACTACCGGCTCCGCACGCCGATCTTCGCCAGGCGGCGCGCCCGCATCGCCGAGATCCTGCGCGACGAGTTCGGCATCACCGCGCCCGTGGAGTTCTTCGACCACCACTACGCGCACGCCACCTCCGCCTACTTCACGAGCGGCTTCGCGCGCGCGCTCGTCGTCACCATGGACGGCGGGGGAGACGGGCACTGCTCCCAGGTGTACGCGGCGGAGGACGGACGGCTGCGGCTGCTCAACGAGGTGGACAGCTACGACTCGCTGGGGAACTACTACGCCTACGCCACCGCGCTGTGCGGCTACAAGGCCAAGCGGCACGAGGGGAAGATCACCGGCCTCGCCGCCCGCGGCACGCCCCTGTACAAGGACCTGCTGGGGGGGATGATCGCCCACGAGAACGGGCACCTCGTGAACCGGGGGCGCGTGCTCTTCAACACGGCGCTCGACCGCATCCGGTCGCGCCTCCCCGAGGGCTGGACGCACCAGGACCTGGCGGCCAGCATCCAGGTGGTGGCCGAGGACGTGGCCCGGGGCTACGTCCGCCACTGGGCGGAGCGCACGGGCCTGCGCGACGTGGCGCTGGCGGGGGGCCTGTTCGCCAACGTGCGCATCAACGAGGAGATCCACCTCCTCCCCGCCGTGGACCGGACGTTCGTCCATCCCGGCATGTCGGACGAGGGGCTGGCCGTGGGAGCCGCCCTGGCCATGGACGGGGAGCAGCGTCTGGCCCGCAAGGAGTCGTACGTCCCCACCCCTCTCCCCGACGTCTACCTGGGGACCGATTACGGCGAGCGCGAGATCGCGGAGGCGGTGGCGGCGGCGGGCCTCAAGGCCATGCACTTCCCGGGAACCGTCGAGGATGAGATCGGCGCCCGCCTGGCCGAGGGCAAGGTGGTGGCGCGCTTCCACGGGAAGATGGAGTACGGGCCGCGCGCGCTGGGGAACCGCAGCATCCTCTACCAGCCGGGGGACCCCTCGGTGAACGACTGGCTGAACGAGCTGCTCAAGCGCACGGAGTTCATGCCCTTCGCCCCCTCGTCCCTGGACGAGGCGGCCGACGACCTGTACGTCGACGTGGCCGGCGGCCGGGACACCGCGCGCTTCATGACGATCACGTTCCACTGCAAGCCCTGGACGCGGGAAGCGTGCGGCGGCGTCGTCCACGTGGACGGGACGGCGCGGCCCCAGCTGGTGCGGCGGCAGGACAACCCGTCCTACTGGGCCATCATCGACGCCTACCGGCGGCGCACGGGCATGCCCACCGTGATCAACACCTCGTTCAACATCCACGAGGAGCCGATCGTGCGCTCCCCCCAGGACGCGCTGCGCGCCTTCCTGGACAGCGCGCTCGACTACCTGGCCGTGGGAGATTTCCTGGTGGAGGGGCCGGTGGGGAGCTACGCCACCCGCAAGAAGTGGGAGGGGCGGAGCAAGTGGGGGCACGCCGCACCGTCCCCCACGAGCCGGTAGCCCCATGTGCGGGATCTGCGGCATCGTTCCCCGGGAGCCCCAGGACCGGGAGCGCCTGGAGCGGGTCGTGCGCACGATGGCGGCGGCCCTCACGCACCGGGGCCCCGACGACGACGGCTTCTTCGTCACGCCCCGCGTGGCCCTGGGGATGCGGCGCCTGTCCATCATCGACGTGGCCGGCAGCCCCCAGCCCATCCGCTCGGCGGACGGCCGCCACACGATCGTCTTCAACGGCGAGATCTACAACTACAAGGCGGTGCGGGCCGAGCTCGCGAAGCTGGGGCGGAGCTTCCACACCGCGGGGGACGGCGAGGCCGTGCTGCAGGCGCTCGCCCAGTGGGGGGAGGCGGGGATCGCCCGCCTGGAGGGGATGTTCGCCTTCGCCGTGTGGGACGAGAAGGACGGCACGCTGACCCTGGCCCGGGACTGGCTGGGCCAGAAGTCGATCGTCTGGGCGGAGACGGAGCTCGGCTTCGCCTTCGCGTCCGAGCCCAAGGCGCTGCTGGCGGCCGGCCTGGTACGGCGCGAGCCCGACCTCGAGACCCTCTCCCATTTCCTCGCCCTCCGGTACCTGCCGGAGACGGGGACGCTGCTGCGCGGGATGCAGAAGCTCCCCGCCGCGCACCTCGCCCGCATCGGCGCGCGCGAGCGCACCTTCCGCGCCTGGTGGCGGCCGGCCTACGAGCCCAAGTGGACGGGCTCCGAGCGGGACATGCTCGACGGTCTCGATGCCCTGCTGAAGGAGGTCGTCGCCGAGCACCTCATGAGCGAGGTGCCGCTGGGGGCCTTCCTCTCCGGAGGGATCGACAGCAGCCTGGTGGTGGCCTACGCCGCACGCGCCTCGGAGCGGCCGGTGCGCACCTTCAGCATCGGCGTGAACGAGGCGTCCCAGAGCGAGCTTCCCTGGGCGGCCAAGGTGGCGGCGCGCTACCACACGCAGCACACGGAGAAGGTGGTGGCGCCGGACCTGGCCGGCCTGGCTCCGCGCATGGTGGCCGCCATGGAGGAACCGGTCGATCCCTTCGCCGTGGGGGTCTACCTGGTGAGCGAGATCACCGCGGAGCAGGTGACGGTGGCCCTGGGGGGGGACGGGGGAGACGAGCTGTTCGCCGGCTACGACCGCTACGTGGGGCAGCAGCTCTCGGAGTGGTACGCGCGCATCCCGGGCCCCTTGCGGCGGAAGGTGCTGCGCCCGCTCCTGCGCGCGGTCCCGGAGAGCTTCGGGTACAAGAGCCTGGCCACGAAGCTGCGCTGGCTGGACACCATGGCGGAGAAATCGGGGGTGGAGCGCTATGCCGACAGCGCGGCGTTCCTCCGCTTCCCCCACGCCCTGAAGCGGGAGCTGTTCACGGAGCAGGCCTGGCGCGCGGCGGGAGCGCGGGAGAGCGAGCGGCTGCTCGCCACCTTCTTCGAGGACGGCGCCGCCTCGACGTTCCTGGACAAGATGCTGCACGCCGACTGCGCCACCCGCCTGGCGGAGCACCAGCTCCCCATCGTGGACCGCATGGCCATGGCGCACAGCCTGGAGGCGCGCAACCCGTTCCTCGACCACCGGGTGGCGGCCTACGCCATGCGCCTCCCCTCCGCCCTGCAGGTCAAGGGGCGGAAGATCAAGTACGTCACGCGCACCATGGGGGAGCGCTACCTGCCCCACGACCTCCTGTGGCGCGAGAAGCAGGGATTCGGCTTCCCCCTGGCGCTGTGGTTCCGGGGAGCCTGGGCGGGGATGATCCGGGCCTGCGTGGCGGACAGCCGGCTCGTGGCGGCCGGCATCTTCCGCCGCCCGGCCATGGAGCGCTTGGTGGAGGAGCACCTGTCCGGCCGCATCGACCACAACTTCCGGCTCTGGCTCCTCTTCCAGACGGAGCTGTGGTACCGCCACGTGATCGAGGGCCGCTCCGTCCCGGCGCTGGAGGAGACGGTCGAGGGCTGGAGAAGCGGACGGCCCGTCCCCGCCTCAGCGTGAGCCCTCCCGCTTCCAGGACGGTGGCTTGTCCGGCTTCATCGGCAGCACGTCGGGCACGGGAGCATCCAGCGCGCTCCGGGCCACGTTGAGCCGGCGGCGCAGGGCCGCGCCCCCGTCCCGGAGGAAGGCGCTGCCGCTGAGCGAGGCGGCGGCCGCGCGCTCCAGGCGGGCCAGGCGCGTGGACAGCACCTCGCCCCGGGCCGGATCTCCCTTCCGGTCCCAGGCGCGGGCGTCCTCGGCCAGGCGCGCGAGCTGTGCATCGAGGTTCCCAGGGTCCACCAGCACGTCGAAGGTGCCGGTGGCGCTGCGGTAGGGCTCGGTGGTGAAGGTCTCTCCCCAGGCATAGGTCCAGCGGCCCGGCTCGTCGGGCGTGAAGCTCACCGTCCACCGGTAGTCGCCGGCGTAGCGCGCGGGGACGACCCGCTCGGTCCCATCCGGGCCGCGGAACACGAAGGGGACGTGCTGGCGCTCGGGGGGCGCGGTGCGCACCCACGTGTTCCGGAAGGTCGTCTCGAAGGCGCTGCCCAGCGGCACGGGGTCGCAGGCGGCGACGACCCGGACCTCCAGGCGGCTCCAGGGCCCCGAAACGCCCACCCCGGCCCCGCTCCAGGGGCCGCCGTCCGCGCGCCACTCCACCTGCGGGCCGCAGGCGCCGGCTTCCCCCGGCCGGAAGGTGGCCGCCACGGCACGGAGCGCCGCCGCCTCGATGGGGGGGAGGGTGAGCGTGCGCCCGTACTCCAGCAGCAGCGGCTTCTCGACCGAGAAGCGCTCCCCCGGCGCGGACCAGGTGAGGGTGAGCCGGGGCCGGCGGACGCCGTTCCGGTCGTCCCCCTGGTTCGCCGAGTACACGACGACCGAGCCCGTGGGGAGGTCCTCGAGCGCGTCCGAGACCTTGAGGAGGAAGAGCAGGGGAAGGCCGGCGGCGATGCGCCGGGTCGCATAGGCGGCGAGCGCCTCCGACCGGAACGTGAGCCCGTTCCCCTCCGGCGTGTAGAGCGCCTCGGCCAGCGGCATCACCGGGGTGTCGGCCTCGGGGTCCGCGTCCGAGGCGAGGCCCGCCCCGGGGTGCCCCCAGGGCTTCTCGCGGTAGCCCGCGTCCCCCCACCAGACCTCTCCGGGGCGGGGCGGGCTGACGTTGTCGCCGAGGACCCCTCCCTGCCCGGGGTTCCAGTCCCGGTGGACCTCGTAGAGGTACAGGCGCATCGGGCGGTGCGGGCCGGATTCGATGGCGAGGTCCAGGGAGGCGTCGCGCACCACGGCGCCCGCCGGGAGCACGATCCCGCCCCAGCGCTGGAGGACGCGGAAGATCTCGCACTCCCCCCAGGTGGAGGACTTCTCGCGGCGCCCCACGCGGACGTGGTTCTGGCCGACCTGGTTCCACCCGTACTTGAACGAGCCGTCCAGGTGTCCGCGGAGGTCGTTGTCCTCCATCCCCGTGTAGCCATCCTGGCCGTCCACCCAGACCGTCCGGTGCACGGTGGCCGCGGGGCCGGCCCCCCCGTCGTAGGCGGTCAGCGCCAGCTCCCCCGCAGCCGGGGCGGGCTCCTCCAGGGTGAGCGCGACGGGGGGGGAGGGCGCCCGCCGGCAGGCGGCGAGCACAAGGGTGCAAAGAAGGACTTTTTTCACGCGCGGGAGCATACCCGCGTTCCCTGACTTACGCGCCGTGCGCGGTCCGAATACGAAAACGTATCTGTGGCGGCCGACCCTGCCCCGCAAATCCACGAATCTTCTATAGGTCTAGTGATCACGGCTATGGCACCAGCCTTGCTGTTCGCCAATGCGAACGACGGACATCGCATAGACGGGGGACGTGATGCGCCTGTCTCATCTGCGGCGTTGGGGGCTTGCGGCCCTGACCTGTCTCGCTTCCCTGGGGGTCACCGCGGCACGGGCGGGGACCGTGGATCTCGAGTGGGATCCGGTGCCCGGGGCGACCGGGTACAAGGTCTATTACGGCCTCGCATCCGGCCAGTACACGCAGATCAAGGACGTGGGGAACCGCACCTCGACCACCATGGGGAACCTCACCGACTGCACCGACTACTTCATGGCGGTCAAGGCCTACAACGGCTACGGCGAGTCCAACGAGTTCTCGAACGAGGTCTGGGGCTGGGCGAGGCCGGCGCTGACGGGGACGGCGCCCGCGGTGATGCAGGGGAAGCAGGTCACGGTGGACCTGGTCGGCGCCAACTTCAAGCCCGGCGCCGTCGTGGAGATCGACAACCCCCACGTCGCGGTGTCCTCGGTGGCCGCGCTGTCCTGCAACCGACTCCAGCTGATCGCCACGGTGGACCCTCTGGCACCGGGGCTGCGCGCCGCGCAGATCGGCTCCTTCGAGGTCACGGTGCAAAACCCCAGCGACGTGTTCGGGCGCAAGAGCAACGCCTTCACCGTGCTGGTCAATCCCGCCCGCTTCGACGTGAACAAGAGCGACGGCAGGACGCGCGACCGGCTGGACGGCAAGGACACGGTCTGGCTGTCCCGCACCTTCGGGGCCCGAGACGGCGACCCGCTCTACGCCCCCGACCACGATTTCACCGGAGACGGCTGGATCGACGGCGAGGACCTGGCCTACCTGGCGTCCAACCTGGGCAAGTGCTGGAAGAGCAACGGCTGGGGCAACTGCGGCAACTGACGAGAGGTGAGGGGGGATCATGCGCAACGGACGAAACGCTCTCCTGCTCCTGGTCGCGGCGGCGGCCATGATCGGATGCGGCGGCGGAAGCGGCGGGGACGGGGATGCGGTGGGAGGCCCCGGCACCACGGTGTCGGCGGACTTCGTCGCGGACCAGCCGAGCCCCCCCGCGTCCACGGTGAGCCTGCAGAAGGCGGCGACCAGCTCCAACCTGGTCACGGTGCGGGTGGACGCGACCGGAGTGTCGGGCATCTACGGCGCGGCCTTCGATCTCGCCTTCGACGCGAACCTGGCCGAGTACGTGGGCTTCACCCATGGGTCGTTCTTCGAGCAGGGCGCGACGACCGAGCCGAACTACACCGTGAACTCGCCGGGCCCCGGCCAGCTCGTGGTGGCCGTCAGCCGGACCGGCAACGTGCCAGGCGTGTCCACCACGGCGTCCAGGACGATCGTGAACCTCACGTTCCGCGTCAAGGTGGCGGGAAGCGGCCAGGTCACGGTGCCGGACGCCGCGCTGCTGGACGCCCAATTGCAGCCCCAGCCCGTCCCCGGGATCACCTGGGAGGCCGGCACGCTCCGCGGGAACTAGGCACCTCAGCCTTACAAGCCTAGTCCGCGAGATTCAAAAGCACCTTTGAAATCGCGCAGGTGCGTTGAACCGGCCGTTGGCCGGACCTAAGTTTCCCTTGCGGCGGCGAGGGGGTCCATTCTTGCAAGAATTGCTACAAAAGCCCAAGCAGGATTTGGGCGCTCTCGCCTGGGACACGCCACCCGATGGGTTCCTGCGGGGGCTGATCCAGGGGATGCGCTGCGGCATCCTCGCCGTGAACCGGGGGGGACGGCTGCTCCTCCTCAACGACCTCGCCCGCCAGATCCTGGAGACCGGCTCCGAGGTGACCGCCGGCCAGGACGTGCGGGAGGTCCTGGTCGATCACCCCCAGCTGGCGCAGATCCTCCTCGAGTCCTTCACGATGACGACGCTCCCCAACCGGGCGGAGATCGACCTGCGCTTCCGCTCGCAGAAGGGGAAGACGATCGGCTTCACGCTGTCCATGGTGCCGGGGGCGGACGGCACGCCCGAGGGCGCGGCCATCTTCTTCAAGGACCTCACCTACGTGGAGCACAAGGAGGAGCAGGAGCGCCTGCGCGACCGGCTCGCCGCTCTCGGCCAGATGGCGGCGAACCTCGCCCACGAGATCCGCAACCCGCTGGCCTCGATCGAGGTCACCTGCTCCCTGCTCAAGCGCAAGCTGCCGCCCGACCCCGGCGCACGCGACATGATGGACAAGATCGTGGTGGAGGTCCGGCGTCTCAACAAGACGATCACCTCCAGCCTGGAGTTCGTGCGCCCCCTGTCCCTGTCCCTCACCGCCGCCCGCATCGAGCCCGTGCTCGACGAGGCGATCACCGTGGCCCAGGGGCGGCGCGGGCGGCCGGAGATCCGGGTGGAGCGGCGCCACGCGGCCTCCCTTCCCGCCTTCCTGATGGACCGCACCCAGATGCGCCAGGTCTTCGAGAACCTCCTCCTCAACGCCATGGAGGCGGTGGGGGAGCGCGGCATGGTGACGGTGGAGACGGACGTGGCGCGGGCGCCCGCGGCCACCAGCGTGCCCTACCGGCCGAACGAGCGGCCCGCCTTCGACCGCTACGTGGTGGTGCGGGTCCGCGACGACGGTCCGGGCATCCCCGAGGACGTGCAGGCGAAGCTGTTCTACCCCTTCTACACGACCAAGAAACAGGGCTCCGGCGTCGGGCTGTCCATGGCACGCAAGATCGTGGACTGCCACCGCGGGCTGATCGACGTCGACAGCCGGCCCGGACAGGGAGCGACCTTCACCGTGCGCCTGCCCATGGTCCAGGCGCAAGAGGCCGAACACCCATGAAGAAGATTCTGGTGGCCGAGGACGAGCAGACCCTCCGCGAGGGGATCGTCACCGCCTTCAAGGACCGTGGCTGGCAGGTCACGGAGGCGGGGGACGGGGCGGAGGCCATGGAGCGCCTGGAGAACGAGGTGTTCGACGTCCTCGTGACCGACTACAAGATGCCGGAGCGCACCGGCCTCGAGGTGCTCAAGCGCTGCAAGATGATCAACGAGGGGACGGTGGGCGTCGTCATGACGGCCTACGGCACCGTGGAGTCCGCGGTCGAGGTCATGAAGGCCGGGGCCTACGACTACGTGCTCAAGCCCTTCGAGCTCGAGGAGCTCGAGCTCAAGGTGGAGCGGGCGCTGGAGCACCGGCGCATGCTGCAGCGCCTGGCCGCCTACGACCGGCAGTCCCTCGTCCCCAGCTTCGAGAACATCGTGGGCGAGAGCCCGCAGATGAAGGAGATCTTCCGCACCATCGAGAAGGTCGCCCACTCGAACGCCACCGTGCTCGTGCTGGGGGAGACCGGGGTGGGGAAGGAGCTGGTGGCGGAGGCCCTGCACCGCAACTCCAGCCGGGCCAACCGGGCCTTCGTGAAGATGAACTGCGCCGCCCTGCACGAGAGCCTCCTGGAGTCCGAGCTGTTCGGGCACGAGCGAGGCGCCTTCACCGGCGCCGACCGCCAGCGCACCGGCCGCTTCGAGCTGGCCAACGAGGGCACCCTCTTCCTGGACGAGATCGGCAACATGACCCCGGGCACCCAGGCCAAGGTGCTGCGCGTCCTCCAGGAGCGCGAGTTCGAGCGCCTGGGGGGGAGCAAGACCATCAAGGTGGACGTGCGCCTGGTGGCCGCCACCAACAAGAACCTGGAGGAGGCCATCGGCCGCGCCGAGTTCCGCGAGGACCTCTACTACCGGCTGAACGTGGTCAGCGTCACCGTGCCCCCCCTGCGCGAGCGCAAGGAGGACATCGTGCCCCTGGCCAAGCACTTCATCGACCGCTTCGCCGCCGAGCTGAAGAAGGACGTGCGGGGGATCGAGCCCTCGGCGGTGCGGGTGCTCAAGCGCCACACCTGGCCGGGGAACATCCGCGAGCTGCAGAACACGATCGAGCGGGCGGTGCTCATGTGCGACGGGACCTCCATCACCCCCGAGGACCTCTCCCTCTTCGCCGCCCACGGTCCCAGCGAGGACAACGTCTCTTCCCTGAACCTCAGGCTGCCCCCCTCGGGCATCCAGCTCGACGAGCTGGAGAAGCAGGCCATCCTGGAGGCCCTGAGGGTCTCGAACTGGGTGCAGAAGGACGCCGCCGCCTTCCTCGGCATCTCTTCCCGGGTGATGAACTACAAGGTGGCCAAGTACGAGATCAAGAGCCCACGCTGGACGAAGAACAAGCAGGTGAGCTGAGATCGATGAGGTCGATCTGGAGCGTGCGGGCGACCTCCACGCTGCGGGTGTCGCGGTAGAACTCGCCGTAGTAGATGGTGCGGATCCCGGCGTTGGCGATCAGCTTGAAGCAGTTCCAGCAGGGCGAGGCCGTGGTGTACAGCTCCGCCCCTTCGATGCGCACCCCGTTCTTCGCCGCCTGGATGATGGCGTTGGCCTCGGCGTGCACGGTGCCCACGCAGTGCCCGCCCTCCATGAGGTGCCCGACGTCGTCGCAGTGCGGCATGCCCCGGATCGACCCGTTGTAGCCGGTGGAGAGGATCGTCTTGTCGCGCACGATCACCGCCCCCACGTGCTTGCGGTCGCAGGTGGAGCGGGTGGCGGCCTGCCGCGCGATGTTCATGAAGTAGGTGTGCCAGCCCACGCGCTCGGACATGCGCGCTAGGGTAACAAAAGCGAAGGGCCGGCAGGATGCCGGCCCTTCGAGATCTGTTGACGAAGCCGCTTACTTCTTCGCGGTCTTCTTCGTGGCCTTCTTGGCAGCCTTCTTGGACTTCTTGGCAGCCTTCTTCTTCGTCGCCATGCGCGTCACCTCCTTTCGCGTCTCCGTCGGGATCGATGTCCCATCCCCCCTGCCCAAGCCCCTACATCTGGGGTGAGAAGAGAGAACGCCCCCAATATAGAGGGCGCCACATCGATGTCAAGGGCATTTTCAGGACTTGGGGGAATCCGGGCCGACGCCGGGGACGTCGAACCCGGCGGTCCGCATCGCCGCCAGGAGGTTCAGCTTGTCGATGGCCTTGAGATAGGCCTCCTCCGGGGAGACCACCCTGCGCTTCACCAGGTCGAGCAGCGAGTCGTTGAGCAGGACCATCCCGTGCCTGCGGCCCGTCTGCATGATGCTGGGGATCTGGTAGGTCTTCCCCTCGCGGATCAGGTTCGAGATGGCGGGGATGCCGATCAGGATCTCCAGGGCCGCCACCCGGCCGCCGCCGATCTTGCGGAGCAGCGTCTGGGAGATCACCCCCTTGAGCGACTCCGAGAGCATGATCCGCACCTGGGCCTGCCGGTCGGCGGGGAACTGGTCGATGATCCGGTCCACCGTGGAGGGGGCGGTGGAGGTGTGCAGCGTCCCGAACACCAGGTGCCCGGTCTCCGCGGTCTCGATGGCGATGGCGATCGTCTCCAGGTCCCGCATCTCGCCCACGAGCACGATGTCCGGGTCCTCGCGCAGGGCCGCCCGCAACGCCCGCTTGAAGCTGTCCGTGTGGGTCCCCACCTCGCGCTGGTTGATGAGGCAGCTCTTGTTCTCGTGCACGAACTCGACGGGGTCCTCGATCGTGATCACGTGGTCCTTGCGGGTGCGGTTCACGTGGTCGATCAGGGCCGCCAGGGTGGTGGACTTCCCCGACCCCGTGGGGCCGGTCACCAGCACCAGCCCCTTGGAGAGCATTCCCAGGTCCAGCACCGCCTTGGGGAGGCCGAGCTGGTCGGCGCTGGGGATCTTGGAGGGGATGATCCGGAAGACCGCCCCCGTCCCCCGCCGGTCGGCGAAGACGTTGACGCGGAAGCGGGCCACCTCCGGGATCTCGTGAGCGAAGTCCGTGTCGTGCGTGCGCTCGAACTCCTCCCGGTAGCGCGGCCCGGCGATCTCCATCACCAGCTTCGCCGTCTCCTGGGAGGGGAGCGCGGTCGCCCCCGCGACCTTCACCATCTCGCCGTGGAGGCGCAGCATCGGCACCTCGCCGGGGGAGAGGTGGAGGTCGGAGGCGCCCTGCTCGACCATGTGCAGGAGGAGCGCCTCGATGGCCGGGGCGCCCGGCCGGACCTCGAGGGGGGGCGGGGGGGCGGTGGGCTCCGGGGACACGGGCACCGCCGCCGCACTCGCCTCCTGGGGGACGATGCGGGCGACGAACCCTCCCCCGGCCAGTCCGGTCTCGCACAGGAAGCTCTTGCCGTCGTCCGTGCGGTACAGGAAGCGGACGGACTCACCGCCGGAAAGGCGGGCCGCGTCCCCCTTCCCCGCCAGCTCGGTGACGAGGCTCACGATCTGCGCCCGCTGCAGCACGGCCTGGGAGACCGGACGGTCCCCTTCCGCGAACTGGAACACCGGGCGCGTGCCCTCGCTCAGGCGCAGCTCCCGGGCGCCGCGGTCGGCGAGGGCGCGAAGCATCGCATCGAGCTGGGGCACGGGCGGAATATAGGGTCCGGTGTTCGAGAGCATCAAGGAAGCGGCGCCGGGCCGCGTTGCCGCGGCGGGACGGCGACCGTACACTGGGGCGCTTCTCCGGAGGTCCCATGCATTCCATGCGTGCCGGGCTCGTCGGCCTGGCGGCCCTGCTCATCGCCGCCGCTCCTGCGCCCGAGGCCCTGAAGGAGAAGGCGCCCGACACCTTCTATGCGAGGTTCGAGACCACCAAGGGCACCTTCGTCGTCCAGGTGAACCGCGACTGGGCCCCCCACGGGGCGGACCGCTTCTACAACCTGGTGAAAAGCGGCTTCTACGACGGCCAGCGGTTCTACCGCGTGGTCAAGGGTTTCGTCGTCCAGTGGGGGATCTCGGGGGATCCCGCCACGGCGGCGGCCTGGGCGGGGGCCCGCATCCCCGACGACCCCGTCCAGGAGAAGAACGCCAGCGGCACGATCACCTTCGCGAAGAGCGGTCCCAGCTCGCGCACGACCCAGGTGTTCATCAACCTGGCCGACAACCAGAAGAGCCTGGACAAGAGCGGCTTCGCTCCCTTCGGCATCGTCGTGGACGGGATGGACGTGGTGAAGAAGCTGCACGGCGGCTACGGGGACATGGTCTCCCAGGGGGGGCGCGGCGTGGACGTTCCCAAGCTCTACCAGGAGGGGAACGCGTATCTCGACCGGGAGTTCCCCAAGCTCGACCGGATCGTGAAGGCTTCCGTCCAGTGATCCTCGCCGTCTTGACCCTCCTCCTGGCGGCGGCCCCGTCCCCGGCAGCTGCGGACCTTCCCGAGGACCTGCCCGAGGGCTGGTACGCGCGCATCGAGACCACGATGGGCACGATGGTGGCGCGCCTCCTCCCGGAGAACGCGCCCCAGGCCACCGCGCACTTCGCCGCCCTGGCGGAAGGCCGCTTCCCCTGGGCGGACCTGGTCACCGGCGAGCAGAAGCAGGGCCGCTACTACGACGGCATCCCCATCCACAAGGCGGTGGCGGGGGAGCGCTTCGAGGCCGGCGACGCCACGGGCACGGGCCGGGGCGCGCCCCTGATCTACTCGCCGGCCGAGCGCGGGCTCAAGGGGTTCGACCGCCCCTACCGGCTGGGGATGACGCGGGGGAGCTTGAACCGGACCAGCGGCGTGCTGTTCTTCGTCACCGTGGGGAACATGTCCCACCTCACGAGCTCTCATCCCTGCTTCGGGGAGCTGGTCTCCGGGCAGGAGGTGGCCTGGAACATCGCGACGGTGAAGACGAACAGCATGGGGAAGCCGCTGGAGCCCGTGGTCATCCGCTCCGTGCGCATCCTCGCCGTCGGCTCCCCACCCCCGCTCCCCGAGGCGGTGCCCTACACGCCGCCGCCGCCCCTGCCCTTCGACGTCAAGAAGCCGGTGGAGCAGCCGGGCCGCTAGGGGCGGGGAACTCCAGCTCGAAGCGCGAGCCCTGGCCCAGCTCCGAGCGGAGGCGGACCGCCCCTCCGTGCAGGCGCATGAGGTGCTTGACGATGGCGAGACCGAGGCCGGTCCCCCCCGCCTCCCGGGCGCGCGCCTTGTCCACGCGGTAGAACCGGTGGAAGACCTTCTCCAGGCTGTCCGCGGGCACGCCCACGCCGGTGTCCTCCACCGCCAGCACGGGACGGCCGTCCACCACCGCCGACGAGACCACCACGCTGCCCCCGGGGCGGTTGAACTTGATGCCGTTGTCCACCAGGTTCACGAGGATCTGCTCCAGGCGCCGCCGGTCCGCGAGCAGGGGGAAGGGGCCGGCGATGGCGCTGCGCACCGCGACGCCGCCGGCACGGGGCGCCAGCTCCGCCACCACGTCGCGCGCCACCTCGGCCGCGTCCACGGGCTGCAGGTCCAGGGCGATGGAGCCGGTCTCGATGAGGGAGAGGTCCGTCAGGTCGTCGATGAGCGCGTTCATGCGGTCGGCGTGGCGCCGGACGATCCCCAGGAAGCGGAGGGCGTGCTCGCGGTCCTCCAGCCCACCGTCCATCAGCGTCTCCACGAAGGCCTTGATGGAGGTGAGCGGCGTGCGCAGCTCGTGCGACACGTTGGCCACGAACTCGCGGCGGACGCCCTCCAGCGCCTCCAGGCGGCTGACCTCGAACAGGAGGACGAGGGCGCCGGGGGCGAGAGGCGTGACGTGCAGCTCGAAGGAGCGGCCGGAGTCGGCCGCCCGCACCACCGATTCACGGATCTCCCTTCCCTCCAGGAGGGCGGCGTCGAGATCGGCGGCCACCGTGGGGTCGCGGATCACCTCCGCCAGCAGGCGCCCGATGGGATCGAAGGGGAGGCCGAAGATCTGGCGGAAGGCGTCGTTGACCAGGTGGATCCGGCGGTCGGGCCCCACCACCAGCAGGCCTTCGCGCATCCCCGCGAACACCGAGCGAAGGAGGCGCCGGTCCTCGTCCAGCTCGGCGATGCGCGCGCGCAGCCCGCTCTCCTCGCGCTCGGCCGCGCGGGCCGCCCTCTCCGCGAGACGGCGGGCGCGGACGGCGGAGGCGGCCCAGAGCACGGCACCGAGGGCGAGCAGTGCGCAGAGCGCGGCCAGGACGCCCGTCACGCGGAGGCCCGGTAGCGGTATCCCACCCCCACCACGGTCTCGATCCGCGCTTCCACGGGCGCTCCCAGCTTCTGCCGCAGGCGCCGCACGTGGACGTCGACCGTGCGCGTCTCCCCCGGGTAGTCGTACCCCCAGACGCGCTCCAGCAGGCGCTCGCGGGTGAGGACGCGGCCGCGGTGGCGGAGGAGGTCCGCCAGCAGGTCGAACTCCTTGCGGGTGAGGACGACCGGCGCCCCCTCCACGTGCACCTCGCGGGAGGCCAGATCGAGACGGAGGCCGGCGTCCTCCAGCACCTCGCCGTCGTCCCCGGAGGTCCGGCGCAGCACCGCCCGCAGCCGGGCCAGCACCTCCTTGATGGAGAAGGGCTTGGTGACGTAATCGTCCGCCCCCTCGTCGAGGCCGGTCACCCGCTCCCCCTCCCCCACCCGGGCCGTGACCATGAGGATGGGGACGCGCGCGGTGGCCGCCCGCCGCCGGAGCTGGCGGCACACCTCGAGACCGTCCATGCCGGGGAGGTTCAGGTCCAGGAGGACGGCGTCCGGCGGGCTCTTCTCCGCCTCGCGGAGGGCGCGCTCGCCGTCGGCGGCCACGGTGACCGCATACCCGCCTTCCCGTTCCAGGTTGTAGCGGAGGGAGAGGGCGATGTCGGCCTCGTCCTCCACGACCAGGATGCGCTTCATCCCGAGGCGGTGCCGTCCCGCTCCAGGGTCAGGCGCGGGTGCTTGATCACCCGGGCCTCGGTCATGTAGACCACCTGCTCGCAGACGTTCGTGGCCTGATCGCCGATGCGCTCGAAGTACTTGGCGATGAAGTTCAGGCGCAGGGCGCGGGTGATGGAGGAGGGCTCCTCGATCATGTAGGAGAGGAGCTCCCGGAAGATCTGCTCCATGCGCCGGTCCAGCTCGTCGTCCATGGCGATCACCCTTCGGGCGGCGGCGGCGTCCCGGGCCACGAAGGCGTCCAGGGCCCCGTGCACCATCTCCTGGGCGCGGCGGGCCATGAGGGGGATGTCGATGAAGGGCTTGAGCTGGGGCTCCTCGTTCAGCTCCAGGGTGCGCTCGCTGACGTTGACCGCCAGGTCTCCCATCCGCTCCAGGTCCACCACGATCTTCATGGCGGTGGCGATGAAGCGGAGGTCGCGCGCCACCGGCTGCTGCATGGCCAGCATCTCCATGCACAGCTCGTCGATCTCCAGCTCCAGGCGGTCGATCTCCACGTCGCTGCCGATGACCTC
>DASUFT010000084.1:0-18035 GCA_036274395.1 Candidatus Polarisedimenticolaceae bacterium | reverse complement strand
CGGGTGCCTGCTCGTGACCGGCCGGCTCCCCTTCGCGGCGGCGCGGGATGGGCTGCTCCCGGCGGCTTTCGCGCGCCTGCACCCGAGGTTCCACACACCGGCGGTGGCGCTCGTCGTCTCCACCTGCCTCTCCAGCCTGCTCGTTCTGCTCTACTTCAACCGCACCCTCCTGCAGGCCTACAACTTCATCGCCCTCGCCTCCACCGCGGCGGCGCTGATCCCCGTGGCCGCCACCTGCGTGGGCTCGTTCGTCCTGCGGCGGCGGGAGCCCGGGGCCTTCTCGGCCGCCCAGCTCCGGAGAGGGCCGGTGGCGGCGGCCGTGGGGCTCCTCGTCCTCGTCTTCATGATCGCGGGCACGGGGACGACGGTGCTCGGCCTCACGCTGCTCGTGATGCTCCTTCCCCTGCCCTTCTTCTTCCTCCGGCGCCAGCCGAAGTAGGCTTCGTCCATGTGGATCTCCTTGCTGCTGGCGGCGGCATCCGCCGCCCCCGATCTGACCACGGTGGCCGAGCGCTCGGGCGACCTCCGCACCGGCCGCTACGACGAGGTCGCCGCGCTGTGCGCCGACTTCGAGCGGGCCTTCCCCAGGAGGGTGAAGTGCACCCGGTTCGGGACCACGCCGGAGGGACGGCCGATGCTGGCCCTCGTCGCCTCCGCCGACGGCACGCTGGATGCCGAGGCCGCGCGCAAGAAGGGGCGGCCCGTCCTCCTGTTCCAGGGCGGCATCCACGCCGGAGAGATCGACGGCAAGGATGCCGGCTTCCGCATCCTGCGCGACGCCCTGCGCGGCGAGGTGGCGCCCGGCGCCCTGCGGGCGGTGACGGTGGTGTTCGTCCCCGTCTTCAACGTGGACGGGCACGAGCGCGTCTCCCGCTGGAACCGGCCGAACCAGCGGGGGCCGGAGGAGATGGGCTGGCGCACCACCGCCCAGAACCTCAACCTCAACCGGGACTACGCCAAGGCGGATGCACCCGAGATGCGCGCCATGCTGGCGCTCCTGCGCGCCTGGGATCCCGTCCTCTACGTGGACCTGCACGTCACGGACGGGGCCAAGTTCCGGCACGACGTCTCCATCACGGTGGAGCCGTCGGAGACCCCGGGCGCGCCGCTCCACGACGCGTCGCGGAAGCTCCGCACGGACGTGGTCACCATCCTCCGCGAGCGCGGCCATCTCCCGGTGGAGTTCTACCCGGCCTTCGTGGTGGACGACGACCCCACGTCCGGGTTCCACGTGGGGGTGGCCCCGCCGCGCCTGTCCACGCCCTACTGGGGGTGGAAGGACCGCATGGGCCTGCTCGTCGAGACGCACAGCTGGCACACCTATCCCGAGCGCGTGGACGCCACCTACGACACGCTGGTAGCCATCCTGGAGCGCGCGCAGCAGGAGGCGGGCGGCTGGCTCTCCGCGGCGCGGGCGGCCGATGCGTCGCGGAAGGAGATCGGCGGCCAGCGCGTCCCCCTCGCGTTCACGGACGGGGAAGGCAGGGAAACGATCCAGTTCCTGGGCTACGCCTACCGGCGCGAGCCCTCCACGCTTTCCGGCGGCACCCGCATCACCTTCGACGAGACGGAGCCCGAGGTCTGGACGGTTCCCCTGGTCACCGAGGTGAAGCCGACGCTGGTGGTCACGGCACCCCGGGCGGGGTACGTGATCCCGCCGGCGTACGCCGCGCTCTTCGCGGAGAAGCTGGCGCTGCACGGCTTTGCCACCGTCCCCGTCAAGACGGCGCGGAGCGGGGTCGCGGTGGAGGTGTTCCAGGCGGAGGAGGCCAGGTTCGCCGGCACCTCCTACGAGGGGCATCAGCGGGTGGAGGTGACGGGTGCCTGGAGCAGGCAGGCGCGGAATATCTCCGCCGGCTCCCTCTTCGTTCCCGTCGCGCAGCCCGGCGCCCCGCTCCTCCTGCAGCTGATGGAGCCGGAGGCTCCCGACTCCCTGGTCTCCTGGGGGTTCCTGAACGCGGTCTTCGAGCAGAAGGAGTACATGGAAAGCTACGTGGCCGAGGAGATCGGGGAGGCCATGCTCCGCGACGACCCGGCGCTCCGCGCCGCGTTCGACCGCGCCCTCGCCGACCCCGCCTTCGCCGCCGATCCCAGGCGCCGGCTCGACTTCTTCTACAAGCGCTCGCCCTACTGGGATCCCGCCAAGAACGTGCTGCCCATCCTGCGCGTCGACGCGTTCTGACGGAGGGCTTCCCCGATCCGGGGGTCACGCCGCTCGGGGGGGACGGCGTCGTAGCACAGGGCCGCCCGCGTCCGGTCGCCCAGGCGCAGGAAGGCGAGCGCCAGGTTGTGCCAGAGGTCCGGCACCGGGACGGTGGCGCGCCGCACCCCCTCCAGCCCGTGCGCCACCGCCGCCGCGTCCTCCCCGCGCAGGAGGGCGAGCGTCGTCCACTGCATGGCATCCAGCGGATAATCGTGCGGCCCCGTGAGGACCCGCCAGGGACGGAAGCCCTTGGGACGGCGCGCCTCGGCCAGGATGGCGTCCATCTCCTGCTCGGTGAACCTGGGGTGGGGCACCTCGCCCACGGCCGGGATCTCCGGGGCGAAGCCGTTCCTCAGGAAGAGGGCGCTCTGCTCGTCCAGGTAGACGCAGCGCCAGCGCTCCCTGTCCTGGTCGAGGTGGAAGAACCATGCCGCCACCTGGTTGAAGGGGACGAGCACGATCTGCGGCTGCCAGCGCGCCAGCGCCCGAGCGAAGCCGTCCACGTCCTGCATCCTCTGGTACTCGGCGAAGAACGCCGGCCCCATCACCTCGTTGCGCCCGTCGATGAACACGGGGAGGCCGGTGGCGAACTCCACGTAGCCTCCATCGCCCAGGGTGTTCATCAGCCGGCCCGGAGGCACCTTCTCCCGGAGGAACGCGCAGGCGCGGACCGGGAGCATCTGCGCGTTGAAGTCATGGCCGAAGCGGTGGGGCACCCGTTCCTGCGCGAAGACGAAGCCGTTCAGGAACAGGCAGCCGGTCAGCGCGGACGCTGCCACCGTCGCGGCGGCCATGGCCCGGGGGCGGGGGGGAACGAGGACGCCGAAGCCCCGCAGCACCACCGGGAACGTGGCCACCACCAGGTAGCCGAAGTTCTTCTGTCCACTCCACCACACGTAGAAGAAGAGGAGGAACAGCAGCCCCTCTGCCGGGCGCAGCTTCCTGCGCCAGGCGGCGGCGACCACGCCCAGCACGGCCAGGACCGCGTAGACGTGCATGAAGAGGAGGGGCTGCAGGAGCACGAGGTTCCCCTCCGGGGTGAAGCTGCTCCAGCGATAGGGGGAGCGGAACTCGGCGATGCCGGTGACCGCCGCCTTGAACGGGCTCGACCCCTGCAGCTCGGCGAGCTGCTCCAGGGGGAAGAGGAAGCCCCGAAGGCCCCAGGGGTTGACGAGGCAGGCGGCCACCGCGAGCCCCGCCCACCGGAGCAGCCGCCGGTCGGCCTCCCTGCCCCGGACCAGCTCGGCGGCGACGTATGCGCCCATGGCGACCGGCCCCAGGACGAACAGGGAGTGCGTGTTCACCCAGAGCAGCATCACGAGCGGCAGGGGCCAGAAGACGCCGCTCTCCAGCGCCAGCAGCACCAGGTTGAGGAAGACCCACGAGGCCAGGTGCGGCCGCAGCTCCCAGAGGTTGCCGAGGCCGAAGAGGAGCAGCGCCGGCGCGCAGAGCGCCAGGAGCTTCGGGTCCTGCCGCCGCACGCGATGGATGAGGAGCGCGTACGTGGCGAGGGTGAGCACGATCCCCGTGAGCACCAGCGGCAGCGTGCCGCCCCAGCGATAGAGCACCCAGAGCAGGACGTGCCAGCCCCACAGGAGGTCCACGTAGGGCGTACCCGCCCGCGTCCAGGTCAGGGGATCGCTCCCCGGCCAGCCGTGGGCCAGGATCCAGCGACCGCTCGCCAGGTGGTTCCCCACGTCGGGGCTGAAGATCTCCAGATAGCCGAGGACGCTGGCAAGGACGAAGACGGCGGCGAGGGCGAACCGGGACGGGGGCGTCATGCGCCCATCATGATGCGAGTTCCGTTGATCGGAGCGACGCCCGTGATCTACCCTTGCTTCGGTTCTACGGGGAGGGATCCCAGTGTCCAGGTTCCTGATCGAAGTTCCCCACGAGGCGGAGACCATCGCCTGTGCGCGGGCCGTCCAGCTTCTCCTCCAGACCGGCTCGCACTTCATGACACACGCCGACTTCGGCTGCAAGGACGGCGATCACCGCGGCTGGATCGTCGTCGAGGGCGACAGCAAGGAGGAAGTGCGTCAGATCCTGCCCGCCTCCCAGCGCGCCGGCGCGCGCATCGTCGGCCTGAACCGGTTCTCCCTGGAGGAGCTGGACGAGCTGATCAAGGCCCACGGCGGCTAGCAGACTGGACGCGTGGTGCCCACACGTCCCACCCGCCCGTGAGCGCCACCGCCTTGCGCCATCCGCCACGTCGGAGATCGAGCGCCACCCGGGTGCTCGTGGCCTCGTCCTTTCAGGCACAGTAGGCGATGAGCCAGCCTTCCCTGGGAAGGCCGAGGCGCTGCGCCTCCTGCACGGGGCGGTCGGGATCGATGCGCACGGCCAGGGGGTCGGGGATGCCGATGTCGTCGTAGCTGCGGTGGCTGCGGGCGTCCAGCATCACCACCTCCTCCCCGCGGGCCCGCAGCGCATCCACCTCCTCGAGGGACATCCGCTCCGGGAGCTTCTCCTGCTCCTCGCCGGCCAGGACGGGCAGCGCCTCGCCGGAGGGGATCCCAGCAGGAGTGGCCGGCGCCGCGCTCCGCCCGAGCAGCGTCATCGATCCACCGTGCACGACCACCGACAGCAGGACCACCAGCGTGCACAGCGAGAAGAGATCGCCGGCGCCAGGGAGGCCGGCGAACACCGGCAGCAGCACGAGGAGCAGCGAGCTCAGGCCGCGCGGACCGAACCACGCGATCAGCAGGTGGCTGCGGCGCTCGATGCGGGCGGGGGCGAGTGCCAGCAGCAGCACCAGGGGCCGGACCAGCACGGCCAGCAGGGCGAAGAGGAGCGTGGGGCCGCTCAGGAGCTTCACGCCGGACCAGATCAGGGAGCCGCCCAGGAGCACGAAGGTGAAGAGGAGCGCCATCTCCGCCGTGGTCTCGCCGTACTCCTGGAAGCAGTCGCACAGCTCCACGTCCACCAGCGAGATAGTGACCCCCGCGGCGAAAGCCGCCAGGAAACCGCTGCCATGGAGGGACTCGGCGGCCGCGAAGGCGGCGAAAGCCAGGCCCAGCGAGTAGAGGGACTCGTAGTCGCGGCGAATGCCCAGACGGCGGCGGACGAGGTCGAGGGTGGCCACGCCGACGAGGCCGATGGCCACCCCGGCGAACGGCCCCAGCGCAAACAGCTCCAGCATCATGCGGCCCCAGCCCTGATCCGCGTGGGTCCCCAGGAACGCCATGGCCACGAGCACGATGGGCAAAAGCACCACGTCGTTCAGGCCGCTCTCCAGGCGGAGCGCCAGCCGCGCTTCCGGCGGCAGATCCGGCCGCCGCAGCAGGCCGCGCAGGAGCACGGGGTCGGTGGACGCGAGCGCCGCGCCCAGGATCGCCGCCAGCGGCCAGGGAAGATCGAGGAGCCAGTGCGCCGCCAGCAGGAGGATCAGCGCCGGCAGCAGCGTGCCCGGCCCCAGCACGATGGCGGTCAGGCTCCCGTGCCGCCGCATCTCCTTGACGTTCACGGACAGCGCGTCCGTGAACAGCACGAGGGCCAGGCTGATGGTGGCCACCGCGCGCAGGATGGGAGAGTCGAGCTGGGCGTTCACCAGACCGAGACCGAAAGGACCCAGCACCGCCCCCAGTCCGAGCAGGACCGCCACCTGGGGCACACCGCTGCGCTCGATCAGTCCGGAGAGGAGGGCCGCGATCACGATGACGGCGCCCACCAGGGCGAGGGTGGCGAGGAAGGGATCGGTGGCGATGGGCACGAAAGAACTCTAGCGCAGCATCGAGCGCAGCACGTCCCCCACCGCCAGGAAGGCATCGAGGTCGGGCGGCTTGGCCAGGAACCTCGCCGCCCCCAGAGCCTCCACGCGGGCCCGCTCGCGGGAAGAGGTGGAGGAGGTGAACACCACCACCGGCACCGCGGAGAGCACGGGGTCGGCACGCAGGGCCGCCAGCACCTCCAGTCCGTCGTGCTTGGGAAGGTTGAGGTCGAGCACGATCAGATCGGGGACGGCATCATGGTAGGGCGCTTCCCGCCGGGCGAGGCGCATGGCCTCGGCGCCATCCTCCAGCACGCGCAGGTCGCAGACGAGGCCGGCCTGCCGCAGCGCCATCCGGAGCAGATGGACGTCCCCCGGGTTGTCCTCCACCAGCACGATCCGTCGCGGGAGATCAGTCACGCGAGGGCTCGTCCGGCGCCGCCAGGGTAGCGGGGAGCGCGAAGCGGAACGTCGTCCCCCCCGGATTCCCCTCTTCCACCCAGATCCGTCCTCCGTAGCGTTCCACGATGCGCCGGCAGATGGCCAGGCCCACGCCCGTTCCCGGGACCGTGCTGCCGTGCAGCCTCTTGAAGGCCTGGAAGATGGTCTCCCGGTACTGGGGGGCGATGCCGATCCCGTTGTCGGTCACGGCGAAGTGGATCTCTCCCTCCCTTCGCTCCGTGGACACGCGGATGCGAGGAGGTGCGCCGCTCCGGTACTTGATGGCGTTCTCTACCAGGTTCTGGAAGAGGGAGAGGAAGTGGGCCTCGTGGCCGCGTACGCGAGGAAGCGGCTCGCCTGCGAGGTCGGCCCCGCTCTCCTCGATGGAGGTCTTCAGGTTGCCCTTGACCGCCGCCAGCACCGCATCCAGGTCCACGGTGCCGGTGGGCTCCTCCGGTTCCACGCGGATGCGGGTATAGGTGAGCAGGTCTCCGATCAGCGCCCGCATCCGCTGGGCCCCCTCCACGATGTAGCCGAGGAACTCCCGGCGCTCGTCCTGGGGAGGGAGGGAAAGGCTGCGGGCGAGGAGCTGACCGTAGTTGGTGATCATGCGCAGGGGCTCCTGCAGGTCGTGGCTGGCCAGGAACCCGAAGCGCTCCAGGTCCTCGTTGGTCCGCCGCAGTGTCTCGTTGGTCTCCCGCAGCTCCTGCTCGGCGCGTCGGCGGTCCGTCACGTCGCGCACGATCTTGGAGGCGCCCACGATGCGGCCCAGGTCGTCCCGCACGGGCGACACGGTGAGGGAGACGTGGAGGGATTCGCCGCTCTTCCTGCGGCGCACGGTCTCGTACTGCTCGATCCCCTGTCCGTCGCGGATCCGGGCCACGATCTCCGGCATCTCGTTCTTCCCGGGCACGGCCAGGATGGAGACGGGGCGGCCCAGCACCTCTCCCGGCGCGTACCCGAACATGCGCTGAGCGGCCGCATTCCAGCTCGTGATCGTGCCGTCGAGGTTCACGCTCAGGATGGCGTCCTCCGTGGACTCCACGATGGAGGCCAGGAGGCGATGCGTGCGCTCGGCGCGCTGTCGCTCCCTTCGGGCTTCGCCCAGGGCACGCTGCTGCGAGTTCGCCAACCAGGCGATTCCCAGCCCCATGGCCGCGAAGAGGGCGAGCGCGACCCAGTCCGCCAGTCCCCCCAGGTGGAAGCTGGCGCGGGGCGGCATGAACAGGAACTCGGCGGCAACGAGGCCGAGAACGACCGAGAGGAGCCCCGGGCCCAGTCCGCCGAACCAGGTGACGAGGAGCACCGTGGGGAAATAGGTGATGAAGGGAACGGCGTACGAACCAAGGACCGGGTCCAGGACCAGGCGCGCGCCGGTGGCCACGGCCACGGCGAGGACAGCCACGCCGTAGGCCAGCCAGCGCGGCTGCTGTTCCCTGTCCAACCCCATTCCGCTCCCCTGGAGAAAGTGGGTTGAGCTTAGCTCAATCCGCTCCGCTTCCCACAGCTCCGCGGCTACAATCGGCGCCCAGCACCGCACAGGGAGGTCGAGGATGAGCGGGGTACGGGTTCTCGTGGGCACCAAGAAGGGGGCGTTCGTCCTCCGCGCCGACGGCAAGCGGCAGAGGTGGGAGGTCAGCGGGCCCCATTTCGCGGGGTGGGAGATGTACCACCTCAAGGGTTCGCCGGCCGACCCGGAGCGCATCTACGCGTCGCAGACCAGCGGCTGGTTCGGCCAGCAGCTCCAGCGCTCCGACGACGGCGGCAAGACGTGGCAGCCGGTGGGAAACGCGTTCCAGTACGACGGCGTCGCCGGCACCCACCAGTGGTACGACGGCACCCCGCACCCCTGGGAGTTCAAGCGGGTCTGGCACCTGGAGCCCTCGCTCGACGATCCCGACACGGTCTACGCCGGCGTGGAGGACGCCGCGCTGTTCAAGACCACGGACGGCGGGAAGAGCTGGGCGGAGCTCTCGGGCTTGCGCAAGCACGGGTCGGGGCCGAGCTGGCAGCCCGGTGCGGGCGGCCTCTGCCTGCACACCATCCTCCAGGACCCCAAGGACCGGAAGCGCCTGTTCGTCGCCATCTCCGCCGCGGGCTGCTTCCGCAGCGACGACGGCGGCGCCACCTGGAAGCCCATCAATCGCGGCCTGCAATCCCAGTACATCCCCGACCCCAACGCCGAGGTGGGGCACTGCGTGCACCGGATCGCCCTCCACCCCTCGCGCCCGCAGACGCTGTTCATGCAGAAGCACTGGGACGTGATGCGTAGCGACGACGGCGGCGATTCCTGGCGCGAGGTGAGCGGAGACCTCCCCACCGACTTCGGCTTCCCCATCGACGTGCACGCGCACGAGCCGGAGACGGTCTACGTGGTGCCCATCAAGAGCGACTCCGAGCACTTCCCGCCCGACGGCAAGCTGCGCGTCTACCGCAGCCGCACGGGGGGGAACGCGTGGGAGCCGCTGACCCGCGGCCTCCCCCAGCAGGACTGCTACGTGAACGTCCTGCGCGACGCCATGGCCGTGGACCAGCTCGACGCCTGCGGCGTGTACTTCGGCACCACCGGCGGCCAGGTGTACGCCTCCGCCGACGCCGGCGACACCTGGACCGCCATCGTCCGCGACCTCCCCCCGGTGCTGTCGGTGGAGGTGCAGACGCTGCCCTGAAACGCGCTCACGGGATCTTGTTCTCCGAGGTCATCAGGTACCAGAGGACGGAGTCCTTGGGCGCGTCCTTCTTCTTCTCCTCCTCCTCCTGCTGCGTGCTCACGAGTGGCGCGTCCGTCGCCACCTGGTTCTTGGTGATGTTGCGCAGCATGGTCGTTCTCGCCAGCGACCCGTACTCGGTCTGCTTCTTCTTCGGCGTGCCGAACGCCACCCGGCCGTCCACGGTGGTGTAGGTCCAGTGGGGCGTGGTGGTGAGGACGTTGATCCCCCGTCCCTTCAGATCGTCCAGACCGGCCTGACCGGTGGACACGTCGCATCCGTACACGACGAAGGTCCCGCCCTTCTTCAGCCCGGCTGCGTCCGCCGCCTCCTTGACCGTCACCGGCTTGTCTCCCTTGGGCATGATCCCCTTCATCCCCGAGACCTCGCCGTGGCCGATGTAGACGAGGCCCTTGACGTCCCCCACGGCGGCCGCCTTGGCACGGATGGCGTCCAGGGCGCCCACGCTTCCGGTCTTGGTCATCTCGATGATGTGGGCCTTGATGCCCTTCTTGGCCAGCGTCGCCTTCAGGCTCTGGGCCGCTGCCGGATACCCCTTCTGCAGGTAGGTGCGGGACTCCCGGTCGTTGCCGGGATCCCCCACCACGATGATCACGTCCCGGCCGTCCGGATCGAGGAAGCGCTCCGGGTTCTGGTACGCGTAGGCGTAGACGCTCAGGAACCTGGCGTCGTTGCGGGCCTTCTCGGGCTTCTCGAACAGCAGCGGCTCGCCGGAGTTGAAGCTCCCCAGCCGGGGATCCAGGTAGCGCGCCCCCAGGTAGGCGAGGCCGGTCTCCTCGTCCAGCTCCTTCCCGGTGAACAGGTAGGGCGTGCGCTGGGTGTTGCTGGACTCCTGCACCCAGGTCTCCCCGAAGGGGAAGTACTCCAGGTGCTCGTAGAGCCGTCCTCCGGCGTCGCTCACGAAGTTCGTGGTGCCGGTGTGGTCGGCATGGAAGAAGTACTGGTCCTTCTCCAGGGGGATGTCCCCCGAGGGGTTCCCTCCCGGTCGATCCTGCTTCATCAGCTTGGAGGCGATCCGCATGGTCCCCGCCCACACGTGCTTGGTCCCGGTGGTGCCGTTGCGGACGGTGAGCCAGGGGCTGACGTAGACCGTTTCCCCCTGCGGCCCGCGCTTGATCGTGCGCTCCCCCTGGTCGTCGTAGACGAAGCGGATCTCGTGCCCGTTCTCGAATAGGCTCTGCATCCGGTTTTCCTCGTCCCAGGCGATGGTGCGACGGGTCCCGTTGACGTCGTGCTGCCAGCCCAGCTGGTTGCCGTTCCCGTCGTAGGCAAAGGAGCGCTCGCCGATGTGGGTGGCCGCGTGCGGCTGCGGCCCCCCGTAGGCGTAGGTGAAGAGGTAGCTCGTCTTCCCCTGCCGGACCGCCGACCCCGAGGGCTGCACGATCTCGTGGTGTTGGCTCCTGGACCGCATGTTGTGGATCGTGTCGTAGTCCAGGCTCATCGCGTACCGATCCAGCTTGCCGGGGGCGAACTGGTAGGTGCCCTGGCTCCCCAGCATCCGGTCCAGGTCGTCGTAGACGAACGTCTGCGAGGAGGGGCCGCCGAAGTCAGAGCCGGTGGCCACCGGCACCGCGTTGGTGCGGGAGAGAACGTTCCCCACCTCGTCGTAGGTGTAGGTCAGGTCCACGAACGGACGTCCGTCCGCCCGCAGGGCCACCACGTGCTCCAGGTAGCGGTTGTCCGGCCGGTGGGCGTAGGTCGTGCGCGTGCCGTTCCCCGCCTCGATGAAGGCGTGATCGCCGAACTTGTCGTACTCCATCCGCCGCAGGTATGGGTAGTCGTACGGGCCCTTGCGGCCGGTGATCTGGCGCAGTCTGCCCCCGCTGTCGTAGCGGAGGGTGAGGAGCTCGCCGTCGGGGTAGACCATCCGCTGCAGGCGGTTGAAGGTGTCGTAGGTGTACTGGCTGGTGTAGACCTGGGTGGGGCTGCCGGTGGTCCCGGGAATGGTGCGGATCTCGGAGACGATCTCCCCCAGCTTGCCGTAGGCGCGCTCGCGCGTGCCCGAGGCGTCGGCGATGCGCACCACGCGTCCGGCCCCGTTGCCTGGGGCGCCCGGGCCGCCGAAGGTGTACGTCACGTCGTTCCCCGGGAAGTCGGGATAGCGGATCCGCTCCAGCCGGTTGAAGGCGTACTCGTAGGCGACCTGCTGCCCGTGGGCTCGCAGATTCGCAGTCACCCGCGCCGTGCGGTTCCCCGCCAGGTCGTAGACGTCCTCCGTGCGGCCCTCGTCCGGGCTCTCCACGGAGACCTTGCGGTTCAGGTTGTCCCAGGCGATCCGGGTGACGTTGCTCCGGTCATCCGTGATCCGGATCAGGCGCCGAAGGGCGTCGTAGCCGTAGCTGGTCCAGATCTCCTGCACCCCGCCTCCCACCCGGTTCAGCTCCTTCATCCCGGTCAGCAGGTCGCGCACGTTCTTGAACTGGGAGGCCACCGCCCCCCGGGCGTCCAGGATGCGTGCCTCGAACTGTGTGACCCCCTCCCTGTTCTGGCCGAACCCGTGGGTGGTGACGGTCGCAGAGCCGTCGGGAGAGATGGTGCGCACCGGCCGGTCCACCACGTCGTACTCGGTGCGCATCGGGTTCACGGTGTCGTAGGTCGGGTTGTAGACCCCGGGCGTGCCCAGCGGCTCCACCACCGGGTGCCATCGCTCGGTGATCCGCCCCACGGCGTCGAAGCGGACGCGGCCGGAGACCACCATCACGTCGCTGGGCGCACCCGCGGCACCCGTGAACACGGCGGCATCGGACTTGTCCTGCAGGGTGCGCCGCTGTCCGTCCACGAAACGGACCATGGCCACGGGGTCCGCGGGATCGCGGAAGCTGTCCAGGTGCAGCGTGCGGGACCAGGGGACCGTTGCTTCGGGGTGGTGCTCGAAGGCCACGGTGAAGGCGGCTCCTCCTGGGCCCTGCTCGTAAGGGCCCCGCATCACGGTGAGCCGGCCGTGAGCATCGTACGTGTAGAGGGTGCTCTGGCCCGCGATGTCCGTGCCCCGGGTCCGGCGTCCGAGCGCCACGTCCCAGCTGGCGCTGGAGACGTAGCCGAAGCTGTCCACCACCTGCGTCACGTACGTCTGCACCTCGGGGTCGTACTGGTACCGCATCTCATAGCGCTGCCCGTCGAGGTTCGGGGGGCCGACCAGCCGCACCAGGTTCCCCAGGGCGTCGTGCTCCAGGACCGTCTCGGCCCCGGTGCCGTCGGCCAGGTACTCGGTGATCTGCGTGAGGTCTCCGGTCGCGCAGTCCAAGGTGGCGCTGCGACGGCGCAGCTCCACTCCGTTCCCCCTCACCACGCTCGCCACCGGCGTGCCCACCACGTGGGTGGCCGGGCAGCTCCCGTACTCGATCAGCTCCTCGAAATCGTCCTCGGGACCGGCATCGCCGGCGTCGAAGCGGCGCACCACGTTCCCCAGCGCATCGAACTCCTGGAGGGTGGTGGTGCTCTTTCCCGCGGCCGGCTGGCCTTCGAAGAAGAACTGGTCCACGCGCCCGATCACCGGCATCGCCGTGGCCGTCGTGCTCCTGGGGTCGGCCAGGGGGGCCTGGGTGGCCACGTCCACGATCTGCAGCGCGTGCACGCTCTCCTTGAAGGGACGGCCGGCGCCGTCGGCGATGCGCTCTCCCAGGAGCACGCCCCGCGTGTAGAAGGAGTCCGTGGCGAAGGTGCGGGTGATGGTCCGGTAGATGGCCTCACCCTGGGAGACGTCCCGCACCTCTTCCACCACCGTGCCGTAGCCGTAGAACTCCCGCTCCAGCCGGTCCCAGATGCCGTTCTCGTACCGGAAGGTGGCGAGTTGCACGTCCACCCCGTCCCCGGGGACGCCGTCCTGGATGGAGGAGCGAGAGAGCACCCAGCGCGACTGGGGCTGGTCGGAGGTGTTGCCGTCGCGCGCGTAGTCGATCTCGATGCGCGCCCCCAGAGGCCGCTCGATGGAGCGCAGCAGATTGGTGCGCCCGGTGCGGTTGCGCGCCACGCTCATGACCGCGTCGTCGCTGCTGACCACGTGGTCCACGTCGCCGTCGCCGTCCACGTCCAGCAGCGCGGACTCCTGACGGGCCAGGCTGGTGGACCCATCCACTCCGGGATTGAGGATCACCCAGCAGCCCACCAGGCACAGGGGGCCGATGGGCGCCGTGAAGTAGGCGCCTGCGCCCACGGTGGCATCGGTGCTGGTGGCGAACGCGCCCTGGGGGGCTCCGCCCCAGTCCACGTCGGCGAGGAAGCGGTTCCCCACGTTCAGGCCCACCAGGATCCGATCCCCGTTCCGTGTCAGCCGGTCGGGAAAGCCGTCGCCGTTTACGTCGGCCAGCATGGCCTTCGTTTCGGAGGCGTTCCGGCTGAGCGAGATCCCTCCCGCGTAGTCGTAGATCCCCCCGTTGAAACCGAGGTTGGTGCCCACGGAGATGCTCTCGCTGGTGCCCCGGCTGAGCGCTCCCGTGCCCCAGGGCTCGAAGGCCGCGAAGCCGTACCCCAGGTTGAAGGCGACCTGCAACAGGCCGCCCGCCTCCGTGACGCGGTCGGGCAGCCCATCCCCGTTCAGGTCCACGAGGTCGAAGGGGACGCTGGAGGAGCCGGAACCCAGGCTGCCGGACAGGCCCAGCGACACCATCTGCGGGCGGGTGTCGTTCTCCTTCTGCGCGCTCCCTCGTCCGGGAGTGTCCACCTGTCCCCGAGCGCCGACGCGGAAGCTGGCCGGGCTTCCCCCCACGCCGAGGGTCTTGGCGTCCCCGTCCGAGCCGCGCACGGCGTCCACGGCGGCGACGACCCGACCGGCCGTCTCCAGCCCGCCGATCGCCGGCGAGTACTGGATGCGTCCCTCGCCGACCACGTCCGGGAACCGGTCGCCGTTCATGTCCATGAAATCCAGGTCGGAGCCCCCGTCTCCCGACGACTTCGATCCCGAGAGGAGGGCCGCCTCCACCTGGAGGGCGGTCTGGCCCGAGCTGCTGAGACGCATGGGAGCGCCGGAGAGGGCGCCGCCCACCCCGGGGATCGCCACCGCATTCGGCCCCAGCCGGGAGCTCTGAGCGCCGCCGGAGGACACCACGGTCTCGTCCTCGGGGCCGCGCCAGACGCTCCCTTCCGGGAAGGGCGTGAACAGGTAGGCCTTGTCCGTCCTGGGGTCGAGCTCGGTGTCCTTGTCGAAGACGACGTTCAAGTCCGTCTCGGCGATCGGCTGCTCGCCCCGGGGAGGATTGCCGTTGTACCCGGCGACCGCCCAGCCCCGGTAGGCGAGGGGAAAGACCCCCTGGCGCGCCGTGGTGTGGAAGGCGCTGGGAGCGGGATCGCCATCCACCTGGATCACGCGGTTGAAGATCCGGGGCGCCAGGTCGGGATCGAGGCAGGAGTAGTCGAGGAAGATCTCGTCGTCCTCCTCCACCTCGATGTCCACCACCCGGTTCTGCACCACGCCGTTGACGATGAAGATCGTCCGCTTGGCGACCAGGGTGCCGCGGCGCTTGGCGGTCATGAACACCACTCCGTTGGTCCCTGCCGTGGCCAGCAGGTGCGAGCTGATGGTGATGGTGCCGTCGTCGTCGGCCACGTAGGGGGCCTGGGGCGCCAGGAGGCCGTCCACCGGGTAGAAATCGGCGTGATAGGCGGGGTGGAGCTGGATCAGGGGGTTGCCGTCCTGGTCCACCAGCCGGTCGATGGTGCGCGTGATCCCATCCTGGGTCACGCTGGGAGCCGGTCCATCGGGAGGACCGGAGTAGAACAGGGAAGGCGTCCAGACGATCTTGGCGAGATCGATCGGCGAGTCCACCCGGACCCGCAGCTCCATGAGGTCGCCCTGGACCACGTCGAAGCCGATCCCCAGCTCGATGTCTCCGACGTCGTCCCAGTCTAGCCCGTCGGCGTACACCTGGGCGCCGTTCTTGAAGACCAGGAGCGTGACGGAGTCGGTGGTGACCCCGGTCTTGTGGAGGTCCCCCACCAGGCGGACCCTTCCGTTGAACGGCATCTTCACCTGGATGCCGGGACGACCGGCGAAGACGAAGTCCTCGCTGGCCTTGTACCTCCAGGGGTCCAGGCCATTGGCGTCGCTCCGGGCAGGGACTCCCTGGTAGACGATCTCCGGATCCCAGCTCACGGCGTCGTGCGAGCCTTCCTGCCGCGACTGCACCCGGAAGTAGATGCGGTCGCCCTTGGCCACGGTGATGGCATCCACGTTTTCGGGGATGACCGGGGTCGTGTCCTCGAGCGTGGCTGCCCAGCGTTCCGTCCCGTTGTGCTGGATCACCACACGCACGCCGTCCGTGCCCGCGCTCCCTGCCGGCGGGGAGAGCAGCGCCACGTCCCCGGTGACGCGGACCTGGCCGGGGAAGGGCGCCACCCAGCGCCTTAGGGTGTCGTGCAGGGCGGCCCGCTCCAGGATCTGCTGGATCTGCGGCCCATAGTCGGGCAGGACGGCGGGATCCACCGTGCCCGGGCCCACCGGGACGGGGGAGGTGCCGCTGTCCGGCTCGAAGCTCGGGATGCCGTCCCCGTCCAGGCGGTTGAAGAGCACGGTGCCCCCGTGCACGAGATCGGTGAGCCCGTCTCCGTTCACGTCCGCGAAGTAGGTGCTCGCGCTGCTGATCCCGCTCGCCACGTTGCCGATGACGCTCACCCCTCTGTAGGCCTCGAGGCCCGACGAGAAGGTCGAGGTGCTCTCCTCGGAGATGGCGGGGAGGCTGGGGATGGAGACGGCCGGCCCGAACTCCGGCGGACCATGAGGTCCCGAGCGGTTGAGCCGGAGATAGGTCCCCGAGCCATTGCGGAAGACCTTGTCGGGGAGGGAATCGCCGTTGAGGTCGGTCAGGGAGAGGAGACCCTGGGACTGTACCGTCCCCGTGAACCCCACCTTGGCGCCGGCCGAGCCCTGCTTGGTGGGGCTATCCGGGTTGAATCCCACGTAGAGGTGCCCGCCGGCGTGGGTCGTCTCGTACCCGCTCAGCGCGGTGGCCTGACCGGCGTCCGAGCCGGAGAGGGACGCGATGGCGTCCACCGGACCCGAGCGCACGTCATCCTCCCCCGTGTGCCAGGTCTCGGTGGGGCCGAACCCGACGTAGGCGTCCCCCTCCCGGATGTCGTCGTGGTAGGCGAACCGGTGCGTGGCGAGCGCGCTGCCGTTCGACCCGTACTGCGTGATGGACTCGAGGAGCGACTTCTCGAAGGCGCCCCGGACGTAGCGGAGCTCCCAGGCCCGCACCGGGGCCGCTCCGTAGGCCACCTCGATCCGGCGCAGGAGCTGCCCCGTCACCTCCTTGAACCCGCCCCGCCCGTCGATCTGCACGTCGGGACGCCGCGGCTCCCCGAGATCGTCATCGCGCAGGAAGCGCACGGTGAACGGTCCCGGCGCTCCGCCGGTGGTGGTGTACTGGACCTGCTTCAGGTAGAGCTGCGTCCCCTGCACCGTGCCCGCCGGCAATCCGGGGTCGTTCAGGCGCGCGTAGTCGAAGCGCATCCCGTTCCCGTGGAGGTCCCTCTTCTCGCGCAGCAACCAGCGGGAGATCCGCCCGGAGGCGTCCGCCAGGACGGTATCGGGTGTGCCGCCGAACACCGACACCACCCCGTTCTTGTCCGTGGACTCCCACCAGTAGCTCGCCGGGTCGGTCCCGTGCCGCACGATGCGCGCGAAGGCGCCCTCCTTGCGGAAGCGGAAGCTCTTCTCCGCCGTCCGCGGCTCCAGGGCACCCCGGTGCCCGCCGGGGTTGAGCTGCTCCCCGCCGAGTGCGTAGGTCTCCGTTTCCAGAGCGCCGTCGAACCGCGGCACACCCCAGCGCGCGTCCACCGACACCGACGGAAACCCCAGGCTCCAGCCCACGCCCAGCCAGCCGTTGCCTCCTCCCGAGCTGTAGTCGAGGGACAGCTCGGGGGTCATTCCGGCGCGGCCCGGGGGAAGGTCGAAGGCGTAGTGTGCGCGTGCGTCCCCGGTGTTGGACGCCTTGGGGGGCTCGATCAGCACGATCCGCTCGGCCGGATCGGCCGGCCCCACCTTCTCGAAGAAGGTGGGGTCCAGGGCAGAGTTCTCCGGGTGGTCGGGGAGGGACAGCGTCCCCGCGATCATGTCGGTGAAGTGGTCGGTGAGGCTGACCACGAGATGCGCATCCGCATCCACCGTCACATGGGGGAGCGCCTGCCAGCGTCCGGCCTGATCGTCGAAGTAGAACGCGCGCACGTCCTGCTCGGTCATCCCTTCCGGCAGCAGCGCCGGATCGAAGGGAAGGCCCACGCGGAGCGCCTTGGAGAAGCGGGACCCGTGGGGCTCGAACCGGTAGCCGCGGCGCGGGCCGCGGGTGACGTTGGTGAGCCCGGTATCCAGTCCCGGGAGGTCCTCGCCGCGCAGCGGCGTGACCTTGACGTCCTTCTCCGCCTCCACCGAGCCGGGCTCCACATCCAGGGTGGCCCCGTCATGGCGGATGCGGCGGCCCTCGCCGGGGCGGACGCTGAACGTGCGCGGAGGGAGCAGCCTCCCTTCGATGGATTCGGGCCCCGCGAGATGGCGGGTCAGGGAGAGGGTCCGGGCAACCGTGCGTCCGCCCGGATAGGTGGCCACGATCTCCACGCTCCAGGGCGCCGCATCCTCGGCGTCCTCGAAACCCACCTCGTCCTTGAACACGGTGACGGCAAAGGCGCCGTCCTCGCTCGGCACCGGCTTCCCGCCCACCGTGATCGCGGGGATCCCTCCGTCCGCCTCCGGGGCGAACCCACGGAAGTAAGCCTCGCGGCCGTGGAACTGTCCGTCCGCCGGGGAGGAGAGCACGATTCCGGGTTCCGTGCGCCGGCCCACGCCACTGCCGATCGGCACCAGCTCCTGCACCTGCCAGGGCTGGCCGCTCGCCGGCTCCACCGCGACCTCGAGACGCGCGGCGGCGTGCCCGGACTGGAGCGGGAGCACGTTCCAGCCCGCCGTCAAACGGTCGGCGCTCCAGGCTCCGAGAACGGAAGTGGTTCCGTCCTCGGCCACGGCGCG
>DASUFT010000083.1:0-19406 GCA_036274395.1 Candidatus Polarisedimenticolaceae bacterium | reverse complement strand
ACGCGTACGCGGGCCAGCGCGGCGTTGGCGTCGTCGCCGCCTACGCGCTGGCGGGAAGCGAGGAGAACGCGCGCGGGCACCTGGTGGTCACGGCGCCCACCGGCGGGTCCGCCGGCGTCATCCCCTCGATGGTCTATGCGCTCGGCGAGGGCGGGCGGAAGCTCCCGCAGGAGAAGATCCGCCAGGGCCTGCTCGCCGGTGCCGTGATCGGCTACCTCTGCAAGCACAACGCGACGCTGGCCGGGGCCGAGGGTGGCTGCCAGGCCGAGATCGGCGTGGCCTCCGCCATGGGCGCGGCCCTGGTCGCCCAGGCCATGGGGTTCGAGCCGCAGGTCGTCGCCAACGCCGCCGAGTCCTCGCTGCAGCACCACCTCGGGTTGACCTGCGACCCCGTGGCCGGCTTCGTCCAGGTGCCCTGCATCGAGCGCTGCTCCTTCGGCGCCGTCAAGGCCTGGACGGGCTTCGCCATCGCCAGCAACGAGATCCCGTCCAACCGCCGGGTGGACTTCGACACCACGGTGGCCGCCATGGCGCTCACCGCCAAGGAGATGAACTCCAAGTACAAGGAGACCTCCGAGGGTGGTCTCGCCGTCTCCCTGGTCCTCTGCTAGGCGATGGCGATGTCCCGGAGGGACCGGGCTGGCGGTGCGGTGGCCGTGACGGCGTGGCTCGTCACGGCCACGTACTACTTCTACCAGTACGTGCTCCGGTCGGCTCCGTCGGTGATGATGCCGCAGCTGTCGGAGGGGTTCGGCCTGGCTGCCGGTGCCGTCGCCTCCCTGGTCGGGCTCTTCTACTACGGCTACTCCCCGTTCAGCCTGGTGGCCGGGGTGGCGCTCGACCGCTTCGGCGCGCGGCGCGTCGTGCCCATCGGCGCGGCCGCCGTGGGGATCGGCGCGCTGCTGTTCGCGACGGGCAACGGCTCGATGGCCAGCGCGGGGCGTTTTCTGCAGGGCGCCGGCGGCGTGTTCGCGCTCGTCGGCGCCGTGTACCTCGCCACCACGCACTTCCCGCCCGCACGTGCGGCCACGCTGATCGGCGCCACCCAGATGTTCGGCATGGCGGGCGGTTCCGCCGGTCAGTTCGCGGTCGCTCCCCTGGTGACCTCCGGCGTTCCCTGGACGCGGTTCTGGGTCTGGATGGGTCTGGCGGGTCTGGTCCTCGCCGTCCTCCTGCTCGTCTTCCTGCCCGCGACCTCCTCGAAGCCGGCAGGGGAGTCCGGCTGGATACGGCAGGCGGTGCACTCCATGGGGACGGTGTTCAGGAACCCGCAGTCCATCCTCTGCGGGTTGATCGCGGGGCTCCTCTTCATCCCCACCACGATCTTCGACATGGTGTGGGGTGTGCGGTTCCTGCAGGACGCGCACGGCTTCGATTACGCGATGGCGGTCGTGCGCACCTCCACGGTCCCGGTGGGCTGGATCGTGGGGTGCCCGCTGCTCGGCTTCCTGTCCGACCGCATCGGCCGGCGGAAGCCGGTGATCCTGGGCAGCGCGCTCGTGCTGCTGGCCTGCCTGGCCTGGATCCTCTATGGCCCGCCCGGGGTGCTGCCGCCGTACCTCCTCGGGTTGCTGGCGGGCGTCGCCTCCGGCGCCGCCATGCTCCCCTACACCGTGATCAAGGAGGCGAACCCTCCCCGGCTCAGCGGGACCTCCACCGGCGTGATCAACTTCATCAATTTCACCTTCAGCGCCCTGCTGGGGCCGGTCTTCGCCCGGCTGCTCTTCCGCGCGGCCGATGGTGCCGCCACGCCGGACCTCGGACATTACCAGGCGGCCTTCTCCCCCCTGCTCGCCGGGGTCGCGCTCGCCGCCGTCCTCACCCTGCTCCTGAAGGAGACCGGGCCGGCCGTCCCGCGGCGGGTGGCGGTTCCGGCGGAGGCCATCTCATGAGCCAGCAACCCGGCACGGGCAAGTACGAGAAGCTCCTGGAGCGCTGCCGCGGCCTGGAGGCGATCCCCACCGCCGTGGCCTACCCCTGCGAGGAGACGGCGCTGCAGGGTGCGATCGACGCCGGCCGCCAGGGCCTGATCGCACCCATCCTGGTCGGCCCCGCCGGAAGGATGGCGGAGATCGCCAGGACGCACGGGATCGAGCTCGGGAAGGCGAGGGTCGTCGACGTGCCCGACAGCCGCAGCGCCGCGGCCAAGGCCGTGGAGCTGGTCCGTGCCGGCGAGGCCGAGCTGCTCATGAAGGGAAGCCTGCACTCGGACGAGATCCTGGGCGCGGTGGTGGCCAAGGAGACGGGGCTGCGGACCGGCCGGCGCTTGAGCCACGTCTTCCTGATGGACGTCCCCACGTATCACAAGGTCCTCCTCGTCACCGACGGGGCGATCAACATCGCCCCCACCCTGGAGGACAAGGTCGACATCTGCCAGAACGCCATCGACCTGGCACGCTCCTTCGGCATCGAGCGTCCCAAGGTGGCGATCCTGTGCGCGGTGGAGACCGTGACCTCGAAGATGCCGGCCACCCTGGACGCCGCCGCGCTCTGCAAGATGGCGGAACGCGGCCAGATCAAGGGCGGCCTGCTCGACGGGCCCCTGGCCTTCGACAACGCCATCAGCCCCGAAGCCGCGAAGATCAAGAACATCCGCTCCGAGGTCGCCGGCGATCCCGACATCCTCCTCGCCCCCGACCTGGAAGCGGGAAACATGGTGGCCAAGCAGCTCAGCTTTCTGGCCAACGCGGACAGCGCCGGGCTCGTGCTGGGGGCGCGGGTGCCGGTGATCCTGACCAGCCGGGCCGACAGCCTGCGCTCGCGCATCGCCAGCTGCGCGGTGGCGGTCCTGGCCGCGCACGCGCGCCGCCAGGCGCCGGCGGTGGCATGAACGCCTACGCCCTCGCCCTCAACGCCGGCTCCTCCAGCCTGAAGTTCTGCGTGTACGAGCGGCCGGAGGGTGCGCCCTGGAGGCTCGAGGCGCGGGGCCGCATCGAAGGGATGGGAACCTCTCCGCGCCTGCTGGCGGAGGACGGGGCGGGAGCATCCCTCGCCGAGGATGCCCTGGACGCGGGCGTGCGTGACGGCAAGGCCGCGCTCGAGGTCCTGGCGGGATGGCTGCGCGGCCGCTACGCCGGTGCCCGCGTGCTGGGGGTGGGGCACCGGGTGGTCCACGGGGGTTCGCGCTACGCCGCGCCCTCCGTGGTCACGCCGCAGGTGCTGGAGGACCTGCGGGCGCTGGTGCCGCTGGCGCCGCTGCACCAGCCCTACAACCTGGCCGCCATCGAGGCGGCCGCCGCACGCTTCCCCGACGTGCCGCAGGTCGCCTGCTTCGACACCGGCTTCCACCGTGGCCAGCCAGCGGTGGCCCAGCTCGTCCCTTTCCCCAAGGAGATCCGGGACCTGGGGGTCCAGCGCTACGGCTTCCACGGCCTTTCCTACGAGTACATCGCCTCCGTGCTCCCCACGGTGGCACCGCAGATCGCCGATGGCCGGGTGGTGGTCGCTCACCTGGGGAGCGGGGCCAGCCTCTGCGCCCTGAGGGGCGGGAAGAGCGTGGACAGCACGCTCGGCTTCACCGCGCTGGACGGCCTGTGCATGGGAACGCGGCCGGGTTCACTCGATCCCGGGGCCGTGCTCTACCTCTTCCAGGCGCTGGGGAAGACGGCGGCCGAGGTGGAGACGATCCTCTACAAGAAGTCCGGCCTCCTCGGCCTGTCCGGCATCAGCAACGACATGCGCGACCTGGAAGCCAGTGCCGACCCCGCCGCCCGGCTGGCCGTGGACTACTTCGTCTACCAGGCCGCCAAGCACCTGGGCGCGCTGGCCGCCGTGCTGGGCGGCCTGGAAGGCCTGGTCTTCACCGCGGGGATCGGGGAGCACTCGGCGGAGATCCGGCGGCGCATCTGCGAGGCGTCCTCCTGGCTGGGAGTGCGCCTCGAGGCCTCCGCCAACGCGCGGCACGGCCCGCGCATCTCGGCCCAGGGCAGCCCCGTCCCGGTCTTCGTGATCCCCACCAACGAGGAGCTGATGATCGCCCGGCACACAGGGTCGCTGCTGGGCATCGTGGCGGAGAGGAGCGTGCGATGACGACGCTACGTGCACCCGAGAAGACGCAGAAGTCCGCCTGGGATGGCTTCCAGGGCCTGCTCTGGCAGCGGCAGATCGACGTCCGCGCCTTCATCCAGCTCAACTACACTCCCTACGACGGCGACGCCGCGTTCCTCGCTCCTCCCACCGAGCGCACGAAGAGGATCTGGAAGAAGCTCACCGATCTCTTCGTGGAGGAGCGCAAGAAGGGCGTGCTCGACGTCTCCCAGATCCCCAGCTCGATCACCGCGCACGCGCCGGGGTACATCGATCGCGAACACGAGATCATCGTGGGCCTGCAGACGGACGCTCCCTTGAAGCGCGCCATCATGCCCAACGGCGGCTTCCGGATGGTGCTCAGCTCGCTGGAGACCTACGGCTACACGCCCGATCCCCACGTGGTGGAGACCTTCACCAAGCATCGCAAGACCCACAACCAGGGGGTGTTCGACGCCTACACCGAGGACGTGCGCCGCTGCCGCAGCTCGCACGTGCTCACGGGCCTCCCCGACGCCTACGGCCGGGGCCGCATCATCGGCGACTACCGCCGGGTGGCGCTCTACGGCGTGGACCGCCTGATCGAGGCGAAGAAGGCGGAACGGCGCGCGCTCGATGGGCTGCCCTCCAGCGAGGACGTGATCCGGGACCGGGAGGAGCTGGCGGAACAGACGCGTGCCCTGCAAGAGCTACAGGAGATGGCGGCGGCCTACGGCCACGACATCTCCGGCCCCGCCACCACCGCCCGGGAGGCCGTGCAGTGGCTGTACTTCGCCTACCTGGCGGCGGTGAAGGAGCAGAACGGCGCCGCCATGTCCCTCGGCCGCTGCTCCACCTTCCTCGACATCTACTTCCAGCGAGACCTGCAGGCGGGGCGGCTCACCGAGGAGCAGGCGCAGGAGATCATCGACGACTTCGTGATCAAGCTGCGCATCGTGCGCTTCCTGCGCACCCCCGAGTATGACGAGCTGTTCGCCGGCGATCCCACCTGGGTCACCGAGTCCATCGGGGGCATGGGAGACGACGGCCGGTCGCTCGTCACCAGGACCAGCTTCCGCATGCTGCAGACGCTGTACAATCTGGGGCCGGCGCCCGAGCCCAACCTCACCATCTGGTACTCGCCGCGCCTCCCCGACGCCTTCCGCGGCTTTGCCTCCCAGGTGGCGATCGACACCAGCTCCATCCAGTTCGAGAGCGACGAGATCATGCGCCGCACCTGGGGGGACGACGGCGCCATCGCCTGCTGCGTGTCGCCCATGCTGGTGGGGAAGCAGATGCAGTTCTTCGGGGCGCGGGCCAACCTGGCCAAGTGCCTGCTCTACGCCATCAACGGCGGCCGCGACGAGGTCAGCGGCAAGCAGGTCGGTCCCGTGGCCGAGCCGGTGCAGGGGGACGTCCTCGACTTCGAGGACGTGGTGCGCCGGTTCGACCGGATGATGGACTGGCTGGCCCGCGTCTACGTGGACGCCATGAACGTCATCCACTACATGCACGACAAGTACGCCTACGAGCGCATCGAGATGGCGCTCCACGACCACGCGCCGGTGCGCACCATGGCCTTCGGCATGGCGGGGCTCTCCGTGGTGGCCGACTCCCTCTCCGCCATCAAGCACGCCAAGGTGACGGTGGTGCGGGACGCCACCGGCCTGGTCACGGATTACAGGACCGAGGGGGCCTTCCCCATGTTCGGCAACAACGACAACCGGGTGGACCAGATCGCGGTCTGGGTGGTGAGCGCGTTCATGGACAAGCTGCGCAAGCACCCCACCTACCGGAACGCCGTGCACACGCAGTCCATCCTCACCATCACCTCGAACGTGGTGTACGGGAAGGCCACCGGCAACACCCCCGATGGCCGGCGCCAGGGGGAGCCCTTCGCGCCTGGCGCCAACCCCATGCACGGCCGGGACAGCCACGGCATCCACGCCAGCGCCGCTTCCGTGGCAAAGATCCCTTACAGGGACGCCGCCGACGGCATCTCCCTCACCACGAGCCTGGTGCCCACGGGCCTGGGGCGGACGCCCGAGGACCGCGTCACGAACCTCACGGCCATGCTCGACGCCTTCTTCGGCGCCACTGGCTACCACATGAACATCAACGTCCTGAACCGGGAGACGCTCCTCGACGCCATGGACCATCCGGAGAAGTACCCGTCGCTGACCATCCGGGTCTCCGGGTACGCGGTCAACTTCGTGCGCCTCACGCGGGAGCAGCAGATGGACGTGATCCATCGCACGTTCCACGGGGAATGACCGTGCAAGCCACGCTGGAAGCGGCCAGCCCCTACGAGATGCGGGTGGGCTTGGGGGAGGGCGTCCCCGAGGCCACCGTGCGCGAGGCCCTGGCCTCCGGGGACATGGGGTTCCTGCACTCCTTCACCACGGGCTCCACGGTGGACGGTCCCGGCGTGCGCGTGGTCGCCTGGACCACCGGCTGCATGTGGCGCTGCCGCTACTGCCACAACCCGGACACCTGGACCCTCACCAATGGGGCGCCGGTGACGGTGCCGCGGGCGGTCGAAGAGCTGCGCAAGTACCGGTCGGGGCTGCAGGTCATGAAGGGCGGGTTCACCCTCTCCGGGGGAGAGCCGCTGATGCAGCACCGTTTCGCGGCCAAGCTGCTGGCGGCGGCCAAGGCCATGGGCGTGCACACCACGATGGAGACGAATGGCCACTACGGCGACCGGATGACGGACGCCGAGCTTCAGAACGTGGATCTGGTGATGCTGGGCCTGAAGGTCTGGGACCCAACCCGGCACCGAGATCTGACGGGGAAGGAGATCGGACCCACGCTGGACTTCGCGCGGCGCCTGGCGGCGCAGGGGCGGCCGGTCTGGATCCGCTTCGTGCTGGTGCCCGGTCTCACGGACGATCCCGACGACATGGCGAGGTCGGCCGCCTTCGCGGCCGGCCTGGGGAACGTGGAGCGGGTGGAGGTGCTGCCTTTCCACCAGATGGGCCGGTTCAAGTGGGAGCGGCTGGGGCTCGACTACTCGCTGGCCAGCGTGGAGCCGCCGACGGCGGAGGCGACGGAACGGGCATGCGCGATCTGGCGCGCGGCGGGGCTGCATGCGAACTGAACGAGCGCGGAAGCTGGTCCTGCTGGGGGCGATGCTGATCCTGAGCGGCTGTCTGAAGCCGTTCCAGTACAAGAAGCCGGAGGTTGAGCTCAACCCGCAGTGGACGCAGCAGGATGCGAGCAAGCTGACGAGCGGCGAAGCGGACGCCGCGTGGTGGCATGCCTTCGGAGATCCCACCCTGGACCGGCTCATCGAGACCGCGCGGCGGCAGAACCTGCCGCTGCAGGCGGCGGGGCTGCGGATCTACGAGGCCCGCGCCCAGCTCGCCCTCTCCGTGGGGCGGCAGTACCCGCAGATCCAGGCCGCCTTCGCCAGCGCCACCGCGGTGGGGTTGAGCGAGCACGCCGCGAACAGCGCCTTCGCCGACCGGCAGTACGGCGATTACCAGGTCGGCTTCGACGCCGTGTGGGAGCTCGACTTCTGGGGGCGCTACAGGAGCGACGTGCGCGCCCAGACGGCGCAGCACCTGGCAACGCTGGCCGATTACGATGCCGCGCTGGTCTCCCTGACCGCGGAGGTGGCGCGCAACTACGCCGTGGTCCGCACCTTCGAGGCGCTGATCGCGCAGTCGCGCACCAACGTGACGCTGCAGGAGGAGGGGCTGCGGATCGCCGGCGCGCGCTATCGCTACGGGGCCACGTCCGAGCTGGACGTGCACCAGGCCACGACCCTGCTCGAGAGCACGCGTGCCACGATCCCCCAGCTCGAGATCGGCCTCGCCCAGGCCAGGAACGCCCTCGCCACCCTGCTCGGCCAGTCGCCGGGCTCTCTGGACGCATTGTTGGCGGCGGCGGCGGGGATCCCGGCGGCACCGGCGGCGGTGGCGGTGAGCATGCCCGCCGAGCTGCTCCGGCGCCGCCCCGACGTGCGCCGGCAAGAGTTGCTCAGCATGGCGCAGGGAGAGCGCATCGGGGTGGCCAGGGCGGACCTGTACCCCAGGTTCTCGCTGTTCGGGGAGATCGGGCTCCAGACCAGCACCGGTGCGGGTACCCTCTCCAACGACGCCAAGCTCGGCGATCTCTTCAAGGGAGGCAGCCTCTTCTGGGCCTTCGGCCCGCGCATCAGCTGGCCCATCTGGAACTACGGGCGCATCAAGAACAACATCCGCATCCAGGATGCCCGCTTCCAGCAGCAGCTCGTGGACTACCAGAACACGGTCCTGGAGGCCCAGCGCGAGGTGGAGGACGGCCTGGTCGGATACCTGAAGTCCCAGGAGGCCACGCTGTTCGCGCAAAATGCCGCCGAGGCAGCCCAGCGATCGGCGGATCTGGCCATGGTGCAGTATCGCGAGGGTGCGGTGGACTATCAGAGAGTGCTGGACGCACAGCGCTCGCTGCTGCAGGAGCAGATCACGCTGACCCAGAATACGTCTTCCATCGCCACGAACCTCATCGCCCTCTACAAGGCCCTGGGGGGGGGCTGGGAGCTGCACGACCAGCCGATGGTGCCCGACCTGATCCGGGAAGAGATGGAGCAGCGGACCGACTGGGGCGACCTCCTGACGGAGCCGCCGCCGGCGGAAAGGTGAGGACATGGCAACCACCAAGAAGAAGTCGACCCGGATCTGGATCGTGGCCGTGATCGTCGTGGCGATCGCGGCCTTCGCCGGCTACCAGTACTGGAAGTCCACGCGGTCCGCGGTGCCGGAGGGGATCGCCTGGGGGAACGGGCGCCTGGAGGCCAAGCTCGTGGACGTCGCCGCCAGGGAGCCCCTGCGGGTCAAGGAGATCCTGGTGGCGGAGGGGGACCTGGTCCAGCCCGGCCAGGTGGTGGTGCGCATGGACACCGTCACCCTGGCGGCGGAGCTGGCCGAGGCCAACGCCGCGGTGGCGGCGGCCAGGGAGAAGATCGCGGTCGCCTCCTCGAACATCGCCAGGAAAAAGAGCGAGATCGAGCTGGCCAGCATCGAGGCCGATCGATCGCGCAAGCTGGTGGAGGAGCGGGCGGGATCCCAGCGCGAGCTGGACGTGCGGACGACGGCGTTGCAGACGAGCAAGGCGGCCTTGACCGGCGAGGAGGCCCAGCTCCAGGCCGCGCAGCAGGAGGTCAAGGTGGCGGAGGCCAATGGGGCCGCCATCCAGACGCGCATCGACGACGCCGTGCTCACCTCACCCGTCCTGGGGCGCGTCCTCTACCGCCTGGCGGAGCCCGGCGAGGTCCTGGGACCGGGCGGCAAGGCGCTGACCATCGTGAACCTGGAAGACGTGTACATGGAGATCTTCCTCCCCGCCAGGGAGGCGTCCGCCCTCAAGGTGGGGGCCGAGGCGCGGCTCACCCTGGACCACGTGCCGGGACGCGCCGCCGCCGCCTACGTGAGCTTCGTCTCCCCGGAGGCGCAGTTCACGCCCAAGGAGGTGGAGACGCGCAGCGAGCGGGAGAAGCTGATGTTCAGGGTGAAGATCCAGGTCCCCAAGGAGCTGGTCTCGCATTACGTCGAGTACGTCAAGACCGGCACCCGCGGCGTGGGCTACGTCAAGGTGGACCCCGGAGCCTCCTGGCCGAACTTCCTGCAGAACGACCTGGTCCGCCCAGACCAGCTGGGCGCCGGCCCGACTGCGGCCCGCTAGGAGCCGTCGCCGCATGCACGCGACGGCCATCGAGCCCGTCCCCGGGCCCGCCGCGGAGACGGTGGTCCGCATCCAGAACCTCAGCCACCGGTACGGAGAGGTGGTGGCAGTCGACGATCTGTCGCTCGACATCCCCAGCGGCCTGATGGTCGGCGTCATCGGCCCGGACGGGGTGGGCAAGTCCACGCTCCTGGGGCTGATGGCGGGATCGAAGAAGCTGCAGGAGGGAAAGGCGACGGTGCTGGGGGGAGACATCGCGGACCGCAGGCACCGGCGCGCCGTCTGCCCCCGCATCGCCTACATGCCCCAGGGCCTGGGAAAGAACCTCTACTTCGAGCTGTCCGTCTACGACAACGTGGATTTCATGGCCCAGCTCTTCGGCCTCTCCCGCAAGGAGCGGCCGGTCAAGGTGAAGGAGCTGCTGGAGGCCACCGGCCTGGGGCCGTTCCCCGACCGCCCCGCCGGCAAGCTCTCGGGAGGGATGAAGCAGAAGGTCGGCCTCTGTGGCGCGCTCGTGCACGAGCCGGACCTGCTGATCCTGGACGAGCCCACCACGGGCGTGGATCCCCTCTCCCGCCGTCAGTTCTGGACCCTGATCGACGACATCCGGGCCGGCCGGCCGAGCATGAGCGTCGTCATCGCCACCGCCTACATGGACGAGGCGCAGAGGTGGGACTGGATCGTGGCCATGGACGCGGGGAAGGTCCTGGCCACGGGAACGCCGGCCGAGCTGATGCGGAGGACGGGCACCAAGGACCTGGAGCAGTGCTTCATCGCGCTGCTCCCCGAGGAGAAGCGGGGCGGGCACACCGAGCTGGTGATCCCCCCCCGGCCGGCCGGGAAGAGCGAGATCGCCATCGACGCCAAGGGTCTGACCCGCCGCTTCGGGACCTTCACCGCCGTGGACCACGTCACCCTCGCCATCGAGCGGGGGGAGATCTTCGGTTTCCTGGGGAGCAACGGCTGCGGCAAGTCCACCACCATGAAGATGCTCACCGGCCTGCTCCCGCCCACGGAGGGGACCGCCACCCTCTTCGGCAAGTCCGTGGAGGCGGGAAGCATCGAGGTGCGCAAGGACCTCGGCTACATGACCCAGGCCTTCTCCCTCTACGGGGAGCTGACGGTCCGGCAGAACCTGGCCCTGCACGCACGCCTCTACCACATCCCTCCCGAGAAGGCGAAGGCGCGCATCGACGACCTGGTGCAGCGCTTCGGCCTGGGCCCCCACCTGGACGCCCTGGCCGAGGAGCTGCCCATGGGCCTGCGCCAGCGCCTCTCCCTGGCGGTGGCGGTGCTGCACGAGCCGGAGCTGCTCATCCTCGACGAGCCCACGTCGGGGGTGGACCCGGTGGCCCGGGACAGCTTCTGGGAGCTGCTCATCGACCTCTCCCGCAACCAGGGCGTGACGATCTTCGTGACCACGCACTTCATGAACGAGGGGATGCGCTGCGACCGCATCTCGCTGATGAACGCGGGGAAGGTCCTGGCCTGCGACGCTCCCCAGAAGCTGATCGAGGGCCGCGGCGCCGCCAACCTGGAGGACGCCTTCATTGCCTACATGGAGGATTCCATCGCCGATGCCAAGGCGGCTGCGCCCTCGGCAGCCCCCGGCCCGGCCCCTCCCATGGCGGCGGCCGCCCCGCACCAGGAGCAGTCCGCGCTGAAGCTGGCCCTGGTGCGTCTGATGGCCTACGCCCGCAACGAGACGATGCAGATCCTGCGAGACCCCGTGCGCCTCGCCTTCGCCTTCGCGGGCTCGGCGCTGCTCATGCTCGTCTTCGGGTTCGGCATCACCACGGACGTGAAGCACATCCGCTACGCCACCCTGGACCGCGACCACTCGGCGGAGAGCCGCGCCTACCTGGAGCAGTTCCGGGGAGCACCCGAGTACTTCCTCGCCACTCCCCCTGCCATCTCCGACGACGATGCGCTGCGGCGCCTGCAAGCCGACGACATCTCCATGCTCCTGGAGATCCCGCCCAATTTCGGCAGGGACCTCAGGCGCAACGCCGTCCCTGAGATCCTCGCCCAGGTGGACGGGGCCATGCCCTTCCGCAGCGAAACCGTGGCCCAGTACGTGCGGGGGGCACACAACACGATGCTGCAGGACCCGGCGAACCCCCTCAACACCGGGCCACACCGGAACACGGCTCCCGTCGAGTCCAGGTTCATGTACAACCCGACCTTCGAGAGCATCTACTCCATCGTGCCCAGCGTCCCCGCCCTCCTCCTCATCCTCATCCCCGCCATCCTCATGACGGTGGCCATCGTCCGGGAGAAGGAGCTGGGCTCCATGATCAACTTCTACGTGACGCCCACCGGCAGGCTCGAGTACCTCCTGGGGAAGCAGCTCCCCTACGTCGCCATCGGCATGTTGAACTTCTTCGTGCTGGCAGCGATCGCCCTCCTGGTCTTCGGCGTGCCCATCAAGGGTTCGGTGGTGGTCCTCACCCTGTGCACGCTCCTCTACGTGCTGGTGACCACCGGGGTGGGGATGCTGACCTCCACCTTCACCAAGACGCAGGTGGCGGCGGTGTTCATCACCGCCATCCTCACCATCCAGCCCACCATCCAGTTCGCGGGCCTGCTGCAGCCCGTCTCCACCCTGGAGGGGAGCGCCCGCGCCATCGGGACCCTCTGGCCCACCACCTACTACATGCACTCCAGCCTGGGCGCGTACACCAAGGGGCTGATGCCGGCGCTCATGACGCCGGACCTGATCTACCTGGCGTGCTGCATCCCCGTGCTGCTCGGGGTGAGCGCTCTCTTCCTGAAAAAGCAGGAGAGATAGCGGTGACCACGCTCCTGAACATCTTCTGGCTGGGCATCAAGGAGCTGAAGAGCCTGCTGGGCGACAAGGTCATGGTGCTCTTCGTGATCTACGCCTTCACCCTGGCCGTGTTCACGCAGGCCACCGGGACCTCCAACGAGGTCAACAACGCCTCCATCGCCTTCGCCGACGAGGACCGCTCGGCCCTGTCCGCCGAGCTGTTCAACGCCTTCTACCCGCCCCGCTTCCAGCTCCCCGTGCCCATCCCCACCAGCGAGGTGGAGACGGCCATGGACCAGGGGCGATTCATGTTCGTGGTCACGATCCCGCCCCGGTTCGAGCGCGACCTGGTGGCGGGCCGGAACCCTCGGATCCAGCTCAGCATCGACGCCACCGCCATGCAGCAGGCGGGGATCGGCTCCACCTACATCAAGAACATCCTGGGCCAGCGGATCGAGAACTATCTCTCCCGGAGCGATTCCTCCGCGCGAGCGCCGGTCAACCTCGTGGTGCGCAAGCTCTTCAACCCCAACGGCATCTCCTCCTGGTTCACCAGCATCGTCGCCATCATCAACCAGCTCACCCTGCTCACGATCGTGCTCACGGGGGCCGCCGTGATCCGCGAGCGCGAGCACGGGACGCTCGAGCACCTGCTGGTGATGCCCCTGACCGCCTTCGAGATCGCCATGGCCAAGGTGTGGGCCAACGGCCTGGTGATCCTCCTGGCCACCGCCCTCTCCATCTTCGTGGTGGTCCGGTGGGCACTGGAGGTGCCCTTCGCGGGATCCTTCGTGCTCTGGTTCTTCGGGGTGACGCTCTACCTGTTCTTCGCCACCGCGCTCGGCATCTACCTGGGGACCATCTCCCGTTCCATGGCCCAGTTCGCCCTGCTCATCATCCTCGTCATCGTGGTGCTCATGCTGCTGTCCGGAGGGTCCACGCCGGTGGAGAGCCAGCCCGGCTGGCTGCAGGCGCTGACCTACTTCCTGCCCTCCCGCCACTTCGTGAGCTTCTCGCAGGTGATCATCTACCGGGGCGGGGGGCTGGGCGCGGTGTGGAAGCAGTTCCTGATGGTCACCGCCATCGGCCTCGCCTTCTTCGTGTACAGCCTGTCCCTCTTCCGCAAGTCCATCGCCGTGACGAAGTAGCGCCCAAGATGTGTGCCCGCGGGTCTCCCTCACGCGCCTCCTGGTCTCCCCGCCGTCCACCTGACGTGGTGCTCCCGGATGGCGGCGATGGCCTCGTCCGCCGTGTCCAGGCACACCGGGATGTTCATGTCCTCCGGACCGGCGAGGGGCAGGCGGGGGTCGAGCATGCTTGCCGCGGCCCAGTCCACCAGCCCCCGCCACATCTTCCCCACCAGGATCAGCGGTACGTCGCGCACGTGGCGCACCTGCAGGAGCTGCCAGATCATCAGGGTCTCGAGCACCGTGCCGATGCCGCCGGGCACCACCACGAATGCATCGGATGCGATCACGAAGTGGTGCAGTCGGGTGAAGAAGGTCTTGTGCGCGAAGGCATGCTCGACGAAGGGATTGACGTCCTGCTCGAAGGGCAGGTCCACGCGGATCCCCATGGAGCGCTCGGAGAGGCCGGTGCTGGCCGCCCCCTCGTTCGCCGCCTGCATGAGTCCGGGCCCGCCACCGGTCACGACGTCGCAGCCCATCTCCGCGAGCGCCGCCGCCGTCCGCTTCACCGCCTCGTAGACGAAGGTGTCCGGCTTGGCCCGGGCCGAGCCGAAGATGGCCACCCGGTATCGCTCGCGCCGTGAGGGCTGGATGCGCGTGAGGTCGTTGACCAGCTCCCACAGGCCCATCACGGTGGAGGCGAGGATCTTCTCCACCGCCTTCTCATCGGACAGGCTCACTCTCGCCGTTGCCCCGGCTCCGCCGTCGTCTTCCTTCATGTCCACTCCTGGCTGCGGGATTCTATCCCCGCCCTTGATTGCCGCATCAGCCGCACCGAGGAGGCGATCGTGCAGTTGATCCTGCGCGGGGCGGCGGGGCTGGGACTGTATCTCCTTCTCCTGCTCCTTCCCCTCCTTTTCGGGACGGCGTTCCCGCCGTCCGACGTCTCCGCCTCCGCCCTCCTCAATCTGTCGGTGGGGCTCGCCTACGTGGGCTTCGCCGTGATGGTGCTGGAGCTGTCGCTGGTCTCGCGCGTGCAGCGGGCCGCGTCCCCCTTCGGGCTGGACGTCCTGCAGCAGTTCCACAAGGAGATCGGCATCGCCGCGTTCTGCCTGCTGCTCACGCATCCCATCCTGCTCGTGGTCGCGGGGTACCCGGCCCGCATCCTCGGGAGTTCCGGGGTCCCCTGGAGCGTGGCCTCCGGCACTCTGGCCTTCCTGCTGCTCCTGGCCCTCATCTCCCTCTCCATCTGGCGCAAGCGGCTGAGGCTCTCCTACGAGATCTGGCTCGGCACCCATGGCCTTCTGGCGCTCGGCCTCCTCGTGGTCGCTGGCGTCCACGTGGCCACCGTGGGGCGCTTCGTGCGCAGGATGCCCATGGCCGTCCTGTGCCTCCTCTATGTGCTGGTTCCCGTCTGTCTCTTCGCGTTCCAGCGGCTGCTGCGGCCTCTGTTTACGACCCGGCGAGCCTGGCGCGTGGTGGAGAACCGCGCGGAGGCGGGGGACGCTCGCACGTTGCGCCTGGAGCCGGTCGGTCATGCGGGCTGGGCCGGCGGCTTCGCCGCGGGCCAGTTCGCGTGGCTGCGCCTGGGCCGCTCCCCGCTCAGCTACGACCAGCACCCGATCTCGCTGTCGTCCAGCGGCGACGCGGCCCAGGAAACGAGGGAGATCGCATTCACGATCAAGAACCTGGGAGACTGGTCGGGACCGCGTGTGAGGGAGCTGGGAGCAGGCGATCTCGTCTGGGTGGACGGACCCTATGGCGTCTTCACCCTGGACCGGGAGCAGGGGCCCGGCTACGTGTTCCTGGCCGGCGGCGTGGGGATCACGCCTCTGCGCTCGATGCTCGTGACGATGGCCGAGCGTGAGGACGTGAGGCCGGTGGTGCTCTTCTACGCCGCGCGGACGCCGGAGGACCTCATTTTCCGGGAGGATCTGCTGGCGTTGCGCGGGCGCATGAACCTGAAGGTGGTGTACGTGGTGAGCGAGGCGCCGCCGGGCTGGGAGGGGGAGGAGGGGCGCATCACGGCGGAGGTGCTGCGCAGGCACCTGCCGCCCAAGCAGTATCGGCGATGGCAGTACTTCATCTGCGGGCCCTCGCCCATGATGGATGCGCTGGAGCAGATCCTGCCGGATCTCGGCGTGCCTGAAGATCACATCCACACCGAACGCTTCGACATGGTGTGAGGGGGCGCCCATCAACCGCAGGCTCACGCACAAGCTCGTGGCCATCGTGGTCCTGGTGCTGCTGGCGGCGGTGGCCGGCTTCGTCCTCCGCGTCAGCGGGCGAGGGGAGCGCCGACCCGTGATCCCCCCCGTGTCGCATGCCGTGACCGGCGAGATGGCCGACTGCCTGTCCTGCCACGAAGTGGGGGACCAGGGCATGCCGCGCAGCCACGCGACCTACGCAGTCTCCACCTGTCTCATCTGCCATTCCCCGAGGTCTTGACCATGAACAGTATGCAGCACGAGGTCGCCCTCCGTTCCTTCGGACAGGCCTTCCTGGAGAACCTGCGCCATGCGGTGGGCAGGGGACTGGAGGACGCCACCCCCCACGACAAGTACCTGGCGCTGGCGCTGAGCGTGAGGGACCGCCTGCTCGAGCGCTGGCAGAGGAGCCTGCAGGTCTTCCACGCCGCCGCCACCCGCGTCGTCTGCTACCTGTCCGCCGAGTACCTGCTGGGCCCCCACCTCGTCTGCGACCTCATCAATCTCGGGATGCTGGACGAGGCACGGCAGGCCATGAAGGATCTGGGGCTGGACTTGGACGAGTTGGCGGCCCTGGAGGAGGAGCCCGGCCTGGGGAACGGAGGTCTGGGGCGGTTGGCCGCCTGCTTCCTCGAGTCCATGGCCACCACGCAGATCCCCTCGGTCGGCTACGGCATCCGCTACGAGTTCGGGATCTTCGACCAGGCGATCCGGGACGGCGCCCAGGTCGAGATCACCGACAAGTGGCTCCGCAACGGCAACCCCTGGGAGATCCCGCGCCCCGAGATCGTCTACCCCGTCGGCTTCGGCGGAACGACGGAGCACTGGACCGATTCCCAGGGCCGCCGTCGCGTGCGCTGGCATCCCGCGACGGTGGTCCGCGGCGCCGCCTTCGACACGCCCATCCCCGGCTACGGCGTGGGCAACGTGACCCTCCTCCGGCTCTTCGCCGCGGAGGCCGTGGAGTCGTTCGATTTCGCGGCCTTCAACGTGGGCGACTACTACGGTGCGGTCGAGGAGAAAGTCGCCTCGGAGACCCTCACCAAGGTGCTCTATCCCAACGACGAGGGCCTGGCCGGAAAGACCCTCCGCCTCCAGCAGCAGTACTTCTTCGTGTGCTGCGCCCTTCAGGACATGATCCGGATCCATCGCCAGGCCGGGCTCGACCTGGCGCAGCTCCATCACGGCTTCGTGGCCCAGCTGAACGATACCCACCCGGCGGTGGCCGTGGCCGAGCTCATGCGCCTGCTGGTGGACGAGCACGTCGTGGAGTGGGAGCCGGCGTGGGAGATCACCCGTCAGGTCTTCGCCTACACCAATCACACCCTCCTCCCGGAGGCCCTGGAGACCTGGCCGGTGGAGCTGTTCGGCAGGGTCCTTCCCCGGCACATGGAGATCGTTCAGGAGATCAACCGCAGGTTCCTGGACGAGGTGCGGCGGCGCTTCCCGGGTGACGAGGCGCGCGCTGCCCGCATGTCGCTCGTGGACGAGAATGAAGGGCGGCGCGTGCGCATGGCGCACCTCGCCACCGTGGGGGCACGGGCGGTGAACGGGGTGGCCGCCCTCCACACCGAGCTGCTGGGCCGGGACGTGCTGCGCGACTTCCACGAGATGTGGCCGGAGAAGCTCAGGAACGTCACGAACGGTGTGACGCCGCGCCGGTTCCTGGTCGCTGCGAACCCCGGGCTCTCCGCCCTCCTGGACGAGATGCTGGGGCCGGGCTGGCCGGCGGATCTGCAGCAGCTGGAGCGGCTGGAGCCCCTGGCCGAGGACAAGGCCTTCCGCGAGCGGTGGAGGAGGATCAAGGATGGGAACCGCCGCGCGCTCGCCCGCGAGATCGAGGAGCGCACCGGAATCGCCGTCGACCCCGCGGCGCTGATGGACGTGCAGGTCAAGAGGATCCACGAGTACAAGCGGCAGCACCTGAACGTCCTCCATGTCGTGGCCCAGTATCGCCGGCTCAAGCGCGATCCCGGGCTCGATGCGCCCCCCCGCACCGTCCTCTTCGCGGGGAAGGCCGCGCCCGGCTACGTCATGGCCAAGCGGATCATCCAGCTCATCCACCGGGTGGCAGAGGTGGTGAACGCCGATCCGGCCACACGGGACCGGCTGCGCGTCGTCTTCCTCCCCGACTACAACGTCAAGAACAGCCTGAAGATCTTCCCGGGAGCCGACCTCTCCGAGCAGATCTCGACGGCGGGCAAGGAGGCCTCGGGCACCGGCAACATGAAGTTCGCGCTGAACGGCGCCCTCACCATCGGCACCCTGGACGGGGCCAACGTGGAGATCCGCGACCGCGTGGGCGCGGACAACTTCTTCCTCTTCGGCCTCACCGTGGACGATGTCGCGCGCATCCGGCGGGAGGGCTATCGTCCCCAGGTGGTCGCCGGCGCCGATCACGAGCTGCGCGAGGTTCTGGAGACCCTGGCCTCCGGGGAGTTTTCCGGCGGCGCCGCGGCACTTCAGCCCATCGTGGACAACCTCCTCCATGAAGACCCCTTCCTGGTGCTCGCCGACTTTCGTGCCTTCGTGGAGTGCCAGCGGCGGGTGGAGGCGGCCTGGCGGGACCCCGAGTGGTGGACGCGAGCCTCCATCCTCAACGGGGCGCGCACGGGATTTTTCTCGTCGGACCGGGCCATCCGCGCCTATGCGCGGGAGATCTGGGACGTGAAGCCGGTCCCGGTGCCGCCATGAGGGCAGCGCTCGACGGTCCGAAAACGAAGATCGTCGCCACCATCGGGCCGGCCTCGGAATCCCCGGAGATGCTGGAGCGTCTGGTCCGAGCCGGTCTGAGCGTGGCCAGGCTCAACTTCTCCCACGGCACCTTCCAGCAGCACGAGGAGGTCATCCGGCGCGTGCGCCGGGCGGCACGAGCGGCGGGGCGGCGCGTGGCGATCATGGCCGACCTCCCCGGACCGAAGATGCGCCTGGGCAGGATCGATCCCGAGCCCGTGCATCTTTCCGCTGGCCAGCGCTTCACGCTCACCTCGGAGGAGGTGGTCGGCGATGGGCATCGGGCCTCCATGAGCTTCGAGCCGCTGCCTCGCGTGGTGAAACCAGGCAACCGTCTCTACCTGAACGACGGTCTGGTGCAGCTCGTGGTGGACCGCGTGCAGGGAACGGACGTGGAGTGCACCGTCGCGGTGGGAGGAGAGCTTCGCTCCCGCAAGGGGCTGAACCTGCCCGGGATCGAGCTGGGCATCGGCGCCTTCACCGCGCATGACCGCGCCTGCCTGGAGGTGGCGCTGGCGGCGGGGGTGGATGCCATCAGCCAGTCCTTCGTGGAGCGCGCCGCCGATCTCCAGGCGGTGCGGGAGGAGGCGGCGCGCCTGGGGGGGCGGCCGTTCCTCATCGCCAAGATCGAGCGCGCCGGCGCCCTAGAGCGTCTGGACGAGATCCTGGCCGCGGCGGACGGTGTCATGGTCGCGCGGGGCGATCTGGGCGTGGAGGTCGCGATCGAATCCATGGCGTACACGCAGAAGCAGATCATCGACCGGGCGAATCGGGCGGCCAAGCCCGTGATCACGGCCACCCAGATGCTGGAGTCCATGGTAGCCAGCAAGCTCCCCACCCGGGCCGAATCGACCGACGTCGCCAATGCCATCCTCGACGGCACCGACTGCGTGATGC
>DASUFT010000082.1:0-4013 GCA_036274395.1 Candidatus Polarisedimenticolaceae bacterium | reverse complement strand
TGGACCCTGCCCCTGGACACGACGGCCGCCGCCGTGACGACGGAGCTGGGGGATCCCCTGCCCTTCACGGGCTCGGTGGATCTCGCGGGACGGCGCCTGCTGTTCCAGCTCCCCGATCTTCCCGCCGGATCGTCGGCCGTGATCCGCCTGCCGCTGCAGCTCGCCCTGACCGCGCTTGGGGGCGTGACGGCCGCCGCGGAGCTGTCCGCCGACGGCTGCGCGGCAAGTGCCGCGGCCTCGGTGACCGCGGAGGTGGTGCCCTTCGCGCTCGCCCTGCTCAAGCGCGCCGATCGCACCACGGCGTGGCCGGGAGATGCCGTCGGGTACACGCTGGAGATCGCGCCGCAGCCGGGCACGCCGGCCCTCGGCCTGCTCGCGGTCGCGGACACGCTCCCCGAGGGGTTCCGCTACGTGCCGGGAACGGCACGGCTGGATGGGGCGCCGGCCCCCGATCCCACGGTCGGCGCCGACGGACGCACGCTGCGCTTCTCCCTCGGACCCCTACCGCCAGACGCGACGCGTGTGCTCGCCTACGCGACCGTGGTGGGCCCAGGAGCGCAGGAGGGGGACGCCGCCAACCTCGCGCAGGCGGAGGGGCGTCTGACCGCCGATCCCGCCTCTCCCGCCGCCGCGCTCTCCCCCCAGGCCTCGGCGACCGTGCGCGTCCGTCCCGGCCCATTCCGCCGGGAGGCGATCCTGCAGGGCCAGGTGTTCGTGGACGACGACGGCGACGGCGTGCCCGACGCCGGCGAGCCGGGCGTCCCCGGCGTGCTGGTGCTGATGGAGGACGGCCGCGGTGCGGTCACCGATCCCACCGGGCGCTGGCACCTGGAGGGCGTGGCCCCCGGAGTGCATGTGATCCGGGCGGACGCCGCCACGCTTCCGCGCGGCCTCACCCCCCGCTCCGCGGGCGCGGTCTGGGCGGGGAGCGCGCGCAGCCGCTTCGTGGAGGTGCGCGCCGCAGCACTCGAGATCGTGGACCTGCCCCTGGGCGCTTCGGATGCGGTCCCGGTGGCCCGCTGCACGCTGCGGCGGGGAACGGAACGCCTCGACCTCCCGGCGTCCTCGCTCCTCGCGGAAGACGGCTCTCCGCTTCCCGAGGCTCCGGCACGGATCGCGGCCGCCGCCGACCTTCTCGCCGACCGCACCTCGGCCCACGACGGGGACCTGACCTGCCAGGGCGCGTCCGCGGAGCCGCTGCTCGCGCTCCTCCCCTCCCGCGCTCCCACGACGGCGTCCGAGCCAACGATGGACCCGCTGGAGCACGCCGTCCGCACGCATCCCGTGGCGGCGGCGATCCTCTCTCCCGCGTCCGGCACGCGGGTCGCCACGGGACGGGCGAACGTGGAGATCGTCTACCCGTCCGGCTTGGTTCCCGAGTTGCGCGTGGGCGGAAGCCCCGTCCCCGCCTCCCGCATCGGCACCCACACCGTGCTGCCCGCCCGCGGGATCGAGGCCGTCCGCTTCGTGGGCGTGGAGCTGGCGAGCGGACGGAACCGCATCGAGCTGCGCGCCACCGCTCCGGGCGCGACGCCCGCGGAGGTGCCGGCCTCCGAGATCGAGCTGATCGTCCCCGGAGATGCCGTGGAGCTGCGCCTTTCCGTGCCCGAGGACCGGCTCACCGCCGGTGGCGGGAAACCGGGGCTGCTGCACGTGGAGGCGCTCGACGCGTTCGGCGTGCGTGCCTCCTGGGAGGGGATGGTCACGGTGCGCACGGAAGGGGCCGCCCCGCTCAACCCCGACCTCGACGCCAACGAGGACGGCCTGCAGGTGCGCCTGCAAGACGGGCTGGCGGAGATCCGTCTCGAGGCGCCCGCCCTCCCCGGGCAGTTCCACGCCTGGGTGCGCAGCGACCGCCTGGAGGCCGAGCTGGTGGCGCCGATCGTCCCGCTGGGCGGTGCCTGGCAGGTCCTCGGTGTGGCGGAGGGGAACCTCGCCGGGGACGGCGGCGTGGAGGGTCACGGCGGCGAGCCCCCCGGGATCAACCGCGGCATCGCCGACGGCGGCGGCCGGGTGGCCGTGTTCGCGCACGGGGCTGTGGGAGCGCACGCGCAGCTCACGGTCTCCGTGGACACCGCGCGGAAGCGCGACCCCGACCGCCTGTTCGACGCGCGCGAGGACGAGGCGACGTTCCCCGTGCACGGCGACAGCTCGGTGACGAGCGACGCCACCGCGCACCAGGGTCCGGTGTTCCTGCGCCTCGATGCCCCCCTCGGCTACGCGCAGTGGGGGGATGCCGCCACCGGGCTGGACCGGGCCGAGCTGTCCCGCTACGACCGGCGCCTGTCCGGCCTGACGGGAGAGGTGCGCCGCGGCAGGTGGGGAGCGCGCGCCTTCGCCGCCCCCACCGATGCCCGGATGGTCCGCGACGTCTTCCAGCCCGACGGCACGTCGGGGCCCTATCTCCTGTCGGAAGCGCCTGTCGTCCTTCGATCGGAGCGGATCGTGCTCGAGACGCGCGACCGCTTCCGCACCGACGAGGTCCTGGCCCGGCGCACGCTCGTCCCCGCGCTCGACTACGACCTCGACGCCGAGTCCGGCGCGCTGCTGCTGGCGCGCGCGCTGCCGCCCTTCGATCCCGACCTCAACCCCCAGCGCATCGTCGTGCTCTACGAGGCCCGCGCGGGCGGGCCCAACCCGGTGGCGGCGGGCGCGCGGGTGGACGTGACGCCCGTCCCCGGCCTCACGCTGGGGGGCAGCGCCGTGCACGAGGGGCGCGAGGGGGGGGACCTGGCGCTCTACGGCGCGGACCTGCGCTGGCGGCCGCGTCCGGGGATGCTCCTGCGGGCGGAAGCGGCCCAGACCGACGACGGGACGGACGCCGCCACCGCGCTCGCCGCCGCGCTCTCGGCGCGCGGCCCGCACCTGGACTGGGAGGTGTCCTTCCGCGACCTCCCGGGGAGCTTCGCGAACCCGAGCTATCTGGGGAGCCCGGAGCTGGGGAGCCGGAGGAGCGCGGCCCGGGCGGCCTGGCAGCCGACGGATCTCTGGCGCGTGCGCGGGGAGGCCTACGCGCAGGACACCGATGCCGGCCTCTCCCGCTCCGCGGTCAGGGTGGACGCGGAGCGCCTGTTCGGGCCGGTGACGGCGCTGGCCGGGGTGGGGGCGGTGGCCTCCGAGGGGGCGGGCACGCCGCACGCCTCCGCCACCCTGCTCACGGCGGGACTGCGGGCCAAGCCCGGCCGCCGCTGGACGGCGGAGCTGCTGCGCCAGCAGGCGGTGGGCGAGCCGGACGTGGCGGGATATCCGGATCGCACGTCCCTCGGCGTGGGCTTCGCCCTCGACGACCAAACCCGCCTCACCCTGCGGCAGGAATGGGAATCGGGAGGACCGTTCCCCAGCCGCGACCGTACCGTGTTCGGGATCGACAGCCAGGTCAGCGAGCGCACCCGGGCGCTCGCCCGCTACACGCTCGAGGAGGGCGAGGCCGGGATCTCCCTGCGCTCGGCCGCGGGGATCGAGACCACCTGGCCGCTGTCGGAAGCCTCCAGCGTCACCGGCAGCATCTCTCGCGTGGACACGCAACAAGGGGATCCGACCGCGGACTACACAGCCCTGACCGCGGGCTGGGAGCATCGCGTCGGACGTTCCCTGGCCTCCACCCGCTACGAGCTGCGCCTGGGCGAGGAGGACCGGCGGCACCTGGCCACGCTCTCCGCGGCCTATCGCCTGCGCGACCCCTGGACGCTCTTCGCCAGCGAGCGCCTGTTCGCGACGGACCCGGACGCGGGCGGCTCGGCGCACAGGGTCGAGGGGCGCCTGGGCGCCGCCTGGCGGCCGGCAGCGGGGGCCTGGCAGCTCCTGGCGCGCCTCGATCACGCGGTGGGGAGCGGCACGCCGCTGACGGCGGGAGGGACACTGCCCGGAGGCGTCCCCACGGAGCCGCTGTCCTCGGCCGGGCTCGGCGAATCTCCGCCGTCGGGGACGCCCGGCCTGGGCACGATCCCGCCCCGATACGTCCCGACCGTCCTGCGCGATGCGGCGGCGCTCTCCCTCGCCGCCGGGTTCCGCCC
>DASUFT010000081.1:0-22299 GCA_036274395.1 Candidatus Polarisedimenticolaceae bacterium | reverse complement strand
GGCGCCTCAAAGGCAAGGAGCCCGCCAGCTCCAGAACGTTGCTGCTCCCGCTCTTTCCTAGCCCCGCGGCCGCCCGCGTCCGCGCGGGTGCCTGCAGCGGCCGCCCGCGTCCGCGACGGACACCAACAAGCTCGGGTCCACCATGGCTAGAGCGCGGAAAGCTCCACCGACCCCGCGGAGGTGTGCACCCGCAGCAGGTTCCCTCCCTTGCCCAGGGTGCCCTTGAAGGCCGAGCGCGACGTCGTCCCCTTGAGCGGCAGCTCGCTGCGCACCGAGCCCCCGGAGCTGGAGGCGTCGATGGACAGGTCCACCGAGGGGTCCAGGCTCACGCGCACCGACCCCGCCGACGATTCCAGCCGCCCGCCCTGCGCGTTCCCTTTCTTGAACGACGCCTGCACGCCGCCGCCGGAGGTCTCCGCGTCCACTCGCCCGCCCGCGCCGTCGACCTGGATCGATCCCCCCGACGTCGACGCCCGGAGGTCGCCGCTGATCTCGTGGACCTCGATGGAGCCGCCGCTGGTCTCGGCGTCGAGCTTCCCGTCCACCTCCCGGGCCCGGATGTGCCCGCCCGAGGTATGGACGTGAGCGTCTCCCCGCACGCGCTCCAGGTGGATGCTCCCGCCCGAGGTGTCCGCCTTCAGCCGTCCCCGGTGATCGCTGGCCGAGATCGAGCCCCCCGAGCTCTCGAGGTCGGCGTCCGCCAGCAGGGCGGACGCGTGGACGCTCCCGCCGGCGGTGCCGATGCGCACCGGAGTGGCCTGCGGGACCTCGATCTCGAACTTCAGGTTCGAGGCGTCGGTCCCGAACAGGCCGAACCAGCTGCTGGCGGACCCCTTCTTCTTGCGCGAGACGATGCGCACCTCTCCCGTCCCCTGCTTGACCTCGATCTTGAACTTGGCGTCGAGGTCGTCGACGCTCGCGGTCGCGACCACCCGGGCGTCGGCCCGGGAGGTGCCGCGGACCACCACGGTGCCGGCATCCGCATCCAGGACGAATCGAGCCCCCGGGGGGAGGGGCAGGGTGCGGTCGAAGCGAGACGTCGGCGCGGGGGCGGCCCCGACCAGGGTGAGCGCAGCGAGGGCGGCGAGGACGAGGGGCGGGCGCGGCATGACGTCTCCTCCGTGAGGCTGCTGAGGGTAACGCGGCTGACCGCTCTCCGGTTCCCGGAGGGTACGATCGGAGGATGCGTGCGCCGGTCCTCGGGCTGGTCTGCCTGCTGGCGGCTCCTCCGGAATCGCCGGCCGAGCCGGCGGTCACGGTTTCGCTCTTCTCGAGGTTGAACCCGCACCGGATCCGGGTGGAGGGACCCGCGCGGCCGGTCCCAGCCGTCCTGGAAGCGCAGGGAGGGGCCCTCCGCGTGGACGGCAAGACCGTGCACCAGCCCTACCTGCTGCCCGAGGGGGACTGGAAGCTGACGCCCCGGCCCGGCGACACCCGGGAGCTGCGGGCGGCCCTGGCCGCCCGGGCGGAAGCGGGGGAGGTCGTCCTCGTCGCCACCATTCCCCTGGAGCCGTACGTGGCGGAGGCGGTCGCCTCCGAGACCGTCCCCTGGACCCCCGACGCGGCGCTCCGCGCCCAGGCCATCGTGACCCGGTCGTGGGTGCTCGCCGCCGGCTCGCGCCATGCGCGCGCCCAGGTCTGCGACACCTCGCACTGCCAGGTCCTGCTGCGCCGCGGAGTGTCCGAGCACCGCCCACGCTGCCGGGCCGCGGCCGAGGCCACCCGCGGACGCGTCCTGCGCCTCCCCGACGGCGCGCCCGCGCTCGCCGTCTACCACGCCGCGTGCGGAGGAGCGACGGAGGACCCCGCTCTGGTCTTCGGTGCCGGCCGCCAGCGCAGCCGGCGTCCGCATCCCACGGGGGCCGTCTCCATCCGGGATCCCGGCTGCCCGGCGCGGACGTGGGAGGTTCTGGTGCCGCTCGCCGAGTTCGAGCGGGAGCTGGGCCGCGTGCTCGGCCTGGCCGAGACTGCGAGGGTCGCGCTGAAGGCGGTGGAGCTGGTCCGCGGGCCGGGAGGGCGGATCGTGGTGGTCCGCCACCGCGCCACGGGGCGCTTCGGCAGCGGCGATGCGCTTGCGCGGGGACTGGATCGCCCCGAGGCGTGGGGACACGTCTGGAGCGCGCGCTTCGACGTCCACCGGGAGGGTGACCTCGTGGCGCTGCACGGAAGCGGCTACGGTCACGGGGTCGGGCTGTGCCAGAGCGGGGCGGCCGTGCGTGCCCGCAAGGGAGAGGACGCCGAGGCCATCCTCCGCGCCTACTTCCCGGACGCCCGCGTCGCCTCCGACTAGAATTCCCCGCGTGGACACCGAGCCCAAGGGCCGCCGCGTCGCCGACAGGAGACTTTCCATGGAGGCCGAGCGGCGGCCGCAGAGCCTCTCCAAGATCGTGTTCGAGGATCTGCGGGAGGTCAGCCTCCAGGGGACCTTCCGCCAGGGCCTGCGGGAGATCTACCGCTTCTACCTGGACGAGGACCACCGCACGGAGGTGGAGCAGATGGGCGCGGTGCGCCGCGCCTTCGTCGTCACGGGCTGGCTCATTCGCGGACTGCTCCTCAAGCTCTCCCCGCCGCGGCGGCTGCTCCTGCTGATCTCCGCCGCCCTCGTCGTCTTCGGCGACACGATCTCCTTCGCGTGGGAGACGGCGCAGGTGGTGGTCGACCTGCAGCCCTGGGGCTATCTCCTGCTGCTGTTCGTGCTCACCCTGGAGCTGAAGGACAAGCTCCTCGCGCGCGACGAGATCGAGATCGCGCGCCAGGTGCAGCGGGCGCTGCTCCCCACCGATCCTCCGGCTGCGGCGGGCTGGTCCATCTGGGGCTACACGCGCCCGGCGAACGACGTGGGCGGCGATCTGGTGGACTACCTGCGGACCGGATCGGGTCACGTGGGGATCGCGCTGGGCGACGTGGCCGGGAAAGGCCTTGGCGCCGCCCTGCTCATGGCCAAGCTGCAGGCCACGCTGCGGGCGGTGGCGAGCGATCACCCCGACCTCGAGCGGCTGGGCCAGCGCCTGAACGCGGTCCTCGTGCAGGACGGGCTCGCCAACCGGTACGCCACGCTCTTCTACGCCGAGGTGGAGCCGGGCGGGGGCGCGCTCCGCTACCTGAACGCCGGGCACAACCCGCCTCTCCTCGCCCGGTGGTCGGGGATCGAGGAGCTGGGTGCCTCTTCGTATCCGCTGGGAATGCTGGACGAGGTCGCCTACCGGCAAGGGGAGCTGGAGCTGCGTCCCGGGGAGATGCTGGTCGTCTACTCGGACGGTCTGACCGAGGCGCGGAACGCCGCCGGCGAGGAATTCGGTCTCGAGCGACTCCGCCAGGCCCTGGGGCGCATGCGCAACCTCCCTGCCGAGGAGGCGGGCCGGAGCCTGCTCCGCGAGGTGGACCAGTTCCTCGGTGACCAGCGCCTGGACGACGATCTCTCCCTCGTGGTGCTGCTGCGCCAGGGTGGCACGGGATAGGCGGGCTGGTCTGTCGTTTGCAGCCCCCGTCAGCAGGGGCCGCCAAGAGGTAGAAAAGACATGCAGCCGGTCATCCGGGCCACGATCGACCTCCTCACCGGTTCGGTGCGCTACGACCCCTGGGCCGTGGACGACTGGGAAGGTGAGCGCTGGGTCCTGGAAGCGCGCACCCGCAACCTCGCCGACGGCCGCACGGTGCGCTGGGTCCTGGAGAAGCGCGGCGGCACGCTGGTGGGGTGCACCCACTGGTGGGCGACGCGCGAGGCCCTGGCCGAGCAGTACGGCGCGGACGCGGCAGCGCGTTTCTTCCCATCCGGAGAGCAGCGCGCCGAGGTGATCCTGGAGGTCCCGATCCCGATCGAGATGGAGCCCACGGATCGGCGGCGCACCCGCCGCGCCGCCCCCGCCGTGCGCGCCCCTCAGGTCTCGGTCGGCGCCAACGGCTGAGCGCCCCACAGGCCGCCGGTCTCCTCCATCCAGCGCGCCACGCGATCGGCCGCCCCGCCCACGTCGTCGTCCGAGACGTCCAGGCGCAGCAGGGGGAGACTCGACTGCGCTGCCATGCGCTCGAACACCTCCTGCTCGCGCACGAACGCGCCCAGGTCGTCGTACTGGGCGGGGTTCCCGGACACACGCAGCCGCGCGTCGCGCGCTCGGCCGAAAGCTTCCGGCCGCCGCACGCACAGCACCAGGTGGAAACCGAGAGGCTTCAGGCGCCGCTCCAGCCAGGAGAAGTCGAGATCCACGCCGCGCGCGAGCCACTGGTGCACGCGGGCGGACAGGTGGAAGCGGTCGACGATCCACGAGTAATGGGGCATCAGCTCGAACAGGCGCGCCCAGGTGGCGAAGGTCTCCATGGCCCGGCCCTCTTCCTCGGGCGCGAAGTTGATGGGACCTCGGCCCCAGGGCCAGGGCGTGAAGGCGCACCACTCTGCCGAGATCACGGGCGAGTGGTACCGGTAGCGCCGCGGTCCCACCATGCGCGGATGCTCGTTGAGGGCGAAGGCGATCTCCGTCTTCAAGGTGAGACGCGTCCCCTCCAGGAGGACCTTGGGCTCGAGCTTGCGCCCGGTCACGCGCCCTCCCCCACCGCACCCGTGATCCGCGCGTGCAGCGGCAGCAGGGCGGTGAAGACACGCCCCGCCTCCTCCCCGAGGTCCGGACGTGTCACCCGCTCGAGGTCGGCGGGGAGCTCGAGCCGGATCCCCAGCTCGAACCACACGCCACGCCGGCGTACCTCGTCGAACGCTCCCCGCCAGTCGGAGGGCGAGGCGAACACGAGCCGCGATCCTTCCGGCCAGGGGGCGGCCGCGTAGACCCGGAACACGAAGGCTTCCGCCTCCGCCAGATCGGCCATGGCGTCCCCCAGGTGCCCGTGGCGGCACAGGAACTCGAAGCGGCCGAAGAGATCGGCGGAGGCATCCCAGCCCAGACGCAGCCCGACATGGTCGCGGTGCACGCCCACGTTGAGCTGCGCGTGACCCTGATACCCGTGCGCCTGCCGGGACAGGGCCAGCCAGGTGCAGAACGGCTGGTAGCCCTTGGGCCAGTCCAGGCGCGGAAGGTGCGCGTGGAGCGCGGGATCGCCCAGCCTCTCCAGGAGATCCTCTCCCAGCAGCTTCAGTCCGGGGTGGAACGCCTCCACGATGGCTTGCCGCCGCTCCTCGCGATCACGAACCTCGAACGCCCCAAAACCATGGGCCGGAAGTCCCTGGAAGCGCGCCGCCGGGCGGAACAGCCAGGAGGACACGCCGGGAAGTGTATCCTTGTCGGCCTTTCCGGAGGATCCTCATGCAGCCATCCCGGAGCCGTGTCCCGGCCGCCCTGGCCGCGATCGCGCTCGCCGCCGCACTCTCCCCCACGCGGGCGCAGGATCTCGCTTCCTTCGAGAAGCACCTCACCCAGCGCACGCTGGACAACGGGCTGACGCTGCTCGTGTACGAGCGGCCGGAGGCTCCGGTGGTGTCGTTCTACACCTACGTGAACGCGGGGGCGGCCCAGGAGGTGCCCGGGATCACCGGTCTCGCCCACATGTTCGAGCACATGGCCTTCAAGGGAACCACCCGGATCGGCACCTCGGACTGGAGCCGTGAGAAGGAGGCGCTGGGCGCGGTGGACCGCGCCTACCACGCCTACGACCGCGAACGGCGGAAGCCGGTGGGGGCCGACCCCGCGAAGCTCGCCGACCTGGAGCGCGCGTTCAAGGAAGCCCAGGAGGCGGCGGGTGCCTTCGTGGTGAAGAACGAGTTCGGCGAGATCATCGATCGCGAGGGTGGCACCGGCCTGAACGCCAGCACGGGCGCGGACGCCACGCTCTACTACTACTCGCTCCCCGCCAACAAGGTCGAGCTGTGGGCATACCTGGAGTCCGAGCGCTTCCTCGACCCCGTGCTCCGCGAGTTCTACAAGGAGCGCGACGTGGTGATGGAGGAGAGGCGGCTCCGGGTGGAGAGCAACCCCATCGGAGGGCTGATCGAGGAGTTCCTGGCCGCCGCCTTCCGGGCCCATCCCTACGGCCAGGCCGGGATCGGCTGGGTGAGCGACCTCACCTCCTTCTCGCGGGAGGACGCGGAGGCGTTCTTCCGCACCTGGTACGTCCCCAACAACATGACGATCGCGGTGGTGGGGGACGTGAAAGCGGCGCAGGTGATGCCCGTCCTGGAGAAGTACTTCGCGCGCCTCCCCCGGGGACCGGAGCCGGAGCCGCTGCGCACGGTGGAGCCGCCCCAGAAGGCGGAGGTGGTCGTGACCGTGCCCAACCCGGCACAGCCGCTCTACGTGGAGGGGTACCACCGGCCCGCGGCGGGCACGCCGGACGACGCGGTCTACGACGCCCTGGCCGACGTGCTGTCCACCGACCGGACGTCGCGCCTCTACCGCAGCCTGGTCCGGGACAAGAAGATCGCCGCCGCGTCGGGCGCCTTCAACGGCTTCCCCGGGAGCAAGTACCCGAACCTCATGATCTTCTATGCCGTGCCCACCCCCGGTCACGGCAACGAGGAGGTGCAGGCGGCGATCCGGACCGAGATCGAGCGGATCAAGAGCGAGCCGGTCACCGACGACGAGCTGCGCATGGTGAAGACCCGGGCCAAGGCCAACCTCCTTCGCGGCCTGGACAGCAACCAGGGGCTGGCCGGGCAGCTCGCGACCAACCAGGCGCTCTTCGGCGACTGGCGCGAGCTGTTCCGCAGCGTGGACAAGATCGACAAGGTGACCAAGGAAGACATCCAGCGCGTGGCACGTGCCACCCTGGTCCCCACCAACCGCACGGTGGGAATGATCGTCAACCAGGCCGCCCAGTGAGGACGCCCGTGATGCGCTCGATCAAGCCCCTGCCCCTTCTGCTCGCCGCACTCGTTCTCGTCGCCCAGGGCCAGGCCAAGACCTGGAAGGACATCCAGTACCCGGCGCTCCCTGCGTTCACCATCCCCAAGCCCGAGGTCTACACCCTGAAGAACGGCATGCGTGTGTTCCTCATGGAGGATCACGAGCTGCCGCTCATCCAGGTGCAGGCGCGGATCCGGACCGGAAGCTGGTACGAGCCCGCCGAGAAGGCGGGGCTGGCCTCCCTCATGGGCGGCGTCCAGCGCAGCGGCGGCACCACCACGCTGCCCGCGGACCGCATGGACGAGCTGCTGGCGCTGCGCGCCGCCTCCGTGGAGACGGGCGTCGGCGACGACTCCGGTTTCGCCTCCATGGACTGCCTGAAGCAGGACTTCGACGAGGTGTTCAAGATCTTCGCCGACGTCCTCCGGAACCCGGCTTTCCCCGAGGACCGCATCCAGGTGGACAAGGGTCAGCTGACGACGGGGATCGCCCGACGCAACGACGATCCCGGCTCCGTCGCCGGGCGCGAGTTCACGGCCCTCGTGTACGGCAAGGACTCGCCGCTGGCGCGCGAGCCGGAGTATGCGACCGTCGCCGCCATCACCCGCCAGGACCTGGTGGACTTCCACGCCCGCTTCTACCATCCGAACAACGTCTACCTGGGCGTGGTGGGAGACTTCTCCTCCCCGGACATGAAGAAGAAGATCGAGGCCGTGCTCGGCGTGTGGCCCCGCGGCCCCGAGACCAAGCCCATCGTTCCCCCCTTCCGCGAGCCCAAGCCCGGCGTGTACTTCGTGGAGAAGGGCGACGTCAACCAGTCCAACATCCGCATGGGTTATCTGGGCATGAAGATCTCGGACCCCGACTACTTCGCCACCCAGGTGATGAACGAGGTGCTGGGCGGGGGCTTCGCCAGCCGGCTCTTCAGCAACGTGCGCTCCAAGAAGGGCCTGGCCTACGGGGTCTTCGGCGGCGTGGGCGCCGGGTTCGAGGTCCCCGGCGTGTTCCAGGTGGGGATGGGCACGAAGTCGGAGACCACCGTGGCCGGCATCGACGCCCTGCGCGAGGAGGTGGAAGGCCTCGAGAAGACCCCCCCCACCGAGGCGGAGATCAAGCGCGCCAAGGACTCGATCCTCAACTCTTTCATCTTCAACTACGACTCCAGGGAGGAGGTCCTCGGTCAGCAGATGGTCTACGCCTACCACGGCCTGCCCGCGAATTTCCTCGAGACCTACCGCGCCAACGTGGAGAAGGTCGGCCCGGCCGACGTGAAGCGGGTGATCGAGCGCTTCATCCACCCGGAGAAGATGACCGTGCTCGTGGTAGGGAAGGCCGCGGACTTCGACAAGCCCCTCGCCTCCCTGGGAGCGGTGACGCCCGTCGACATCACGATCCCTCCCCCGCCGGACACCACGCCCAAGGTGGAGCGGACGGCGGGCGCCGCCGCCGCGGGCAAGGAGGTCCTGGCGCGCCTGGTGAAGACCGTGGGCGGGAGCGATCCCCAGGCCGTCACCGCCATGCGCTCCGTGCAGAACGTCGCGCTCTCCGCGGGGGGCATGGCGATCACCGTGAAGCAGACGGAGGTCAAGGCCTTCCCCGACCGCATGCGCCAGACGATGCAGACGCCGATGGGGGAGCAGACGCTCGTCCTCGCCGGGGACGCGGGAGCGGCCCTGACCCCCGCCGGCACCCAGCCCCTTCCCGCCGAGAAGGTGGCGGAGGCCAAGAAGGAGGCGTTCCACGACCTCTCCTTCCTGGCCCGGGTGGCGGGCGAGGTGGACGCCGTGGCCGCGGGCTCCGAGACCGTGGAGGGGACCGCGTGCGACGTCGTCGCGGTCACGTACCAGGGGTCGGAGAGCCGCCTCTGCGTGGCCCAGGACGGCAAGGCGCTCAAGCAGAGCTTCACCGGGGAGAATCCCATGAGCGGTGCCCCGGGACGGATCGAGGTCACCTACGCCGACTGGCGGGAGGTCTCCGGCCGCCAGCTCCCCTTCAAGCAGACGATCACGATCGACGGGCAGCCCCTGGCCACGGTCACGGTGGAGACGATCGAGGTCAACCCGACCCTCGATCCGGCCCTGTTCGAGGTACCGAAAAGCTAGGTTCGACAGGACTTGCGCCGTTCTGCTATAAGGCGAGGTCTCCCGGGTGCTGAAGCGTCTGCGGGTTCGCAGGCGGCCAACCCCTCTTGCAACGATGGAGAGGTCGTCATGAGTCTGTCCGCCCGGCTTCGCACCGTCCTTCTTCTCCTATCCCTCCTGGCCGCCGCCCCCGCCGTCCTGGCGCAGGAAGGCGCCGAGCCGGCAGCCACCCCGCACCACGGCGGCGGAGAGGCGAGCCTGGTCCTCCCCGACCTCTCGTCCGTGTCCTTCATGGGCCTGGACGGGCACACGCTGCTGATGATCGGCCTCCTGGTCTGCGCCCTGGGGCTGCTGTTCGGCCTCGTCATCTACAAGCAGCTGCAGGGGATGGCGGTGCACCGCTCCATGCGGGAGGTCTCGGAGCTGATCTACGAGACCTGCAAGACCTATCTGGTCACCCAGGGCAAGTTCCTGATGATCCTCTGGGCCTTCATCGGCGCCATCGTGCTCGTCTACTTCGGCGCGCTGGTGCCGGTGGTGGACGCGGCGGGGAACGTGAGCCGCGGCTTCCCGGTGAGCAAGCTCGCGGTCATCCTGCTCTTCAGCCTGGTGGGGATCGCCGGGAGCTACGGGGTGGCCTGGTTCGGTATCCGGGTCAACACCTTCGCCAACTCCCGCACCGCGTTCGCCAGCCTGCGCGGGAAGCCGTTCCCCTGCTACGCCATTCCCCTCAAGGCGGGAATGTCCATCGGCATGCTCCTCATCTCCGTGGAGCTGCTGATCATGCTGTTCATCCTGCTCTTCATCCCCCGCGACCTGGCCGGCCCCTGCTTCATCGGCTTCGCCATCGGCGAGTCGCTGGGCGCGGCGGCGCTGCGCATCGCCGGCGGCATCTTCACCAAGATCGCCGACATCGGCTCGGACCTGATGAAGGTCGTGTTCAAGATCAAGGAGGACGACGCCCGCAACCCCGGCGTCATCGCCGACTGCACGGGAGACAACGCCGGCGACTCGGTGGGACCCTCCGCGGACGGCTTCGAGACCTACGGCGTCACGGGCGTGGCCCTGATCTCCTTCATCCTGCTGGCCATCCCGCAGCCCATCGTGCAGGTGCAGCTCCTGGTCTGGATCTTCGTCATGCGCATCATGATGGTCGTGGCCTCGGGGATCTCCTACCTGGGGAACGAGGCCGTGGCCAAGGCCCGCTACGGCACCGCCGACAAGATGAACTACGAGGCACCCCTCACCTCCCTGGTCTGGGTGACCTCCATCGTGTCCGTGGCCCTGACGTTCCTCGTCTCGAAGCTCCTCATCCCGGATGTTCAGGGCGACGCGACGCTCTGGCTCAAACTCTCCGCGATCATCACCTGCGGCACCTTGGCCGGCGCGATCATCCCCGAGCTCGTGAAGGTCTTCACCTCCATGGACTCCGCTCACGTCCGCGAGGTCGTCACCTCCTCGCGCGAGGGCGGCGCCTCCTTGAACATCCTCTCCGGTCTGGTGGCCGGGAACTTCAGCTCGTACTGGCTGGGAATGGCGATCCTGGTCCTCATGGGAATCGCCTACGGCGTTTCCACCACCTTCCCGGAAGGTCTGATGCTGGCTCCGGCGGTCTTCGCCTTCGGCCTGGTGGCCTTCGGGTTCCTGGGGATGGGCCCGGTGACGATCGCCGTCGACTCCTATGGCCCGGTCACCGACAACGCACAATCCGTCTTCGAGCTGTCCACCATCGAGCAGCTCCCCGGTGCGCCGGCGGAGATCAAGCGGGAGCACGGGTTCGACGTCCAGTTCGAGCGCGCCAAGCACCTCCTGGAGGAGAACGACGGCGCCGGCAACACCTTCAAGGCGACGGCCAAGCCGGTGCTCATCGGGACGGCGGTCGTTGGCGCCACCACCATGATCTTCTCCATCATCGTGGCCCTCACCAACCGGCTCACCGAGAACGTGGAGAAGCTCTCCCTCCTGCATCCCCCCTTCCTGCTCGGTCTCATCGCGGGGGGAGCCGTCATCTACTGGTTCACGGGAGCCTCCATCCAGGCCGTGACCACCGGGGCCTACCGCGCCGTGGAGTTCATCAAGCGCAACATCCGGCTCGAGGGCGCCACCAAGGCGTCGGTCGCCGACTCCAAGAAGGTGGTGGAGATCTGCACCCAGTACGCCCAGAAGGGGATGTTCAACATCTTCCTGGCGGTGTTCTTCGCCACCCTGGCCTTCGCCTTCCTCGAGCCGTTCTTCTTCATCGGGTACCTGATCTCCATCGCCCTCTTCGGTCTCATGCAGGCGATTTTCATGGCCAACGCCGGCGGCGCCTGGGACAATGCCAAGAAGATCGTGGAGGTGGACCTCAAGGAGAAGGGAACCGCGCTGCACGATGCCACCGTGGTGGGGGACACCGTGGGCGACCCGTTCAAGGACACCTCCTCGGTGGCCATGAACCCCATCATCAAGTTCACCACCCTCTTCGGCCTCCTGGCCGTGGAGCTTGCGGTCAGCCTCTCCATGGAGCAGGGGACCACGCTCACCCGGGTCCTCTCGGCCGCGTTCTTCCTGGTCTCGGTCTTCTTCGTCTGGCGCTCGTTCTACGGGATGCGCATCCAGGTCGAGCAGCCCACCGGAGAGCCGGCGACCGCCCGTCGCTAGCGGGCCGGTGCGCCGGCGGGCGGCGGCGATTCTCCTGGGCCTGGCGCTCGTCGGCTGCCAGGCCCAGGAGCCGACTCCGGGGGACCACATCCACGTCGGGGTCTACGGCGCCCTGACCGGCTCGGAGGCGACCTTCGGGCAGTCGGCGCTGGCCGGGGTGCAGCTGGCGGTGGACGAGAGGAACGCCGCCGGCGGCGTGCGGCATCTGCCCGTGGAGATCGTCTCCTACGACGACCGTGGCAGCACCCAGGAGGCGGGGACCGCGGTCACGCGTCTCATCACCGAGGACAGCGTGGTGGCCCTGATCGGGGAGGAGACCTCCTCCATGTCGATCGCGGGAGGCAAGGTCGCCCAGCGCTACGGCGTGCCCATGATCTCGCCCTCCTCCACCAACCCACGGGTCACCGCAGTGGGGGACCGTATCTTCCGCGTCTGCTTCGTGGACGTCTTTCAGAGCTACGTGCTGGCCCGCTTCGCACGGGAGCACCTGAAGGCGGCGTCGGTGGCCGTGCTCTACGACCAGAGCCAGGCCTACTCCGTCGGCTTCAAGGACGCATTCGCGCAGGCTTTCCAGGAGATGGGCGGGACGGTGATCAAGTCCCAGGCCTACAGCCGGGGGGACCAGGACTTCTCCGCCCAGCTCACGACGATCCGGGGTTCCCGGCCCGATGCCGTCCTCGTCCCCGGGTACTACACCGACGCCGCCAACATCGCCATCCAGGCGCGAAGGCTCGGGATCGACGTCCCCCTGCCGGGGGGCGATGGCTGGGACTCCGCCCAGCTGGCCGCCATCGGCGGAGACGCCGTGCTGCACACGTTCTACTCGAACCACTACTCGCACGAGGATCCGCGGCCGGAGGTGCAGGGGTTCATCTCCGCCTACGGAAAGCGTCAGGGGGGCGAGCTGCCCGACAGCGTGGCGGCTCTGGCCTACGACGCGGCACGCATCCTGTTCGCCGCCATGGAGCAGGCAAGAAGTCTGTCCGGGGAGGATCTGGCCGCCGCCCTGGCCGCCACCCGGGACTTTCCGGGAGTCACCGGGACGATCTCCATGGACGCCGAGCGCAACGCGCGCAAGCCCGCCGTCGTGCTGGAGATGCGGAAGGGGCCGGACGGCCGCATCCTCCCCCGCTACGTGACGACGATCGAGCCCCCCTAGCGCATGTTGACGCCCCCCGGGACGCGCGGGTACGCTCCCCCCCTTCCGCCCATCCGCGGAATTGGAGGAACGTCCATGCGGCTCGAGCACCTGAGATGGCGGACCATGATCGCGGCGACGGCCCTCGCCGCGCTGGTGCTCGTCGCCTGCCAGGGCGGCGCCCCCGCCGGCGACGACGGCAAGACCGAGGAAGGGGACGGAAACGGCCCCATCAAAGTCGGCGAGTTCGGCTCGCTGTCCGGCTCCGAGGCCACCTTCGGGCAGTCCACCCACGCCGGCATCATGCTGGCGCTCGAGGAGCAAAACGCCGCCGGCGGCGTGAAGGGCAGGAAGGTCCAGGTCATCACCTACGACGACCAGGGCAAGTCGCAGGAGGCGGGCAGCGCGGTCACCCGGCTGATCACCGACGACAAGGTGGTGGCGGTGCTGGGCGAGGTCGCGTCCTCTCTCTCCATCGCCGGGGGGGAGGTGGCCCAGCAGTACGGTGTGCCCATGATCTCCCCTTCCTCCACGAACCCCCGCGTCACCGCCATCGGCGACATGGTCTTCCGCGTCTGCTTCATCGATCCCTTCCAGGGGTACGTGATGGCCAAGTTTGCCCGGGAGAACCTCAAGGCGAACAAGGTGGCGGTCCTCTACGACCAGAGCCAGGCCTACTCCACCGGGCTCAAGGACGATTTCATGCGGGCCTTCCAGGAGCTGGGAGGCCAGGTCCCCACCACGCAGGCCTACAGCAAGGGGGACCAGGACTTCAACGCGCAGCTGACCACCATCCGGGGCACGGCTCCGGACGCCATCTTCATCCCGGGCTACTACACGGACGCGGCCAACATCGCCATCCAGTCCCGCAAGCTGCGCATCACCATTCCCCTCCTGGGAGGGGACGGATGGGACTCGGCCCAGCTGGCGGGGATCGGCAAGGAGGCCATGCTCAACACGTTCTACTCCAATCACTACTCGCACCAGGACCCCAAGCCCGCCGTGCAGAACTTCATCACGAAGTACAAGGAGCGGAACGGAGGGGCCATCCCCGACGGTCTGGCCGCCCTCGGCTACGACGCCGCCAAGATCCTGTTCGCGGCCATGGAGCAGGCGCCGTCGCTCTCGGGGAAGGACCTGGCGGCGGCCGTCGCGGCCACCAAGGACTTCGCCGGGGTGACGGGCTCCATCTCCATGGACGAGAACCGGGATGCGCGCAAGCCGGCGGTGGTGCTGGAGATGAAGAAGGATGACTCCGGCCAGATCATCCCCACCTTCGTGACGACGATCGAGCCGAAGTAGCGCCCGGGGCCCCTTGACCAAGTTCCTGCAGACGCTCCTCGACGGGGTCGCCGTCGGAAGCCTGTACGGGCTCATCGCCCTGGGCTACACGATGGTGTACGGCATCCTGCAGTTCATCAATTTCGCCCACAGCGACATTTTCATGCTGGGGGCGTGGATCTCCTACGTGGTGGCGGTCCACCTGGGGTGGGTGAACCTCCAGGGTGCCAGCCCGGCCCTGCAGGTGCTGGCGCCGCTCGTCGTGCTGCTGTCGGCCATGGCGTTCTGCGGCACCCTGGGCTTCATCATCGAGCGCACCGCCTATCGCCCGCTGCGGGGAGCGCCGCGCCTGAACGTCCTCATCACCGCCATCGGGGTCTCCCTTCTCCTGGAGAACACCGGCCAGCTCCGCTCGCTGCTGGGCACGCAGCCCCGGCCCATGCCTGCGCTGCTCCCCAACGGGGTGCTCTTCTCGGTGGCGGGGGTGGACGTCCTGCTCCTGGACGTGCTGGTCATCCTGCTCGCCCAGGGCCTCATGGCCGCACTGGAATGGCTGGTGCAGCGCACGAAGCTCGGGCTGGGCATGCGCGCGGTCTCGTTCGAGCCGCGCACGGCGGCGCTCATGGGCGTCCCCGTGGACCGCGTCATCTCCTTGACCTTCGTCATCGGCTCCACCCTGGCGGCCGCGGCCGGGCTCCTGTACGCGAGCAAGTACGTGACCCTGCAGCAGCCCGCCCACGCCGCCTGGATCCTCCTGGGCCTGAAAGCGTTCGTGGCCGCGGTGGTGGGGGGGATCGGGAACATCCGGGGCGCCATGCTGGGAGGGATGACCATCGGCCTCCTGGAGTTCTTCGGCCGCGCCTACTCCGGCTCTCCGCAGTTCGCCGACGTGTACGTCTTCTCCCTGCTCATCCTCGTGCTGCTGTTCCGTCCCACGGGCATGCTGGGGAAGGCCACGGTGGTGAAGGTGTGAACCGCCTCCTCCTGGCCGGCCGCAGCGTGTTTCCCCTGCTCGTGGGTGTCGCCCTGAGCACGCTCGTGGCCTTTGGGCTGCAGCCGCTGATGAAGCAGTTCCACGTCAAGGTCCTGACCGACATCGGGATCAACGTCGTGCTCGCGGTCTCCCTCACCATGGTGAACGGCTTCACGGGCCAGTTCTCCCTGGGACACGCGGCCTTCATGGCCCTGGGCGGGTACGCCGCCGTGGCCCTGACCTACTACGGCTCCTTCCTGCTCTGGGGCACCTCCGTGGTCCAGAGCGGCTTCCTGGCCCCGGGGCAGATGCTCTTTGCCGTCGCCTGCGTGCTGGGGGGTGTGGTAGCCGCAGGATTCGGCTGGGTGGTGGGACTCCCCTCGCTGCGCCTGCGCGGGGACTACCTGGCCATCGTCACCCTGGGCTTCGCCGAGATCGTGCGCATCCTGATCCAGCAGACGGGAGAGGTGAAGTACACCCTGGAGGCGGTGCGGATCGCCTCGCCCCTGGACCTGGCCACGAGCCTGGGGGGGTCGCTGGGGTTCACGGGCATCCCCAAGTACACGAGCCTCTTCTGGGTCGGCCTGGCGGTGACGGCGGTGCTGGTGGTGGCGCACCGTCTCAAGGCATCGAGCTACGGCCGCGCCTTCCTGTCCATCCGCGAGGACGAGATCGCCGCCGAGGCCATGGGCGTTCCCGTGGCCCGCTACAAGGTGCAGGCCTTCGTGCTGGCCGCCTTCTTCGCGGGCATCGCGGGTGCGCTCTTTGCGCACGAGGTGGGAACGGCGTTGAACCCGGTGGAGCTCGGGTTCCAGAAGTCCATCGAGATCGTGATCATGGTCGTGCTCGGCGGGATGGGGTCCGTCTCGGGGGCCGCATTCGCCGCGGTGCTGGTCACGGTCCTCCCCGAGTGGCTGCGCCAGCCCACCCACCTCTGGCCGCTGGGGGTGGTCCTGATGGGGGCCGTGCTGCTGCTGTCCCGGGGACGGAACCGGCGGGGAGCCGCCGTGCTGGGTGCGGTGGTGCTGGTGGCGGAGATCGCCCGCACCATCGCGCTGGCCCGTGGGGTGAACCTCGCCGAGTACCGGATGATCTTCTACTCGACCTCCCTGATCCTGATGATGATCCTGCGGCCGCAGGGTCTGCTGGGGATCCGCGAGATCTGGGAGACGGGCCCGGTGCGCGCGCTCACCCGCCGCTGGGACAAGGCGTGAGCGCGCAAGCGCCGATGCTGGAGGTGGATGGGATCTCCATCTCGTTCGGAGGGCTGCGCGCCGTCTCCGACTTCAAGCTCCGCCTCGCCGACGGGGCCCTTCAGGGACTGATCGGACCCAACGGCGCGGGCAAGACGACGATCTTCAACCTGCTCACGGGGATTTACCAGCCCCAGACCGGGACCATTCGCCTCTCCGGGAAGGTCTTGAACGGCCTCAAGACGTGGCAGATCGCGGAGGCCGGACTCTCCCGCACGTTCCAGAACATCCGTCTCTTCCCCGACCTCTCCGTTCTCGACAACGTGCGCGTGGGCGCTCACCTGCGCACCCGCAGCGGCCTCGGCGCCGCCCTGGCACGGACGCCGGGACAGCGGGGCGAGGAGGCCGCGCTCACCGCCCGTGCCCGCGAGCTGCTGTCCATCTTCGGCCTCGACGTCCGGCGGCAGGAGCTGGCGGCCAACCTTCCCTACGGGGACCGACGGCGGCTGGAGATCGCTCGCGCCGTGGCCACCGACCCCAAGGTGCTCCTGCTGGACGAGCCGGCCGCGGGGATGAACCCCCACGAGAAGCAGGAGCTGCGCGAGCTGATCCGGCTCGTGCGTGAGCGCTTCGGCCTCACGGTGCTGCTGATCGAGCACGACATGGCGCTCGTGATGGGGGTGTGCGAAACGGTGACCGTGCTCGACCACGGGCAGACGATCGCGGTAGGAACGCCGGCCGAGGTGCAGCGGGATCCCAAGGTGATCGAGGCCTACCTCGGCGTCCCGGGAGAGATGCGTCCCGGGGAGACGGTGTGACCGCGCTCCTGGAAGTTTCGGGACTGGATGTCCACTACGGCGCGATCCATGCGCTTCGCGGCGTCTCTCTCCGGGTGGAGGAGGGCGAGATCGTCACCCTGGTGGGATCGAACGGCGCCGGCAAGTCCACGACCCTGCGGGCCATCTCCGGCCTGGTGCCCGCCTCGTCGGGCACGATTCGCTATGGCGGCCGGCCCCTGCTGGGGAAAGCGCCCCATCGCATCGTCGCCATGGGGGTGGCCCAGGCCCCGGAGGGTCGGGGCATCTTCGCCAACCTCACGGTGGAGGAGAACCTGAAGGTGGGCGCCTACGCCAGGCGCCAAAAATGGCGGGAGCTGGAGGAGGAGCGCTCCAGCGCCCTCGCGCACTTCCCCCAGATCCGCGAGCGTCTGGGCCAGCGCGCGGGCACCCTCTCCGGCGGCGAGCAGCAGATGCTCGCCATCGCCCGGGCGCTGCTGGCGCGCCCCCGCCTGCTCCTGCTGGACGAGCCCTCGCTCGGCCTCGCCCCCCAGATCGTGCAGACGATCTTCCGCATCATCCGGGAGATCAACGAGGCGGGCACTACCATCCTGCTGGTGGAACAGAACGCGCACATGGCGTTGCACACGGCGCACCGCGGCTACGTCCTGGAGACCGGCCGCGTGGTGCTGGAGGACACCTGCCGTCGGCTGGCCGACGATGACCGGGTCAAGAAAGTCTATTTGGGGGGATAGGTGGAGCTGATCAGCCAGCTGCTCGACTTCGTTCTGCACGTCGACCGCCATCTCGCCGACCTCACCGCCACCTACGGCGTCTGGGTCTACGCGGTTCTCTTCGCCGTCGTGTTCCTGGAGACGGGGGTGGTGGTCACGCCCTTCCTCCCCGGGGACTCCCTGCTCTTCGCCGCCGGGGCGATCGCCGCCGTGCCGGGCTCCGCCCTGAACGTACACCTGCTGTTCCTGCTCCTCTTCGTGGCCGCGGTGGCGGGAGATTCCATGAACTACGCCATCGGGAATCGGATCGGACCTCGGGTATTCCGGGAGAACTGGCGTTTCCTGAACCGCAAGCATCTGGAGCGCACGCAGGCCTTCTACGAGAGGCACGGGGGCAAGACGATCTTTCTCGCCAGATTCGTGCCCATCGTGCGCACGTTTGCTCCTTTCGTGGCCGGGATCGGCACCATGTCGTACCGCCGCTTCCTCGCCTTCAACGTGGGAGGCGCGTTCGTCTGGGTGAGCCTCTTCCTGTACGCCGGCTACTTCTTCGGCCGCCTCCCGCTCGTGCGCGACAACTTCTCCGTGGTGATCCTCGCCATCATCGTGCTGTCGGTCGTGCCCATCGCCGTCGAGGTGCTGCGGGCGCGGCGGACATAGCGGGCAGCACCAGGAACGTCGCCACCAGGCAGAGCAGGTTCCCCGCGCACAGGAGCAGTCCCCCGCTGCGCAGGCCCGGCACGTGGGACAGGGCGAGGCTGCCGAAGCCTGCCGACGTGGTCAGGTTCGTGAGGAGGATGCCGCGGCCGGCCCGGTGCACGGCCTCCGCGAGCCCTTCCGCCCGCGCGGCGTGGAGCACGTGCAGACCGTCGTCCACTCCCATCGAGAGAAGCACGGGGAGCACGCCAAGGGCGAAGAGGTCGAGCGGCAGACCGAGGGCCCCCCAGAGACCGAAGGTCCACAGGCTGCCGAGCACCACCGGCACCGCGGCGAGCAGTGTGGGTCGCAGCCTCCCGCGGAACGAGATGAGCATCGCCACCGTCACGGCCAGACCGGCGAGGGTGCCCAGCCGACGGAGATCGGCGAGGGCGGTGCTCCGGATCTCCGCGCCGAGCCCCGCGGCGGAAACCCAGGAGGCTGCCGGCGACACACGGGCCACGGCGGCTCGGAGCACTTCCGGCGGGCCCTCGGGCCACGCATCGCGGGGAAGCTGGACCTGGACCGCCACCGCCGCGCCCTCCGGTCCGTCGTGTACGCCCTCCTGCAGCCAGGCAGGAAGCTCCAGCGCTCCCGAGGCGGGCTCCCGCCCCGCCCCCAGCGCGGAAAGCGTCTCGAGCGCACGCGCGAAGGCCGCGGGGTCGAGGCCCGCGCCCGCCATTCCCGCGCGCAGGTCCTCTTCCGCCCTCGCCCAGGGGAGATTCGCGAGCGCGCCGAGGCGCGCCTGCATCTCGGACCTCGACGGCAGGAGGTCGGAGGGGCTCGACACCCGCGCCGGCGGCGGGAGCTTCGCCCGGAGCACCCGCGCGACCGCGGAGGCCCCGGCCAGCGCATCGTCCGCCGTTTTGCCCGGGACCACCACCGTCGCAGTGTCGAGGCCCAGGCCGAACTCCGTGGCCAGCCGCCGCTCGATCCGCGTGCCCTCGGGATCGGCGGGACGCAGGCGCCGGAGGTCCGTGTCCACGCGCAGTTGGAGAGCTCCCGCTGCAGCGAGGGCTGTGGCCACCAGGGCCGCCCCGAGCACCACACCGCGCCGGCGAACGGCGAGCTGGACCACCCGATCCAATCCACCGCCGAAGGCGCGCCAGACCGGGCGGGAACCGCCTGGCGTCCAGCGCCTGGAGCCCAGCGCCAGGGCAGGGACCGCGACGAGAGCGGTCGTGAGCAGGACGATGAGCACGCCCAGGGCGACGAAGGCGCCGAGCTCGGCCACGGGCCGGAAGCGGCCGAGGGCGAGGACGGCGAATCCAGCGGCGGTGGTCAGGGCAGCGGAGACGATCCCCGGCGCGGTGCGGCGTACGGCTTCCGCCAGGGCGGCCACGCGATCGACACCCCGGATCACGGATTCCCGGAACTCGGCCGCCAGATGGACGACGTAGTCGTCTCCGAGCCCGACGAGGATCGCCCCCAGCCCCACCCCCACGGCGGAGACGCGTCCGAAGGCCAGGCCGAGGACGGCGGCGGTCCAGACCTGCGCGGCCACCATGGCCAGGAGCGCGGCCAGCGGGATGGCGAGGCCGTCGAAGGCGAGGACCACCAGGATGCCCACCAGCACGGTGGCGAACCCCACCGTGCGCAGGAGGTCGTTGCGGAAGGCCGCCTCGTCGTGGGCGGCGTACAGGGAGCCTCCCACCGCCCCCACGGAGAGCGGCAGCCCGCTCGCCTCCCTGGCACGGACCACGGCTTCCTCGATGGCATGACGCAGTGCCCGGCCCGCGGCAGGGTCGAGGTCCGCCCGTGCCGGCCGCACGAGCACCAGCGCCGCCTTTCCGTCCCTCGCCAGGAAGCCGCCGGTGAGCGGGTCGACGGGGAGGCCTGCCCGGCTGCCGAGCTCCGCGAGCAGGTCACCGCCAAGGCCCAGAGGATCGGGAACGAGCCACGGCGCAGCGGCGAGGCCCAGGGGGGAGGCCGCGGCCTCCCGGAGACGCTCCACGCGCTCCGCGACCGCGGAAGAGGTCAGGCGCCCGGCGAGGACCGCCGGAGGCGCGCCACCCGGCAGCAACACCGCGCGCGGCAGCACGCTCTCCCGCAGGAAGCGCTCGTCCTCGGGTGAAACGCCCGAGCTCGCCTCGGCCACCTCGGGGGCGGCGGCGAGGGCCTCCGCCACGGCATCGGCGGCATCGGCCAGGGCATCCGGGGTGGTGCTCGCGCCGGGGAGATCCACGAGGACGAACACGTTCTCGGCGCCGCCGAACCGGTCGAGGAAGAGGCGGTAACCCCGCACCGCGGGACCGCCCGCGGGCAGGAGGTGGATCAACTCGGTGTCGAAGCGCAGCCGGGAAGCGGGCAGGGCGGCAAGGAAGGTGAGGCCGCCCGCGAGGAGGAGCAGGCGCCCCGGCCGGCGCGAGACCAGGATCGCGAGAGACGACAGGGACGGGAGGCTCAGATACCGGGCGCGGCCTCGGCGCCCCCGGCGCCGCCGCGCGCCAGCGCCTCGTCCGTGACGATGCCGATCCCCAGGTCCGGGGTTCCCTTCTTGGCGAGATCGACGATCTTCATCACGCCCTCGTAGTTCAGGCGCTCCTCGGCGGCCAGGAACATCACCTTGTTCATGCCCGTCCGGTTCTTGAAGATCTCGTTCACCTTGGTGGGGAGGTCGGTCATGCTCATGGGAATGTTGTTCAGCAACACGGTGCAGCCGGCGGGCAGGGGCTGACCCATCAGAGGCTGCGTGAGATTGCAGTTCTGCGCGTTGATCGCCAGGATCACCTGCTTGTCCGACTCGGTGGGCGGCACCTGCGAGATGTTCTCCTTGGGGATCTGAACGTCGTACCCCGACTGCGTGATGGGCGTGATCACCATGAAGATGATCAGGAGCACGAGAAGCACGTCCACCAGGGGCGTGACGTTGATGTCCGCGTTGTAGCTGCCGGCGCCGCCAACACCCATTGCCATGGCGTGTTCCTCGTGAGCTAGGAGCCCTGCTCCTGGGCCTTGGGCTGGGTGATCAGCCCCACGGACTGGAAGCCCGCCTTCTTCACATCCAGCATGGTCCTCTTCACCACGCCGTAGTTCAGGCGGCGGTCCCCCTTGATCACCACCGTGGTCCCCGGGTCGCGCTGGAAGTACTCGGCCAGCCGCCCACCCAGCGCGTCCGCGGTGACCTTTTCCTTTTCCGATCCCTGCGCGATGTCGATGGCCGAAGGGACGTTGGGATCTCCGCCGTACTGCACGGCCAGCAGGATCTGGTCCTTGGACTCTTCCTGCTTGATGGGCTCGTCCGTCACGGGAAGCTGCACCGCCGCCCCCTTCTGCAGCATGGGGGTGACCACCATGAAGATGATCAGCAACACCAGCATCACGTCCACCAGGGGCGTGACGTTGATGTTGGAGTTGACCTTCCCCTTAGGCAGCTCCACGGCTCACTCCCTGCTTCTTCAGGAAGAAGGCCATCACGTCGGAGGCCGAGTTCGTCATCTCGATCTGGAAGCGCTCGTGGACGTTGGTGAAGTAGTTGTAGCTCATCACCGCCGGGATGGCGACGAGGAGCCCCACCGCGGTGGCCACCAGCGCCTCGGCGATGCCGGCCGAGACCGAGGCGATGCCACCCGATCCGGACTGCGCCATGCCCTGGAAGGACCAGATGATGCCCAGCACGGTGCCGAACAGTCCGATGAAGGGGGCGGTGGCGCCGATGGTGGCCAGTCCGGCCAGCCCCTTCTTCATGTCGGCCGAGGTGATGGCGGCCTCGCTCTCCAGCTGGCGCTGCACGGCGTCCACCCGGTCATACGAGGTGGCGGTGTCGCCCTCCTGGAGGATGTACTCCTGGATACCGGCGTGAACCACGCGCGCCACGTGCGAGCGCGGGTACTTCTTGGCCAGGTTGACCGCCTCTTGCAGGTTGTTGGTCTTCAGGGAGCGGACCAACGCCGGGAGGAACTCCTGCGACTGGCGCCGCGCCATCCGGTAGGCCCGGAAACGATCGATCATCACGCTGATCGAGTAGATCGACAGCAGGAACAGGATGATGACGATCGCCCA
>DASUFT010000080.1:0-29267 GCA_036274395.1 Candidatus Polarisedimenticolaceae bacterium | reverse complement strand
GTTCCCGCGGTGCTGAAGATCTGCCAGCCGATGACGACGGCAGCGAGCACCACGAGCCAAATGACGACGGTCTTGAGATGGGAGTTCACTTCCCCGGAAGCCTCCGTCCCTCAGAGAATTCTTCAACAATATATAGGGCTGCTCCCGGGAACGCCATGGAGGGTCGGGACCCGGCGCGTCCTGCAACGGGGCTTGGGCACTCACTCCACATAGGTGACGTAGGGGAGATTGCGGTAGAGGCCGTCGGCATCCAGCCCGTAGCCCACCACCCACCGGTCCGGCACCGCGAAGCCCACGTAGTCGGGCGCCAGCGGCACCTCCCGGCCGGCCGGCTTGTCGAGCAGGACGGCGATCCGAACCCGGCGTGCACGCCGGGCCTGGAGCGCCCCCCGCAGCGCCGCCAGGGTGCGCCCCGAGTCCAGGATGTCCTCCACGATCAGCACCTCGGCCCCCTCCACCGGGAAATCCAGGGGGAGGGCGACGCGGCCGGGATCCCCGCCCCGGCGAACGGAGGGGACGGGCACCATGGCCAGCCGCACCGGCACGGTCAGCCGCCGCACCAGATCGGCGCAGAACATGAAGGCGCCGTCGAGGAGGGCGATCACCGAGAGGGTGGCGTCCTCGGGAGTGTCGGCGGAGATGGCTGCGGCCATTCCCGCGACCCTCTCCAGGAGCGCGTTTTCGGGGATGAGGATCCGGCTGGACAGGCGCATCGGCGTAGGATGCGCCGGATGCCCCTTCTCGCGCTCGCCCTCGCCCTGGCCCAGATGGCGCAACCCGGTGATCGCCGGCCGGTGCCCCTGCGGAACCCGCCGCTCGTGTCCCCGGTCGAGGCGGCGGGGACGGGGATCGCGCCCGAGGTCACCGTCAAGGTCGAGGTCGACCCGCGGGGACGGGTCTCCAAGGTCGAGATCCTCAAGCTCAAGATCCAGCCCTCCACGGCCCTGGATCCCGCCTTCCGGGAGCGGGCGGTGCGCACGCTGTCCGAATGGCGGTTCGCCCCTGCGATCGAGGCCGGGGCGGCCGTGCCCGCCACGCTGCAGTGGACGATCTTGTTCCGTCCCGTCGGCGGGGACGAGCGGGAGTTCTGGGGGTTCTTCTCGGATGAGGATGCACAGGCACAGCGGCAGCGCGTGCGGGGGCTGCCCGTCGAGCAGCAGGAGAAATACCTGGCGGAGCTCGCCGGCAGGGCCGACCCGCTGGTGGACCCGCAGCGGCGCCAGGTGGCGGAGACGCGTTTCTTCCGGGTGGTCACGGATTCGGGCGACCCAAAGCTGACCCAGGCCGTCGCCCAGAACCTGGAAGCGGTCTACGCCACCCTCGCTCACTGGTTCGGCGAACGCATCGTCCCCGCTCCGGCGCGCGGCCGCGTCCTCGTCTACCTGTGGGACAAGAAGGCAGCCTACGACCAGTTCGCGCGCGACATGGCGGAGGGGTCCGCCGGGGTCTACTCCCCGCCGGGGCTGATCGCCTTCCACCGGGAAGTGGCCACGAACGCCGAGCTGCTCGGCGTCCTGATCCACGAGACCGTGCACGCCTTCATGGACCGGCACATCGACCGCCCCGGCACCCAGCCCCCGCGCTGGCTCGGGGAGGGCCTCGCCGAGTACGTGGGGAATTCCTCGGTGGAGAAGGGGCGCCTGGTGCCGGGGAAGACGCCCCGCGTGATGCCCGTCCTGGAGTGGGGAACCTTCGTGAAGACGCGTCAGGCGCTCTCCTTCACGGAGGTGAAGAACGCCATCCGCAAAGGCTCGGCGATCCCGTTGAGCACGCTGGTGAGCGCGGGGCCGCAGGAGTTCTACGGGGAGCGCGTCCGTCTCTACTACCCGCAGTCCTGGCTCTTCGTGCACTTCCTGCGGCACGGACGGCCGGAGTGGCAGGATGGCGCCTTCCCGGCGTTCCTTCTGTACATCGCGGAGGGGTTCGAACCGGAGGCGGCTTTCCGCGCCGCCTACGCCTGCAAGCCCTCCGAGCTCGAGGGTGCCTTCCGCGACTACGTGAAGGAGTTCTGAGCTAGGGGGAGCTGCCCTTCCTCTTCTCGTACTCCCGCTTCGCTTCCTCCGCGCCCGCTGCGTCTCCCATGATCTGCAAGCAGTTGAAGAGGGTGACGTACGGGTCGGCGTTGCCGGGATCGACCTGGGCCGCGTGCCGCGCCGTGATCACCGCCGTCGCACAGGCGCCCGACCTGGCCTGCGCATCGGCGAGCGCGCGCAACGCGGGCGCCCAGTCGGGGCGCAGACCCAGCGCGCGCTGCAGAGCGGACACGGCCTCGTCGAAGCGCTCGGTCTTCTTCGCCGCCAGGCCCAGGTTGTACCAAGCGCTCGGCTCTTCAGGGAGGAGCGCGCTCGCTCGCGCGAGCAGGGGATAGGCACCAGCCGCGTCTCCCGCCACCAGGCGACTGCTCCCCTCCTGAAGGAGCATGGAGGGGTTGTCCACCGCGCTCCAGCTGGCCTCCACGTTCTGCGCTCGCGCGGCCCGCTCCTCGGCGGTGGAGAAGAGCTGAGCGACGATCTGCCCGACGGCGACGTTCTCGGGAACGAGGGAGCCCGCCTTCCTGAAGACCGCCTCCGCCTGAGCGTCGTGCCCGGCGTCCCAGAGATCCCAGCCGACCTGCTGGAGCGCGCCTGCGAGATGGGCGCGCTCTTCCCTGGTCTTCGGCTCCCCGGCGGCCGCCAGCACCGCGTCCATGTCGCCGAGGTGCGCGAGGACGGAGAGACGAAGAGGCGCAAGAAGAGCGGCCTCGTCTCCGGCGGCGGCAACCTTGTCGAGGAGGACCTTGGCCTCCTGCCACCGCCTCCGGTGAGCAGCCACGATGAGCCGCTCCCAGTCGAGGGCGTGGCTGGGTGCGACGCTCGCCAGCTTGTCCAGGGTGACCGACAGGCCATCGACGTCCTGGAGACGGCGCTGGGCATCGGCCAGGAGCGAGAGGAGCTGCGGGTCGCCAGGTACCGCCGCGAGCTTGCCGCTCACGACGGTGCGGAGGGTTTCCAGATCCTGCTTTCCGGTCCCGTCGTCCAGGATCTGCCGACGCACCACGGCCAGGGGGAAGGGGCGCCCGGGGTCGGACAGCGCGGCAATGAGCTTCTCGCGCACGGTCGCCTGAGCGGCGGGGTCGAGGTGCGTGCGCTCGAGGAAGCCGAGCCGCTCGTCCAGGACGTAGGCGTCGTCCGGCCAGGTCCGGGTAGCCTCCAGGAGCAGGCGCTGCGCCTCCGCGGTCTTTCCCATCCTCTCCGCGATCCAGGCCGCGCGGACCGCGCGCACCTGCTCCTCGCTGGGAAGGGGGGATGGCTCCGGGGAGAGGAGCAGGAGGGCAGGCAGGAGGCAGAGCGTAGGGTGCACCCGCGGATCTTAACCGGGGGAGTAGGATGCGCGATCGTGCGGCGAGAAATCGCACTGGCGCTCGCGCTGCTGCTCGTCCTCACGGCCGCCGTGTACGGGCGCACCGTCGGGCACGGCTTCATCGGCTACGACGATCCCCAGCGCGTCGTCGACAACCCCGAGGTCCGCGGTGGTCTGACCTGGGAGGGGTTCCTCTGGGCGTGGAGCACCACGGCGCACGCCCCGTACTGGCACCCCCTCTCCTGGCTGTCCCACATGCTCGACTGTCAGCTCTACGGGCTGGAGCCGGCCGGGCACCACCTCACGAATGTCCTGCTGCACCTCGTCAACGTGCTTCTCGCCTTTCTCCTCCTCCACGCCATGACCGGACGGCCGTGGGCCGGGCTGCTCGGGGCGGGCCTGTTCGCCCTGCACCCGGTGCAGGCGGGGACGGTCTCCTGGATCTCGGCGCGGCCCGACCTCCTGGCCGCGTCCTTCTCCCTGGGAGCGCTGCTCGCCTACGTCCGGGGCGCCCGGCGCGCGAGCGTGGTGCTCTTCGCCCTGGCCCTGCTCGCCAAGCCGGCCGTGCTCGCCCTCCCCGTCGTGCTGCTCCTGCTCGACGACTGGCCGCTGGGACGCCTGCGCGCCGGAACGCAGGTGCGTCGCGTGCTGGACAAGTGGCCCTGGCTCGTCCTGGCGGCCGCGGCCGTGGTGGCGGTGCTGCTCGACGCGGAGCGGGTGGGTGGGATCGACGCGGCGGAGGCCGTTCCGCTCCCCGCCCGTCTGGCCAATGCCGCCGTGTCCTACCTGCGCTATCTGCGGTTCCTCGTCCTGCCCGGAGGATTCTCCGTCCACCACCCCCATCCTTCTCTGCCCGGCGGCACGCCCTGGGCGGCGTGGGAGGTGGGCGCTGCCGTCCTCCTCCTGGCGGGCTTCACGGGGGTGGCGCTGGTCACCCGCGCTCGGTGGCTGCGCACGGGATGGCTCTGGTTCGTCGTGCTCGTGCTTCCTGTGAGCGGTGTCGTGCAGGTCGGCGATCAGGCGCTCGCCGAACGCTACGTGTACCTGGCCGCGCTCGGCCTCTTCATGGTGGCCGCGCAGGCAGCCCTGATGCTGCCGACCCGGCTGGCGACGGGAGTCGCCGCCGCCGTCCTGGTGGGGCTCGCGGCGCGGTCGTGGACCGAGGTGGGCGTGTGGAAGGACACGGCCAGCCTGTTCCGCCACGGCCTCGCGCGCTACCCCCAGGATCCGGTGATGCAGTACGACCTGGGCCTCGCGCTCGAGCGGCAGGGGGACCTCGCCGGCGCGGAGCGGCACTACAGGGAGTCCCTGCGCGTCCGCCCCCGCTCCGCTCAGGGCCTGAACAACCTCGGGAATGTGCTCCACCGGCAGGGGCGCGTGGAAGAGGCGCGCGCACTCTACGAGCGCGCCCTCACGCTCCGGCCGGGCTGGCCGCTGGCCCTGAACAATCTGGGGAACGCCCTGCGCTCGCTGGGACGCCCCGACGAAGCGATCGCACGCTACAGGGAAGCCCTGCGCGACCCGCGTCTCCGCCCTGTCGTGGCGCACGCCCTGGGAACGGTGCTCCTCAGGCAGGGCCGCAGCGCCGAAGCGCGGGCGGTGCTGGAGCCGCTCGCGCGCGAGGCGGATCCTCCCCTGCTGGCCACGCTCGCCGCCGCCTACCTGGTGGAGGGCGACCTGGGGCGCGCCGAGGAGACCGCTCTCCGCGCGCGCTCCCTGACCGTCGATCCCGCTCTCCGTGCGGTGCTGGAGCGGCAGCTCGCGGAGATCCGGCGGCAGCGCGGGGGCTGAACGCCGGGCGTCACTTCGCGTACCCGAGCGATCGCAGGCGCTCGAGGTGCCGCTGCCGCTCCTCCTCGTCCATGGAGAGAGGCGCGTCCGGGGCCTCCCGAACCCGACGCACCTGCCGCAGCTCGGCCTCCAGTCCCGCCACCAGGTCGGGGTGCGTGGCCCCCACGTCCTGCAGCTCGTCGGGATCCCGGTCCAGGTCGTACAGCTCGCGGCGGACGGGGGAGCGCAGCAGCTTGAACGCTCCCTCCCGCAGCGCGACCAGCTCCGCCCCCGCGGGCGCCACCTCCGGGAATCTCTCGTAGAAGGTCTCGCTGTACGCCGGCACGTCCGCCAGCGGCGCGCCCTGGAGGAGCGGGACCAGGCTGCGCCCGTCCAGGCCGGCGGGCAACCCCATGCGCAGGAGGTCGAGCAGGGTGGGCAGCACGTCCACCAGCCGGACCTGCTCGGGCACGACCCGCGCGGGCAGGCCCGGCACCCGCACGATCAGGGGGACGTGCACGGTGGCGTCGACGAGGTGGGTGGAATGCGTGCCCAGCGTCCTCCCGTGCTCCCCCAGCAGCTCGCCGTGATCGGCGGTCACCACCACGATCGTGTGGTCCTCGCGCTTGGCCTCGCGCAGCCAGTCCAGCAAGCGCCCCACCTGCGCGTCGGCATAGGAGACCTCGCCGTAGTAGCGGGCGCGCGCGGCGGCGATGGGATCGGCCGCCTCCTCCCGGGGCGCGAACGGCCCCTCCGGCGCGTAGGGAAGATGAGGGTCGTAGAGGTGCACCCAGGTGAAGATCGGCGCGTCCTTCTCGCCGGCCCGTGCCAGCCAGGCCAGCGCCTCGTCGACGGTGGCCTGGCCGCGGCGCTCGAACTCGGGCGTGCCCAGCACGATGCGGGGGTCTCCCCCGCCCGTGACCTGGCGCCAGAAGTCGCAGGAGTAGACGTCGAAGCCGCGGGCCAGCCCGAACCTCCTGTCCAGCACGTAGGAGGAGAGGAAGGCGGCGGTGCGATAGCCACGCACCCGCAGCAGGTCGGGAAGCGTGGCCACCCCGCCGTCCATCGTCTGGTGGAGAAAGTCCCGCAGGCCGTGGCGCGGAGGATAGAGTCCCGTGAGCAGGCTCGCGTGCGCGGGACCGGTGTACGGCGTGGGGGTGATGGCCTGCGCGAAGCGCACCCCCCCCGCCGCCAGAGCGTCGAGGTGGGGCGTGCGCGCGCTGGCGCCGCCGTAGCAGCCCAGGGCGTCGACGCGCGTGGTGTCGAGGGTCACGAGCAGGAGATCTGGCGGCCGCTCCCGCGCACATCCGGACAGGGAGACGACTCCCAGCAGCGCGGCTCCGATCCATCCAGGAATGCGCATCCCGGAACTCTAGCCCATGGTGGTCGGGATCAGCTTCAGCCAGCCGGCCTCCGATCGCTGGGCGCGCAGCCCGGGGAGGTCCAGCGTTCCCCGGGGGGCCGCCGCCAGCGCCAGGATCGCAGCCACGTGCTTCGCCGAGATACGGCGCGGGTCGGCCCCCGCCGCCTGCAGCGCCAGGCGGGCGACGCGGGACACGACCGGGACGTCTCCCTGCAGGACGGCCGCGTCCAGGAGCAGCGCCCCGTCCTTTCGGCGTGCCGCCGTTTCCAGGATCCCCGCCGCCAGAGCATCGAGATAGGCGGCGTCCTCCCGCACCCGCGCCGCCGCATCCACCAGGTGCCGCGCGGCGCGCGGGTTGAGGTGCTCGGTCAGCACCGGCAGCACCAGGTGCCGGAGGCGGTTGCGGTCGAAGGTCGAGGACCGGTTGCTCGGGTCCTCCCGCCAGGGCACCCGGTGCCGGCCCAGCCATGCGCGCAGCTCCGCGCGCTCGATCCCGAGGAGCGGGCGCACGAACGGCCCGGGCCCGGCGGCGAGCATCCCGCCCAGTGCCGCAGGTCCGGCGCCGCGGGCCAGGCGGAGCAGGATCGTCTCCGCCTGGTCGTCGAGCGTGTGGCCGGTGGCGACGTGCGCCGCTCCCACCTCTTCGGCCGCCTCCAGCAAGAACGCGCGGCGCACGCGGCGGGCGGCTTCTTCCGGGGATTCTCTCTTCCGCCGCACCACGGGACGGCGGTCGGTGCGCAGCTCGAGGCCGCGAGACGCCGCTTGCCGCGCCACGAACCGCGCGTCCGCCGACGAGCCGCGGCGGAGCGCGTGGTCGAGGTGCGCCACCACCAGGCGGATCTCCCGCCGCGGCGCCAGGCGGTGCAAGAGATGGAGGAGGGCCATGGAATCGGCGCCTCCCGACACCGCGGCCAGCACGGTGGCTCCGTCCTCCAGCAGGGAGGCGGCCGCGCGCCGGAACGCGAGCTCTACGCGGTCGGCGCGCATAGCCAGGTGAGCCGGGTGCCGGCCTCTCCCGCCGCCCCCACGAGCTCCAGGAAGATCTCCTCGAGCGTGCGCCCTTGCGCGCCCGCCCGCAGGGATTCCGCCGGGCCCTGCGCCACCAGGCTCCCCCGGTGGATCACCGCCAGGTGATCGCAGAGACGCTCCACGAGGGCGAGGACATGCGAGGTGAGGAAGACGGTGCCCCCGCCCCGCACGTAGTCCCGCAGCAGGTCGCGGATCTGGCGCGAGGCCACGGCGTCGATCCCCTCGAAAGGCTCGTCCAGGAACAGCAGGCGCGGCGCGGGGAGGAGCGCGATGGCCAGGGCCAGCTTCTTGCGCATGCCGTGGGAGTAGTCGGCGGCCGGGGAGGAGGCGGCCCCCTGCAGGTCCATCAGGGCCAGCAGCTCACGGGAGCGCGCCCGCACCGCGTCTTTCGGGAGGCCATGGACCCGCCCCACGAAGGCGAGGTGGTCCGCGCCCGAGAGCTTGTCGAAGAGGGCCAGGTCCTCCGGAAGCACACCCACCCGCCGCTTGACCGCCACGGGATTCCGCGTGGGATCGATCCCCAGGAGGCGCATGGATCCGCCGGTGGGGCGGAGGAGGCCGGTCAGGCAGCGGAGGGTGGTGGATTTGCCGGCGCCGTTGGCGCCCAGGAAACCGAACAGGCTCCCCCGGGGCACGGCGAGGTCGATCCCGTTCACCGCCACCAGGGGACCGAACGCTCGCCTCAGCCCATGGGTCTCGACGGCAAGTGGACCCTCGGCGGTCATGTTCGGGATTGTAGCCAACAGGTGGTTTGGTGATACAAAAGGCACCTCGTCACGCCATCGGAGGAGTCCATGCCCACCACCACCACCGGGCGTTTCGTCAGCCGCCGCGCCGCGGAGCTCGGAACCGAGAATGCGTTCGTCGTCCTGGCCGAGGTGGGGCGCCTCCAGGCGGAAGGGAAGGACGTCCTTTCCTTCTGCATCGGGCAGCCCGATTTCGCCACCCCCGATCACATCCGCATGGCGGGCATCCGCGCCATTGCCGCCGGCCACACCGGCTACACCCCCTCGGCGGGGATCCCCGCCCTCCGGGAGGCGGTGGCGGCCTGGTTCTCGAAGACGCGCGGGATCGAGGTGGCGCCGGAGCACGTGGTGGCCGGCTGCGGCGGGAAACCCTTCATCGGCTATGCCGTGCTCTCGGTGACCGACCACGGCGCCGGACACGAGGTGATCTTCCCCACGCCCGGCTTCCCCATCTACCGCGCGCAGGTGGAGGCGCACGGGGCGGTGCCGGTGCCGCTGCCGCTGCGGGAGGCCCACGCCTACGGCTTCGACGTGGACGAGCTGCGCCGCTTGGTCAACGACAAGACCCGCCTGCTCATCCTCAACAGCCCCCAGAACCCCACCGGCAACGTGCTGCCGGCGGAGGTGATCGCGGAGGTCGCGCGCATCGTGGCGCCTTACCCCGATCTCTGGATCTACACCGACGAGGTGTACGCCGGCCTGGTCTACGACGGCAGCTTCGCGAGCATCGCCTCGCTGCCGGGAATGTACGAGCGGACCATCCTGGCGGACTCGGCCTCCAAGACCTACGCCATGACGGGATGGCGGATCGGGTACGCGGCCAACGCGGCGCTCGCCCCCATCTTCACCCGCTGGGTGACCAACACCGACTCCTGCCCCGCCCACATGAACCAGTACGCGGCGCTGGAGGCGCTGCGCGCACCCCAGGACGCCTCCGACCACATGCGCGAGGTATTCCGGCAGCGGCGGGACCGCATCGTGGCAGGGCTGAACCGGATCCCCGGCTTCCGGTGCCTGAGCCCGGGGGGAGCCTTCTACGTGTGGCCCAACGTCACCGAGGCCTGCCGCATGGTGGGGGCCGCGGACAGCGAGGACCTGCGCAAGCGCCTCCTCTACGAGGCCGGCGTGGCCGTGCTGGCCGACGGCCACTTCGGCGGCACCATTCCCGGCGAGGGAGAGCACCTTCGCTTCTCCTATGCCTCCTCCTTCGAGGACATCGACCGCGGGCTCACGCGCATCGCGGATTACCTGAGGAAGCACACGCGGTGAGACCAGCCGAGACCGAACACGCCCTGCTCGCCGAGGCCGAGGCCGCCTTCCCGCGCTGGGAGGTGGCGAAGGACCTCGTGGACGAGATGATCGACCTCATGCTGGACCACCGGCAGAGCGGCCACCCCGGTGGGTCCCGCTCCAAGGTGCACCTCCTGCTGGCCACCATGCTGTCGGGGGCCATGCGCTGGGACGTGCTGCGTCCCTGGCGGCCGTTCTCCGACCGCTTCGTGCTCTCCGCCGGGCACACCGTGCCCCTGATCTACGCCACCCTCGCCGTGCTCAACGAGGCCATGCGCCAGCGCCACCTCCGCGAGGGAGGCACCCGCTTCGCGTTCCCCGACCAAGGCCGGTGGGCGCTCACCTGGGAAGACCTGCTGCGCCTGCGCCGGCGGGGCGGGCTCCCCGGGCACGCCGAGATGGAGGGCAAGACGCTCTTCCTCAAGTGGAACACCGGCCCCTCCGGGCACGGCATGCCGCCTGCGGCGGGACAGGCCACCGCGCTGAAGATCGCGGGGGCGGGCGAGGTGAAGGTCTTCGTGATGGAGGGAGAGGGCGGGCTCACCCCCGGCGCCAGCCACGAGACCAAGAACTCCGCCTGGGGCCTGGGGCTCGACAACCTCGTCTTCCTGCTGGACTGGAACGACTACGGCATCGACGAGAACGCGCTCTCCTCGGTCGTGCACGGGACGCCCCGGGACTGGTTCGCCCCCTATGGCTGGCGCGTCTTCGGCACCGAGCAGGGAATGGAGTGGGGACCGGTCACCCGCACCGTGCTGGAGGCGACGCGCGGCGAGAGTGCGGCCGGGCGGCCCACCGTGGTGTGGGTGCGCACGCGCAAGGGGCGCGGCTACGGGAAGTACGACTACCAGAGCCACGGGACTCCGTGGCCCAGACACAGTCCGGAGTTCTGGGCGAACCGGAAGGCCTTCATGGACAAGTACGGCGTCGTCTATCAGGGGGTGGATGAGCCCGCCCCCGAGGACGAAGGGGCGCGGGAAGCACAGGCCCGCGCGAACCTCGAGATCGCCTTGTCCGTGATGGCGCGCGACGAGCAGCTCGTGCGCTATCTCTCGGACCGGCTGGTGGAGATCGCGCAGAGCATCCCGGACCGGACGCCCGGCTTCCGCCTGGGGGGCAAGACCGGGGAGATCTTCGACGATCCCCGGCTCTACGACGCCCGCGCCTATCCCGCCACGCTGTGGAAGAAGCCGGGGGAGAAGCAGCCGAACCGGGCGGCGCTCGCTTCCTGGGGGGCATGGGTCAACACCTTCGCCAAGCGGGAGTACGGTCGGCCGCTGTTCATCGCCTGCTCCGCCGATCTCGCCGAGTCCACCAACATCGCCGGGTTCATGAAGGACTTCGAGGGTACGCCGGGGTGGGGCTGGTACAAGCGGGGGGAGAACGAGACCGGCGCCCTGCTCCCCCAGCAGATCACGGAGTTCACCAACGCCGGCATCGCCGTGGGCCTGGCCTCGGTCAACCTGGCGGACGAGCCCATGCAGGCGTTCCAGGGCTTCTGGGGGGCGTGCTCGACCTACGGCTCGTTCAGCTACCTGAAGTACGGGCCCATCCGGCTGTTCAGCCAGCTGGCGCAGGACGGCGAGCTCAAGGTGGGGAAGGTGATCTGGGTGGCCGGCCACTCGGGCCCGGAGACGGCGGAGGACTCCCGCACCCACTTCGGGATCTTCGAGACGGGGGTGACGCAGCTCTTCCCGGAAGGGCACGTGATCGATCTCCACCCCTGGGAGTACAACGAGGTGCCGGTGGTGCTGGCGGCGGCGCTCCGGCAGAAGGCGCCCATCGTGGCCTTGCACCTGACCCGGCCCGCGGTGGAGATCCCCGACCGCGAGAAGCTGGGGATGGCCTCGCACTTCGAGGCCGCCCGCGGCGCGTACGTGCTGCGCCCCTTTGCCCCCGGCACTCCCCGGGGCGGCACCGTGTTCGTGCAGGGGACGACCACGACCGCCAACGTGGTGAAGATCCTCCCCGAGCTGGACCGGGCGGGCCTGAACGTGAAGATCGTGGCGGTGATCAGCCCGCAGCTCTTCGCCCTGCAGGACCCCGGCTACCGGGAGGCGGTGGCGAGCGTGGCGGACCGCTGGGACGCCATGTGCGTCACCAACCGGGCGCGCAAGCTCATGGGGCCGTTCCTGGCCAACCCCGTGGTGGCCGAATACTCGATGGGCTCGGACTGGGACGATCGCTGGCGGACGGGCGGCACGGTGGACGAGGTGATCGACGAGGCGCACCTCTCGTCCCGGCACATCCTCGAGGGGATCGAGCGGTTCGTGCGCGAGCGGGAGAAGCGTCTGGCAGCGCTCCGCGAGGCGGTGGAGACCGCGGCGCGCCACGACTGAGCCCGTGGCGGACGTGGTCGCCTTCCGGAACCGGGACGACCTCCCCGCCCACCTGCACGGACTGGGACCGGCGACGGACCGTGTCTGGGCCGCGGGATCCCTCACCGGTCTTTTCGTGGCGCTGGCGGCGGCGTTCCTGTTCCCGCGCCACGGCGTGGCGCTCGCGTACCTCTCGGTGCTGCTCCGGCTGAGCTGGTACGCGGTGCGCAGCGAGCAGGCGCCGGCCCTGCGGCGGCTGCTCCAGTTCGGCCTGGTCGCCGGCCTCTTCGCCCTCTTCAACGACTACGTGCGCGCCCAGGTCCTCCCCGAGGGGCGCCTGGTCTATCTCACGCGCGACGCGGTCTTGCTGGCCACGCCTCCCTACGTCCCGCTGGGCTGGGCCTGCGCCGTGGTGGAGGTGGGGTACCTGCCGCTACGGCTCCACGCGCAGCTGCGCGGGCCCCGCTCCGGCCTGGGCGCGACGGCGGTGGCCTCGGTGCTGGCGGCGGCGATGGCCGGCCTGGGCATGGGCCTGATCGAGGTGCTGGCGGTGCGGGCGGGATGGTGGAAGTACGAGTCCACCCACGCCATGCTCGCGCCCTCGGTGGCCGCATACGCGCCCCTCGGCGAGGGGCTCGCCTTCCTGGCTCTGGTGCCGCTGTTCCAGCGGGCGCTGCGCGGCGGCGTCGTCTTCTGGGGGATCGCCTTCGCCGCCTGCGCGCTGGGAGCCCAGCTGCTGGCCTGGTGGGTGCTGCGCTGAGAAGGTGTCAGGCACTTCCATTTCCTTTTCATTCATCACACGCGCAAGAAGAAAAGGAAATGGAAATGGAAGTGCCTGACACCTTCCTAGTCCCGATGGATCGCGCGCAGCAGGTCGGAGCGATCGTCGGTCCAGCGCAGCGCCGGGTCGTCGTGGCGATAGAGCGCCAGATCCTCCCAGGTCAGGTTCCCCTTGATGCTCTGGATCCTGCCGGGATCCCGGGAGAGGACGATCCACGTGGAAGGCTCCTTCCATTCCGCCTTCTGCTGGACGTCCCAGACGTGGTCCTCGCAGTAGAGGCCCTGGAGGCCCTCCTCCTCCGCCAGAGCGGCCAGCACGGGGGCGAGGTCCAGGTAGGCGTTCGAGATGTGCACGGCGATCACCCCACCGGGCCGCAGCTTCCGCTCGTACAGAGCGAAGGCTTCCCGCGTCAGGAGGTGCACCGGGATCGCGTCCGAGCTGAACGCGTCCAGCACGAGGAGGTCCAGCGTGTTCTCCGGGAGCGCCGCCACCCCGAGACGGCCGTCGGCCACCCGCACGTCCACCGGTCCGGCGGCGTGCTGGAGAAACGTGAACAGGCGCGGGTTCCGTGCGATCGCCACCACCGCCGGGTCGATCTCGTAATAGATCATCCGGCCATGCGGCGACGCGTAGAGGGCGAGCGTCCCCGTCCCCAGCCCCACCACGCCGAAGTCCTTCGCCCCCTCCCCTTCCAGCACACGGAAGACGCGCGCGATCGGGCTGCTGGGGTGGTAGTACCCCGTCGGCATGTCCGCACGGGGGCCCTGAGCCTGGCTGCCGTGGCGCGTCACGCCATGGAGGAGCACGTGGACGGGGGGAACCTCGAGCTGCACCGGCTTCCCGCTCAGATCCACCGCCGGTAGTTGCCGGCCGCCGACCGACTCCACCCGGTACACGCCGAAGAACGTGCGCTCGCGGAAGAGCACGTCGAGGTGGCGGTCCAGGAGGGCCTGAGAGAGCGTGGTGACGAGGAGCAGGGCCAGGGCGACCCGCCCCGGGCGCGTTCCCATCAACGCGAGCGCCACCACCACTGCACCGAAGGTGGCGAGCTCGGGCCAGGGCAGCTCGATCCAGCCCGCCTGCACCACCGCCACCGCGGCCGCCAGGCCGGCGGGGAGCACGAGGTCGAGCACGCGCGCCGTGCGGCTGTCGGCGGAGGGGCGGCGGGCCGCCAGCAGGCACGCCAGGGCGAGCGCCAGCGGGTACTCGACGATGGAATCGAAGACACGCGGCGCCAGGAGGGCGTTCACGACCCCGCCCAGGACGCCCCCCAGGGCGATCCACAGATAGAACGTGGTGAGGTGTGAAGTCCGCGGCCGCAGCGCCGCCAGCCGTCCGTGAAGCACGCGGCCGGCCGTGAAGACCGTGGCCAGGTGCATGCTCACCAGCGAGAGCAGCGTGGGCTGGCTCTCGCCCCACTGGAAGCCCTGGTCTTCGCCCCAGAGAAAGGCGACGGTCACGGCGGCACTCACGACCAGGGCCGCGCGCCAGAACGTCTCCGGGACCCGCCTCCGCGGACGGAAGGCGAGCACGAAGCTCAGGAGGTAGGCGGTGAGGGGCAGGACCCACAGGAGCGGAACGGGCGCCACCTCGGAGCCCATGGACTGCGTCGCCCCCAGGAGCACGCTGGATGGGACGAAGGCCAGCAGCATCCACTGCAGGCGCTGGCGGAGCGTGGGGGGCGGGCCGGTCTCCACCGGGACGGGGCTCGGTGCTGCCGCGTGCCGGACGAGGAATCCGCAGGCGAGGACGCCCGCCCCGTAGAGGGCGTATCCGGCGGTCCAGAGGCCGCTCTGGGAACGAAGGCCGCCCCGTGCCAGGGGGAGGAGGGGCTCGAGCAGGAAGGGATAGGCGAGGAGCCCGGCCAGGCTGCCCAGGTTGCTCGCGGCGTAGAGGAAATAGGGGTCGGCGGCCTGCCGGTGTCCGGAGCGTGCGAACCAGGCCTGCAGCAGCGGCCCCGTCGTGGCCACGACGAAGAAGGGGAACCCGATCGTCCTCGCAAGCAGGGCCAGGAGCCACAGCGCGGGCGGATGCGCCCCCGGGCCTTCCCAGCCCGGCGGGAGGTGCACGGGGAGGGCGAGGGCGGCCAGCGCCAGGACGGCGACGTGGATCACGAGCTGGACCCGCGGGCGCAGGCGGCGGGTCAAGGCGTCGGCGTAGGCGTAGCCGGCCAGCAGCAGGGCCTGGAAGAACAGCATGCAGGCCACCCAGACGGAGGCGCTCCCGCCCAGGCGGGGGAGGACCATCTTCGCGACCATGGGCTGGACCAGGAAGAGGAGAGCGGCGCCGAGGAGGATCGTGAACGAGAAGAGCGCCAGGAGCATGAGCGCGGGAGAGTAGCATCCCCGCTGCTATAGTCCCGGCGCACCTCGCCCTTCCGGAGTGCCACCGCCCATGCTCGACGAGACCGCCAAGCCCAGGATCGAGGCGGCCCTGGAGGGGCGAGACTTCGCCGCCCTGCGCGAGCTCTGCGCCGGGCAGGAGCCCGCCGACATCGCCAAGCTCATCGAGGAGCTGGAGGAGCGGCACCGGGCCGTCCTCTTCCGCCTGCTCCCCCGCGACACCGCCGGGCCCGTCTTCGAGTATCTGGAGCCCGAGGCGCAGCAGTCCCTGCTGCGAAGCCTGGGCCAGGAGCAGGTGGCGACGATCCTCAACGACATGTCTCCCGACGATCGCACAGCGCTCCTGGAGGAGCTGCCGGCTTCGGTGACCAAGCACCTGCTGGCGCAGCTCTCTCCGCCGGAGCGCGCGATCGCCGTGCAGCTGCTCGGCTACCCGGAGGGAAGCATCGGCCGCCTGATGACGCCGGACTACGTGGCGGTGCACCCGGACTGGACGATGCAGCGGGTGTTCGAGCACATCCGCAAGTACGGCTCGGACCGGGAGACCCTGAACGTCCTGTACGTGGTGGACGACCACGGCCGGCTCATCGACGATCTGCGCATGCGCCAGATCCTGCTGGCCCCCGCCGACGGCAGGATCACGGACCTGTGCGACTGGAAGTACATCGGCCTCTCCGCCTACGACGATCAGGAGAAGGCCATCCACGTGTTCCAGGAGTACGACCGGGCGGCCTTGCCCGTGACCGACAGCAACGGCGTGCTCCTGGGCATCGTGACCCACGACGACGTCCTCGACGTGGCCCAGGAGGAGGCCACCGAGGACATCCACAAGATCGGCGCCGTGGAGGCGCTGGAAGATCCCTACATGGACGTGCGCTTCACCGAGATGGTGAAGAAGCGTGCCCGCTGGCTCGTCATTCTCTTCCTGGGGGAGATGCTGACCGCCACCGCCATGGCCTTCTTCGAGGAGGAGATCGCCCGGGCAGTGGTGCTCGCCCTGTTCGTGCCGCTCATCATCTCCAGCGGCGGCAACAGCGGCTCCCAGGCGGCGACTCTGGTGATTCGCGCCATGGCTCTGGGAGAGATCACGCTTTCCTCGTGGTGGGCGGTGATGCGGCGGGAGATCTTCTCCGGCCTCGCCCTGGGGGCGATCCTGGGCACGATCGGCTTCGTGCGCATCACGGTCTGGCAGCAGGCGTTCCACATGTACGGCGAGCACTGGCTGGGACTCGCCTTCACCGTGGCCATGGCCCTGATGGGAGTCGTTCTCTGGGGGACGCTCGTCGGTTCGATGCTCCCGTTCCTGATGCGCCGCCTGGGTGCGGATCCGGCGGCCTCGTCGGCCCCCTTCGTGGCAACGCTCGTGGACGTCACCGGTCTGGTGATTTATTTCACCGTCGCTCAGGCGCTCCTGCGTGGGAAGCTGCTGTGAAGGGGTCAGGTATTTCCTATTTCCTTTTCGGCCGCCTAAAAGGAAATTGTAAATACCTGACCCCTTCACACTACCCCACCACCACGGCCGCAACCATCACGGGCGAGGCGTAGGGCTCGAGCGCCTCCAGACGCTCGGCAAGCCGCCGCACCGTCTCCGGCCAGCCCGGCTCGCGCACCAGCAGGTCCGGGGAGAGGCGCCGCGTGCGCAGGGGGCGGGCGGCCACGCGTGCCGCCCACTCCGGCCGTTCCCGTCCGGCGAGGTCCACGGCGCGGGCTCGGAACCGCGGGCCGTCCTTGTAGAGCGCCACCAGGCCGAAGCCCGACTCCTCGTCCGCGGCATCGAGCTGGAGCAGGGCGGTGCGCCCGTGCGGGCCGTCCTCGAGGTCGGCGAGCACGCCCTCCACCAGCGGATGCCCGGAGGCGAAGAAGTCGATCGACTCGTCCTCCACCGCGAGCTCGCGCTCGAACGTGCCCACGAAGCGGGAGCCCCCCGGCACGCCGGGGAGGCTCTCCACCCGGGCGCGGTGCCCGATCTCGATCCCCAGCACGCGCGGGTCGCGCTGCTCGATGACGTCCAGGCGCAGCCGCTCGCACCACGGGCGCACCGCGTCCTCGGTCAGCTCGTCGAGATCCTGGGGGACGCGGGACAGCAGCGCCGGACCCATGTCCGGCTGGAAGGGCTCCCGGTGCAGGGCACGGTCGGCGGCCGCCGCCACGCGCGCGTGGGCGTCGCGCGCTGCCGCCACCGCGGCCTCGAGCGTCTCGGCGCTGGCGTCCGCCGCCAGCGCTGCCTCCTCGATGGCGTCCTCCACCTGGCCCAGCTCGCGCTCGATCCCGCCCATCGGCTCGCGGAACAGGCCCAGCCGCTCGTACAGTCCGGCGATGGCGGCGGGGAGGCCCCCCGGGGCACGGAAGTAGACGATCTCCACCGGGAGCTTCCGGCCGATGCGGTCCAGGCGTCCGATGCGCTGCTCGATCACCGTGGGGTTCCAGGGAAGGTCGAAAAGGACGATGCGGCGGCAGAACTCGAAGTTGCGCCCCTCCCCGCCGGCCTCCGTGGACAGCAGGAGCGACGGCCCCGAGGGGAGGCGAAACTGCGCGACCTCGATGTCCCGCTGTCCCGGGCTCATGTCCTCGTGGAACACGCCGGTGCGCAGCTGCACGCGCCGGGAGAGCGCCGTCTGCAGCCCTTCCAGCGTCTCGCGCTGGGCGACGAAGACCAGCGTCTTGTCGCCGGCGTCCTTCCAGGCCCGGGCCTTTGCGCACAGCCACGCCACCCGCGGGTCGGCGTCGGCGGCGATGCCGGCCAGGCGATGGATGCGCGCATCCGCCTCGTCGTCCTTCCCGAGCAGGGGTAGGAGCGCCCAGCCCGAAGCCAGCGCACGGGCCAGCCGCTCCGCCTTCTTGCGCCGGGACACGGGATCGGCGGCGGGAAGCGCGCCCACGGCGTCGATCAGCGCCTGCTGCGCCCCCCAGCCGACGGCGTCGTCCAGCTCGGCCGGCGCCGCCTGCCGCGGCGGCAGCCCTCCGATGTCGGCGCGGCGCGTGGAGGAGGTGCACGGCGGCAGCGGCTCGCCCGTGGTCAGGCGGTGCTCGAGAGAGACGTCGTCCGGAAGCTCGTCCGGGCGCAGGAGCTGCACCAGGCGCAGGAACCCGTGGGCGTCCTCCTCGAAGGGCGTGGCCGTGAGCAGCAGCACGTGCCGGGCTGCCCGGGCCAGCGGGGCCACCGCGCGATAGGCGGGCTCACCGGGATGGCCGGGCGACCGCTTGAGGTGATGGGCCTCGTCCACCACCAGCGCATCCAGGCCCGCCGTCTCCGCCTGGCGCACCAGGTCCGGCCGCGCGATCAGCGTCTCCAGCGCCACCACCGCGCGCCGGTGGGCGTCGAAGGGGGAGAAGGCGGGTCCGAAATCCTTGGCCACGTCCGCCAGGCGCTTGTCGTCCAGGAGCACGAAGACCTGGTGGTACTTGCGCCACAGCTCCCCCAGCCACTGCACCACGAGCGTGGCCGGCGCCACCACCAGGAGCCGCTCCGCGCGCCCCGTGCGCACCAGGTGATTGAGGATGAGGCAGGCCTCGACCGTCTTCCCCAGACCCACCTCGTCGGCCAGCATCCAGCGCACGGGATCGGACATGGAGGCGCGCTCGGCCGCGTAGAGCTGGTGGGGAAAGAGGCGGATGCGGCCGCCCAGGAAGGAGCCGAGACCGCTTCCCTCGCGCTCGGCGGCGAGGTGCAGAGCGTCGAGGCGGACGGCCACGTCCTCGACGGAGTCGACATCCCCGCCGGCCAGGCGCTCCACCAGCGAATCCTCGGCGGCGAGCGGCCAGAGCTCGGAGACCGGCACCACCTCGCCGTGCTGCAGGAGGTAGCGCCCATCCGGGAGCGCCTCCGTCACGGTGACTCGCCGGCCGGTGGGCTCGTGCATGGCCGAGGCCCCGGGAGCGAACGCTACCGGCACCAGCGCCGGCTCCCCCGCGGCCAGGCGCAGCGTGCGCCCGGCGGCGGGGAACTCCACCACCAGCGTGCGCCCCTCCAGGGAGAGCACGCGGCCCGTCCCCAGGTCGGGGTTGTGGCGGTGGCTCAGACGGTCGCCGGGCTTCCACATCTCCATCCGGTTGTACCACGGGGGAAAGGGTCCGGCCGGTCTCCGGGGTATGCTCGGTGCGCCATGACTTCCCTCGCCTTGACCCTGTGGATGCTGGCGGCCGCGCAGGACCCGCCGCCCCCGCCCGTCCCTGCCCTGGTGGGGGACTGGGACCTGAACCTGCACCGCACGCACTACGGGCCCACCGTGGAGCGCCGGAAGAAGGAGCGGTTCACCTGCAAGGAGAGCGAGGGCTACCTGGAGTGCGTGATCCGGTCGGTCCGCACCGACGGGCGCACGCTCGTCGGCACCTTCCGGGCCACCCCGGACGGAGAGGTGTCGCCGGTGGTGGGGATCCCGGGGATGACCGAGGTGCGCCTGCAGACGGGCACCCCCGGGGTGATGAGCGCGACGTTCAGCCTCCGCGGCATTCCCGTGTTCGCCTACCGGGCCTACCGGTCCGACGACGGGCGCTCCCTCACGATCGTGTCCGTGGATCCGGCCTCGGGGAAGGCGCTGAACTCCGTGGTCGTCTACGACCGCCACTGACGGTGATGGGGAAGGGACGGCTGGAGGCGTTCAGCGACGGCGTGCTCGCCATCATCATCACCATCATGGTGCTGGAGCTGAAGGTGCCCCACGACCCGTCGCCGGGTGCGCTGGTGCCGCTGATCCCCGTTTTCCTCAGCTACGTCCTCAGCTTCCTGTACGTGGGCATCTACTGGAACAACCACCACCACATGCTGCACGCCACGCACAGGGTGACCGGCCCCATCCTCTGGGCCAATCTGCACCTGCTGTTCTGGCTGTCGCTGTTCCCCTTCGCCACCGGCTGGATGGGGGAGAACCACTTCGCCGCCAGGCCGGCCGCACTGTACGGCATCGTCCTGCTCATGGCGGCCATCGCCTACTGGATCCTGCAGCAGGCCATCATCGCCGGGGAAGGAACGAACTCGGTCCTGAAGGGGGCGGTGGGGAGTGACTGGAAGGGGAAGCTGTCTCCCTTGTTGTATGTGTTGGCGATCGTCTCCACCTTCCGGGCGCCGTGGCTGGCGGAGGCGATCTACGTGGCGGTGGCGCTGCTCTGGCTCATTCCCGACCGGAGGATCGAGCGGGTCCTGGTGCGGAGGGAGGGCTGAGGGTCGCATCGTTCGCGCTCGCGCTCTGCTCCAGGACGGAAAGTCTCCCTGATCTCGGCGCTCGACGACTGGCGGAGCGTGGCCGGGCAGAATATATTGACGATCGTCAATGAACACGATGCGCAGGTTCGGTTCCCGCTGCTGCCCCGCACCGGGGGAGCGGCCCCTGTCCGCCGCCCAGGCAGACCGGGCGGCCAGGAACCTCGAGCTCCTCGCCCATCCCATCCGGCTGACGCTCCTGGGGATCCTCTGCCGCCGGGGCGGGGAGGTCTGCGTGTGCGACCTGGAGGCCGCGGTGCCCGTGAAGCAGCCGACGGTGTCGCATCATCTCCGGATCCTGCGCGAGGCGGGGCTGGTCGAGGCCGAGCGGCGCGGGCAGTGGGCGCACTACCGGATCGATGCCGACGCCATGGCGATGCTGTCCTCCCGGATCGAAGACGTGCTGGACGCGCTCCGCCCCAGGGCGGCGAAGAAAGAGAGACGCGCATGAACGAGAGCTTGCCCGTGATCGGTGGATGCTGTGCGCCGTCGGGGGGATGGACGTTGCGGGCGGCTCGAGCGGCGGACCGTGTCTCGGTGGGCGCGCTGCTCCGGGAAGCGACCCTGGGCGAGGAGGATCTGGACCGCGCGTTTCCCGGAGGCTACGTGGTGGCGGAGAGCGGGGGCCGGATCGCCGGCGTCGCCGGGATCGAGCGCTACGGTCCGCACGCACTCCTCCGCTCGGTGGCGGTGGCGGCGCCTAGCCGCGGAATGGGCGTGGGGGAGGCGCTCGTGCACGATCGGCTGGCGGCAGCGGAAAGGGAAGGTGCCGAGGACGTCTGGCTCCTGACCACCACGGCCGAGAGGTGGTTCCCTCGTTTCGGATTCACACCCGCCGCGCGGGCGACGATGCCGGAGCCGCTCCAGGCCAGCGCCGAGGTCGGTCACGCCTGTCCCGCCTCGGCCGCGGTGCTCCGGCGTGCGGCGGCCGGTGCCGGGGACGAGGCGCTGCGCGCGCAGGTGCGCGCCCATTACGGCCGGGCCGCGCGCGACGCGGCGGCGGGAGGGGCCGCGTGCTGCGGCCCGCAAGGGAAGGCCAAGCCCTGGAATCCCATCACCTCCGACCTCTATCGGGAGGCGGAGCTGACCGGCGTCCCTCATGCCGCGATCCTCGCCTCGCTGGGCTGCGGGAATCCCACGGCGCTGGCGGAGCTGCGCGCGGGAGAGGTCGTGCTGGACCTGGGATCCGGAGGCGGCATCGACGTCCTGCTCTCCGCCAAGCGCGTGGGCCCGGCGGGCCGCGCCATCGGTCTGGACATGACCGACGAGATGCTGGCGCTCGCCGAGGAGAACCGCCGGGCCGCGGGCGTGGAGAACGCCACGTTCCTCCGGGGAACGATGGAGGCGATCCCGCTGCCCCCCGCGTCGGTGGACGTGGTGATCTCGAACTGCGTGATCAACCTCTCCGCCGACAAGAGAGCGGTGCTGGCCGAGACCTTTCGCGTGCTGAAGCCGGGAGGCCGCTTCGCGGTCTCCGACATCGTGACGCGGGGACCGCTCCCCGCCTCCCTGCAGCGCCACGCCGAGGCCTGGTCGGGCTGTGTGGCAGGCGCGCTGGACGAGGCGCTCTACCGGCGCCTGCTCCAGGAGGCGGGATTCCGGGAGGTGGAGGTGGAGGCGACGCGCGTCTACACGGCGCAGGACGCGGCCTCCCTGGTGGAAGGGCTCACGGCGGAGGATGCGGGGGCGCTGGACGGCGTGCTGATGAGCGCCTTCGTGAGGGCGACGCGGCCGGCATGAAACCCTGACGCGTCAAGGCCGCCGTCCCACCAGCAGCACGTTGGCGAAGGGCGTTCCCTCGTCCATGGAGCGCTCCGCCACCGAGAACCCGGCGCCGGTCAGGAGCCGCCTCCAATCGCGTGTGCTCCGGAAGGCGAACCTCCGGCCGGGCTCGCCGCGGAGCGCCGACATCCCGTGCTCGGCGGTGCGGGCGAGCCATCCGCGCGCTCCCGCAGTCCCGTCGATCTCCCGGATCAGGAGAACTCCTCCCGGCGCCAGCGCGCGAGAGATGTCTTGCAGCATCGGCGCATGCGCCTCCTCGGGCAGGTAGTGCAGGACGTCGATGAGGCACACGGCGTCGCCAGCGGGGATCTCGGCGGTGAGGAGATCGCCGGTCCGAATCCGAGCGTCCTGCCCGAGCGCGGCACGGGCAACCTCGGCATGGGAGGGGCGCGCCTCGATGCCCTGGAGCCGAACCGTCCGCCCGCTCCGGCGCGCGCGCTCCGCGAGCAGCGCGAGGAGGATGCCGCGGCCGCAGCCCAGGTCCACCACCGAGCGCACCCCCTCCAGACCGGGGTGGGCGAACAGCGCCGCGTACACCGGGTCGTGCCGGAGCTTGCCCGCCACGAAGCCGGCATGGAGGCGGCTCCCGTAGCGGCCGGCGACCGCGCGCACGATCTCCGGCCAGGCGCCGCTCACGGCGGCGGTTCGGGCAGCGGCACGCTCCGGAGTCCCGCCCCCGCCACCGCCGCCAGCACCCGCGGCAGCGCCTCCAGGACCGCGGCGCTGCCCCCGTCATGGAGGAGCAGCACGTCCCCGGCCCGCAGGCCGCGGGTGAGGCGGCGCGCCACCGTGTCCGGGTTCCGCTCCACCGTGTCGAAGGCGCGGCGCGTCCAGGAGGCGAGGCGCAGGCCCGCCCGCGCCAGCAGCGGCTCCAGGATCGGGCTGCGGATCCCGGCGGGCGCGCGGAACCAGAGCGGGGGCTCGCCGGCCGCCTCGGCCAGCAGGTCCTGCGTCCGCGCGATCTGCGCGCGCAGCGCACGAGGGGGAAGGAAGAAGAACCCCGCGGGGTGGGACCAGGTGTGGTTCCCCAGGCGATGACCACGGCGCACGATCTCTTCCAGGAGAGGGCGATGGCTCGCGGCCCGCTCTCCCACCACGAAGAACGTGGCCCTGGCCCGGGCGCCGTCCAGCAGGTCGAGCACGCGCGGAGTGACGGCGGGGTCGGGACCGTCGTCGAAGGTGAGCGCCACCACGTCCTCTCCCGCCGAGGGCGGGAGGCGGCACAGGTTCGGCCCCAGTAGCGTGGAGCGGGGGAGCAGGCCGGCGCCCACGAGCGCCACGTGATCGGCGACGAGCGTGCCCAGCACCGCCGGCCAGGCCGCGGGTGCGGAGAGCAGGCAGGCGGCTCCCGCCGCGTGCAGGCCCACCGATCCCAGGAGCAGCGGCGTGGGCCGCCAGGCCAGGGGAGCGGCGCTCACAGCGACCGCAGCGCGGCCCGGTCCACCTTGCCGCGCGCGTTGCGGGGAAGGGCGGGGAGCAGGATCACGCTGCGCGGCACCTTGTGCTCGGCGAGCTGGGCGCGGCACCAGGCGACGACGTCTTCCTGGCGCAAGCGCCCGGGAGGGCAGGCCACCACCACGCGCAGGAGCGGCTCGCTGCGCTCCGTCGCCGGAACGCCGAGCGCCACCACGTCCTCCACCCCGGGGAGCTGCCCCAGCACGCGCTCGATCTCGGCCGGGTGCACCTTCCTGCCGCGCAGGTTGAGGAGGTCGTCGGTGCGGCCGGAGAGGCGGATCTCCTCCCCCTCGCGCCGGCCGAGGTCACCGGTGCGGAACACGCCGCTCCCCAGCCTGGGATCGGGCTCGGGGAGGTAGCGGGCGGCGACCGCGGGGGAGCGCACCTCGATCTCCTCGCAGTCCGCGGGCCCTGCCAGGTCCACGCGCACGCCCGGGAGCGGCCGGCCCACGGTGCCGCGCTCCCCGGCGGTGCCCTCGGGATCGAAGGCGATGCCCCCGCACTCGCTGGCGCCGTAGAAGACGTGCACGCCGCGCCCGTACACCTCGCGGAAGCGGGAAGCCGTCTCCGGCGCCAGCGGAGCCCCCGCGGTGAGCACCAGGCGCACCGGGGGCGGGAGCGGAGGCGGCAAGGCGACGCGCAGCAACGCCTGGAGGAACCCCGGGACGGTGGGGAGCACGGTGACCCCGAGCGCGCGCACCGCGCGCACGCCCTCGAAGGGAGCGCGCGAGGCGGGGACGGCGACGCGTACCCCGCGCGTGAGCGCGGGCACGGCCAGGTGGGCGAGCCCGTAGGAATGAGAGAACGGGATGTGGCCGAGGTAGACGTCGTGGTCCACCAGGCCCATTCCCGCGTGGATCGCCTCCACGTCCGCGAGCAGGCTCTCGATCGGCGTGAGGACGCCGCGCACCTCGCTGCTGGACCCCGACGACAGCTTGACCAGCGCGGGGCCCTCGTGCGCGCTGCGGCCGGGGAGGTCCACGTGGGCGAAGTCGCTGGCCGAGCTCGGCCAGGCCGCGGCGGCGCGCACCGAGCCGCCCGCCCCCAGGCGCGCCAGGATCCGGGCGCACTCGGTGAGGGGGGTGGCGGCGTCGAGCAGGACGGGACGCACGTCGGCGCGCAGCAGCGCCAGCAAGCCGGCGAGGAAGGCCGGTCCGTTCGGGGCCGAGAAGCCGATCAATGCCCCCGGGCGCAGGCGGGAGGCGAGAGCCCGGCTGGCCGCGCGGGTCAGCGCATCCAGCTCCGCGGCCGTCGTCCGGCGCTCGGGAGAGGCCACGAGCACGGCGTCGGGCCGCCGCGCGACCGTGCGCTCGAAGGCGCAAACCAGGGCATCCGCGGACACGCCGCGCGATTATACTGGGCGATCCGAGGGAAACGTGGAGGTCGGAATGTCCGCCGCTCCGGAGACTCGTGCCCGCTTGAAGTCGCTGCTCGTGACGAGCCTGAACCTGGAGGGAGTCGACCCCGCATCGATCGCCGACGACGCGCCCCTGTTCGGCCGGGATGGTCTGGGGCTCGACTCCGTGGATGCCCTGGAGCTGGTGGTGGCGCTGGAGAAGGCGTTCGACCTCAAGGTGGACAGCCAGGAGATCGGCAAGGAGGCCTTCGCCTCCATCGCCGCCCTGGCCGATTACGTGGAGGCGCGCGCTGGAAGCGCGCGCACGGGGGCCGAGCGTGGGTGAACCCCACCGGGCGGACCCCGCCCGGCGGGTCGTGGTCACGGGTCTGGGGGCGGTGAGCGCGTGCGGCTGGGGGATTCCCGCCCTGGAGCGGGCGCTGCACGCGGGGAACACCGAGATCCGCCCTCTCCAGCGCTTCGACACGAGGGGCCAGCGCACACAGGTGGGGGGGGAGGTGCCGCCGGTCCCCGAGGCCATCCGCCGGAGTTTCCCGGACTGGCGCCGCCTCTCCTGGGCCGACCGCTTCGCGGTGGCGGCGGCGGCCGAGGCCGCGCGAGGCGCGGCCCTCCCCGCGAGCCTCGAGGCGCTCGAGGCGGGCGTGTTCTTCGCGAGCAGCACCGGAGGCATGCCCGAGGCCGAGCGCTGGCTGGAGCAGATGCTCCGCGACCCCGCGGCGGCACGGCCCGGCCCGCTGGGCTCCCAGCAGGTCAGCGGACCCGGAGACGCGGTGGCGCGGCGGCTGCGCATCTGCGGCCCGGTGGAAACCGTCTCCTCCGCCTGCGCCTCGGGTGCGCTGGCGCTGGGGGCGGCCCTGGCGGCGCTCCGGCGCGGCGAGGTGGAGCTCGCCCTCGCGGGCGGCGCCGATGCGCTCTGCCAGACCACGTACGCCGGCTTCAATGCCTTGCGCTCGGTGGACGAGGCGCCCTGCCGCCCCTTCCGCGGGTCGCGCGCCGGACTTTCGCTGGGCGAAGGCGCGGGTGTGCTGGTGCTCGAGACCGCGGCGTCCGCTCGGCGGCGGGGCGTCCCCGCGCTGGGGGAGGTGGCGGGCGCGGGCGCCTCCTGCGACGCGTACCACATGACGGCGCCGCTCCCGGACGGAGCGGAGGCGGCCGGGGCGGCCCGCCAGGCCCTCGAGGACGCGGGCCTCACGCCCGCCGCGGTGGACTTCGTCAACGCGCACGGGACGGGGACGCCGCACAACGACGCCGCGGAGTGGTCGGCGCTGCGCGGCGTGCTCGGGGAGCGCGCCGCCCGGGTTCCCGTGGAGGCGACGAAGGCGCTGGTCGGTCACCTGCTGGGATCGGCCGGCGCGCTCGAGGCGGTGGTCACCGTCCTCGGCCTGCGGGCAGGCCTCGTCCACCCGGTCCCCGGGGACGAGGCGGTGGACCCCGACACGCCGGTGCACCTGGTGCGCGGCGGTCCCCGCCCGCTCCCCGGCGCGCGCGCGGCTCTCTCCCTCAATCTCGCCTTCGGCGGGGCCAACGCTGCGGTCGTGCTCACCGCCTGGAGGGGCCCGTGACGCCCGCGGTGGCGATCACCGGCTTCGGCTTCGTGGGCGCCTCCGGCTGCGGCGCCGAGGCCGCCGCCACCGCGGTGGCGCGCGGGGAGCCGGTGGTGCGCGCGATCGATCACTCGGCCGGGTACCTGCCGCCGGGCGCTCCCCGCATGGCCGCGCTCGTGGACGGCGATGGACTGGCCGCGCACCTGCCGCCCGGGCGTGCGCGGCGCATGAGTCCCCCGGCGCGCTTCGCGGTCGCGGCCGCGCGCATGGCGGTGGCGCAGGCCGGTCTGGCGGAGGTGGAGGAGGGAGGGGGACCGGCCGCGGTCGTGCTCGCGACCACCTTCGGCCCGGCGAGCTACACCGAGCGCCTGTGCCGGCAGATCTTCCTGGAGGGGCCGGAGGCGGCCTCGCCTTCGGTGTTCACGGAGTGCGTGGCCAGCGCGGCGGCCTCCCAGGTGGCGATCGCCTGCGGCGCGCACGGCGTGAACCTCACGGTGGCCCAGCGCGAAGCGGGACCGGTGACGGCGGTGCTGCGGGCGGCGGACGAGGTGGCCTCGGGGAGGGCGCGGCGGGCGCTCGCCGGCAGCGTGGACGAGATGACCCCGCTCCTGCACGCGGCGCTGGCGCAGCTGCGGGCGCTGGGCGAGCCCTGCCGTCCCTTCGATCGCGCGCGCGCCGGAACGCTCGCCGGGGAAGGGGCCACGGTGCTCCTCCTGGAGCGCGCGGAGGAAGCGCGTGCGCGCGGCGCCCGGGTGCTGGCCACCGTCGAAGCCGGGGTGCGTGCCTTCGACCCCACCGCCGGGCGCGCCGGCTGGGGGCGCGGGGGCGGCGCCCTGGCTGCCAAGCTCGCCGCCCGCATCCCTCCCCGGAGCGTGGACGCGGTGGTGTCGGGAGCCTCGGGGGCGCGCGCCGGGGACGCGCTGGAAGCGACGGTGCTGCGGACCTGGCGAAGCGACCTGCCCCCGGTGCTGGTTCCCAAGGCGGTGCTCGGCGAGTACGGAGGCTCCTTGCTCGCCGGGGCCCTGCTGGCCGCGCAAGGACGTCCCTTCGGCCCCACCCCGCACTTCCGCGAGTCCGACGAGGGCGGCGTGGTTCCCCACGACGGCCGCGCCCTGGCGCCCCCCGATCGCGTGCTCGTCACGGCGCTGGCCGCGGGGGGGGCGGCGGCCTGGATGGTGCTGGGCGCGGGGCGGGCGTGAGCGTGCGTCTGGCCGCCGCCATCCCCGCCTTTCAGGCCGCGGCCACCGTGGGGGACGTCGTCCGGCGCACCGCGGACGCCCTCCCCGTGGTCGTGGTGGACGACGGCTCCACCGACGGCACGGGGGACGCGGCCCGACGTGCCGGCGCCCGGGTGCTCCGCCTTGCCGAGAACCGGGGGAAGGGAAGCGCCCTGCGCCTGGCGTTCGAGACGCTCTTCGCCGAGGGGCACGACGCCGTGGTCACGCTGGACGCGGACGGACAGCACCTTCCCGAGGAGATCGGCAAGCTGCTGGACGCCTGGCGCGACACGGGGGCGGGGCTCGTGCTCGGGTCGCGTGCGCACCTGTTCGCGCGCATGTGCGGCCTCAGGCGGCGGAGCAATCAATGGTCCTCACGGGCCATCCTGATCGGCCTCGAGACGGACATCGCCGACGTGCAGACGGGGTTCCGCCTCTACACGCGAGACCTCATTGCCGCCACTGGCTTCCCCGAGCCGCGGTTCGAGGCGGAGAGCGCGGTGGTCTGCCGCGCCCTGCGCCTGGGCCTCTCGGTGGCGACGGTGGGGATCGCGCTCGGCGTGGTGGATGGCCGGGCCACCAGCCACTACCGGCCGCTGGTGGACAGCCTGCGCATCGCGCGCGCCGTGGTCCGCGCCCGGCTCCAACCGCTCTCCACGTGAGCGCGGGCGCCGCCGAGGCCCCGCACGCGCCGCGGCGTGGACGGGCGGCGCGCCTGCTCGGGCGTTTCCACGTCACCGGCGTGTTCTGGTACAGGTTCCACGGCTGGGGGGTGCGCTCCGTCCCCGACCCGCTCATCCCGGCGGTGGTCGCCGGGTTCGCGTTCGCCTTCTCGCACGTGCTGCGCAGCATCGCTGGCGCCATCGGCCGCAATCTCGAGCCGGTGCTGGGGCCCGGCCAAGGCCGATCCCGCGGCCGGCGCACCCTGCGCACGTTCGCCTGGTGCCTCACCGAGCGCTACGAGCGCCTCTTCACGGAGAGGACGTTCGAGGTGCGCGTGGAGAACCCCGCCCCCTGGCAGGAGCTCTCCGGGCGGGGGTGCATCCTCCTCACCGCCCATCTCGGTCTCGCCGATGTTGGATCGCTCCTCCCCGTCACCGAGGAGGGCCGGCACGTGCACGTCGTGCGCGAGAAGGAGATCGATCCGGAAGCGCAGCGCTGGTACGAGGACCTGCTGCGGACACGCCTGGGCGGTCTTCCCTACCAGACGCACTTCGCCACCGACGATCCCTCTCTGGGCGTGCGGCTCCTGCAGGCCCTGGGCAGGGGCGAGATCGTGGCGCTGCAGGGGGACCGGCCGCGCGCCGGCGGACGCACGTTGCCCGTCACGCTGTTCGGGCGTCCGTACACGCTCCCCCAGGGGCCGGCGGCGCTGGCGCGCGCTGCCGGCGTTCCCATCCTTCCCGTCTATACCCTGCGGGAGGGGCGCCGCCGCTACGCGGTGGTGTTCGACGATCCCATCGAGGTTCCGCGTGGGGAGGGACGTGCCGCCGGCGTGGCCCAGGCCGCGAGCGCCATCGCGGCCTCGCTGGAGCGCGCGATCCGCCGCGCTCCCCACCAGTGGTTCTGCTTCGCCCCCCTCTGGGACTAGCCATCGTGGACCCGAGCTTGTTGGTGTCCGTCGCGGACGCGGGCGGCCGCTGCAGGCACCCGCGCGGACGCGGGCGGCCGCGGGGCTAGGAAAGAGCGGGAGCAGCAACGTTCTGGAGCTGGCGGGCTCCTTGCCTTTGAGGCGCC